>NZ_AUFE01000025.1:1884-93283 GCF_000426345.1 Cupriavidus phytohabitans | reverse complement strand
TGCTGCGCAACTTGCCCGAGTTGCGCAGCATCGGCTTTGCCGCCAACCGGCGCATGCTCGAGATCGAGCAGATCAGCCACGACTGCGCATTGGGCGAAGACGCGTTCCAGGACCTGCAGCGTGCACGCCACGTTGACGGGCAGCGTGCTCCGGCGCTGCGCTTTGCCGACCCGAAGGTCCAGGCCCTGCTGCATGCGCTGGTGATGTTCGTCTTCGTCGCACGCGGCTTTACCAATCAAGACCTGCGCCAAGCCTACGCCGTGCTGCTGGGCCTGCGTCCTGGCGAAATCGGCCCGGGGCGCATGAGCTACGAGCTGCGACGCCTGCGCCTGCATGGCCTCATCGGATTCAATCGCGAAATCAGATAGCTGCGTGCAAAATATGCCGAAATCAGCGGTTCTTTCTGCGACGGTCCTGGCATGAAGTAACAGTTTCCTTGAGTGTTCCGCCGACAATACCGTGTATGTGTCCCCGGCATGGGAGCACCGGCGCCGGGAAAAACTCGGGATAGCCGATCATCAGCTTGGCATGTTCTGGCGGGACATGCCGACGCATCGGCGATATCGGTGAGCCCCACCATCATCGAGAGCCCGCCTGTGTCGCACGGCATCACCTGACATCCAGAACCAAGAGAATCTTTCGCTGCGCCGCAGCCTACCTCTCCCCGAGGGCTAGCCAAATCGCGAAGGATCGAAAATTTCTCCTGTGATCTTCCGAATTCTCTGAACACGCTCTTCTAATCGCGCACCTATACCTATAAGCAGACGGTCGCCATCACCTTGGCAAAACCGCATGAGCCAATCCAAAAAAGAGGGGAAAGAAGTTACCTGATGTTACGTTGATTAAGTTAAACCGTAAGGAGATCAACATGAAACCGAATCACGAAATCAATGAAATTCTTGAATGCGATGATTTCGAGGATATCAACGCCACCGATAGCACGCAAGGTAAAGCGGGCGGCGCTATTCTCGAAAGTATTTCGTGGGTATACCAATTTTAACTAGATGCCATGAAGGCAGCACCACACTGTGGCACTTGCTGGATCTGCTTGTATGGCTGGATCAGCGGGATTACAGCATTGACCCGATGCTTTTTGGACGTCGCCGACGGCCATGCAAGTTAATCTTGCCCGTTGCGCCAGTCAGGTGGCGCCTGCTATGGCGCGGGAGTTGCGGGCGCTGGCGTCGAACTGCATCTCGTCGCATGACCGGGCATCGTGAAGAGCCAGGCGGGCCCCATCGGCGCACGGAATTGCAGATATTTCCAACCAATTTTCGGATTTGCTATAAAGACATCCTGCAGCGGCGTCACGTATAGCTTTCCGTTCCAACGCATGTCAGGGATCGGAGATCTACGTGGCTGATATTCGCTATCCATTGAAGAACGGTGACAAGACAAGCACGGTCGGCATCCTGATCGCAACCGGGCGGAGTGTCTTGCACCATGGGACGACGGTCGGTGTGGAGGGCGACTACGCGTCCTGCCCTGCCTGCAAGTCGGGCGGTGAGGTAAGGAATGATTGCTACCCGGCCTTTGATATCGAGGGCAAGCAGATTCTGGTCAGTGGTGCGCGGGGTGTACTGCGGATGTTCAACCCATCCAATCGTGCTTCCGTCGCAAGGGAATTTCACCGTCGAAGTCAACCGCCGAGGTGCAGGCTCTTCGTCCCCATCTCCTCACTCCAAGATCACCGGGGCCACAGAATCTGAAGAAGCCGCTGGCGATACCTACGACGAACAGGTGCGAGTTGTCGACGGCAACACCCACGCACCGATAGCAGGCCTCGCTTACTACATAGAGACCTCAGACGGTGCCACGTACCGCGGCTACACGGACGCTGATGGACGTTGTGAGCGGGTGAGTACAGAGAGGCCGGAGATGCTCACCCTCTATTTGGGCGACGACGCTGAAATGCGGATGGAGGGGAAAGCATGAGCGGCAATCTGAAAGGCCAGAAGGCACGGACAAACACAACCAAAGACTCCGTTCACACGGTTCAATATGATCGAAAAGTCCGCTTACTGTTGTGGGGTGGGGCCTATGCGCAGAGCGACAATTCAGCCTTCCAGATGGCCGCCATGCCAAAAACTACAAGAGAGATGACAAGAACAAGTACGTGATAATCAACAAGAGATTGCGGTCGCTGCAGTCACTGATTCTCGAGATCAACGATCAGAAGCCAAACAGTATCCGGTCGCTGGACATCTTCACGCATGGGGGACCGGACAACTTCTTCATGGTCACCGTCAGAAATGACAAGGATGTCAGCTTTTTGAACAATATCAGGCTGTATCGCTATATCTTCCACAACGACTCATTCTCTCGTGCGCATCTCAGGAAGCTAAAGTTCGGTAATTTCACCGAAGACACCAAGGTGGAGATCCACGGGTGCCAGACCGCAGCCCGATCGGACAACATCGTGGCCGATTTCTCGAAGTACCTCTTTGAGGCTGGAAAGACGAAGTCCGTCGTGATTGGGCACACGACGGGCACCGATCCGCGGATCAATGGGGATAAGACGGAAATTCCGGACCAGGATTACAGGCATTTGGGGCGGGCGATATACAGGGGCGGTAAGCTCCTGATAAGGACCAAGAAGGCAGGCGCTCTGGACGAGAGCGAGTTGGCGAAATGAAACCTGTCCTTCGCGCAGTCGTCACTCATTTTCTTGCATTGCTGGTCGGGGATTTCTTTTGTCTTTGTGTACCCCTTTAGCCTGTCCGACGAGAACGTAACGATTGATGTTATCTACATGCAGTACGCCTGCGGGGACTGCTACGTACAGTACCGCGTGCTAAAGGCTGATGGAGAGGGCGGCCATATGCAATCCAGAACGTTCGATAGCGAGAACCTTACCCCGATGCGGTTCATTGGCTGGGATGTCGTTGTTCTATACGCATCAACCGCTGATCCACGCGGCGCGGGCCATCCCCATCGGGTTCAGCCAGGCGTGCGCAGTGCTTCCGAACGGAGCGCGGCGTCACGGCAGAGCGCCGTCAGGATACAGATCGATATTGCGCGCGGGAGCGTTCAAGGACCACGTCTGGTTCCGGCCGGCCAGACCTATCAAGCGTGCTTCTGTCATAAGACTTCGGCACCGCCGTTAAACCGCACCTCGTCGCACAAAGGCCAAAACTCCCCGACGAGCCTTTCACGCGGAAACGACGCAATCGCAGCCGTACTCAAGCCTTCACTGTCGACGGAAATGACTTGCTTAGCAACCGTCCGATAGCCAGCACGGAAGTGATTGGCCCCCTTGATCGCCACGACCTTGTACCCAGTGACATCCAACCCATGCAGCGCAAACGGCTCGACATCAAAGATCTGCTCTGCCCGCGAAGCCACGATGACATCGACACCATCGATGATCAGCCGACACATCGCCCCCAGGTCGAAGCGAACCCCTTCGAACATCGAGCCAGGCCGATTGACGAAACGACCGTCCGTGATGCATTTCACATAGGCATCGGCCTCGATCGGCACGCCCTGAAAGCGGCCTTGCTTGCCGCCCAGCGAGACCCTGATCGTGGCGCCCACACCCGCGCGCTGTGCTTGTGCAACCACGGCCGCGTCGTTGATCGATGCGAAACAGCACGTACCGGCGGGCGGACCGGCATCCAGTAACGCACGAAGCAAATGCGTGCCGTCTCCGGGCGTGCCGCCACCAGGGTTGTCTGCGTACTCGTTGACGACAACCGGACCCTCTCCCGCCGACAAGGCAAGGGCGATGCCCTGTGCCGGTGACGGGAACGTCGGACGGAATTCCTCGCGATGCGACCAGATCCATTGCGCGACTTCGTCGGCGCAGCGCTGCGCGAGCGCGGCGTCTCCGGTCGTGGTACACACGACCACCGGGCAGGGCGCCGCGATATCCGCGTAGGGGAAGCCGTGGAACCACGAGCAGTCGATTACGCCCGGCTGGGCGGCCAGTTTCTGGCAAACGTCATTGACCTCCGCGGGGATGAACCCGTCCTGTGTCGTCACGATGTACGGCAGCATCGGCAGGCTTCGCGTCGCGGTGACCGGCGTGAGCCTTCCGCCAATCATCTCAAGCAGCAACTCGACGGCTTCGACGCCTCGTTCATGGAAGTCGGTATGCGGATACAGCTTGCACGGCAACGTCAGGTTGCAAGCATCCCGCATCGCGTCCGTCATGTTGCCGTGCAGATCGTAGACCGCGGCAATCGGGACACCGGGCCCGACCAGCGCGCGAACGGCAAGCGCCAGATCGCCCTCGATGTCCTCGGTGCCGTCGGCGACACCGGCGCCATGCAGGGCCAGCAGCACGCCGTCAACCGGCAGCGCGGCGCGAATGCCATCGAGAACTGCCTGCTTCATGGCGGCATACGCGCTGGCTTCAATCGTGCCCGATGGCGTCGCCTGCCCGACGTAGGTGGGAACGAGCGTGGCGCCGGTTTTGCGTGCGCCTTCGATAAAACCGCCAACCTGATGATTCGATTTGTCGAATGCCGCCAGGATCTCGTCGCCCCGATACTGCTCGAACGCGCGCAGTGGCGTCATGCCCGCGAACTCGGCGGCGTACGTGTTGGTCTCGTGGATGAGTCCGGCAACGGCCAGGCGGACGGGCGATTGGTCTGAAGTCACGGGAATGCCTCCGGGATGTAGGTTTTGCGCGCGATCAGCGATTGACCTTCTTTGGATCAAAGCTTAGGGCGATCAGGGCGCCGGCGACAAGTGCACCGGCGATGATGAAGATGGCGGGCGCGGTGCTGTGGTACGTGTCGCGGATCCAGCCGATCAGGTACGGGCTGACGAAGCCGCCGAGATTCGCCAGGCTGTTGATCGCGCCGATGCACGCCGCGGCCGTCGCCCCGCCCAGGAATGCCGTCGGCAACGTCCACATGATCGGCGAGAAGCTGATGATCCCCGCCGCCGCGATCGACAGCGAGATCACGGCGAGTACAAGGTTCTGTCCCGCGAATACGCTCGCCACGAGCCCAAAGGCGCCCACCAGCATGATGCCGGCAAGGTGCCAGCGACGCTCTCCATGCCGATCCGAACTCCGCCCCACCAGCACCATGGCTACCACGGCCACGCAATACGGAATTGCGCTGAGCAGGCCGATCTGCACGCCACTGACCGCCCCTGCGTCCTTGATCAGCGTGGGCAGGTAAAAGCCGAGCGTGTACAACGCCATCATCGCCGGAAATGTCATCAGGATGATCTTGCATATCCGCATGTCGCGCAGAATGCCGGTCAGCGGCATGTGCTCCCGGCCATGGTCATCCTGCGCGATATCGTTCTCGATCAACTGGCGTTGCGCCGGCGTCAGCCATTTGGCGTCCTTGACGCGATCCGTCAGGATCCACAGCACGCCGATGGCCAGCGGGAGCGTTGGCAGGGCTTCGAGCACGAACACCCATTGCCAGCCGGCGTGACCTCCTACCAGGTGAAAGCGTTCCAGGATCCAGCCTGACAAAGGGCTGCCGAGCAGGCCGGCGATGGGAATACCCGCCTGAAAGATGGCCGTGACCTTGGCGCGGCGCCGATTCGGAAACCAGTAGGTCAGGTAGAGGATCACGCCGGGGTAGAAGCCGGCTTCGGCGACGCCGAGCAGGAAGCGCACCGTGTAGAACTGCCACGGCGTCGTGACAAATGCCATGACGCCCGAGAGCAGGCCCCACGAGATCATGATCCGGGCAATCCAGCGTCGCGCGCCGACACGATGCATGATGAGGTTGCTCGGTACCTCGAACAGCATGTAGCCGATAAAGAACAGCCCTGCGCCGAGCCCATAGGCCGCCTCGCTGAATTGCAGGTCGGACAGCATGCTGAGTTTGGCAATGCCGATGTTCACGCGGTCGAGATACGCGACGACGTAGCACAGCATCAGGAACGGGATGAAGCGCAGGGCGACCTTGCGGTAGGTGGCGTCTGCGAATGCGTAGGTGTCAGGCCGGCTCTGAACATCGGGCGAAAGCGTGGCGTGATGCTCCATGAAAGTGGCTCCTTGTTTTTATTGGGGGCGACGATGAAAGGGTCAGGCTACCTGTTGCATCGCACCGGACGCATCGCCGGCCAGCGTCGCCGCGTAATCCTGAAACCGGCGAAGTTCTTCGGGCGGAACAAGCGAGCCGCCGGTAGCCCAGATCACATGCGTTGCATCGCGCATGTCGAGCCCGTGATCGCGCACATATGCCTGACCTTCGGGCGAGTCCCGTAGCCAGCCCGGGCCTCCGATGCCAGCCGCCGCCGACGGCTCGACTTCCACGCCCATCGACCTCTTGAGCGCGAGCAAATGAACGTAGAGCTGATCGTCGGGGACGGTGAACACGCCGGCGAGCTGGGAAGCCATCAACGGGCTGACCAGATGGGATGCCTGGCCGACTGCGAGGCCATCGGCATCGGTCCGGTTATCCAGGCCAATGTCGTAGACGGATACGGGCGAGTCCGCACCCGAGGCCAACTGCACCAGTATGCACGGCGAGGCCACGGGCTCGGCAAAGAAGCAGTGCACATGTTCGCCGAACAGTGCCTTGAGCCCGTAAGTGATGCCACCGGGGGCGCCGCCGACGCCGCAGGGGAGATAGACGAAGAGCGGATGGGCGGCATCCACCACGCGGCCGGCTTCGGCCAACTGGCGCGCAAGGTGACGTGCCGCGGCGGCGTACCCAAAGAAGAGCAGGGCGGAGCGTTCGTCATCAACGAAATGGCAGCGCGGCGCCGCCAACGCCTGCTCCCGGCCTGCTGCAACAGCTTCCGCGTAGTCGCCCTCATGTTCCACGACGCGCACGCCGCGCTTGCGCAGGCGGTCCTTCTTCCACGCCTTGGCGTCCGCGGACATATGCACAACCGCATCGAACCCGAGCGCAGCCGCCATGACGCCGATGCTCAGGCCGAGGTTGCCGGTGCTGCCGACCGTCACCGAGTATTGCGAGAACAGCGCGCGCGCTTCCGCCGTCGCGAGCACGCGGCGGTCACCGTCGGGGTCGAGGATGCCATGCTCGATCGCGATGGACTCGGCAATCGCCAGCACTTCATGAAAGCCGCCGCGAGCCTTGATGGAGCCGGCAATCGGCAGTTCGTCGTCTCGCTTGATGAACCAGGCGCCCTCGGCGCCATCGTTGCCAATGAGCGCGTGCTGGAGCGCGGTGGCAGGCATTAGTTGCGATTCCACTTGCCCATGGCTTGGCGCCAGTTCGGGAAACAGCGTTGCCATGAGCGGTGCGCAGCGCGCAAGACGTGCCTCAGCTGCCTCGATCAGTTCTGTCGATGGGGCGGAAGCCGGCAGGGGTTGTCCCAGCCTCGGATTCAGCCAAAGCAGCGGTCGTTTCGATTGAAGTCGTGCTAATAGTTCTGTGGGCAGCGGCAGGGTGGTCATCAAGTCGTTTTCCGAGGAATGCCTTATGAGCCATGATCGTAGGCGCTGCAGCCGTGCAAGAATAGCGATGGTTTCTAACGTATGTATTAGCCAGGCTAATCCAAATGCTCGACTCCTCCGTTCTCGGCGCGCTGCGGTGTTTCGAAGCCGCGGGACGCCTGCTGAGCTTCACGAAGGCCGCCGAATCGCTGAGCCTCACCCAAAGCGCGGTGAGCCAGCAGATACGCCATCTGGAAGATCGCCTCGGCTACATGCTCTTCGTGCGGCAGCCGCGCAACCTGAAACTGACGCCAAAGGGCGAGGCGCTGTTCGAGACGACTACGCGCGCACTGCAAGACATCCAGCAGACCATCCAGCGACTCGGCCTGCCAAACGCGCCGTTGCAGGTCAATTGCCTGCCGTCGTTTGCGCTGCAATGGCTGATGCCGCGCCTGACCGAGTTCCACCGCGAGCAGCCGGACGTGTCCGTGCGCCTGAAAGCCGAGTTCCAGGCCCTGGACAGGCAATCGATGGAGGCGGAAGACATTGACGTGGCAGTGCGTTATGACCCGGTCCGCTACAGCCAAATGCATGCCGACGTATTGCTAGACGAGTTCCTGATTCCGGTGGCCACGCCCGAGTACCTCGCCCAGCACCCTGGGCTATCTGGCGGGGTGTCGCTCGACGGCGTCGTGTTGCTGCATGACGCATCGCCGTGGGTCGGCGCAGCCGAGTTCGTGGAATGGCGCACATGGCTTGAGGCCTTTCACCCGGCATGGATTGCGCAGCTGGAGGGGCCGCAATTCAATCTGTCGAGCCTTGCGATCAGCGCGGCGCTGAACCACCAGGGGGTGGCGATGGGACGTACGGCGTTGGTCTATGACGAGCTCAGGAGCGGACGGCTGGTGGATGTCTTCGGCAAGCATGTACGCGCGCCGGCGCGCTACATGCTGCTTTCTCGTAATCCGGAGGACCGCCGCGTGACCATTTTCTCTTCGTGGCTCAAGGCAGAGTGTGCTCGCTTCGATATTGCGCGGATGGAGTTGCTTTCGCTGGGCGGGGTGTCGCGGGGAGCTGGATACGACTGACTGCGTTGGCGGGGCGTAATACAAAACCGTACAAAGACCCCCGTCCGGCAACACGCGGGCAGCGGGGGCAACCCCGAATCGCCGTTTGCTCGCCGGCCCTGCCTGATACCCGGCACGGTTTCGCGGGAGAATCCCGCTTGCTGACACCGCTTCATGAGTGGAGAATGGCGCAGCCTGCGGTAGAGCATTCCAAGGCACTTCGAAACCGGATTCCTTGCGCTCGAACGGTAGCTCGCCCCCAACGACGCCCACTTAGCGCCGACCATCGTGACGTCCTCCGCACCCATCCGCGCGCCGCGCCTGCATTTCGACCTGACCACGATCCAGCTCTTCATCGCCGTAGCCGACCAGGGCAGCATCACCCGCGGCGCGGAACGGGTGCATCTGGCGGCCGCAGCGGCCTCCAGACGCATCCTCGAACTCGAATCCCAGCTCGGCGTCTCCGTCTTTGAACGCCTCCCGCACGGCATGGCCCTGACCGAAGCCGGCCGCGCACTGCTGGCCCACGCCCGCGGCATCACCTATACCGTCCAGCGCATGCAGGACGATGCCGCCTCTTTCGTCGGCGGCGACCTGGGCGTGGTGCGGGTGGCGGCGCCGAAATCGGCGGTCATCCAGTTCCTTCCCTTCGACATCCAGCGCTGCAACACCACCTGCCCCGGTGTCCGCATCGACCTGCAGGAAATGAACAGCCAGGAAGTCCAGCAGTCGTTGCGCCGGGGCACCGTGGACATCGGCATCTATGAAGGCAGCCTGGGCGTGATCGACCTGCCGACCGAGCCGTATCGCGATGACCGGCTGGTCCTGGTGGTGGCGCGCGGCCATGCGCTGGCGCGGCGCAAACAGGTCACGACCGAGGATGTGCTGGACTGCGACCTGATCGTCCTCGGCGAAAGCTCGGCCATCTCGATCGGCCTGGAGCGTCTGGCGGAGGAAGCCGGCCGCGTGCTCCATATGCGCATGCGGGTCGGCGGCTTCGACAGCATCGCGGCCCTGGTGGCGCAGAACCTGGGCGCCGGGGTCATGCCGGAGGCGATCGCCGGCGAGGTCGCAGCCGGTAGCCGCTTCGTGCGATTGCCCATTGCCGAGCCTTGGGCGAAACGGCAATTCGTGCTTTGCCACCGGCCCCATGGCGCACTTTCCTCCGCCGCGCTCAGCGTGCTGGAAGTGCTTGCGCAAAACGCGAAACCAGAATCCCAAAAATAGCGATAGCCCGCGGCGCGCGCATTGCGGATGATGGCTCCATAACGATTCGTACTACGGAGACACGCAATGCAGCGCAGACAATTCATCCTGGCCGCGGCGGCCGGACTGGCGATGCCCGGCCTGGCGCGCGCCGCCGCTGACGTGCAAGGGCCGGTGCGCATCGTCGTGGGCTTTGCCCCCGGCGGCGGCACGGACGTGCTGGCGCGCGTGATCGGGCAGAAGCTCGGGGTCATGTGGAACACCAGCGTGGTGGTGGAGAACAAGCCCGGTGCCACCGGCGCGATCGCCGCGGCCTATGTGGCCAAGCAGCCGCCGGATGGCGCCACGCTGCTGATGGCGCATGTCAACAGCCATGCAATCGCCCCGGCGCTGCTGGACGTCAAGTACGACCCGCGCGCGGATTTCACGCCGATTTCGATGGTGGGCGTCACGCCCAATATGCTGACCTGCCGTCCGGAACAGAAGGTGCGGACGGTTTCGGACATCGTGGCGCTGTGCCGGAAGAACCCGGGCAAGATTTCCTTCGGTTCGTCCGGCATCGGCTCGGCGCAGCATCTGGCGCTGGAGCTGTTCCGGATGCAAGCCAGGATCGATGTGGTGCACGTGCCGTACAAGGGCTCGGGTCCGCTGGTGGCGGACCTGATGGGCGGGCAGATCGACTATGCCTTCGACACGATGACCGCCGCCACGCCGTTCATTCAGCAGGGCAAGGTGATTGCCATCGCGCAGACCCGCCTGAAGCGCGCGGCCAGCCATCCCAATGTGCCGACGCTGGCGGAGTCGGGCTTCGCCGGCCTGGACGCCGCGTCGTGGTACGGGCTGGTGGGCCCGAAGGGCATGCCCGCGGCGCTGGCGCAGCGCATGAACGCGGACGTGAACCGGGTGCTGGCCATGCCGGATGTTGTCGAGCGGCTGAAGAGCTTCGGCGCCGAGGATTCCGGCGGATCGAACCAGCAGTTCGCAGCCTTTATCGCCTCCGAATCCACCAAGTGGGCCAAGGTCGTGAAAGACGCGGGCGTGAAGGCTGAAAGCTGAGGGCCGAACGCTGATGGCTGATGGTCGCCGCACCCGAGTACGCCGCCTTACCGAATTTCCCAGGAAGCACCCCATGACAGATTTCAGCGATTCCCGCGAACAAGCCCCTGCATCCCGACTGCCGCTGGCCGGCGTGCGGGTGCTCGACGTCAGCCAGGTCATGGCCGGGCCCTATGCCTGCATGCTGCTGGCCGACCTCGGCGCCGACGTGATCAAGATCGAACCGCCCGAGGGCGGGGACCAGACGCGCGGCTCGATGGGGTTCAAGATGAAGGGCCCGGACAGCATGGGCTTCCTCAACATGAACCGCAACAAGCGCAGCGTCACGCTGGACCTGAAGACCGACTCCGGCCGCGAGGTGCTCTATCGCCTGGCGGAAACCGCTGACATCCTGGTAGAGAACTACCGTCCCGGCGTGATGAAGCGCCTGGGCATCGATTACGAGACGCTCAGCAAGATCAACCCGAAGCTGGTCTACTGCAGCATCTCGGGCTTCGGCCAGAGCGGGCCGTGGGCTACGCGGCCGGGCTTCGACCTGATGGCGCAGGCGATGTCTGGCGTGATGAGCGTGACCGGCTACCCGGGCGGCGCGCCGGTGAAGGCGGGCGTGCCGGTGGCCGATATCGGCTGCGCGCTGTTCGCGACCTACGGCATGCTGTCCGCCTACATCGGCGCCAGGGAGACGGGGAAGGGGCAGTATGTCGATGCGTCGCTGTTTGACTCCGCGCTGGCGTTCTCGGTGTGGGACACCTGCGAGTACTGGGGCACGGGCCGTGAGCCCGAGCCGCTGGGCACCGCCAACCGCATGAGCGCGCCGTACCAGGCGATGAAGGCCGCCGACGGCTACTTCGTCATGGGCGCCACCAACCAGAAGCTGTGGCAGTTGCTGTGCAATACGCTGGACCGGCAAGACCTGCTCAAGGACGAGCGCTTTGCCACTGTGTCGCTGCGGCTCGCGAACCGGCAGGCGCTGATCGCCGCGCTGGAGGAAAGCTTCGCCACGCAGACCAGCGACTACTGGATCGAGCGGCTGCTCGAAGTCGGCATCCCGGCCGGCCCGATCCTGACTTACCCGCAGGCCTTCGACAGCGAGCACGGCCGCCATCGCCAGATGCGCATCGAGATCGATCATCCGATCGAGGGCAAGGTGCCCAACATCGGCTTCGCGGTCAAGATGGGCGGCACGCCGCAGCAGGTACGGCGCCCGCCGCCACTGCTGGGCCAGCATACGGAAGAGATCCTCGCCGAGCTGGGACTGTCGAAGGACGAACAGCAGTCGCTGGCGGCGGCCGGCGCGTTCGGCGCATGAGCGCCACGCTGCCGCCGGGAGGCGGCCAATCCGAGTCGAGCCAGCGCGACGCCGGCGCTGGCAGCGACGGGCAAGTCAGGCTCACGGTGCAGGGACAGGTCGCGACGCTGACGTTCGACCGCCCGGCCGCGCGCAATGCGATGACATGGGCGATGTACGAGCAGCTCGCCACGCACTGCCGCAAGCTGGCGGCGGATGGCGGCGCGGGCGTGCGCGTGGTGGTGCTGCGCGGCGAGGGCGGGGAGGCCTTTGTCGCGGGCACTGATATCGCGCAGTTCCGGCGATTTTCGAGCGGCGATGACGGGGTGGCCTACGAAGCGCGCATCGACGAGGGCGTCCGCCTTGTCGAACAGCTGCCGATGCCGACCGTGGCCGTCATCGAGGGCTGGGCGGTGGGCGGCGGGCTGGCCATCGCGACCGCCTGCGATTTCCGCGTGGCGACGCCCAAGGCCCGCTTCGGCGTGCCGATCGCCAGGACGCTCGGCAACACGCTGTCGGCGCTGAACCTCGCCAAGCTGCGCGCGGCGTGGGGTTTGCAGCCGGTGCGGCGCATGCTGCTGCTGGCGCAGATCCTGGATGCCGATGCGGCGCTGGCGTGCGGATTTCTGGAAGGCGTCTATGCGGCCGAGTTGATCGAGAGCGAAGTTGCCGCGCTATGCAACCGGCTCGCCGCGCTGGCGCCGGTTACGCAAACGGTCGTCAAGGAGGCGTTGCGGCGGCAGACCGTGGAGGCGGTGGCCGATACCGATGATCTCGTGCGCCTTTGCTATGGGAGCGAAGATTTCCGGGAAGGGGTAGAGGCGTTTGTGGGACGGCGGCCGCCGGAGTGGAAGGGGCGTTAGATGTTCTGGATGGCCCGGCGCGAATGACGGTTCGCGTCGGGCCATTGCCGCTTACCGTGAAGCGGGTTCCGCCGCCCCGGCGGTATGCGGCAGCGTGCCTGCATCACCGTGCTGGCACTTCATAGATCACGCGCACATACTTCGGCGCAGGCTGGCTGTCCACTACCACGCCGCCCATCGCCTCCGGAATCCGCCGGCTCGCCCAATTCTCTTCCGCCACCTGATAGATGAACCGTAACGGCTGCAGTGCGGCCATGGCCCAGTCCTTCACCGCCAGCACGGCCTCCATGCCATAGCCATGGCCGTGGGCGTCTTCCCTGATCCAGATACCAAATTCCGGTGCCGGCGTATCGGCGTGTAGCAGCCCGGCCAGTCCCAGGAAATGGCCATCGCTGGCCCGGCGGATGGTAAAGATAAAATCCGATCCGTCGTCCATGGCCGACAGCCAGGCTTGCCAGACGTCGCGGAATGCCGCCGGCGAGGGGGCGGGTTCCCATTCCATGTAGCGGGCCAGGGTTGGAGTGATGCAAGGCCAGACTTCGTCGGCATCGGCGCCGGAGAAGGGAATCAGGGCGAGGCGTGCCGAGTGGATCAATGGTGCGGGCATGGTGGTCTCGGTGGGAAGTCGGACACGATCATTATTGCCCACAGGAATCCATTTCGTCGGTGGACGCCTTGCGTCGTTATCCCACGTGTCCCAACACCCCCTCCCGCGCCTGCATCGTCCGCTTGGCAATATTCAGCTGGTGGATCTGCGTGGTCCCCTCATACAAGCGGAACAGGCGCACGTCGCGATAAAACCGCTCCGCCACCGTACGCGCCATATAGCCGCTGCCGCCAAAAATCTGCACCGCGCGATCCGCCACGCGACCGCACATTTCAGAGGCGAACAGCTTGCACATCGATGCCTCCATGGTCACGTCCTCGCCGTTGTCGCGGCGGCGGGCGGTTTCCAGTACCAGCGCGCGCGCGGCGTGGATATCGGTATTGCTGTCGGCAATCATTTGCTGGACCAGCTGGTAATCGGCGATCGGCTTGCCGAACTGGCGCCGCTGGCTGGCGTAGCGCACCATCTCGTCCACCAGGCGGATGGCAGGGCCGATGCACAGGCCGGCCAGGTTGATGCGCTGCTTGTTGAGCGCCTTCATCGCTGTCTTGAAGCCGACGCCAGGCTGGCCGCCGACGATGGCGGTGGCCGGCACGCGGCAGTCCTGCAGGTAAACGTCGCCCACCGGGGAGCCGTGCTGGCCCATCTTGCGTTCGGGTTCGCCGGTGCTGATGCCGGGCGTGCCGCGTTCGACCAGGAAGGCGCTGATGCCATGCGCGCCGGAGATATCCGGGTCGGTGCGGGCGAACACGGTGAACAGGTCGGCGATCGGCGCGTTGGTGATGAAGCACTTGCTGCCGTTCAGCACGTAATGGTCACCGTCGCGCCGCGCCGACGTCTGCAGCGAGGTGGCGTCGGATCCGGCTTCTGGCTCGGTCAGCGCGAAGCAGCCGGTCAGCTCGCCCGATGCAAGCCGCGGCAGGTAGCGCGTCTTCTGCGCTTCGGTGCCGTCGACGACCAGCGACTCGGAGGCGATGCCGGTGTTGCCGCCAAAGCGCGCACGGAAGACGGTGGCGGCCTGCGAGACTTCGATGTTGACGAGCGTCAGTTCTTCAGAGGTCAGACCCGCGCCGCCGTAGGCTTCGGGAATGCTGTGTCCGAATAATCCGAGTTGTCGCATGGCGTCGACCACCGGTTCAGGGATGACGTCGTCGCGGTCGATGTCGGCTTCGAGCGGAATGCAGGTGTTGAGGACGAACTGGCGGAGGTCGGCAAGCAGGGCTTGCATGCGGGCGGTGTCGCGGATCATGGGAAAGTGAGATGGGCAGGTGTCTGGGATGGAACGGGATGTGTCTTGCCTTGTGAACGACAGGTGTGGAAGGTGCTATTGGGCTGTGATGCCGGCGGTCTTCAGCACGCGGGTCCACTTCTGCGATTCGCTGTCCAGGTAGCGGTCGAAGGCGGGTGCGGATTGCGGGGCCACGTCCATGCCGAGATCGGCCAGGCGCTTGACCACGGCAGGATCGCTGACCGCCTGCGCCGCGGCGTCAGCCAGCTTGCGCACGACGGCGTCGGGCGTGGCGTGCGGCGCGACCAGTCCTAGCCACGCGCCCACTTCATAGCCGGGCAGGCGCGCAGCTTCGGCAACCGTGGGAACGTCTGGCAACGCCGCGGAACGTTTGGCGGAAGTCACGGCGAGTGCACGCAGCTTGCCGCTTTGGACCTGCTGGCGTGCGATTGCCGCGGTCAGCGCCATGATCGACACGCGTGCACCCAGCACGTCCGTCAGCGCCTCGGGCTGGCCCTTGTACGGCACATGCGTCAGCTTGACCTCGGTCATTTGTGCGAGCAGTTCGCCGCAGAGGTGGTTGGAGGTACCCACGCCGGCGCTGGCGTAGGTCAGCGCACCGGGCTGGCTGCGCGCGGCGTCAAGCAATTCGGGCAGGCTGCGCAGGCGCGATGATGCGGGGACCACGATCACGTTGGGGACCACGCCAAAGCCGGCAACCGCGCGAAAGTCGCGTGCGCCCTTCCAGTTGATCGCGCTGTTGAGCAGCGGGCCGATCACGTAGCTGGGACTGACGGCGAGCAGCGGGTATCCGTCCGGCGTGGCCCTGGCGGCGACGTCGGTGCCGATGGCGCCGCCCGCGCCGGTACGGTTCTCGACGATGACAGGCTGGCGCAGCAACTGGGCCATGCGCTCGGCGGTGGCGCGGGTGACGGTGTCGACCACGCCGCCGGCCGAGAACGGCACGATGATGCGAATGGGGCGGGCGGGGAACCTGTCGGCGCTGTCGGCGGCGCCAAAAGCCACGGCAGGCGCGAGCGCGGCGCAGCCGAGCATGGCGGCCAGCAGGCGCCGGCGCGCTGGTTGAGTGGGTTGCATCTTGTCTCCTGGGTAGTTTCCCTGGGTAGTTTCCCTATAAGGCCGCAATCTCGTCGGATCGCTTGGCGCCTGCTTGCTACAACTTTCGCTACGTCGTCATTGCCTGATACCTCGTTCGAGAACCGCTTGCCGTCAACGCGCGCACGCCAGCTCGATCTGCCTGACGCCTTCGCGCAACTTCTGCGCGACTGTGCGCGCCAGCATGTCGTCACGATCGCGCGCGGCGGCGACGGTGCAGTTCAGCGCGAACGGGTCTTCATGCAGCGATTGCCGGATCGGCACGGCAATCGCATGGATGTCGGTTCGCCATTCGCCGCGGCTCAGGCAATATCCATGCGCCGCGTAGTGCGCCTGTTCCGCGATCCACATCGGCTGCTCCCGCTCAAAGCGCTCGGCATCTTCCACGCGCAGCCGGTTCAGCACCGCGGCGCGCTCTTCCGCCCCGCACGCCAGCAGCACGGCGCGCCCAATCGAGGTGGACAGCAAGGGCCGCGTACTGCCGATGTCGGGCTGGTACACGTTGCCCGGATCGACGCGGCAACTGTCCACGTACACCACCGTCAGCCGCTCGCGCATTCCCAGGTTCACCGTGCACCCGGTTTCGCGGGCGATGGCTTCCATATATGGCCGCGCGATCTGGCGGATAGCCAGCCCCGCAAGCATCGGATACGCCAGCGCCAGCACGCCCGCGCCGAGCCGGTACTTCTGGTTGCCCGGCACCCGGCTCAGGAAGCCAAGCAGGCTGAGCGTGTACGTCAGGCGCGACACCGTTGCCTTGGGCAGTCCGGTCCGCGCCACGATGTCCTGGTTGCCCAGCACCGGGCTGCCCGGCGTGAACGCCCTAAGCACATTCAGCCCGCGCGCCAGGTTGCTGGCGAACTGGCGATCGGTAGAGAGTTCGTCGGCACTGGCAAGGCCGGGCAGTGGAGGGCGTTCCATGTCTCGCGGCGGTCTGTTGGCATTCATGCTCGGATCCGTAAGGGGGGCTCGTCAATGTTGTAGCACGATGGTTCCGCACAGCGAAACCGTGCTTGCGCCCGACGCGCGGGGCTGTCAGTTTGGATCGCAGCAACTTGCGCCATCCCCAAAACGAAGAGACAGATCCCATGCCGAACGCGTCACCCGACCCCGCCGCCACGGCGGCAAAGCCTTGCAACACCCACACCGATGCCGGCGCCGGCCCGCTCGCAGGCGTGCGCATCCTGGACATGGCCACCGTGGTGGCGGCACCGTTCTCGGCCACGCTGTGTGGCGACATGGGCGCCGAAGTCGTCAAGCTGGAGTTGCCCGATGGCAGCGATCCGCTGCGCTCGCTCGAGCCCGTCACCGACGCGCATGCGCTGTACTGGAAAGTCACCAACCGCGGCAAGCGCGGCATCTCGCTGGACGTGCGCACACCGCGCGGCAAGGAGATCTTCCTGAAACTGCTGCCGCAGTTCGATGTACTGGTCGAGAACTTCCGCACCGGCACGCTGGCGCGCTGGGGGCTGGATATCGATACCCTGCGCGCTGCCAACCCCGGCCTGGTGGTCTTGCGGCTGACCGGCTTCGGCCAGACCGGACCGTATGCGCAGCGGCCCGGCTTTGCGCGAATCTTTGAAGCGATGAGCGGGTTCACCAACCTGGCAGGTTCGCCGGAGAGCGGACCGATGCATATGAACTATCCGGTCGGCGACATGGTCGCTGGCTTGTTCGGCGCCTTTGCGATTGCCACCGCGGTGGCGGAGCGGCGCGCGCGGCCGGACCTGCCCGGCCGTGAGATCGACCTGGCGGCCACTGAAGCACTGTTCCGGCTGCTGGAGCCGTTGGCGGTGGAGTACGAGCAACTGGGCCGCGTGCGCCAGCGCGCGGGCAATCGAACTACCTATGCGGCACCGTCGAATATGTACCGGACCTCGGATGACGTCTGGGTGTCGGTGGTGGCGTCCTCCGATGCCACCTTCCGCCGCCTGGCAGACGCGATGGCTGCGCCGCAGCTCGCGCACGCGGCCGACTACGCCACCAACGCCGGCCGCGTGCGCCATCTCGATGCGCTCGACGCGCAGGTCGCGGCCTGGTTTGCTGCCAGGACCTACGCGGATGTGGCTTCGGCGCTTGAGGCTTGCCAGGTACCGTTCAGCAAGGTGTTCAGCATCGCCGACATCGTCGAAGATCCGCAGATGCAGGCGCGCGAGGCGATCGTGCGCCTGCCGGATGCCGAACTCGGGTCAGTGCCGGCGCCGTGCGTAGTGCCGAGGTTCTCCGGCTACGCACCGGCCGCGCCGCGCTGTGGCCCGGCCGTGGGCGAACACAATGCGCTGGTCTATGGCGCATTGGGACTGGACGAGAACGAGTTGCGCGCGCTGCGGGAAGCGGGCGTCATCTGAAACGCTTCGCTTCTTGCTGGGCGCGCATTTCCAGTGTCGGAAAGGGGGCGTGCCTCGAACAGGGTCGCGATGCGCGCCCAGCTCAATCCAGCCGGATGTTGTACTTCTTGATCACGTTCCCCCAGTAAGCCTGGTCGGCCTTCGCCACCGCCGCGAACGCGGCCGGGCGCGAAGTCTTGACGATCAGTCCGAGGTCGGCCATGCGTTGCCGGATATCGGCTGCGGCCATCACCGTCTCCACATCCGCGGAAATCTTCTCGACGATCGGCTGCGGCGTCCCGGCCGTCGTGAACAGGCCGAGCCAGGCCGGGCCGTCGAGCCCCTTGTAGCCGAGCTCCTGGAAGGTGGGCACATCGGGCAGCATCGGCGTGCGCGCGTTGCCGGTCACGGCCAGCGGCTGCAGCTTGCCGGTGCGCGCGTGCTGGCGCACGGTCATCGGGGACAGCGTACCCAGCGAGATCTGGACGCCGATCAGGTCGGTGGCGATCGGGGCTTCTCCCTTGTATGGGACGTGCAGCAGCTCGGCGCCGGCAGCGGCCGCGAACACCTGCATATAGAGATGGGCGCCGGTGCCGATGCCATAAGTGCCGTAGGAAATCTTGTTCGGCTGCGTCTTGGCCAGGCTGACCACCTCGGGCAACGTGCGCGGCATGGCGCCGTTGGCGGTCAGCACCAGGCTGGAGGTGCACAGCTGGCCGATGGCGGTGAGATCGCGCAGCGGATCGAACGGGGGCTTGGCCACCATGTAGGGCGTCTGCACCAGGCTGGGGAGCGCCAGCAGCAGCGTGTAGCCATCCGGCGTCGCCTTGGCCACCACGTCGGCGCCGATCATGCCGCCGACGCCGGGGCGGTTCTCGACGATGACCGGGCGTTGCCACAATTTGCCGAGCGGATCGCCGAGCGCGCGTGCCAGCACGTCGGTGGCGCCGCCCGGCGGGTAGGGCACGACCAGCCGCACCGGCCGCGACGGATAGTTCGACACGGCGGACTGTCCTGACTGGGCCCTGGCATGGCCAAGGCCAAGTGCCGAAGCCGTGGCGGCGAGGGAGCCTGCCCCCAGCCACTGCAGGGCTTTGCGTCGGTCAGCTTGCATGGTGTTTCCTCCTGGTTATGACGTCCTGGTTGTCTTGTCGCGCCTTGCGCGCATGGCAGACGGCAGCGTACGGGCTGCTGCGGGCGTGGCACATCGGCGCTATGGACGAGACGCCGGGGCGGTATTTACCCCGAGGAGCAAGCACTGATGACATCGTCGCCGTGAAATCTTTCAACACGCACGGCAAGAAATCTAAATTCCTTTTCGGTACCCGTTCTGTGACGATACCCGCAGGTGCACGATTGCACCTTTTTTTGTCTTTGGTGGGGGACGTCCTATGGCAACCGGCAAGCGCAACGGGCTCCATTCACATGCTCCGCCGCGCGGCGCAGCGCAAGCGCTGCCTGCCTCTGCTGCGGCGCCGCATCGACGCCGCGGATTCGTGATTGCCTTGCTCGTCTGTGCCGGCATCGCGGCAGGTGCGGGCGGCAGCTGGTGGTACGCGCAGTCGCGCGACAGCAAGGCGCCCGGGGTGGTAGAAGGCGACGGCAGGAACGGCCCACTCGGCATGGTCCGTGTACCCGGCGGTGAATTCCTGATGGGCAGCGACAGCAAGATGGCGCAGGCCAATGAGAAGCCGGCGCACAAGGTACGCGTGCATGCCTTCTGGATGGACAAGCACCACGTCACCAATGCCGAGTTCCGCAAGTTCGTCGAGGCCACCGGGTATGTCACCACGGCGGAGCGGGCGCCGGACTGGGAAACCCTGAAGGTACAGCTGCCCCCCGGTACGCCGCGTCCGCCCGACAGCGCGATGGTTGCCGGCGGCATGGTCTTTGTCGGCACGCCGCGTCCGGTGCCGCTGCAGGACTACTCGCGCTGGTGGCGCTATGTGCCCGGCGCCGACTGGCGTCATCCGGGCGGTCCCGGTACCTCGATCGAAGGCAAGGACGACCATCCGGTGGTGCAGGTGTCTTACGAAGATGCGCAGGCCTACGCCAAATGGGCCGGCAAGCGCCTGCCTACCGAAGCGGAGTGGGAATTCGCCGCGCGTGGCGGGCTGGAGCAAGCCACCTACGCATGGGGCGACCAGTTCGCGCCCGCCGGCAAGCAGATGGCCAACGTCTGGCAGGGCCAGCAGAAGCAGCCGTTCCCCGTTGTCAGTCCGCTAGTCAGCCAGGTAGTCAGCCCGGTAGTCAGCCCCAAGGCCGGCGGCGCGCTTGGCACCAGCCCGGTCGGCACGTTCCCGCCCAACGGCTACGGGCTGTCCGACATGACCGGCAATGCCTGGCAATGGGTCGCCGACTGGTACCGCGCCGACCAGTTCCGGCGCGAAGCCGGCAAGGCGCAGCCGATCGAGAATCCGGTCGGCCCGCTGGCCTCGTGGGATCCCGGCGAGCCCGGCGTACCGGTCAACGCGCCCAAGCGCGTGACGCGCGGCGGCTCGTTCCTCTGCAACGAAGACTACTGCCTGAGCTACCGCCCCAGCGCGCGGCGCGGGACGGATCCTTTCAACAGCATGTCGCACCTTGGCTTCCGGCTGGTGATGGACGACAGCCGCTGGGCCGAGATGCGCCGCAATGCGCCCCATATGCCGCTGGCGATGGGCGGACAGTCGCAACCGGCGCCACGCTGACGCCAGGGCGGTGCGACACGAGACAGGAGCAAGTGCCATGAGCATGCCCGCCAACAGCGCCTTGCGCGCCAGCGCATCGCGCAAGACGATCGCCGCACTGTGTACCGCGCTGGCGCTTTCCGGACTGCAGCTGGGCTGTACCGCGCCCGCCGGACCTGCGGCCCCCGCGGCACAGGCCGCTGCCACCCAGGCGGCACGGCCCGCGGAACAGGCCCTGCCATCGTGGCGCGATGGCGCCGCGCGTCAGGCGCTGCTCAAGTTCGTGACCGACGTGACCAGCCCGGGCTCGCCCACCTTCGTGCCACCCGAGGCGCGCGTGGCGGTGTTCGACAACGACGGCACGCTTTGGAGCGAGCAGCCGCTGTACTTCCAGTTCTTCTTCCTGCTCGACCAGGTCCGGGCCGCCGCGCCGCAGCATCCGGAGTGGCGCAAGAATGCCGCGTTCAAGGCGCTGATGGCCAACGACATGAACGCGCTGATGGCAAACCAGAAGCAGCTGCTTGGTTTGATCGCGACGGCCAACAGCGGCATGAGCGTGGACGAATACGACCGCACCATCCGCGACTGGTTGTCCAAGGCGCGCCATCCCAGGTTCAACCGGCCCTATACCGAGCTGGTCTACCAGCCGCAACTCGAACTGCTGTCCTACCTGCGCGCCAACGGCTTCAAGACCTACATCGTGTCCGGCGGCACCATCGACTTCATGCGGCCGTGGAGCCAGCAGGTTTACGGCATTCCGCCCGAACAGGTTATCGGCTCGTCCCAGGCGGTGCGCTACATGGTGCGCGACGGCAAGCCCATGCTGATGCGCGATCCCAAGCTCGACTTTATCGATGACGGCCCCGGCAAGCCGGTCGGCATCTACCGTCATATCGGCCGCCGCCCGATCCTCGCCGTCGGCAATTCCGACGGCGACCTGCAGATGCTCGAGTACACCGCCGGCGGCGACGGTCCGCGCCTGGCGGTGCTGGTGCATCACGACGACGCCGAACGGGAGTTCGCCTACGACCGCCAGTCCAAGGTCGGCAAGCTCGACAAGGCGCTGGATGCGGCCAGGGCCAAGGGCTGGACCGTGGTCAGCATGAAGCAGGACTGGCAGCAGATCTATCCGGCCGGCAAGCCATGAGCACGATGGGAGCAGCAGTGAACCGACCGTAACGGGTCAACGAACGGAGGCGGGACATGCACCGAGTTGAACAAGGCATAGCGAAAGGACGGGGCTCCAGGCTGGTGATGCTGGCCATGGCCGCCGCCGTTTTCACGATCGCGGGCTGCGGCAAGAAGGAGACGCCGCCCAAGGAGCAGCAGCCGGCTGCCCAGGCACCCGCCACGGCGCCGGCACCCACCGCGGCCGCGCCGGTGCCGGCCAGGGAGAATCCGCCGGTCGCCGCCAGTGCGCCGGTTGCGGCGGCTTCGGCGCCCGCGCTGCCGGCGACCGCGCCGTCCGGCAAGAAGCCCAATATCCTCGTCATCTTCGGCGATGACATCGGCCAGACCAACATCAGCGCCTACAGCCACGGTGTGGTGGGCTATCGCACGCCCAACATCGACCGCATCGCGCAGGAAGGCATGATGCTCACCGACTACTACGGCGAGAACAGCTGCACGGCGGGACGATCCACTTTCATCACGGGTGAAGTCGGCTTGCGCACGGGCCTGCTGAAGGTCGGCATTCCGGGGGCGCCCGTCGGCCTGCAAGCGCAGAACGTGACCATCGCGCAGGCGCTCAAGCCGCTTGGCTATGCAACCGGCCAGTTCGGCAAGAACCACCTCGGCGATCGCAACGAGTACCTGCCGACCGCGCATGGCTTCGACGAATTCTTCGGCAACCTCTACCACCTGAATGCGGAAGAGGAGCCCGAGCGCCCGTACTACCCGAAGAACGACGAGGCCTGGGTCAAGGCAAATGCACCGCGTGGCGTCATCCACTCCTTTGCTGACGGCAAGGTGGAAGATACCGGCCCGCTCAACCGCAAGCGCATGGAAACCATCGACGACGAGACCACGACGGCGGCGATCGGCTTCATGGAAAAACAGGTCAAGGCCGACAAGCCGTTCTTCGTGTGGATGAACACCACGCGCATGCACCTGTTCACGCACGTGCGCGAGTCGATGCGCGGGCAGAGCGGCATGCCGGGCAATGAATATGCGGACGGCATGATCGAGCACGACGGGCATGTCGGCAAGCTGCTCAAGTCACTGGATGACCTGAAGGTCGCCGACAACACGATCGTGATCTACACGACGGACAACGGCCCGAACCAGTTCACCTGGCCGGACGCCGCGACCACGCCGTTCCGCAGCGAGAAGGACACCAACTGGGAAGGGGCTTTCCGCGTGCCGGCGCTTGTCCGGTGGCCCGGGCGCATCAAGCCCAACACGGTGTCCACGACGATGATGTCCGGGCTCGACTGGTTCCCGACCCTGCTTGCGGCGGCCGGCGATGCCGATATCAAGGACCGGCTGCTCAAGGGCACCAGCATCGGCGGCAAGTCCTTCAAGGTGCACCTGGACGGCTACAACTTCCTGCCATACCTGACGGGTCAGAGCAATACCGGGCCCCGCCAGGACTTCTACTACTTCAACGATGACGGCGTCCTGGTGGCGATGCGTCACAACGACTGGAAGTTTGTCTTCTGCGAACAACGCCAGCCGGGCGGCTTCCAGGTGTGGGCGAACCCGTTCACCTGCCTGCGCGTGCCGAAGGCGTTCAATCTGCGCATGGATCCCTATGAGCGTGCGGATATCGTGTCCGATCAGTACTATGACTGGACCGCGAAGAATGCATACATGATCAGCTATGCGTCGTCGCGGGTAGGGCCGTTCCTACAGACATTCAAGGAGTATCCACCCAGCCAGAGGCCGGCAAGCTTCACCATCGACCAGATGACCGAGGCGCTGATGAAGTCCCTTGACAAGGGGGCGGCGGCGGGCGCGAAGTAATTCCCGTGGCAATGGTTGGCCGGATCCTCCCGGCCAGTCTCTTCACCAGGATCGCACCATGAGAGAAGCGCATGCCGGCGCAAACGCCGGCAAGCAGCAAGCGCGGCACAGAACTGGCAAAACGCGGCGCGCGGAAAGCGCCGCCTTGCGGGCAGGGCAGGGCCAACTGGCGCATCATGGCGCCTTGCTGGTGCCTGCCCTGCTGCTTTTCCTCTCCGGCACGGCCGGACTGATCTACCAGGTTCTCTGGATCAAGCAGCTCGCGCTTGTGGTCGGCGTGGATGTGCACGCCATCACCACCGCCGTGGGCGCCTTCTTTGCAGGGCTCGCGCTCGGCGGCTGGCTGTTCGGGCGCGTGGCCGACCGCCATGCACGGCCGCTGCGGCTGTATGCGTGGCTCGAAATCGCCGTGCTGGTGCTGGCCATTGGCGCCACGCTGGCGCTCGCTCGCGCCGCGGCGCCGTTCGCGTGGCTGGAAAGCCGCGTCGGCCTGCTGGCCTGGGCCTTGCCGTTCGTGCTGGTGATCCTGCCTGCGGCGGCCATGGGCGGCACGCTGCCGGTGCTGATGCGCGCGCTTGCGTCGCGCGCGGGCCAGGTCGGCACGCATGGCGGCAGCCTGTATGCCGCCAACACCGCAGGCGCCATTGCCGGCACGCTGCTGGCGGGCTTTGTGCTGATCCCTTGGCTCGGCATCATGGCCAGCGCGCTGGCCGCGGCCACGCTCAACGGTCTGGCCGCGGTCGCCGCGCTGGCCCTGGCTTCGCGCACGGTGCCCGCGCGCGAACCGGCCGCCACTGTTGCCGCGCCGCCCGCATCCGCAGAGCCCGCGCGCGATGCCGGCGACGGTCGGCTGGCGCTGGTGCTCTATGCCGCCGCGGGCGGCATCGCGCTTGGCTACGAAGTGGTGTGGTCGCAAGCCATCGTGCAGTTCATCAGCACGCGCACCTTTGCCTTCGCGGTGGTGCTTGCGACCTACCTTGCGGGCCTTGCCATCGGCAGTGCGCTCGCGGCGCGGCGGGCCGATCAAACACGAGACCCATGGGGCGCGTTCGGGATGCTGATCGCCGCAGCGGGCCTGGTGGCGTTGCTCGAGATCGTGGTGCTCGGTGAATGGCTGCTGCAGGCGCAGTCAGTGGTATCGGCCTGGGTGCAGTCGGTCACGCCGAACGGCCTTGCTGCGGCCTGTGCTGGCTTTGCCGTGGCGGCGCTGAGCGTGGTATTCGTGCCCACGCTGCTGCTGGGCGCCGCGTTCCCGTTCGTGCTGCGTGTGGGCGTGGACAACCACCGGCTCGGCGCCGGCGTGGGCGCGGTGGTCGCGCTCAATACGCTGGGCGGCATCGTCGGGACGGCGGTGGCGGGGTTTGTGCTGGTGCCGCGCATCGGCCTTGTCCACACACTGTCGCTGCTGGCCGTAGGCGCCGGCATTGTCGGCGTCATCGCCGTGGCGCTCGGCTCCGGTGTACGCAAGCCCGCGCGCTGGGCCGTGCCGATGGTAGCGCTGCTCGCGGTAATTGCCGCGACGCTCGCGCCCGCGGACCGGCTCGCCACGCTGCTGGCGCGCGCACGTGGCGGCGAGATGGTGTTCTACGAGGAAGGCCGCGGCGCCACCGTGGCGGTGGTGAAGCAATCGTCGTCTAGCCATAGCTTCAACCGCCTCTATATCCAGGGCGTGTCGAACTCCGGCGACACCATGGCCTCGCTGCGCTATATGCGCTTGCAGGCGCTGCTGCCGCTGATCGTGCACAGCGGCACGCCGCGCTCGGCGCTGGTGATCGGCCTCGGCACAGGTATTACCGCCGGTGCCACGCTGGCGTATCCGGGACTCCAGCAGCGCGTGGTGGCCGAACTGCTGCCGCCGGTGCTGCGTGCGGTGCCGCGGTTCCAGGGCAACTTCGGCGTGACCGGCGACAAGCGCGTCGACATCCGCCTGCGGGATGGCCGGCGCGAGCTGCTGCAGAGCGAGCAGCGCTACGACCTGATCACGCTGGAGCCGCCGCCGCCTTCGGCCGCAGGCGTGGTCAACCTGTACTCGACCAATTTCTATCGCCTGGCTGCGGCACGGCTGCAACCGGGCGGGCTGGTCGCGCAATGGCTGCCGTTGCCCACGCAGAACGACGAAGACACGCGCTCGCTGGTGCGCAGTTTCCTCGACGTGTTCCCGCACGCGACGTTGTGGACTACCGAACTGCACGAGATGATGCTGGTGGGCTCCCTGTCGCCGGTCACGCTCGATGCCGCACGCATCCGCCAGCGCTTTGCGCAGCCGGAAGTGGCGTCGGCGCTGCGAGCGGTCGGCGTGGCCTCGCCGGCCGCGCTGCTGGCGACCTGGGTGACGGACCGCGCGGGCCTGGAGCGTTATGCCGGCGATGCGCCCGCCGTGACCGACGACCGCCCGCGCATCGAATACGCGGCCTGGGTGCGGCGTGCCGGGTTCCCGCAGGTCCTGCAGCGCCTGCTGACGCTGCAGACCGAGCCGCCGCTGACCGGCGCCGATGCCGGGCTGATCGCCGGGCTGATCGCCGATATCGGGCGCGAACGCGAAACGCTGCACACCTTCTACACCGCCGGCCTCGATGCCTATTACGGCGACCGCGGCGCCTGGGCGCTGCATATGCAGCAAGTCATGCGCACCGATCCTGACAACCCTTACTACGCCTGGTTCGGAGGTGTCCGCCGTACACCCGGCCCGGCGCCATCGAGGAATGCCCCATGAGCACCCGTGACGACGTGCTGGCACTGCAGCAGCGGATGGGCGAGGCCATCGTCGGCCAGCAGCGCATGATCGAGCGCATGTTGCTGGGCCTGCTCGCTGACGGCCACCTGCTGGTGGAAGGGCTGCCGGGCCTGGCCAAGACGCGCGCGATCAAGGTGCTGGCGCGGAACCTGGAGGCAAAGCTGTCGCGCATCCAGTTCACGCCTGACCTGCTGCCGGCCGATGTTACGGGCTCCGAGGTGTACTACACCGAGGGCGGAAAGGGCGAGTTCCGCTTCCAGGCCGGGCCGATCTTCGCCAATCTGGTGCTCGCCGACGAGGTCAACCGCTCGCCGGCCAAGGTGCAGGCGGCGCTGCTCGAAGCCATGGAAGAGCGCCAGGTCACCGTCGGCGGCGTCACGCACAAGCTCGACCCGCTGTTCCTGGTCATGGCCACGCAGAACCCGATCGAGCAGGAGGGCACCTACCCGCTGCCTGAAGCGCAGATGGACCGCTTCCTGATGCACGTGAACGTGACCTACCCCGAAGCCGACGCCGAGGCGCAGATCGTCGCGCTGGCGCGCGCCGAGGAGGCTGGCGCCGCCACCGGTGCACAGGCGGGCTCCGTGCAGCAGCTGGCACCCGAAGTCATTTTCGCCGCGCGGGCAGAGATCCACGGCATCCACGTGAGCGAAGCGGTCGCGCGCTACATGGTCGCGCTCGTGCATGCCACGCGCGAGCCCAAGGCCGTCGATGACGAGCTGGACCGCTGGATCCAGGTCGGCGCGAGCCCGCGCGGATCCATCGGACTGGACAAGGTGGCGCGCGCGCATGCCTGGCTGCGCGGGCAAGACTTCGTCTCGCCCGAGGATGTGCAGGCCGTGGTGCATGAAGTGTTCCGCCACCGCCTGATCCTGTCGTACGAGGCGCACGCGGCCGGTGTCAGCGCCGATGCCGTGATCGACCGCCTGGTGCAGCAGGTGGCCGTGGCCTGACGCGGCGGGCAGCGCCATGCGTTTCCACCTTGCCTCGCTCGGCCGATCGTCGGTGCCGGCGGGACCCGCCAGGCTCGCACGCGTGCAGCCCGGTGTCAGCGTCGATGCCGCTGCGCTGGCGGCGCTCGAAGTCGCCGCGCGAGATTTCCATTTCCTGCCACGCCAGCCGGTGCGCAGCGTGCTGGCCGGCCGGCACGCATCCCGGGTACGCGGTCGCGGCCTGACCTTCGAGGAAGTGCGCGGTTACCTGCCCGGCGACGATATCCGCAGCATGGACTGGCGCGTCACGGCTCGCACCGGCAAGCCGCACGTACGCGTGTACAGCGAGGAGAAGGACCGGCCGGTGTTGCTGCTCGTCGACCAGCGCATCAACATGTTCTTCGGCAGCCGTCGCGCGATGAAGTCCGTGGTGGCCGCCGAGGCTGCTGCGCTTGCCGCGTGGCGCGTGCTGTCGGAGGGAGACCGTGTCGGCGGCCTCGTGTTCGGCGACAGCGACTGCATCGAACTCGCGCCGCGCCGCAGCCGCCAGGCCGTGGAGCACCTGCTTGGCGAGATCGCGCGCCACAATCAGGCGCTACGTGCCGATGCCCCCGCCCGGCGCGGCGCCGGCCAGCTCAATGCCGCGCTCGAGCGCGCCGCACGGCTGGCGCGGCATGACCACCTGGTCATCGTCATCAGCGACTTCGACGGGCATGACGCGGCCACGCGTGACCTGATGCTGTCGATGAGCGCCCGCAACGACCTGCTGACGATGCTGGTCTATGACCCGTTCCTGCTTGAGCTGCCTGATTCCGGCCACCTTGTCGTGAGCGACGGCGAGCTGCAGGTCGAGCTCGGCTTCGGGCAGACCGCCACGCGCAAGGGCATCGCCGACTTCGTCGATGCGCAGAGCCGCAACCTGCTGGGCTGGCACCGCGCCATCGGCGTGCCGCTGCTGCCGCTGTCGGCCGCGGAGGAAACGCCGCTGCAGCTGCGCCGCCTGCTCGGGCAAGCGCTGCCGCAAGGCAGGGGAACGCTGCGCGCCCGCCAGGGAGGACGGCCATGAGCGACCTGACGCACAGCACGGCCGCGCCCGACAGCGCCACGATTGCCGGCGATCTCCAGCAGATGGCCGAGGTGGTCGTGCCGCCGCCGCCGTCGTGGCGGCCGCAGACCATCGGCTGGCCGGTGGCCGGCGCGATCGTGCTGGCGCTGCTGGCCTTCGCAACCTGGCGCTGGTGGCGCCGCTACCGCGCCAACCGCTACCGCCGCGAGGCGCTGGCCGAGCTGGCACGGTTGCGCGCAAGCATGTCCGCGTCGCCGCAGGCGCGCGCGCGCGCGCTGGTCGCCATGGCGGAACTGCTCAAGCGCACCGCCCTGGCGGCGTGGCCGCGCACAGAGGTGGCGAGCATGGCCGGTGCGGAGTGGGCGCAGTTCCTGCGGACCCATGCAGGCAAGGCCGGCGCGGCGGCGCCGGTGCTCGCCACGCTGGTCAGCGACGCACAGTACCGCGATGCCGCGGCGCTGGCGCAATGGCCCGACAGCCGGGTGACGGCCACGGCCGCGGCCTGCCAGCAATGGATTGCCGGCCACCATGTACCAGTTTGAATACCCGTGGCTCTTCGTGCTGCTGCCGCTGCCCTTGCTGCTGTGGTGGCTGTTGCCGCCGTATCGCGAGGAAAGCCCCTCCGTGCGCCTGCCGTTTTTCGGCGAGGTGGCCAGCGCGGCGGGGCTGAAGCCGGCGCCGGGCGCAGTCGTGCCGCGCAGCAACTGGCTGCAGCGCATCCTGGCGCCGCTCGCCTGGGCGCTGCTGGTAGCGGCGCTGGCGCGCCCGCAGTTCCTGGAGGCGCCGATCGAGAAGGTGCAGCCGGCGCGCGACCTGCTGCTCGCGCTGGACCTGTCGCAGTCGATGGATACGCAGGATTTCCGCGACCCGGCCGGCGCGCTGATCCCGCGCGTGCAGGCGGTGCGGGAGGTGGTCAGCAATTTTGTGACACGCCGGCCCGGCGACCGCATCGGCCTGATCGTGTTCGGCGACGCGCCATACCCGCTGGCGCCGTTCACGCTGGACCACGCGCTCGTGCAGACCATGATCCGTGACCTGCTGCCGGGCATGGCCGGGCCCAGCACGGCGCTGGGCGACGGCATCGGCCTTGGCATCAAGATGTTCGACCAGAGCGAGGCGCCGGAGAAGGTGCTGATCGTGCTGACTGACGGCAACGACACCGCCAGCAAGATGCCGCCCGAACGCGCCGCGGACATCGCCAGGCAGCGGCATGTGATCGTCCATACGATCGGCATCGGCGACCCGTCCGCCGAGGGCGAGCAGCGCGTCGATCTCGGCGTGCTGCAGCGCATCGCCGCGCAGACGGGCGGGCGCTATTTCTTCGGCGCCGACCAGAAGGGGCTCGAGAGCATTTACGCGACGCTCGACCGCATCACGCCGCACAACCACAAGACGCTGTCGTGGCGGCCGCGCCGGGAGCTGTTCATGTGGCCGCTCGGCGCCGCGGTCGGCGTGGTGCTGGTGTACCAGCTCATCATGGCGGTGTGGTCGGCCTGGCTGTCGCGTCCGCGCCGACAGGGCGCGCCGCAGCCGGCGGCGGAGGAGCCGTGATGCAGGCGCTTGCCGATTTCCATTTCCTGCGCCCATGGTGGCTGCTCGTGCTGGTCCCGGCGGTGCTGCTGGTGTGGGCGGTGCGCCGCCGCGGCGATGTGCGGCGCCGCTGGCGCGACGCGATCGCCCCGCACCTGCTGGACGCGCTGATGGTCGGCGAGCGACGCCGGCTGGCCATCCGCCCCGTGCACCTGACCGCGCTGCTGCTCGCGCTCGGCGCCATTGCGCTGGCCGGTCCCGCGGGGGAGCGCGAGCGCCCGCCGTTTCTCGACGACAAGGCGCCGCTGGCGATCGCCATCGACCTGTCGCCGACCATGGATGCCATCGACGTGACGCCCACGCGGCTCGAACGCGCGAAACTCAAGGTCAAGGCGCTGCTGGCGCGCCGCGACGGCGGACGTACCGCCATCTGGGCCTATGCCGGATCGACGCACCTGGTGCTGCCGCTGACCGACGACGCCACGCTGCTGCAGACCTTTGTCGATGCGCTGCAGACCCGCATCATGCCGGCGCCCGGCCGGGACACCGCGCTGGCGCTGCGCACCATCGACGCGGCGCTTGCGCATGAGGAGGTGCCCGGCACCATCCTGTTCCTGACGGATGGGGTGGAAACCGCCGCCGAGCGCGCGTTCGAGGCCCAGGCAGGCAGCGGGCGCAGCCAGCCGGTGGTGCTGGCAATCGGTACCGAGCGCGGCGGCCCGCTGCGCAGCGGCACCGACGGCTTTGTCGAGAGGGACGGCGTGCGCGTGTTCGCGCGCATGGACATGGCCGCGCTCAAGCGCTTTGGCGACGATACCGGCGTGCCGGTTGCCACGTTCACGCCCGACAGCGACGACGACGTGGCCTGGGTGCAGCGCCACGTGCAGTCGCACCTCGCGCAGAAGCAGTCGGCGGACAACACGCGCTGGAAGGATGAGGGCTGGTGGCTCACGATACCCATTGCACTGCTGGGTGTGCTGTGGTTCCGCAAGGGTTGGACCGTGCGCTGGATCGCGGGCGTGCTGCTTGCCGTGGCGCTGGCGGCGCCGCAGCAGGAGTTGCGCGCGCAGGCTTCGGCGTCGGGTGCCGAAGCGCCGCGCGCGTGGCGCTTTGTAGACCTGTGGCTCACGCATGACCAGCAGGGCCGCCGGGCGTTCGAGCATGGCGACTTTGCCGGCGCCGCCGCGCTGTTCGACGACCCCATGTGGCGCGGCGTGGCGCAGTACCGCGCGGGGCAATACGCGCAGGCGGTGCAGAGCTTCGCGCTGATCGATTCGCCCGAGAGCGACTTCAACCAGGGCGATGCGCTGGCGTGGATGGGCAAGTACAAGGATGCGGCGGCGCGCTACCGGCAGGCCCTGAAACGCCGCCCGCAATGGCCCGCGGCAGCGGCCAACCTGGCGCTCATGGAGAAACTGGCCGCCAAGGCGGAAAAGCCGAAGGAAGGCGAGGAGCCGCCCGACATCAAGCCAGACGAAGTGAAGTACGACAGCGAGTCCAGGCCGCCCGAGGGCGAGGGCAAGAAGCTGGAGATGGGCGCGGTCGAAAGCGCCGAGACCTGGATGCGCGCGATCCAGACCACGCCGACCGAATTGCTGCAGCGCAAGTTCGCGCTGCAGCAGAGCCGGGCGCAGCCGGCCGGAGCCAAACCATGATGCGCACGGGGCGGAGCTTCGGCATCTGGCTCGCCGGCCTTGTGTTGTGGCTGGCGAGCGCGCTCGCGCTGGGGGCCGATCCCGTCGTGCGCGTCAACGTGGCGGCGCAGCAGCCGGTGCTGCCGGGCCAGCAGATCCGCATCGACGTGACGGTACTGGCGCCCAACTTCTTCCTGTCGGCGCCGGTCTTTCCGACGCTGCAGGTGCCCGGCGCGATCGTCACCATGCCGGACGACCGCGGCCAGAACACGGTCGAGACCATCAACGGCGTGACCTATGCCGGCATCCGGAAGACCTACCTGTTTGCCGCGGAGCAGGGCGGCGATTTCCGGTTGCCGCAGGTCTCCATCGCCTTCACCTATTCCGGCGACGACGGCAAGCCGCGGCAGGGCAGCGTCACGCTGCCGGCCACCACGATCCGCGCCGCGGGAGCAGCCGGCGCGCCGGCCGTTGCCACGCTGCCGGTGGCGCGCCTGAACGTCACGCAGCGCTTCGACCGCCCGGTGAGCGGCCCACAGGCGCAATTCCATGCCGGTGACGCGCTGGTGCGCACCATCACCACGTTCGCGCCGCAGACCCAGGCCATGATGATCCGGCCGCCAAAGGTCGAGGCGCCATCCGGCGTGCGCGTGTTCGCTGGCGATCCGCAACTCAGCGATGCCGCGCACGACAGCGCCGGCAATACGGGCGGCAGCCGCACGGACCGCATTACCTATGTGTTCGAGCACGCCGGGACCTATACGCTGCCGGCGATCAAGGTGGAATGGTTCGACCCGGTGACGCGCAAGCCCGGCGAATCGGAGGCACCCGAGGTGAAGGTCGACGTGGCTTCCGCGCAGCACCTCGCAGGACTGTCCCCGACCGGCCCGCGCGCCGTGCCGCTGCCCGGGGAGGGCGGCACCGCGTGGCGCCTGTGGCGGTGGGCGGCCGGGGGTGCCCTGGTACTGGTGCTGGCGTGGCTGCTGCTGCATTGGGCACGGCCGCGCGTGGCACGCCTGCGCCGGGCGCTCGCGGCACGGCGCAGCGCCAGGGCGGCTGGCAGCGAGGCGCGGCTCGCTGCGTTGCTGCAGGCCTGCCGCGCGGATGACGCACCGGCAGCCTATCGCGCTCTGGGGGGGTGGTCGAGCACCGCGTGGGGCAAGGCCCCTTCGGAGTGGGCGGCAGGCACCAGCGACACGGCGCTGGTTTCCGCCGTTGATGAACTCGAACGGCGCCTGTTCGGTGCCGGCACCGGCACGGGGCAATGGAACGGCAGCGAACTTGCGGGCCTGTTGCCGAAGTACGGCCCCCCACACCGGCCTGTCCGCGCGCATCGGGCGATGCCCGCAGCCCTGCCGCCGCTCAATCCCTGAGCCCCGCTGGCCGAACCGGCCGGATCGACTATGATGGGCGCCTCGCCGCCAGCCTGCCCGGGATCGGATGACCCTTGCGCGCGCCGGGCGGCGGCTTCCTGTCCACTTAGCCCGATGCCGCCATGGCCCGTCTTCAACTCGACCTTCCCGACGACCAGTTCTGCTATTCGACCCACCTGACCGTGCGCGTCACCGACATCAACTCGGCCAACCACCTGGCCAACGATTCGATGATCTCGATGATCTCCGAGGCGCGCGCCCGCTTCCTCTATGAGTTCGGCAGCGAGGGGGACCAGGTGGAAGGTTTCGGCATCATCGTCACGGACCTGGCCACCATGTATCGCAACGAAGCGCACGCGCGCGACCAGCTGCTGTTCGAGGTCGGCGTGATGGACTTCAACAAGTACGGCGGCGACATCATCTTCCGCATCACGCGCCCGGCTGACGGCGCGTTGATCGCCATGGCCAAGTCAGGCTTCGTGTTCTTCGACTACGCCGGCAAGACCGTGGTGCCGATGCCGGCCGGGTTTGCCGGCCGTTTCCCCAAGGTGAACTGGGTGGCGAAACCGGCGTAATGGGGGCCGGCCTGCGGCAGCGCGCGCCGCCTGCCTCAGCTCTTGCGTTCGCCGCCCAGCGCTTCGGTCAGGTCGCCCAGCAGGCCGGACAGCTCGCCGGCCATCATGGCGAAATCGGCGTCGAAGCGCTCGTCTTCGTCATGCGTGGTGCCGTCGGCCTGTTCCTTGATCACGTCCAGCGGCGCCACCTTCTTCACCACCAGCCCGTCGGTCAGCACGAACGAGACGCGGTCGTTCCACGTCATCGCCAGGCGCGTGCAGCGCTTGCCCGCGGCAATATGGCGGCGCAGGTCTTCGGGATCGAGCGGGTGGCGCACATAGCGCACGGTGGCCTTGCTTTCGCTGCCGGACTGCAGCTCGATTTCCTGGTCGACGGTGAAGCCGCCCGGCGCGGCATCGCCGGCCAGCCATTCGGTCATTGCCGCCACCGGCGACTGGTTGACATGCAGGTTGACCAGCGGCAGCGGATCCAGCGCCTTGAACAGCATGCCGCGCACTTCATCGGCCTTGGCCGCGGCCGCGGCGTCGATCGCCAGCCAGCCGTTGTCCGGGTCGATCCACACGCGCGTGTCGCGGCGGATGCTGAAGGCGCGCGGCAGCAGTTCCTCGGTGACCTGCTCCTTCAGTTCCTTCATCTGCTTGCGGCCCGGCTTGTAGCCTTGCTGCTCTTCGATCTCCGCGGCGCGTGCGCGCGTGACCTGGTTGACCACGGTGGTCGGCAGCAGCTTCTTCTCGGTGCGTAGCGTCAGCAGCATCTGGCGGCCCACGGCGTGGACCAGCTGGCCGTTGTCACGGGGCGAGGCCCAGCCCTGCGTCTGCATTTCGAGGCTGGTACCGGGGTAGAAGGCGTGCTTCGCCAGGCTGGCTTCGACTTCGTCGGCGCCGGACGTCCACGGGGCGGAGAAACGATGGACCTGCAGGTTCTTGAACCACATGAGAATTCGGCCAAAGGGACGAATTCTATCCCCTCGCGGCAAGTGGCCGCGAAAAATGCAGCCGCACGGCGGTCCTGCCGTGCGGCGCAAGGCCGCGCCAGACGCTTACAGGTCGAGCCGGGTGATCTTGCTGCCTTCGAGGCTCAGGCCCGCCATCAGCCCCGCATTGGTCATCACGAAACCGACGATCGGCTGCTGCGCGGTATTGGTGTCGAGCACGCCGCTGGCGCCGACCGTCGCCAGCGCGACGGTGGCATCGACACCGGCGGTCCAGCCTGAGCTGCGTACGAACTTGTCGTACGCGTCCTGCGTCAGGAACATCAGGATCACTGACTTGGACTGCGCGCCGATCTGCCAGCCGAACGAGCCGGAAACCAGGCGGTAATAGCCGCGCGTTGCGCCGCCCGAGCGCAGGGCGCCGTCGCCATATTCGCCGCCGACGATAAAGCCGGCCGACAACGTCTTGGGGAACACCAGGATGCCGCGCGCGCGATTGCCGAGTTCGCGCGAGCCGTTGACCGAGCCATACAGGCGCGACAGCGTGGCATCGACGCCCGAGTCGAGCTCGCGCCGCCGGGCCGCCTTGTCGGCCGGCGCGTCGGGTGGTGTGGTGGTACAGGCACCCAGTGCCAGGCTGCCCAGGGCCAGGCCTGCGCTGGCGGTCAGGAAGTTTCGACGCTTCATTCTTGTCTCCTTGGGTGTTGTTGTCGTCTCTGAAGCATAGGCGCCAGAAGCACTCGGACAAAAGATCACGTGGTGACGAGGCGTTTCCATTTGTGACGAAGGTAGCCTCGCCGACGCATTCGTGGCAGTTTGACGGCTCCCGAAACCACCACGCACCCATGCGGCACCGCCGCATCGCATCATCAAGGCATGAAGAAAATTCTTACCGCCCTGCCACTGGCGCTCCTCGCTGCGTGCGCTTCCCAGCCCTCGACCGGACCCGCCGGGGATAGCGCCAGCGCTGCCGCGACCGCCGACGGCAGCGGCTGGCAGTCGCTGCGCGCCAAATACATGGATTGCGTCAAGGAAAAGGCCGACGACAACCTGGCGTCCAAGGGCCAGTCGAAAGACGTGGCGAATGCGGCGCTGGCCGCGTGCCAGTCCGACCTGAACGCCATGCACGACGCCTTCCGCAGCTACCTGGACGGACAGATGTCGTCGTCGCACGGCAAGAACAGCGCCCGCCAGGCGGCGGCGCGCGTCACGGCCGATACCCGCGACAAGGCGCGCAACTACCTGGTGCGCTACGTCGAGCGCGAACGCTATGCGTCGCGCCTGAACTGACGCCGCGCCGCGGGCGCGCTCACAGCATCTCCAGCGCCCCTGGCCCGTCCGGTGGCGGGAAGATGCGGTCGAGTTCGGCCAGCTGGGCCGCTGACAACGGGTGTGACAGCGCGCCGATATTCTCCTGCAGGCGCTCGCGCCGGCCGGTCTTGGGAATGGCGATGACGCCGTCCTGCGCCAGCAGCCAGGCCAGCGCCGCCTGCGCCGCGGTCATGCCGTGGTCGCGCGCGAAGCGCTTCAGCCCCGGGTTGCCCAGCAGCCGCGACTGCTCGATCGGCGAGTAGGCCATCACCGGGATGCCGCGCTGTCGCAGCCACGGCAGCAGGTCCCATTCGATCCCACGCCGGCCCAGGTTGTACAGCAGCTGGTTGGTGGCCATGCCGTCGCCGCCGGGCGCGTCCCACAACTCCTGCAGGTCCGCCAGGTCCAGGTTGCTCACGCCCCAGTGGCGGATCTTGCCGTCGCGCTGCAGCGCCTGCATGGCGGTGACCGTTTCTTCCAGCGGCACGCCGCCGCGCCAGTGCAGCAGGTACAGGTCGATGCGGTCGGTGCGCAGCCGCCGCAGGCTGCGCTCGCACGCCTGCACGGTGCCGCGGCGGCTGGCGTTGAACGGATAGACCTTGCTGACCAGGAAGGCCTCTTCGCGCCGCCCGGCCAGGGCCTCGCCGATCATTTCCTCGGACTGGCCTTCGCCGTACATCTCGGCGGTATCGATCAGCCGCAGGCCCAGGTCAAGGCCCAGCCTTAGCGTGGCGATCTCTTCGGCGCGCGCGGCGGGCGTCTCGCCCATGTTCCACGTTCCCATGCCGAGCGCGGGAATGCGCTCGCCGTCGGGCAGGGTGATCTGTTTCATGCGTCGGATTCCAGTTGGCCGGGTTGGGTGCCGGCTGCACCCAACCACACTAGTTAACAACGCATCAAATGTACAAGCGGCGGGCCGCCCGATTGCTTCAGGCCAGTCCGGTCACAAAATACTCGGGCTCGTTGCGCAGCATGGTGCCGTAGCCTTCGCCGCGCGCGTCAGCCCTGCTGGTGGCGGTACTCCTGCGTGCGGCCGCCATAGCCGTACGCCGCCGCGCGGGCATCGATGACATGCACATAGGAGACGGGATGCAGGTTGCCGAGCAGGCCCGCCATGGTCTCGAACACGGCCTGGATGAACTGCGCCTTTTCGGCCTTGGTATTGGTCTCGTCGGTGACGCTGATATCGAGGTGGAAGGCGTTGCGGTCCTGCCCGGACAGCGGCACGCCGCCGATGATCCAGTTGTCGTGCGGTACATAGTGGACGGTGATGGCAATCACGTCGCGTTTCTTGCCGAGCACGCTTGCGGTCAGGTCGGCGATGGCGGCGGCGCTGCGGCGGGTGAGGGCGGCATCGGGCTGGCCGGAGAGCTGCAGGACGATGTGGGGCATGGCTGTGCTCCTTGTTTCGTGGGTGGGTGATGCCATGTTAGGAGCCGGTGTACTATCGGATAAGCGGGAATATCCGATGCGATCCATCGGATCAGCCGAAGGAACTGCGGCCGCCTTTTTCCCCCTTTGCTGGAGCCCCGACATGCGTGGATTCGAAACAGACCAGTTGCGCACCTTTGTCACCGTTGCCGACAGCGGCAGCCTGTCCGCCGCGGCGCCCCGGCTGTTTCTGTCGCAGTCGTCGGTCAGCGAGCAGCTGCGCAAGCTGGAAGAGCGCGCCGGCGTGCCGCTGCTGTCGCGCGGGCGGCACGGCGCAGTGCCGACGCCGGCCGGTGCGCGGCTGCTGGAGCACGCGCGCCGCATCCTCGCACTGAACGAACTGGCGCTGCAGGAGTTGCGCGGGCACGCGCTGGAAGGAGAGCTGCGGCTGGCTGTCACCGATTACTTCCGCCCCGGCGAGATCGCCGGCATGCTGCGGCGCCTGCGCGAACGCTATCCCTACCTGCGGCTGCACGTGACGGTGATGAAGAGTGCGGCGATCGATGCCGCCGCCGAGATGGATGCTTTCGATATCGGCCTGAGCATGCGCCTGCCGCGCGGCCGCGATACACAAGGCAAGAGCACGCGGGGCACGGTACTGCGCCGCGAAGCCCTGGCCTGGGTGGCGGCCTCCGGCGAGGCCGACGCCTTGCCCGCCACGTTGCCGCTGGTGCTGCTGCCCGATACGTGCTCGCTGCACCAGTTCGTGGTGCAGCTGCTGCTGCGCAAGCGCCTGCCGTTCGAGGTCGCGCACTCGGCCTCGGGCGTGGCGGGCCTGCATCTCGCGCTCGCAGCCGGGCTGGGGCTGTCCTGCCTGAATGCATCGGCGATCGGGCCAGGTGTCGCGCCGCTGGACGGCGGCACGGTCGCGCGGCTCGGATTGCCGCGCCTGCCCGAAGCGGAGTTCTTCCTGCTACCCGCCCGCCGCAGCGAATCGCCGTTCATTGCCGAGGCGCGCAACGTCCTGGCCGACCAGTTGGCCTGAGTCGGCTCACAAGTCAGGCACCAGCGTACTGCTCCCGGTCAACGCCGATCTGAAAACAACGCTGTGCGGCGTTGAATGGGAATAATTCGCAATCTCGTTGACCCCTTCATTCTCGTAATTGATAATGCGTCGCTTTCTTAGAATAAATTACAGTCGATTACAGGGAAATGAGAATAAAACTTCACCCGATCTGCGCCGCGGTGGCGGGGACCTTCATTTTTCATCCGATGGCAGCCTGGTCGCAGGCGACCCCGGCGGCAGCGGCGCAGCTGCCTGAGGTCACCGTCAAGGCCGATGTCAGTCGGGAACTGGGCGCCGGCTATAACCCGCCCAATGCGGTCAGCGCGACCAAGACCGAAGCACCGCTGCGCGATATCCCGCAGACCGTCAACGTGGTCACCGCCGAGGTGATGCGCGACCAGCACGCCACGTCGATGCAGGACGCGCTGAAGAATGTGCCCGGCGTGTCGTTCTCGCATGGCGACGGCCAGCGCGACCAGGTCTCGATCCGCGGCTTCACCGCGATCGCCGACCAGTTCGTCGACGGTATCCGCGACGACGCGCTGTACTTCCGCGACCTGTCCAACGTGGACCGCGTCGAAGTGGTCAAGGGTCCGGCGGCGGTGCTGTACGGGCGTGGCTCGGCCGGCGGCCTGATCAACCGCGTCACCAAGAAGCCCGGCATCGACGTCACCGATTTCGCGCTGAGCTACGGCATGTGGGCCGACCGCCGCGCCGAGGCCGACGTCGGCCGCGTGTTCGCCGACGGCGCTGCCGCGTTCCGCATCACCGGCGCCGTGCAGAAGGCCAACAGCTATCGCTCGCAGCAGTTCCTGGACCGCAAGGCGATCGCGCCGTCGCTGGAGCTGCGCGTGGCGCCCGAGACCACCGTGCTGTTCCAGGCTGACTACCTGGAAGACCGCCGCGTCACCGACTTCGGCATCCCGGCCTACCAGGGCCGCCCGGTCGACGTGCCGGCCTCGCGCTACTACGGCGCGGCCAATGCGCGCGATGCCGACTACTCCCAGTCGCGCGTGTTCTCCGGCACCGCCACGATCAACCACCGCTTTAACCAGAACTGGTCGATCCGCAACGCCACGCGCTACTACCACTACTCGCTGGACCGCAACAACACGCTGACCGCTGCGGTCAACGAAGCGGCGCGCACGCTGACCATGAACCACGGCAATGTCCGCCGCGAGGAACATGGCTGGTTCAACCAGACTGACCTGACCCAGAAGGCGACCTTCCTGGGCATGGAGCACGAGATCCTGTACGGCATGGAGATCGGGCAACAGAACAAGGACCAGGTCAACAATACCAAGCCGGTGCCGGGCACGTTCGACCTGTTCAACCCGGTGCTGCCGACGCTGGCGCTGAAGGCGCCGGGCAATCCGACCACGTCGAACCTCGGCGTGTTCGACACCCTGGCGTTCTACACTCAGGACATGATCAAGTTCAGCGAGCAGTGGAAGGCGCTGGTCGGGGTGCGCTACGACAACTTCCAGCAGGAGACCAGGAACCGGATCGCCGGCCAGCGCGACCTGTCGCGCACCGACACCGCCTGGAGCCCGCGCGCCGGCCTGGTGTGGCAGCCGTCGAAGGCGCAGTCGTACTACGTGTCGTGGAGCAAGTCGTTCCAGCCGTCGGGCGAGGCCTTTGCGCTGGCGGCCAACAACGCCGACCTGGCGCCGGAGACCACCAACAACACCGAAGTCGGCGCCAAGTACGACTGGCTGAACGGCAAGGCCAGCACCACGATTTCGGTGTTCCGCCTGGAGCGCAGCAACATCAAGGTTGCCAACGCCACCAACACGGCACTGCTGCCGATCGGCGAGCAACGCACGGACGGCATCGAACTCTCCGGCGCGGCCGAGCTGGGCAGCGGCTGGCGTGTGCTGGCGGGCTACGCGTACCTGGATGCCACCATCACCAAGTCCACCGCCGCGCTGCAGGGCAAGCGCGCCACCATCACGCCGCGCCACTCCGGCAACGCGTGGGTGACCAAGGACCTGGGCCACGGCTTCGGCGTGGGCGCCGGCCTCAACCTGGTGGGCGCGCGCTATGCCGATCCGCTCAATACCGTGACGCTGCCCGGCTACGTCACCGCCGACGCCATGGCCTGGTACCGCCGCGGCGCCTTCGAGGCGCAGCTGAACGTGTACAACCTGTTCGACAAGGGCTACATCGTGTCGGCGCACGGCACCAGCCCCAACCTGAACATGCCCGGCGCCCCGCGCAGCGTGATGGCGACGCTGCGGTACCGGATGTAAAGCGCAGCATCGAGGACAAAAAACCGGGCGGTGAGAACCGCCCGGTTTTTTTTCGTCAGCCGCGCCGCCGCGTGTTGCCCGCGGCTGCGGAGAAACCCTGAGTCACACGAGCCGTCGACGCTCAGTGCTCGCGTTCCCAGGTCTGGGTGCGGCCGATCAGGCTGATGCCGATGAAGCCGCGCACGTTGAGCTTGTTGCCGTCCTCGGCCAGCGACATCTTGCTCTTGTAGACCTTGCCGTTCTCCGGGTCGAGGATCTCGCCGCCGCTCCACTCGTTGTCGCCGGTCTTGCGCAGTCCGCTCAGGATGGTCATGCCGATCAGCGGCTGGTCCTTGCGCGCGTCGGTGCACTTGTCGCAGACCCTGGGCTTGCCGTCGCCTTCCACGAACGTCTTCACCAGGCGTCCGCTGTAGACGCCGTTCTTCTCGCTGATCTCTACCAGCCCCCGCGGCTTGCCGGTGCTGTCGTCGATGGTCTTCCACATGCCGCCGGGCGAGGCCTGCGCCATCGCGCCGGCGCTGCCGAGCAGGGTGACGGCGAGCACCGCCGCCTGCAATGCCGGACGCACCAGCGGACGGGCAGCGGCGAGGTGGGATGGTTTGCGCATGATGTCTCCTTTGAGGTTCGTTGCCACCGGCAGCGGGCCGGTGCGATGCACCGCGCGGCGGCCGCCGCTTGCGTCGAAGCGGCGCGGGCCGGGCGGCGGGCGCGCACGCCAATCTACTGTCGCAGCCGCCGCGCCGCAATCGTCCGGCATGCCGCGCCGAGCTCCGCGGTGGCTCCAGCGCACGGCTTGCACGCTCCCCGCAAAGCCGCATGCGGCCGTCGTTTGCAGGTTTTTGTGTTGCAGCAAACCGGGCCGCTGAACGTGCTGCCGAAGCATTCCTCTAAGCGGACGTGCGGCGCACCGCGGGGCCTTCGAGGGGAGATCGGCAAGCGTGTGGCAAGCGCTGCGTAGCGTGGCGCGACGGTTGGCATCGCGCGATGCGCGTCGCAGCTTGCGGTGCGTGATCGGAGTCATCCGAATGGATGAGAGCAGCGATCGCGATGCTGTCGGCGCAGCTGTCTCCGACAAGCGTTCGAAGTGTTGCCCCGATGCTTCGCGCGCGTCGCCGCTTTGCTCAATCGCAACGCTTTGATGCTCGCGCGCTGTTGCTTCGATGCAAACCGTTGCGTTCGCGCATCACTCTTCGACGGAATGTCCGGCGTGCTCGCGCGACGTAGGTGGCGCGAGTCGTCGCCGTCAGCCAAACGCGCGTTGCGCGTGCGCGCTGACGACTGTGTAGCGCATGCAGACGACGAAGCGTGCCACCAGTTTCCGGCGCGCGCGCTGACGTGCGCGCGCACTGCTGCGCTGGCTGCGCGCGTATCGGTACATCGCCCGCAAAGCCTTTGTCCATGCGGTTTTTCGGAAAGCGCGATGAGGCGCGCAGCAGGGCGCGCGCGCTCCTTCGATGCGCGTTACGCGGCTTGTAAGCAGGTGCTGCGCGGGTGTGTAAAAGCTGCGCGCGTGCGGGTCGGGATGGAGCGCCGCGACGCGTGCGCGAACGTGCGAAGCGTGCCTTCGCACCAGCGTGCGAGCGATGCATCGCGATGCCATCGGCAACGTCTTCGTGACGACGCGCGCGAGAACTAGTTTGAGCAACGCATGCAGGCAAGTTTTTTTGCACTTTTTTCTTAACATCATCGTGCAAACGAATTATGATTCGCCTTGACAAGAGTCTCACTTCATTGCAGAGAAGCAGGAAGCAAGATTGGAACGACGAGCGCGATGCGCGCTTCGATGCAGTGATGAAGGTTGTAGCCGAGGAGCACGAGAACTTTGACGCAGACCTGGCCGAGCCGGCTTCTTAAAACGCGTGCAGTCTCCCTTGGTCCATTAACGGGTTGGACCAGCTACCACCGAATGAATGCCGCTTGCCGTGCGCGAGGCCATGCCCGCACCGCAGGCCTGCTGTCCGATATCTCCTCTTTTCAGGCCGCGCACCGACCCAGCTGGCGGGGCGGGCCAATCGAATATTCCAGGGCGCGGCAAGTGCCCCGGTCCCGCTTGCGGGTCCGCAACTGCCGCGAAGTCACCGCTGCTGGCGGTGCGCCTGCAACCAAATTCATTAGCGTGCAGCCGCAGTCGGTCCGCGCGCCGATGAATCGCTCGCTCGACTGGGGCACGCGCTGTGGTATCGCGCCTCGGGTCGGTCGGGTCGCCTGACTTAGGTCATTCGATATTCACTCTCTAGTGAAGGAGTTATCCATGGCAACTGCTGCAAAGAAAAAGCCGGCGGCTAAGAAGGCCGCCAAGCCGGCCGCCAAGAAGGCCGCAACCAAGAAGGTAGCCGCCAAGAAGGCAGCACCGGCCGCCAAGAAGGCACCGGCCAAGAAGGCCGCCGTGAAGAAGGTCGCTGCCAAGAAGGCTGCGCCGGCGAAGAAGGCTGCGGCCAAGAAGGCCCCCGCCAAGAAGGCCGCGGTGAAGAAGGTCGCCGCCAAGAAGGTTGCAACCAAGAAGGTCGCCGCCAAGAAGGTCACCGCCAAGAAGGCAGCACCGGCCAAGAAGGCCGCAGTGAAGAAGGTCGCCGCCAAGAAGGCAGCACCGGCCAAGAAGGCTGCGACCAAGAAGGTAGCCGCCAAGAAGGCTGCACCGGCCAAGAAGGCTGCTGCGAAGAAGCCGGCTGCCAAGAAGGCTCCGGCCAAGAAGGCTGCCGCGAAGAAGCCGGCTGCCAGGAAGGCTGCCGCGAAGCCTGCCGCTGCCCCTGCCGTTGCTCCCGCTTCGGCTGCCAAGACCGCGCTGAACCCGGCCGCTGCCTGGCCGTTCCCGACGGGCAACCGTCCGTAAGCTGCGCCGCCACGGCGTGGGCCTTACGCGTTCCGTACGGAACCACATCGGCACGCAGTGCGTGCCAGCATGACCGGATACCGCGTATCCGGTCAGCAAGACGCCAGTCTTGCAGACCCGCCGATGGCCGCTGGCCCGGCGGGTTTTTTCATTGGTGCCCGGTCAAAGAAAAAGCGCCGCGGCCCGTGCGGGCGCGGCGCCTGGATGCGCTCTCATGCTGGCGCCCGGCCGGGCGCAGCGGTTCAGTGCGTGACGCGGGTGACGCCGCCTGAGGACAGCAGCCGCACGCGCTCGCCCGGGCGGAAGACCTCGTCGGCCTCCTGCGTGATCGCACGCATCTCGCCGTTGTCCAGGCGCACGGTGATCTCCAGGCCGCGCCGCTCGTTGACCTTGTTCTCGGCAGCGCTGCCGGCGATGCCGCCCAGTATCGCGCCGAGGATGCCTGCTGCCACCGCGCCGTTGCCACTGCCGATGGTGCTGCCAGCCGCGATGCCGCCGATGGCACTGCCGGCGAGCGTGCCCGCGCCGGTCTGGCTGCGTTGGATGGCAACTTCGCGTACCCCCTCGACCACGCCATAGCGTACCGTCTGCTCGCGCTGCGCCTGGCCGGTGCTGTAGACGCTGTTGGAGTTCGACTCTGTCGCACAGCCGGCGACCAGGGCCGCGATGGCAATGACGGCAAGCGCGCCGCCCCGGACCTTGTGATTCATGTCAGATCCCGAAAAAGCCACGCACTGGCCGCAGATCAGGCGTAGCGGTACCCGAATGCAGACTGGAACCGGTTGCCGATTTCCTCGCGCGACAACCAGTGGTTCTGCGGACCCTGTTGCGCGATCTTGACCGACCCCATCAGCGAAGCCAGGCGGCCGGTCGTTTCCCAGTCTAAACCGTTTTCAATGCCGTAGAGCAGGCCGCCACGGAAGGCGTCGCCACAGCCGGTCGGGTCCACGATGCGCTCGGCCTGCACGGCCGGGATCGCGTACTGCCGACCATCGGCATGGATGCTGGCGCCGCGCTCGCCGTGCGTGACGATGAAGGCACGGACCTTGGCGGCAACCTCCGCACTGGTCCATGCGGTACGGGACAGCAGGACCTGCGCCTCGTAGTCATTGACTGTCACGTAACTGGCGAGTTCAACGAACTCCCGCAGGTCTTCGCCGTTGAACAGCGGCATTGCCTGGCCCAGGTCGAAGATGAACGGAACACCCGCATCGGCGAACTGGCGCGCGTGGTGAAGCATGCCTTCGCGGCTGTCCGGGGCGACGATGCCGAGCGCCGGCGCCTTGCCGCCGCCGAGCGCGTCCTTGACATTATTTAGCTGCGACTGGCTCATTGCGCCAGGGTGGAAGGCGGTGATCTGGTTGTTGTCCAGGTCGGTGGTGATCATGGCCTGCGCCGTGAAGGTCTCGGGCAGCACGCGGATGTGGCTGGTGGGAATCTCCAGCTTGCGCAGATACTCCAGGTATGGTTCGGCGTCGGTACCGACTGTGGCCATCACGACGGGATCGCCGCCGAGCATCTTCAGCGTGTAGGCGATGTTGCCGGCGCAGCCGCCGAACTCGCGGCGCATGCCGGGCACCAGGAACGAGACGTTCAGCATATGGATCTGGTCCGGCAGGATGTGTTCGCGGAAGCGTCCGTCGAACGTCATGATGGTGTCGTAGGCGACGGAGCCGCAGATCAGGCTGGCCATGCTCTCTCCAGGTGGTAGGTTGTTGGTTGTATGGGTCAGATAAAGCGAAAACGGCCGCCCCGGTTCCGCGGGCGGCCGCTGCCGTCAGGCGGCGCGCGTTACTGCAGCGCGGCCAGGGCGGCTTCGTAGTCCGGCTCGGTCTTGATTTCCGGGACCAGCTGGGCGTACTTGACGGTGTCGTTCTCGTCGAGCACCACCACCGCGCGCGCAGTCACGCCGGCCAGCGGGCCGCTCTTGATGTCCACACCGTAGTTGCCCTTGAACTCGGCGCCGCGCATCGTCGACAGCGTCACCACGTTGGCCAGGCCTTCGGTGGTGCAGAAGCGGCCCATCGCGAACGGCAGGTCGGCCGAGATCGTCAGCACGACGGTGTTGGCCAGGCCGTTAGCGGCCTCGTTGAACTTGCGGGCCGAAGCCTGGCACACCGGCGTGTCCAGGCTCGGGACGATGTTCAGCACCTTGCGCTTGCCGGCGAAGTCGGCCAGCGTGACGTCCTTCAGGTCCTTGCCGACCAGCGAGAAGGCGGGCGCCTTGTCGCCGGCCTGCGGAAACTTGCCTGCGACTTCGATCGGGTTGCCGCCGAGGGTGACGTTGCTCATGTCTACTCCTTGATGTCTGATGGTTTCCGGTTCAGTTTCCGGCGCCTGGCCGGCCAATGCCCGGTGGGGGGGGCGCCGCCCGCCGCCGGACTCGGATTCGGTCCGGCGGCAGGCCGCGGAATTCAGGGATAAAAAATCAGCACGCGGTAGTTGGATGGCGCCTGCTGCGTCCGGAATCGTACCCGAACCGGCAGCTCCATGCCGGCGCGAAGACCCTCCGTGGCGAAGGCCTTTTGCGAAGGGTCCAGGTAATCCGCCGGTTGCAGCACACGTCGCAACAACAGCTGGTCCTGCAGGTCCGTCATGACCAGCTCGATCGCGGGCAGCGCGGTGGTGGCGCGGCCCAGGTTGCGCAGCGTGACGGCGAGCATGTATGCGTCGCCGCCTTCGTCGAGCCGCTGCAGCTGCGAACTCTCGATACGCAGTGCGTCGATGTCGCGCCACGGCGGCACGTCGCAGCCGAACGGGGCGCATGCGGCTTCCAGTGCCGGACGCAGCATCGGGAACTGTCCGGCCAGCGGGCTGCGCGCGAGATACACCGCTTGCACCGTCGCGCCCAGCGCGAGCACCGTTGCCGCGACGTACCAGAGCGTACGCGGCGCCGGCGCGCGGCTGCGCGCGGGGGCGCGCTCGCGTTCGCGTTCGCGTTCGCGGGTGTGGCGCAGGAAGTCGGGAGCGAAGACCGGGCCGGCCGGAGCTTCCGTGCGGGTCCAGCGGCGCGTGGTCTGCTCGCGTGCGACGGCTTCACCAGTGATGCTGGCGGGCCCGCCGGTGTCGAGCGCGGGCCCGGCGTCGCGGCCGTCGCGCGCATCGCTGGCGTCGGTGCGCTCGGCAGCCTCGCTCTGAGATGGCTCGGCGGCAGCCTGGGGCGTGTCCGCCGGCGACGGATGGATCGCCGGTGGCGGGCCGATATCCGCCGACGCGGCGCGCAGGAATTCGCTGGCACTCGGGATGGCCGCGGGTGCGGGCACACCGCCTGGCTGGGGCGCAGGCGCTTCCGCTTTTGCTACCGCCTCCGCTTCGGTTTCGGCAGTCTTGCCGATCCGTGCCGGCTCATCGAGCGCAGGATGATCGAGTGCGTTGTGGTTCAGCGCGGGCCATGCCGGCGCTGCAGCTTGCGGTGCGGCCGGCTGCGGTGCCGCGTGCGTGGCGGTGGCTTCTGCGCCGGGCGTCGCTTCGCGCTCCGGTTCAGGCAGCGCTTCGGGTTCTGGTTCTGCTTCTGCTTCTGCCTCTGCCTCTGCCTCTGCCTCTGCCTCTGCTTCTGCCTCTGCCTCTGCTTCTGCTTCTGCTTCTGCTTCTGCCTCTGCTTCTGCTTCTGCCTTCGGCTCCGGCTCCGGCTCCGGCTCCGGCTCCGGCTCCGGCTCCGGCTCCGGCTCCGGCTCCGGCTCCGGCTCCGGCTCCGGCTCCGCCGCGGGTTCCGCTTCCGGCGCGGTCTGCGCCGCAGGCGTCAGCTGCGACTCGGGCTCGACGTCGGCTTGCCGCTCCGCATCGCGCGCGTCGCGCTGGGCGACGGCCTCGTTGGCCTCGCGCAGCGCACGTTCGATCTCGTCCTCATGCACGTCCACCTCGGCCGGTGCCGGGACATCGAGGTCCTCGGGCGAGGTCATGAGCATGGTAGGCGCGTCCAGCGCCGGCACGTCATAGCCGGGATCGATGGTGGGCGTAAATTGCGTGGAGGGCGCAGGCTGCGGTGCCGCGGCGGACTCGCCGGGGCGCGGAGCTTCAGCTGCCGGTGCGGGTGTGGCCGCCGGCGGCGTGGCCGTTGCCGTTACGCCGGGTGCCGGCGGCGTGGCGCTGCCCGCCGGCAAGGGGATTTCAATCAGGTGTTCGCGTGCATCGAACACCGTTTCGCAGTGGCCGCAACGCACCAGCCCCTGGCGCAGGCGCAGCTGGTCGGCGACCAGCCGGAAGGCGGTGCGGCAGGCCGGGCAGCGCGTGACGAGCTTGACGGCGGCCATCTGTGCAGATCAGGGACGGGTGCCGTGCAGGCACACCCAGCCTTCCTCGGCGCGCCATACCGTCAGCGGCAGCCACGGCGCATAGGCGGCGGCAACTTCCTCCGCCTGGCGCTCCAGCACGCCGGACAGCACCAGCCGGCCGCCGGGGCGCACGCGGGCGCTGAGCATGGCGGCCATCAGCTTGAGCGGGTTCGACAGGATATTGGCGACCACCAGGTCATAGGTGGCTTCCGACACCGACTCGGGCAGCGCGAATGACGCCTCGACCTGGTTGCGCTCGGCGTTGTAGCGCGAGGCTTCCACGGCGTTGGGATCGATGTCGATGCCGACGGTAGCGCCCGCGCCGAGCTTGCGCGCGACGATCGCCAGGATGCCAGAGCCGCAGCCATAGTCGAGCACGGTCTCGCCCGGCACCACGTGTTGCTCCAGCCACTGCATGCACAGCCGCGTGGTCGGATGGCTGCCGGTGCCGAAGGCCAGGCCGGGATCCAGCTCCAGCACCACCGCGTCGGGCTCGGGCGCGTCATGCCACGACGGCACCACCCAGATGCGCTCGCCGATGCGGATCGGCTCGAACTGCGATTGCGTCAGGCGCACCCAGTCCTGGTCTTCCACAGCGCGCAGTTCGTAGGCCGGCACCGGATCGATGCCAAGCTGGTTGGCGGCAGCGGCCACCACCACGGCGGGATCGGCATCGTCGCCGAACAGCGCCACCACGCGCGAGCGGTTCCACGCGAGTTGCTTGGGTTCGAGCCCGGGCTCGCCGAAAAGCGGTTGCTCATCGGGCGTATCGGCATCGGCGTCTTCCACCGAGACCGACAGCGCACCGAGGTCGAACAGGGCCTCGGACCAGGCTTCGGCCTGATCCTGCGCCACTTCGATCACACATTCCTGAAATGCCACGGGCTTCCCTTGCTTGCTGCGTGTGTGTTGCGGGTAACGTCGGGGTAACGTTACTCAGGCCTTAGCGCGCTCCGCCAGGCGATGCTCAAGATAATGGATGCTGGTGCCGCCTTCGACGAAGTTCGCGTCCATCATCAGCTCTCGGTGCAACGGAACATTGGTCTGGATACCGTCCACAACCATTTCGGACAGCGCGATGCGCATGCGGGCGATGGCCTGCTCGCGCGTGGCGCCGTAAGTGATGATCTTGCCGATCATCGAATCGTAGTTGGGCGGCACGAAGTAGCCATCATACGCGTGCGAGTCCACGCGTACACCGGGGCCCCCCGGCATGTGCCAGGCGGTGATACGGCCGGGCGACGGGATGAACTTGAACGGGTCCTCGGCGTTCACGCGGCATTCGATCGCGTGGCCGCGGAACTGCACATCCTTCTGGCGGAAACGCAGCTTCTCGCCGAAAGCGATGCGGATCTGTTCCTGCACGATGTCGATGCCCGTGATCATCTCGGTGACCGGATGCTCGACCTGCACACGGGTGTTCATCTCGATGAAGTAGAACTCATTGTTCTCATACAGGAATTCGAAGGTGCCGGCGCCGCGGTAGCCCATCTTCTTGCAGGCCTCGGCGCAACGGTCGCCGATGCGCTCGATCAGGCGGCGCGGGATATGCGGCGCCGGGGCTTCCTCGATCACCTTCTGGTGGCGGCGCTGCATCGAGCAGTCGCGCTCGCCCAGCCAGATTGCCTGCTTGTGCTGGTCGGCCAGGATCTGGATCTCCACGTGGCGCGGATTCTCCAGGAACTTCTCCATGTAGACCTCGGGATTGCCGAAGGCGCGGCCGGCTTCCTCGCGTGTCATGTTGACGGCGTTGAGCAGCGCGGCCTCGGTGTGCACCACGCGCATGCCGCGGCCACCGCCGCCGCCGGCGGCCTTGATGATCACCGGGTAGCCCACGCGGCGCGCGGTCGCCAGGATTTCCTTGGGGTCGTCTGGCAGGGCGCCGTCCGAGCCCGGCACGCACGGCACGCCCGCCTTGATCATGGCCTGCTTGGCCGAGACCTTGTCGCCCATCAGGCGGATGCTGTCGGCGGTCGGGCCGATGAAGACGAAGCCGGATTTTTCCACGCGCTCGGCGAAGTCGGCGTTCTCCGACAGGAAGCCGTAGCCCGGGTGGATAGCCTGCGCATCGGTCACTTCGGCGGCCGAGATGATGGCCGGCATGTTCAGGTATGACTGCGGCGACGGGGCCGGGCCGATGCAGACGGCTTCGTCGGCCAGGCGCACGTACTTGGCCTCCTTGTCGGCCTCGGAGTACACCACCACCGTCTTGATGCCCAGTTCGCGGCAGGCGCGCTGGATGCGAAGTGCGATTTCGCCGCGGTTCGCGATCAGAATTTTTTCAAACATGGTCTCTCTCTGCGAGAACGGGAGCGGTCCCGCTGCGTGCCGCCATGGCACATCGGGCGCGCGGCCGTCAGGCTGGCCGCTGGGCCGCTGGGCCGCCTGGCCGACGCGCCACATTAACGCGCGGAACTGCATGGAACTGCACGGAACGTGTTGCGATGCCCACACGTCCCTGGCGTCCTGAAACGCCGTAGAGGGCCGCGCCGGTGCCGTGCTTGCGGCCACGTTGGCGGCCGCACGCAGCGCTGGGCGCGGCATGCCATTCAGGTTCAGCCGATGACGAACAGCGGCTGGCCGTATTCGACAGCCTGGCCGTTCTCGACCAGGATTTCCTTGATGACGCCGGCCTTGTCGCACTCGATCTCGTTGAGCAGCTTCATGGCTTCGATGATGCAGACGGTCTGGCCTTCCTTGACCGAATCGCCGACATTGACGAATGGGGCGGCGCCCGGCGACGGAGCGCGGTAGAAGGTGCCCACCATCGGCGAGGTCACGATGTGGCCAGCGGGCAGCTGCGCAACCGGCTCGGCGGCCGGGGCGGCGGACCCGACCGGGGCAGCGGCCGGCGTGGCCGGCAGCGCCTGCAGCTGCGGCATGGCCATCGGCGCGGCGACGATTTGCGGCGGTTGCTTGACGATGCGTACCTTGCCGTCGCCTTCGGTGACTTCCAGCTCGGAGATGCCGGATTCGGCCACCAGGTCGATGAGCGTCTTCAGCTTGCGCAGGTCCATCTTCTTATCCTCCTGAATCAGGTTGTCCGGCCGCTGCCCGCTGGGCTGCGGCGGAAGAAATCGTTGTGGCGTCCACCACGGAGCCGCGCCCGCCGTGCCGCAGCACGCGCAACGGGCGCGGACCGCCAGGCGGCGCGCGCAGGTTCGTCAAAAAATTCTGGCAGGGGTCAGCGCCCCGGGCTCCCTGGCGACGGCTGTTCCTGGGCGAGCGCATAGTCGAGTGCCAGCAGGTATCCCTGCCAACCCAGCCCACAGATCACCCCGACAGCCACGTCGGAGAAATAGGAGTGGTGACGGAAGCTCTCGCGGCGGTGCACGTTGGACAGGTGGACCTCCACGAACGGGATGGCCACGCCGGCCAGCGCATCGCGCAGGGCCACGCTGGTATGCGTGTAAGCCGCCGGGTTGATGATGATGAAATCGACGCCTTCCGCGCGCGCGGCGTGGATGCGGTCGACCAGTTCCCCCTCATGGTTGGACTGGAACGAAGCCAGGGAAATACCGGCCTTTGATGCATGATCGGCCAGCGCTGCGTCGATATCGGCGAGGGTGGTATGCCCGTAGGTCTCCGGCTCGCGCGTACCCAGCAGGTTCAGGTTAGGCCCATGGAGGACCAGCACCTTGCGGTAGCGGGCTGAGCGACGGATGGAGCGGGTTGCAGTCACGGCGGCTCGACCAGATCAACGAAATTGCGCGGAGATTACCGTAGCTTAGAGGGATTTGTCTAGCGCGGGATACAAGGCTCCCGGGGCGTTCGGGCGATTCGGCGGCGCTTTCGGCACTTTCTCAGTCTCCCGGCCTGAAAACGGAATAAATCGTGCGAGAAATCCGAAATTGACCGGAGATACCGAAAGAACTTACTCCACTGCGTCCTCAGGTGCGCGGCAGCACTGCGCGCAGCTCTTCCGCGGTGACGCGGCCCATCTTGCGGTACTTGACGGTGCCGTCGGGGTTGATGACCACGGTATAGGGCAGGCCGCCGGCGCTGTTGCCAAAGTTGCGCGACAGCTCCGTGCCGGCAAAGCCTGCCACCGCGAGCGGATAGGCGACTGGTACCTTACGGGTGAACTGCTGAATATTGCTGGCTGAATCGATACCGATGCCGACAAACTCGACTTGCCGGTTCCTGTATTCCTCGTGCAGCGCGGTCAGCTCGGGCATTTCTTCCACGCAGGGGCCGCACCACGGTGCCCAGAAATTCACCACCAGCGTCTTGCCGCGCAGCTTGCCCAGGTCAAGCTCGGTGCCGGCAGGGTCCGGCAGCCGCGTCTGGAAGAACGCCTCCACCGCCTGGTCGTTCGCGGGCTTGGGGGAGAACACGAAGTGGCCGGCAAGCGCTCCAGCGGCGCAGGCGACGACGGCAACCCCGATCCACAGCCAGAGGCGGGAACGGCGGACGGGCGAAGTGACAGTGTCGGTCATGGGCGAGCTGGGCTGTTGAGCATTAGTAGGCAGCGTAGCCGATCAGGCTTTCAGGCCGCGTTTCCGGCCGGGCCGGTGCCGGCATCTTCGCCGATCAGCGCGCGTACTGCCTGCAGGTCCGCGCGAGCGAGCCGTCCGGAAGCATCGGCACGCACGGCGCCGCGTTCGTCGACGGCATCATACAGTGCAATATGGATGCCAACGGGCACGCCCAGTTCCGCGCGCACCTCGCCGGCCAGCTGCCGGGCCTCGCGGCGCTCGGGCCACTGGCCCTTCCACAGGAAGCTCAGGGTCTCCACATCGGCGCGGCCCCCGAAGTGACGGCTTTCGCTGGTTTCGAAGTCGACCCCGGCGTTCAGCAGGTGCAGCGTGGCGTCCTTGGCGCTGTCGCAGAAGCACTGCAGATAGATATCCGAGTGCTCGGTGGCCGTGCCGTTCAGCACGGCGCCCACGAGGTAGGGCCGGAACGGCGCCAGGTCCTCCATGGTCAGCAGCGCCACGCGGCGCAGCAGGGCCAGCACGCGCGGCTGGGTGTCGCCATGGAACAGCGCCTGGTAGGCACGCACTTCGGCCTCGACCTGGTCGTTATCGGGCAGCCATTCGCCGGGCACGCGCTGTTCGCCCAGCACCTGGCGGGCGGCCTTGCGCTTGGCGGTGGCATAGTCGGCGCCGTCCTCGGCGATCATACGGGCGGCGGCCTGGGCGATTTCCTCGCGCAGGCGGTTGGGGTCGGGCGGGGTACGTCGGCTCATTGCCCCATGATACCGGAGCGCAGCCGGGGCGCTGTGGGGCAGGCAAGCGCGGGTGCGGCGGTGCAGCGAACGCCGCCGGCGCTCGGGTACAATCGAAGGCTTCCTGCCCGGCCTGCCATCACCATGCGGCCACGCTGCCGCCGCGCGAGCGCCGGGTGCCGAGTCCCCCAAGCCTGCGGGCTTCATGTCTTCCCGGGAACCCATGCATATTCATATCCTTGGCATCTGCGGCACCTTCATGGGCGGCCTGGCGGTGCTGGCCAAGCAGGCCGGCCATCGCGTCACCGGCTGCGATGCCAATGTCTATCCGCCGATGAGCACCCAGCTGGAAGCGCAGGGCATCGAGCTGATCGAAGGCTTCGACCCCGCCCAGCTGGCGCTGGAGCCAGACCTCTTCGTGATCGGCAACGTGGTGTCGCGCGGTAATCCGCTGATGGAAGCCATCCTCGATCGCAACCTGCCTTATGTGTCGGGCCCGCAATGGCTGGGCGAGCACGTGCTGGCGCGCAAATGGGTGCTGGCGGTGGCCGGCACGCACGGCAAGACCACCACCACGTCGATGCTGGCCTGGATCCTGGAGGATGCCGGCTACAACCCGGGCTTCCTGGTGGGCGGCGTGCCGCAGAACTTTGGCATCTCGGCGCGAGTGACCGAATCCGACTTCTTCGTGATCGAGGCCGACGAGTACGACACCGCGTTCTTCGACAAGCGCAGCAAGTTCGTGCATTACCGCCCGCGCACCGCGATCCTGAACAACCTGGAATACGATCACGCCGACATCTTCCCGGATCTCGCGGCGATCGAGACGCAGTTCCACCACCTGGTCCGAACCGTGCCGGGCCAGGGCCGCCTCATCGTCAACGGCGTCGAGGAAAGCCTGGCGCGCGTGCTCGAGCGCGGTTGCTGGAGCGAAGTCGAACAGTTCGGCGTGGGCGACTGGCGCGAGAGCGATGCCGCCCACACCGCGCGGCCGGGCAAGGATGCCTTCGACGTCTGGTTTGGCGGCGCCGTGGTCGGCACCGTGGTGTGGGACCTGCAGGGCACGCACAACCGCATGAACGCGCTGGCGGCAATCGCGGCGGCGCGCCACGTGGGCGTGCCGGCGGAGCAGGCGATCGCCTCGCTGTCGCGCTTCGCCAACGTCAAGCGCCGCATGGAAGTACGCGGCGAGGTCGGCGGCGTGACCGTCTACGATGACTTCGCCCACCACCCGACCGCGATCCAGACCACGCTGGAAGGGCTGCGCCGCCGCGTCGGCGATGCCCGCATCCTGGCGGTGCTGGAGCCGCGCTCGAACACCATGAAGCTGGGCGTGATGAAAGCCCAGCTGCCGGCCAGCCTGGAGCAGGCCGACCTGGTGTTCGGCTACGGCGCCCCGGCCGGCAAGGACGCGCTGGGCTGGGACCTGGCCGAATCGCTGGCGCCGCTGGGCGACAAGGCAACCGCGTTCCAGGACCTGGGGGCGCTGGTGCAGGCCGTGCGCGCCGCGGCGCGGCCGGGCGACCACGTGCTGGTAATGAGCAACGGCGGCTTCGGCGGCGTGCACCAGAAACTGCTGGACGCGCTGGCCGCGGCAGCCTGAGCCGGAAGGGACCGCCATGCTGCTGTACCTGCACGGATTCCGCTCCTCACCGCAGTCGTTCAAGGCGCGGCTGGTGCAGGAGCGCATGCGCGAGTGGGGCGTAGGGCGCTACTACGCCTGCCCGGAGCTCAATGTCTCGCCGGCGCTGGCGATCGCCCAGGCCGAGGCCACCATCCGCGCCGCCCGGGCTGGCGGCGACCAGGAAGTCGCCATCATGGGCTCGTCGCTGGGCGGCTTCTATGCCCGCTGGCTCGGCGAACGCCACGGCTGCAAGACCGTGCTGCTGAACCCGGCGATCCATCCGTGGACCGACCTGGAGCAGTACCTGGGCGAGCAACCGCTCTGGCACGGCGGTGGCTCGGTCACGGTCGAGCGCCGCCACCTGCAGGAGTTGCTCGAGCTGCGTGTGGCTGCCATCACCCGCCCTGAACGCTATTACCTGCTCGCCGCCACCGGCGACGAGGTACTGGACTACCGGGAAATGGTGGCCGCCTGCCCAGGCGCGAACATCCGCGTGATCGAGGGCAGCGACCACGGCATCAGCGAATTTGCCGACTACGTCGACGACGTGCTCGCCTTCTGCGGCTACGGCCCCGGCGGCAAGGTGCCCGAGGTGCCGGCTGGCGCGGGCGCGGCATGAGCGCGCAGTCTGCGCGCCGCTGCGGCTGGAGTTCGCACCTGGCTTTCGATGCGGCGATCACGCCCAACCTGCGGCGCTGGGTGACCGGCGACGACGGTTCGCTGACGGCGCGGCTGGTGGCCGCGTCCGGGCGCTTTCGCGTGGCGCAGTTGCTGCAGCGCCCGTTGCGGCCGCTGGCCGATGAATGGCAGGTGCTGGGCCAGCATGACCGCGTCCCGGCGCTGACGCGCGAAGTGCTGCTGATCTGCGACGATACTCCCGCCGTCTTTGCCCACACCGTGGTGCGCCTGCGCCATGCACGGCGCGACTGGCCGTTCCTGCGGGGGCTGGGCGCGCGCCCGCTGGGCGGTCGGCTGTTTATCGATCCGGCGGTGACGCGCGACCCGTTCCAGTTCGCGCGGCTGCTGCCGCACCATCCCTTGCGCCAGGCGCTGCAGCGCGTGCTGCCGGTGATGGCGCCGCTGCCCATGCTGCCTGCGCGGCGCTCCGTGTTCCGGCGCGGCGACGGCGTCATGCTCGTGACAGAGGTCTTCTTGCCTGACCTGCTGGCACGGCCAGCCCCGGGGACCAAGGCGATTGCGCTACCGATGTTCCGGCGCACCACAGACCGCGGCCCCGTCACTTCACACACTACCGAAATCAAGAGATAACGAGATGAAACTGCAGGGTCGGGTTGCCATCATCACCGGTGCCGCCGCTGGCATCGGCTTTGCCACCGCGCAGCGCTTCGCCGCCGAGGGCGCCATCGTCGTGCTGTGCGATGTCAATGAAGCACGCGTGCGCGAAGCCACCGGCAAGCTTGCCGGCACCGGCGCCAGCGCAACGGCCTTCCGGGTCGACGTGACCCGCCGCGAAGAAGTCGACGCAATGGTGGCGGCGGTGATGGCCGCGCACGGCCGCATCGACATCCTGGTCAACAACGCCGGCATCACCAAGGACGCGCGCCTGGTCAAGATGACCGAGGCGCAGTTCGACGCCGTGATCGACGTCAACCTGAAGGGCGTCTTCAACTGCGCCCAGGCAGTCGCCACGATCATGACGGAGCAGGGCAAGGGCGTGATCCTGAACGCTTCCAGCGTGGTCGGCCTGTACGGCAACTTCGGCCAGACCAACTATGCCGCCAGCAAGTTCGGCGTGATCGGCTTCACCAAGACCTGGGCGCGCGAGCTCGGACCCAAGGGCGTGCGCGTCAATGCCGTCTGCCCCGGCTTTGTCAATACCGAGATCCTGCAGACCGTGCCCGACAAGGTGCTCGAGGGCATGAAATCGTCGTGCTGGCTGCGCCGCCTGGCCGAGCCGGCCGAGATCGCCAGCATCTATGCCTTCCTGGCCAGCGACGACGCCAGCTACGTCAACGGCGTGGCGATCGAAGCCAGCGGCGGCATGTCGCTCTGACCCGCTCCGAACATTTCCGGCGTCCGCCGGCATGCACCGCCCCTGGGCGCACGCCGGGGTCCGCAGCGGCGGTGCGGTATCATTCCGGGTCTGCGGCCTGGCCTGGTGGCCACGGCGCGGCGCCCGTGCAGCGCGCCGCCCGCCGATGCCGTTCGCACCATTTCTCCCACAGGATCCGCCGCTGCGCCCACTCCGTGGCGCCCCGACGCGGTTCCGCGCATTTCTGAAAGTACCGATCGATGCAGTTGCTGTTCGAAGAAGGCGGCGAGATCCGCGCCGGCACCGTGCTGAACCAGCAGGGCGAGGCCTACCAGGTGGAGCTGCCGGCCGGCAAGCGCACCAAGGTCAAGTCACGCGACGTGCTGCTGCAGTTTGCGCAGCCGTCGGCGATCGAACTGGTCCGCCAGACCGGCGACATGGTGGCCGAGATCGACCTGGACTTCCTGTGGGAATGCGCCCCCGAGGCCGAGTTCGGCTTTGCCGAGCTGGCCGCCGAGTACTACGGCGCCGAGCCCGGCGCGGTGCAGCAGGCGGCGCTTGCGATGGCGCTGCACGGCAACCCCGTGTACTTCCGCCGCAAGGGGCGCGGCCGCTACCAGCGCGCGCCCGAAGACCAGCTCAAGGCCGCGCTGGCCGCGCTCGAGCGCAAGCGTCAGCAGGCGCTGGTGCAGGCTGAATATGAAGAGCAGCTCAAGGCGCTGACGCTGCCGGAATCGTTCCGCAACAAGGTGCTGCAGCTGCTGTTCAAGCCGGACAAGAACAGCCTCGAATACAAGGCAATGGACGCGGCCTGCACCGCGCTCGGCATGACGCCGATGCGGCTGATGGTGGCCGCCGGCGGCGTCGCCAGCGCGCGCGCGCTGCACGAGGCCAAGTTCCTCGCCGAGTGCTTCCCCAAGGGCACCGGCTTTCCCGATACGGACGTGCCCGAGCCGCCCGGCGACCTGCCGCTGGCCGAGGTCGAGGCGTTCTCGATCGACGACGTCACCACCACCGAGATCGACGATGCGCTGTCGGTGACGAAGCTGCCCGACGGCAAGCTGCGCATCGGCATCCATATCGCCGCGCCCGCGCTGGGCATCCGCCGTGGCGAGCCGCTCGACGCGATCGCGCGCCAGCGCCTGTCCACGGTGTACTTCCCGGGCGACAAGATCACCATGCTGCCGGACCCGATGGTCGAGCGCTATACGCTGCAGGAAGGCCGGGTTTGCCCGGCGCTGTCGCTGTACGTGACGGTGGACCCGACGGTGTGGCTGATCACCGGCAGCGAGACCCGCGCCGAGATGGTGCCGATTGCCGCCAACCTGCGCCACAACCTGCTCGACGATGTCATCACCGAGGCCTCGCTGGCCGATGGCACCGGCGACTACCCGTTCCGCGAGGCCCTGACCCGGCTGTGGCACTTTGCCGGCTACCTGTACGACGAGCGCCAGAAGGCGCGCCTGGCCAGCGGCCTGCGCCCCGAGACGCACAACCGCGCCGACTTCAACTTCTATCTGGACGACCAGGCCGACGGCAACCAGCGCGTTCGCATCGAGCAGCGCAAGCGCGGCTCGCCGCTGGACAAGATCGTGGCCGAGATGATGATCCTGGCCAACAGCACCTGGGGCAAGCTGCTGGCGGACAATGGCGTGCCCGGCATCTACCGCACGCAGAAGGCGTGGGGCATGCATCGCACCCGCATGCAGACCTACCCGGCACCGCACGAAGGGCTGGGCGTGGCGCAGTACGCGTGGAGCACCTCGCCGCTGCGCCGCTACGTCGACCTGGTCAACCAGTGGCAGATCCTGGCGGTGGCGCAGCATGGCGTGACTGCCAAGCTGGTAGCGCCGTTCAAGCCCAAGGATGCCGACCTGCTGGCCGCCGTGGCTGACTTCGAAGGCACTTATGCCGCCTATGCCGACCACCAGTCGACCATGGAGCGCTACTGGTGCCTGCGCTGGCTCAAGCAGGAGAAACGGGAGCGCATGGTCGCCGCGGTGCTCAAGGAAGGCGCGGTGCGCTTCACCGAGATCCCGCTGGTCACGCGCGTGCCCGAGCTGGTCCAGGCGCAGCGCGGCACCCAGGTGCTGCTGGAGATCGGCGAGACCGACGAGATCACGCTGGAAGTCTCTTGCCGCGTGCTGGAGATCTTTGCCGGCGAGGGCGTGCTGCCTGAGGAAGAGCTGGAAAGCGACGAGGAAGCCGCTGAGATGTCGGCCGAAGCCGCTGCCGAAGCAGCCGCGGAAGATGCCGCCGAGCAGGCCGCCGAGCAGGCCGCCGGGCAGGTTGCCGGAATCGAGGACGAGGCCGAGGCCGCGCCGGGCACCGATGGCGACGCACCGGCGCAGGCGTCGGCTGAGCGCGACACCGGTGGCACCGCCGCCGGCTGAAGCCTTCGGAAATCGGCGGGGCTCACTTACAATGCCTAGCGGCATTCCCGGCCCGCCGGGAATGTCTATTCACCTGTCGCTTCGCACCTTCCGAGCCAAATTCCCGCCATCGTGAACGCCGCACTCGCCGCTCCCCGCCACTGGTGGCACGCCAGGTGGCACAACAGCAGTACGCTGGCCAAGGCGCTGGCCATTTCCGTGGTCGTGCATGCGCTGCTGTTGCTGGTGCGGGTAGCCGCTCCCGAGGTGTTCGAGATCAAGCGCGCGGACTCGCCGCTTGACGTGGTGCTGGTCAACGCGAAATCGGCGCAGAAGCCGCGCAACCCGACCGCGCTGGCGCAAGCCAACCTGGACGGCGGCGGCGACCATGACCTGCAGCGCGCCACCACGCCGCTGCCCGCGCAGACCGTGACGCAGGAGGGCGACCTCGTGCGCCAGGTGCAGCGCCGCGTCGAGCAGCTCGAACTGGAGCAGCAGCGCTTGCTGACGCAGGCGCGCGAGCCAGCTCCGGCGGTGCGCAGCCAGCCGCTCAAGCCCGGCGAGAAGCGCCAGGACGATCCCCGGCGCGGCCAGGACGAGCGCACCTCGGCCGACGAGATGGCCAAGCTTGAAGCCGAGATCGGCCGCAACCTGGACCATTACGCCAAGCGGCCCAAGCGTTTCCAGTTGACCGCCACCAGCGCGCAGGCGGTCGATTACGCGCAGTACTACGACCGGCTGCGCCGCAAGATCGAGGCGCGCGGCACCACCGATTTCCCGCAGCGCAACGGCAAGCCGTTGTATGGCCAGCTGATCCTGGTGATCAACGTCAACCGGCTTGGCAAGCTCGGCTACAACCGCGATGGCTACAACGTCGACGCCATCGACGTGGTCAAGAGCTCGGGCGACCCCGCGCTGGACCGCCAGGCCGTGGCGATCGTGCGCGCGGCCGCGCCGTTCGGCGCCTTCACCGCGGAAATGGCGGCGCGCCAGGACATCCTGGAAGTCATTTCCACCTTCAAGTTTTCGCGCAGCGGGCTGGAAACCCGGCTGCAGGCACGCTGATGACAACTCCAGACACTAAGCCAGAGAGCACCCAGAACACGCCGGACCAGTATGTGGTGATCGGCAATCCCATCGCGCACAGCCGTTCGCCGGCGATCCACGCCGCCTTTGCGCGCCAGACCGGCGAGGCGGTGCAGTACGGCCGGCTGGAGGCGCCGCTGGACGGGTTTGCCGATACCGTGCGCAAGTTCTTCGCCGACGGCGGCTACGGCTGCAATGTGACCGTGCCGTTCAAGCTGGAGGCCTATGATTTGGCCGATCGCCTGACCGAGCGTGCCGAAGCCGCCGGCGCGGTCAACACGCTGTGGATCGAGGATGGCCTGATCCATGGCGACAACACCGATGGCGTGGGCCTGGTGCGCGATATCCAGGACAACCTCGACACGCTCGTCGAAGGCAAGCGCGTGCTGCTGCTGGGCGCGGGTGGCGCGGCCATGGGCGCGATGCTGCCGCTGATCGAAGCGCGTCCGTCGCGCATCGTGGTGGCCAACCGCACTGCGTCGCGCGCCAGCGACATGCTGGAAGAGTTCGTCGAAGCGGCCGACCAGTTCGGCGTGGAGCTGTGGGGCGGTGGTCTCGATGCGCTGGAAGGCCTGTCCGAGGACGAGGCCTGCGACATCGTGATCAATGCCTCGTCGAGCAGCCTGCATGGCGAAGTACCCCCGCTGCCCGAGTTCCTGCTTGGCGAAGGCGTGCTGGCCTACGACATGATGTACGGTGCCGAGCCGACCGTGTTCCTGCAGTTCGCCGCGCGCTGCGGTGCGCGCACCAGCGACGGCCTGGGCATGCTGGTCGAGCAGGCCGCCGAGGCCTTCTATATCTGGCGCGGCGTGCGCCCCCGTACCGCTCCCGTGCTGGCCGAACTGCGCGACGCGCTGCAGGCCGAACGCAAGGGCTGAGCGGGCGTCGCCAGCCGTGGCCATCCGCAACCGCACGGCCAGCGCCGCCCGCGGCGCTGCTTCCGCCGGATCGGTACTGAATCCGGTGCGCTGGCTCGGCTACCTGCTGGGCTGCATGGTCGCGGGCGTGCTGGCGATGCAGTTGTATTTCTTCGTGCAGATTGCCAGCTGGCAGTACGTCAACCCGTCGAGCACGACCTTCATGCGGGCCGAGCGCTGGCGGCTGTGCGGCTTCAACCTGTGGAGCTGCGGGCTGGAACGCGAGTGGGTGCCGTATGAGCGCATCTCGCGCAACCTCAAGCGCGCGGTGATCGCCAGCGAGGATTCGGGCTTCGTCAACCATCCCGGCTACGAACTCGACGCCATGCTCGATGCCTGGGAGCGCAACAAGAAGCGCGGCCGCATCGTGCGCGGCGCATCGACCATCACGCAGCAGCTGGCCAAGAACCTGTTCCTGTCATCCGAGCAGCATTACCTGCGCAAGGGGCAGGAGCTGGCGATCACGTGGATGCTGGAGTTCTGGCTCGACAAGCAGCGCATCTACGAGATCTACCTGAATTCGGTGGAGTGGGGCGAGGGCGTGTTCGGCGCGCAGGCCGCGGCGCAGCATTACTTCCGCGCCAGTGCCGACAAGCTCAGCATTGGCCAGTCGGCGCGGCTGGCGGCAGCGCTGCCGGCGCCCAAGTGCTTCGACAAGAAGGAATACTGCGCCAACGTGCGGGTGAATTTCCGCGCCAAGGCGGGAATCATCGCGCGCCGGATGGGCGCGGCGACGTTGCCGGACTGAGGGTTTGCTCCCCCTCTCCCACTTGTAGGAGAGGGGGAGCGAGGCAGTGATCGATTCAAAGCCTCAGCCCAGCCACCCCTTGCGGCGGAAATACGCCAGCGGAATCACCGCCGACACCGCCATCAGCGCGATTGCCCACGGATACCCCGCAGCCCAGTCCAGTTCCGGCATGAACTTGAAGTTCATGCCGTAGATGCTCGCGATCAGCGTGGGCGGCATCAGCGCCACCGACACCACCGAGAACAGTTTGATGATCTTGTTCTGGTTGATGTTGATGAAACCGACGGTCGCATCCATCAGGAAGTTGATCTTGTCGAACAGGAACGCGGTGTGGTTCTCGATCGAGTCGATATCGCGCAGGATCTGGCGTGCTTCGTCCTGCTGCTCGGCTGACAGCAGCTGGCTGCGCATCAGGAACGACACCGCGCGGCGCGTGTCCATCACGTTGCGGCGGATGCGGCCGTTCAGGTCTTCCTCGCGCGCGATGGTTTCCAGCACGTCGGCCGCGGCGGCATCGGTCACGTTCTCGGCCAGCACGCGGCGGCTGGCTTCTTCCAGGCGTTCGTAGATTTCCTCGATCGAGTCGGCCGAGTATTCCGCATCGGTCGCGTACAGGTCCATCAGCACGTCCTTGGCATTGCGCACCGAGCCCGGGCGCATGCGCGCGCGCAGCCGCACCAGCCGGAACACCGGCAGGTCCTCGTCGTGGATGGAGAACAGGACGTCCTTGGTCAGCACGAAGGCCACGCGCACGTTGCGCGACACCTCTTCCTCGGCGAGCAGGAAGTCGGTGCGGATATGGATATTCTCGTCCTCGCCCTCGAAATAGCGTGCCGACGCCTCCAGGTCGCCCAGGTCTTCCAGCTCGGGAAGGGCGACGCCGTAGGCTTCCTTGATCCAGTTCAGCTCTTCGTCGTCAGGGTTGACGACATCGATCCAGATCGGCTTGTGCTGCAGCAGCTCATTGCGCTCGTCGACTTGCTCCTGGGCAAGCCGGCCTTTCTGCAGGACGAACAGGTTGATCATCCCCGGGATTCCTTATTGCTGATTTGCGACGAAAAACAATGACAAGCGCGAAGACAAGCGCAGGCGGCTCGCCGCATCCCAGGTATTGCGTCATGCCCCGTCATGGCCCTGCGGCAAGCCGCGAAAGGCCGGGCCACGGGCAAGCGTGATCGCGCTGTCCCGCGGCTGCGCGGGGCAGGGCGGACAAGGCGATGGCGTTTGCCTGGGTTGGCTGGCTAGCCGGGAGAGGGAGGATCCGCCACGGTGGGCGCGCATGAAGGCGCCGCCGGTGGCACGGAAAGACACTCGCCCGCAGTTCGGACTGCGGGCAAGGCCGACGAAGCGCGGAGCCGGGTGCTCCGGGCGGGTCGTCGTTACGCAGCCCGCAGTGACATGGCATTCGCAGTAGCCGCATGACTGCGCCAACTCGAACACCCGATGCTACTGCCCACGTAATTTCTCCGGGATTGTGATGGCCGCGAGTGTAGCCCAACGAAGGGGCGCTTGTTAAGTGAAATCTCCGTGGAGGCTGCGCCGCCGTTGTGCTCCGCCCCCGGCCGGCAGCCTCAGCCCATGGCACCGCGCAGCCGGCGCCACAACAGCGGCACCAGCATCACCGAGGACAGCGACATGAACATCAGCACGATGGCGGCGTAGTCCTGCCAGTGCGGCTGCTCGCCCAGCAGCCACATGCCCGAGAACACGCCGACCACCGGGATGAACATGATCGACAGGCTCGACACCACCGGCGGCAGGCTGCGCGCCAGGCCGAACCACACCAGGTGGCAGAAGGCAAAGACCACCACCGCGTTGTAGGCGATCGCGCCCCATTCGACGGCGGTCGGCATGCGCCAGCCGTGCTCCAGCAGCAGCGTGCCGGCGAGCAGGAAGGGCAGGGTCGCCAGCAGCATCCAGAAGGTCATGGCGCCGATCGGCACGTCGGTCTGGGTACGCTTCATCAGCTGGGTGCCGAAGCCCCAGCCGGCGGCGGCAAGCAGCATCAGCAGCGTGCCGGCGGGGCTGCCGGTCAGCGCGCTGATCTCGCCCGACAGCAGCAGCACCGTGCCCGCCAGCGCGCAGGCGATGCCGACCCAGGCAAAGCCGCCGATGCGTTCGCGGAAGAAGACCAGGCCCCACACCACGGCCCAGATCGGCATGGTGTAGCCAAGAATGGCGGCACGCCCCGACGACAGCATCTTGACCGCGCAGATCGCTAACAGGTGCCACACCACCATGTTGGGCAGGGCGAGGCGGAACACCGTGCCCCATTCGCGCCGCGGCACCGCCAGCGAATCGCCGCGCAGGCGCAATGCCAGGCCAAGCGCGGCCACGCCGCCGGCCATGCACAGCAGGCGGAAACCCATCGGGGGGAAGTGCGCCACGCCGACCTTCATGATGGGCCAGTTGATGCCCCAGGCCAGGGTGAGGACGACGAGCAGGAAAATACCGCGGCGATCGAGAGACATACTGCAGGGCGGCTGTGCGCGATGCCGCTCTTTGTTTTGAGAGGAAGCGCAAAACGATAGCACGCAGCGGGTAAAATTGCCGGAAACGACATATGCTGCAGGGATGAAAGGTTTTCACGCCGCTGCGGCCAACCGTGCCGGCCCGGGACTTTGAGGTTCCATGAGGCGCCGGCGCCACCAGGATATTTCGAGCATCCCATGACTTTCACCGAGCAGCTTGCTGGCGCCTGGCAGCGCAACGATTCCCTTCTCTGCGTCGGGCTCGATCCTGATCCGCAAAAGCTGCCGCTGTCGCTGACCGGAGCGGGCGGCGCGATATTCTCGTTCTGCCGCGAGATCGTCGACGCCACCGCCGACCTGGTCTGCGCCTTCAAGCCGCAGATCGCGTATTTCCATTCGCAGCGTGCCGAAGACCAGCTCGAGCAGCTGATCCACTACATCCACGACGCCCACCCTGGCATCCCGGTGATCCTGGACGCCAAGCGCGGCGATATCGGCTCGACCGCCGAGCACTATGCGCTGGAAGCGTTCGAGCGCTACAAGGCCGATGCGGTCACGGTCAGCCCCTACATGGGCTTCGATTCGATGCAGCCGTACCTTGCCTACCCGGATCGCGGCGTGATCGTGCTGTGCCGCACTTCCAACCCGGGCGGCTCCGACGTGCAGTTCCTGCAGGTCGATGGCAAGCCGCTGTACCAGCTGGTGGCCGAGGCTGCGCGCGAGCGCTGGAACACCACCGGCCAGATGGGCCTGGTTGTGGGCGCCACCTTCCCCAACGAAATCGCGCGCGTGCGCCAGATCGTCGGCGACATGCCGCTGCTGATCCCGGGCATCGGCGCGCAGGGCGGCGATATCGAGGCAACGGTCAAGGCCGGGCGTACCGCGGATGGCACCGGCATGATGATCAACTCGTCGCGGGCGATCCTGTATGCCAGCAGCGATAAGGATTTCGCGTCTGCGGCGCGCAATGTCGCGCTGCAGACGCGGGAGACCATCAACCGCTACCGCCACGGCTGATTGCCGCACGCGGCAGGACAAAAAAACCGCGCCAGCCTGGCGCGGTTTTTTGTTGGCGGCGTGGGATGCCGGTGGCAGCGGCCTCAGGCCTCGTTGCGCAACAGCTCCAGCAAGCCCCGCATCGCGTGCTCTGCCGCCTGCCGGCGGATCTGCGCCCGGTCGCCCGGGAAGCGCTGGGTTTCCACGATGGTGGTGATGCGGTTGCTCCAGCCGAAACACACCATGCCCACCGGCTTTTCCGGCGTGCCGCCGTTGGGTCCGGCCACACCGGTGATCGACAGCGAAACCTGCGCGCGGCTGTTCAGCAGCGCCCCTTCCGCCATCGCGCGCGCAACCTCTTCGCTGACCGCGCCGTGGTCGCGGATCAGCTTGGCCGGCACGCCCAGCATCGTCGACTTGGCTTCGTTGGAATAGGTGACAAAGCCGCGCTCGAACCAGCCGGACGAACCCGACACATCGGTGATTGCGGCGGCGACCAGCCCGCCGGTACAGGACTCGGCGGTGGCCAGCATCAGGGATTTGTCGGCAAGGGCGACGCCGGACTGGACGGCAAGCTGGTCGAGCAGGCGGCTGACTGACATGATGGACTCGGGGATTTGTTGGAAAGGGTCGGGCTCAGAACGAGCGCCACAGCGCGAACACCAGCAGCGTGTAGAAGGCCGCGAAGATATCGTCGAACATTACGCCGAAGCCGCCGCGCAGGCCGGGGCCCTTGAGCGTGCGGTCGTAGTAGGCGATCGGCGCGGGCTTGGCGATATCGAACAGCCGGAACCACAGGAAGGCGGCGAACTGCCCCCAGAATCCGGTCGGCGTGACAAAGGCCAGCACCAGCCAGAACGCGATGATCTCGTCCCAGACCATGCTGCCGTGGTCATGCAAGCCCATGTCGCGGGCGGTCCTGGCGCAGGCCCACAGGCCCACCAGGAAGCCGCCGGCGATGATCCACAGCCAGGTGGTCGGCTCGATCCACAGCGACACCACCACGAACGACAGCCACGCGTAGAGCGTGCCGACCGTTCCGGGGCTGACCGGAGACAGGCCCGAGCCGAGGCCGAAGGCGATCAGGTGGGCCGGATGGGCCAGCATGAAGCGCGCCGTCGGGCGCGTGACCTTGACGGTCTGGCCGGCTTCCAGGGTCATGGCGGGGTCGCGGGGGGCGGCCCCGGAGGGGATGGTGGACATCAAGGTTGGCTCGTGTGATGCGGATGCTGCTTATGGTTATGGCCGGCTTGCTACTGTGGCTGCTATGTGGCAGGCGGGACTCCCGTTCCCGCGCGGCGCGCCGATGCCGGCATCATGACACGCCTGTGCCCCGGTGTCAGGAGGAGGCGAAGTGGTCGAAGCTGGCGCCGGTGTAGCGGGTCGGGTTGCCGGCATGGTCGACCAGGCGCAGGCCCGGCTCCGGCGTGATCGTGCCGACGCGCGTGAGCGGCAGCGCCAGTCGCTCGCTGATCGCGGCGAGAGCGTCGCGGTTGCCCGCCGGGGCGGTGAAGCACAGCTCGTAGTCGTCGCCCCCGGCCAGCGTGCATTCGCGCTGGATCGCTTCCGGCTGACTGGCCAGCACCGCCGAGCGTGGCAAGGCGTCGACATCGATCAGTGCGCCCACCTGCGAGCGTGCCAGGATATGGCCGAGGTCGCCGATCAGGCCGTCGGAGATATCTAGTGCTGCATGCGCCACACCCCGGAGCGCCATGCCCAGCGCCACGCGCGGCGTCGGCGTGTCCATGCGCGGGCGTACCTGGGTGAAGTCGGGTTCGGGCAGCAGCCATTCGCCACGGCAGTCGCCCAATGCCAGGCGTGCGTCGCCAAGCGTGCCGGAGATCCAGATATCGTCCCCCGGACGTGCCGCGTCGCGGCGCAGCGCGGCGCGGTGCGGGACATCGCCGAAGACGGTCAGCGACAGCGTCAGCGGGCCGCGCGTGGTGTCGCCGCCGACCAGCTCGCAGCCGTGGGCGTCGGCCAGGGCCAGCATGCCGTCGGCCAGCTCGGCCAGCCATGCCGGGTCGGCCTCGGGCAGGGCCAGGGCGAGCGTGAAGGCGCGCGGCTCGGCACCCATCGCGGCGAGGTCGGACAGGTTGACCGCCAGTGCCTTGTGGCCAAGCGCGCGCGGGGCCACGTCCGCGAAGAAATGGCGGCCGCTGACCAGCATGTCGGTGCTGATGGCGAGGTAGTGCCCCGGGCGGCCTTCGATCAGCGCGCAGTCGTCGCCCACGCCGAGTGCGGCTTTGTGCACCGGCCTGGTGAAGTAGCGGCGGATCAGGTCGAACTCGGAAAGCTGGGCGGGCTGGGCGTCGGACATCGCGGCGAGCTGGAAGTGCTGGCAGTGGAAAGGTGTTTGCCCGGCCGGCAGGCACCGGAGGGACGGAAGGGCTCGGAAGGGCGCATCAGGATGCGGCGGCGGCAGCGTTTCAGCAAGATACTGCCGCGCATGACAGCCATGACCGCAGCGACTCACCGGCCATGGGCCGGACGGCGCTACGCTTGCTGGTGTTGGCCCATTGGATGGGGCATATTGTACTGAATAGCAAAGGTGCCCCAAGCAAAAGGCTTATTGTGAAATAGTATTTCACAATATAAAATGTTGGGTTCCAAAGGAAGAGAAGGGCGGGCACGTGGAGCCGGTCCGCCGATCGTCCCCGCCAAGTCAATGACGGCTCCACCGATTGGAAAATGCGCCGATGACCAGCCCTCAGCAGTCCCCGTCCCAAGACGATCTGAAACAGCAGCAGCGTGAGGCGCTGCGCAAAGCGGCGCTCGAGTACCACGAGTTTCCGACCCCCGGCAAGATTTCCGTCACCCCGACCAAGCCGCTGTCGAACCAGCGCGACCTGGCGCTGGCCTACTCCCCGGGCGTGGCCGCGGCCTGTGAAGAGATCGTGGTCGACCCGGCCAACTCCTTCCGCTACACCGCGCGCGGCAACCTCGTCGCGGTGATCACCAACGGCACCGCCGTGCTCGGCCTGGGCGACATCGGCGCCGCGGCCTCCAAGCCCGTGATGGAAGGCAAGGGCGGCCTGTTCAAGAAGTTTGCCGGTATCGACGTGTTCGATATCGAAATCGACGAGAAGGACCCGGAAAAGCTGGTCCAGATCATCGCCGCGCTGGAGCCCACCTTCGGCGGCATCAACCTGGAAGACATCAAGGCACCGGAGTGCTTCTACGTCGAGCGCAAGCTGCGCGAGAAGATGAAGATTCCCGTCTTCCACGACGACCAGCACGGCACCGCGATCGTGGTGACCGCCGCCATCATCAACGGCCTGAAGGTGGTCGGCAAGGACATCAAGAAGGTCAAGCTGGTCGCCTCGGGCGCCGGCGCCGCCGCGCTGGCATGCCTGGACCTGCTGGTCGACATCGGCCTGCCCATCGAAAACATCTGGGTGACCGACCTGGCTGGCGTGGTCTATGAGGGCCGTACCGAGCTGATGGACCCGGAGAAGGCCCGTTTCTCGCAGAAAACTGACAAGCGCAAGCTGGGCGAAGTCATCGACGGTGCCGACATCTTCCTGGGTCTGTCCGCCGCGGGCGTGCTCAAGCAGGACATGGTCCAGCGCATGGCTGACAAGCCGCTGGTGCTGGCACTGGCCAACCCGAATCCGGAAATCGCGCCCGAGCTGGTCAAGGAAGTGCGGCCGGACGCGCTGATGGCCACCGGCCGTACCGACTACCCGAACCAGGTCAACAACGTCCTGTGCTTCCCGTTCATCTTCCGCGGTGCGCTGGATTGCGGCGCCACCACCATCACGCGCGAGATGGAAATCGCCGCCGCCAACGCGTTGGCTGAACTGGCGCGCCAGGAGCAGAGCGACATCGTTGCCAGCGCCTATGGCATCCAGGACCTGTCGTTCGGCCCGGAATACCTGATCCCGAAGCCGTTCGATCCGCGCCTGATCGTCAAGGTGGCCCCAGCAGTGGCCGAAGCCGCGATGAAGTCGGGCGTGGCCGCCCGTCCGATCGAGGACATGGACGCCTACCGCCTGCAGCTGCAGCAGTTCGTGTACCACTCGGGCACGCTGATGAAGCCGATCTACGCCGCCGCGCGCAAGGTCGAGATGGAAAAGAAGCGCATCGTCTTTGCCGAGGGCGAAGAAGAGCGCGTGCTGCGCGCCGTGCAGGTGATCGTCGATGAAAAGCTGGCCAACCCGATCCTGATCGGCCGCCCGGCCGTGCTGCAGCACCGCATCGAGCGCTTCGGCCTGCGCCTGCGCGCCGGCGTCGACTTCACCGTGGTCAACCCCGAGCACGACGAGCGCTTCCGCGACTACTCCGACGCGTATTACCGCATGATGGCGCGCCAGGGCATCACGCCTCAGTACGCCAAGCTGGAACTGCGCCGCCGCACCACGCTGATCGGCGCCATGCTGGTCAAACAGGGCGAGGCCGACGGCATGATCTGCGGCACCGTCAGCACCACCGCGGCGCACCTGCGCTACATCGACCAGGTGCTGGGCGGGACCGGCAAGGTCTACGCCGCCATGAACGGCCTGGTGCTGCCGGGTCGCCAGATCTTCCTGGTGGACACGCACGTCAACGTCGACCCGACCGCCGAAGAACTGGCCGCGATCACGCTGATGGCCGCCGACGAACTCAAGCGCTTCGGTATCGAGCCCAAGGTCGGCCTGCTGTCGCATTCGAACTTCGGCACGTCCGAGGCCCCCTCGGCCCGCAAGATGCGCGATACGCTCGCCATCCTGCGCGAACAGGCGCCGGAACTGGAAGTCGACGGTGAAATGCACGGCGACAGCGCGCTCGACCAGAAGTTGCGCGACCAGCTGGTGCCGGATAGCACGCTGCAGGGCGAAGCCAACCTGCTGGTGTGCCCGAACATCGACGCCGCCAATATCTCGTACAACCTGCTCAAGGTTGCCGCGGGCAACAACGTGGCGATCGGCCCGATCCTGCTGGGCGTGAAGGCGCCGGTGCACATCCTGACGCCGTCCGCGACGGTGCGGCGTATCGTCAACATGACCTCGCTGGTGGTGGTGGACGCTGCTGCCAAGCGTTAAGCCGCCTGCCTTGCGCGCGTTACGGAAAAGCCGGGTTCGCCCGGCTTTTTCTTTGCCTGGCGACAACGGTTAGTATGCGCACACATACGCTTAACATATTGAAACAATTGAAGAATTCCCGCTGCGCCGGCGCCGGGATTGATTAATTGCGTGCATCCGCGTAACCTTACGCCTTTGATACAGGCGCTCGCCATGAGCGCCCCGGTGCGGTTGGTATCCGGCGCGTGCACGGCAAGGCGCGCGAGGTTGCCGGCCAGGGTGGCCCGGACAGATCGTCTACCCAAACAGCGGCAGGCTCGATTTTCCGGTTCAACCTAGACAAGCAACGTGGTTTCCCAAGTACCTTTGATGCAGCAGGCAGCACGGATGCTGGCCCGGTCGATGACCGGCGCGGCGCTGGTGCTGGCCCTGGCGCAGCCCGCGCTGGCGCGCCAGGCGCAGACCGAAGGCATGGGAACCATTGCGGTGCAGCAGTTGCCCAACGAAGCACGGCAGACCCTGGAACGCATCGAAGCCGGCGGCCCATTCCCGTATGACAAGGACGGAACCAGGTTCGGCAACTACGAACGCCTCCTGCCACAACAAGAACGCGGGTACTACCGCGAGTACACGGTAAAGAGCGCCAGAAGCCGGAACCGGGGACCCAGGCGGATCGTATGCGGCGGGGAACAGCGCGCTGCCAACGATTGTTACTACACGGAAGACCACTACAACAGCTTCAAACGGATACTCAAATGATGACTGACATTTTCGGATTGGGCGACGCCCTTGCCGCCCGCGAAGAGCGCGGCGCCGGAGATGGCTGGCAGCGGGCTCAGCAGCAGGCCCAGAACCTTTACGACAACGTGCTGACGATGCCGCAGCGCCAAGAGCTCACGCACAAACTCCCGCCCGCGAACGCGCCCGTGGCCATGCCGGCCGGTGCCGGCTGGGCTGACGGCACCAGCGAGGGGGCCATGAACCTGTTCAAGACGGTGCGTCCGAACATCGTCCAGTCGATCCGCGCCTTCCGCGTGCCCGAGCTGGCCCAGGCGGCCGCGGATCTCGGCCAGCATTTCCTGTATGCCAACTGCGCGCATTGCGCCAGCAAGGCCGAGGTCCTGGAAACGATCGCAACGTCATTTATCTTCCCCAAGCATTTCGGCAAGAACTTCGATGCGCTGGCGGACTGCCTGACCGACCTGATCTACAAGGCTGGCCCGCAGCCAGGTTTCGTGATCGTGCTGGAAGGCCTGCCGATCGCGCAGAAGTTCGACAAGGAAGGGCGCGAAGTGCTGCTGGACGTGTTCCGCGACGCTGCCGAGTTCTGGGGCGAGCGCAAGGTGCAGTTCCGGGTGTTCTACTCGTTCGCCTGAGCGCCGGCTCCGTTCAGATTCCATTCCGTACCAAGCAAAAAGCCCGCAATTGCGGGCTTTTTGCTTGGTGGCGCCTGGCACTCACCTGGCGCCTTACTCCTGCGCAGGGACATGCCCGTGCGGCGTCAGCCGGTCGATCAGCTCGGGCAGCCCTTCACTCAGTTGCGCCGCCACGTCTTCCTGCGACATCCCGGTGGACTGCGCGAGCGAGTCCAGCGCCCCGGTGCCGCCGAGCGCGTCGCTCAGCGCCGACGGGGTGACCGGCTGGTTGGCGCCGGTGCTGATCCACGAATCCACCTGCTCGCCCAGCCCGGCCTGCGCCAGGATCTGCTGCAGCGCGCCGATGCCGCCGGCGGCGGCGCCCAGCGCCTGGCTGTTGGCCGGGGCGCCGCCCTGGCCGCCTAGCAGCCCGCCGAGCAGGGAACCCAGGTCGAGCCCGCCCGTGGCGCCGGGCGCGCTGGCATTGCCGCCGATCATGCCACCCAGCAGTCCGCCCAGGCTGCCCAGCCCGCCCAGCCCATCGTCGACCGGCGCTGCGGAGCCGCTTTCCTGGCCACGGTTGCGCATGGCCAGCATCGCCAGCAGGCCGAGCGCCATCATCAGCTTCGGATTGAGCCCGCCGGCGCTGCCGTCTTCGCCGCGGGCATTGCCCAGTTGTCCGAGCACGCCGCCCAGCACGCTATCGAGTAGTCCCATGGTCGACTCCTTCAGTCAAGGTTGGCGCTGGCCGGATGGCCGCCGCCGTCAGAAACCGCCAAGCAAGGCGTTGAGCGTGGAAAGGCAGACCAGCCCGGCCGTCTCGGTGCGCAGGATGCGCGGGCCGAGCGACACGCCGGTGAAGCCTGCCTGCAGTGCCGCGCGCTCTTCGTCCGGCGACAGGCCGCCTTCGGGGCCGATCAGCAGCGTGACGCCATCGGCAAGCAGGGCGTCGCGGCGCCCGGCCACATAGGCCGGCAGCGACTGCTCTGCACGCGGCGACACCAGCAGCCTTGCGCCGGCGCCGCTGCCGCCCGACTGCGCCAGCCACGTTTCAAAGTTAGCGACCGGGGCCACGGCGGGCAAGCGATTGCGCCCGCATTGTTCGCAGGCGGCCTGCACCAGCGCCTGCCAGTGCGCCTGGCGTTTGTGCGCGCGGTCACCGGTGAGGCGCACCACCGAGCGGTTGGCCTGCAGCGGCTGGATCGCGGCGACCCCGAGCTCGACCGCTTTCTCGATCAGCCAGTCCATCTTGTCGCCACCGGCCAGCCCTTGCGCCAGCGTGACGCGGAAGGGCGGCTCGGCCTCGGCCGCGTCGTGTGCGCCGATGCGGGCCAGGGCATGGCGCTTGCCCAGCTCGAGCAGGGTGGCGGCATGGCTGCCGCCGCGCCCGTCGAACAGCGTGATGGCGTCGCCGGGCGCCAGGCGCAGCACCTGGGCGTGGCGTACCACCGGTTCGGGGAGGGGAAATTCGGCTTCGGCGGCCAGGATCGTGTCCGTGCCGCCGACAAAGAAACGCGGAGCCATCAGCTTGCCTTGCCCCTGTTCGGATCCAGCGGCTTGCCGAAGCCCCAGCGGTAGCCGTCCGGATCCTCGACCATGCAGTAGCGGTCTCCCCAGAACTGGTCGGCGGGGGCCATCAGGCTGACCGCGCCGGCGTCGACCGCGCGCTGGTGCATGGCGTCGACATCGTCGCAGTAGACATAGAAGGTTTGTGGGCATTCCACCCCCAGCGAGCGGGGCGTGCGCGCGGTGCTGCCCCAGGCGCCTTCGGGTGCGAACATCACCACCAGATCGCCCTGGTAGTGCATTTCGGCGTGGGTCGGCACGCCGTTTTCATCGACCACGTTGCCGGCGGCAAAGCCGAAGGCGCGGCTGTAGAAATCCAGCGCGGCGCGCCCGTTGGCGACGGTCAGGTAGGGGGTGAGCCAGGGGGTGTTGGCCGGTCTGCTCATGATCGTCTCCTGTCATGCGGGAAACCCGGCGCGGCCTGTCGCTCGTCTGTCGCCAAGCCGGGCCGCGCGGTGCGAGTGTGCATCTTACGCGCGTGGCGCGGCGCTGTCGAAGCGCAGTGCAGCGGCCGCCCCCGGCCCGCGGGTGATCCCCGAGGCATGCCCGCCACCGGTGTCCGGGGGTCCGGAAAACCCCTTAGCTTCTGCTAAAATTGCGGTTTTCCCGCCGACAGGCTCACGCCCGCCCGCGTCCAAGCTCACGTCCAAGACCGCCCGAATGTCCGCCCTAGCCCATCCCGCAACGAGTCCCTTTGCTTCCCAGCCCGCCAAGCTGATGGCCGATGCCATCCGCGTGCTTGCCATGGACGCCGTCCAGCAGGCCAATTCCGGCCACCCCGGTGCGCCGATGGGCATGGCGGATATCGCCGTGGCGCTGTGGGGCCGGCACCTGAAGCACAACCCGGCCAACCCGCAGTGGGCCGATCGTGACCGCTTCGTGCTGTCAAACGGCCACGGCTCGATGCTGATCTACGCGCTGCTGCACCTGAGCGGCTATGACCTGCCGGTCGAAGAGCTGAAGAACTTCCGCCAGCTGCACAGCAAGACCGCCGGCCACCCGGAATACGGCATCACGCCGGGCGTGGAGACCACCACCGGTCCGCTCGGCCAGGGCATCACCAACGCGGTCGGCATGGCGCTGGCCGAACGCCTGCTTGGCGAAGAATTCAACCGCCCCGGTTTCGATATCGTCAACCACCACACCTACGTCTTTCTGGGCGACGGCTGCCTGATGGAAGGCATCTCGCACGAGGCCTGCTCGCTGGCCGGTACGCTGAAGCTGAACAAGCTGATTGCGCTGTGGGACGACAACGGCATCTCGATCGACGGCGATGTCGTGCACTGGTTCAACGACGACACCCCGAAGCGTTTCGAGGCCTACGGCTGGAACGTGATCCGCGGCATCGACGGCCATGACGTCACCGCCGTCGACCTGGCGATCTCGCAGGCCAAGGCCAGCGACAAGCCGACCCTGATCTGCTGCCGCACCAAGATCGGCAAGGGCGCGCCCAACAAGGAAGGCGGCCACGACGTGCACGGCGCGCCGCTGGGCGGCGCCGAAGTGCTGGCCACCCGCGAGGCGCTGGGCTGGGCCCACGCCCCGTTCGAGGTGCCGGCCGACGTCTATGACGCCTGGGACGCCAAGGCCAACGGCCAGGCGCTGGAGCGTGCCTGGACCGCGCTGTTCGACGCCTATGCCGAGCGCCACCCGTATGAAGCCGGCGAGTTCACCCGCCGCATGAAGGGCGAGCTGCCGGGTTCGTTCGACGCCGCCGTCGAAGCCTTCATCGCCAAGTGCGAGGAAAAGGCCGAGACCATCGCCACCCGCAAGGCCAGCCAGAACACCATCGAGGCCTTCGGCCCGGTGTTGCCCGAGTTCCTCGGCGGCTCGGCTGACCTGACCGGCTCGAACCTGACCAACTGGTCCGGCAGCAAGGCCGTGCGCGTGGATGCCTGGGGCAACCACATCAACTACGGCGTGCGCGAGTTCGGCATGAGCGCCGTCATGAACGGCATCACGCTGCATGGTGGCTACATCCCCTACGGCGCGACCTTCCTGACCTTCTCGGATTACAGCCGCAATGCGCTGCGCATGGCGGCGCTGATGAAGATCCGCTCGCTGTTCGTGTTCACCCACGACTCGATCGGCCTGGGCGAAGATGGCCCGACGCACCAGTCGATCGAGCACGTCGCCAGCCTGCGCCTGATCCCCAACATGGACGTCTGGCGTACCGCCGACACCACCGAGACCGCCGTGGCCTGGGCCGAGGCAATCCGCCGCGAGAACGGTCCGAGCTGCCTGATCTTCAGCCGCCAGAACCTGCCGTTCCAGCAACGCGACGACGCCACCCGCGCCAATATCGCACGCGGCGGCTACGTGCTGCGCGACAGCGTCAACGCCGGGACCGGCCGTCCGGACGCCGTGATCATGGCAACCGGCTCGGAAGTGGGCCTGGCGGTTGGCGCGGCGGACGCGCTGGCTGCGGAAGGCGTGCATGTGCGCGTGGTGTCGGTCCCGGCGACCACCGTGTTCGACAAGCAGGACACCGCCTACAAGGCCAGCGTGCTGCCGGCCGGCGTACCGCGCGTGGCGGTCGAGGCGGGCGTGACGGACTTCTGGTGGAAGTACCAGGTCCAAGCGGTAGTGGGCATCGACACCTTCGGCGAATCGGCGCCGGCCGGCGTGCTGTTCAAGCACTTCGGCTTCACCGTCGACAATGTCGTGCGTACGGTGAAAGACACCCTTATCTAAGCATCCGGGCGCTGGAACCGCGCGGTGCGCCGTGCGGCAGCAGCGGCGCCCACCGGTTTTCATCGATCCTCAGGAGAGACAGTCATGACCATCAAGATCGGCATCAACGGCTTCGGCCGCATCGGGCGCATGGTGTTCCGCGCCGCCGCCGCCAACTTCAAGGATATCGAAGTCGTTGCCATCAACGACCTGCTCGAGCCCGACTACCTGGCCTACATGCTGAAGTACGACTCGGTGCACGGCCGCTTTGACGGCGAAGTGTCGGTCGACGGCAACACGCTGGTCGTCAACGGCAAGAAGATCCGCCTGACCGCCGTCAAGGATCCGGCCGAGCTGAAGTGGGGCGAAGTCGGCGCCGACGTGGTAATCGAGTCGACCGGCATCTTCCTGACCAAGGAAGGCGCGCAGAAGCACATCGACGCGGGCGCCAAGAAGGTGATCATGTCGGCTCCGTCGAAGGACGACACCCCGATGTTCGTGTACGGCGTGAACCACGAAACGTACAAGGGCGAGGCGATCATCTCGAACGCCAGCTGCACCACCAACTGCCTGGCCCCGGTGGCCAAGGTGCTGAACGACAAGTGGGGCATCAAGCGCGGCCTGATGACCACGGTGCACGCTGCCACCGCCACGCAGAAGACCGTTGACGGCCCGTCCAACAAGGACTGGCGCGGCGGCCGCGGCATCCTGGAAAACATCATCCCGTCGTCGACCGGTGCCGCCAAGGCCGTGGGCGTAGTGATTCCGCAGCTGAACAAGAAGCTGACCGGCATGTCGTTCCGCGTGCCGACCTCGGACGTGTCGGTGGTTGACCTGACCGTCGAGCTGGAAAAGTCCGCTTCGTACGAAGAAATCTGCGCCGAGATGAAGGCCCAGAGCGAGGGCGCGCTGAAGGGCGTGCTGGGCTACACCGAAGACAAGGTTGTCGCCACCGACTTCCGCGGCGACGCACGCACCTCGATCTTCGACGCCGAAGCCGGCATTGCGCTGGACGGCACCTTCATCAAGGTCGTGAGCTGGTACGACAACGAGTGGGGCTACTCGAACAAGTGCCTGGAGATGGCACGCGTGGTGGCCAAGTAATCCGGCTGTCCTTGCAGTAAAGAAGAACGCGCCTTCGGGCGCGTTTTTCTTGGGCACAAGCGGTCGTTCAGCCGGCCTGGCGCGGCGCCAGCGGGCGCGCGTCGACGGCCGCGCCGTCCACCAGGAAGTGGCCGCCGGCGACATGGTGGATGGTGCGCAGCGCGTCGTGGCCCTCGAAATGCCAGCGCCCGTTGCTGAATACGCGCGAATCCGCATGCGCTGCGACCACTTCGCCGAGGAACAGGTCATAGGTCTGCTGCGTCGCGGGCTCCGGCAAGAGCTTGCATTCGAGCCAGGCTGCGCAACCTTCCAGCAGCGGCGCGCCGACGACTGTCCCGGCAAAGCTGCCCAGCCCATAGGCATCGAACTTGTCGGTACCTTCCTGCTCCAGCAGGGCCAGACCGGAGCTGGAGCCCAGTGCCTCGGTCAGGTCGACCTGGCTGACAGTAGGCACCTGCAGCACGAATTCCCCGCTCTCTTCCAGCAGGCGCCGGGTCCAGGTGCTCTTGTCCAGCACCACCGCGACCTTGGGCGGCGCGAAATCGAGCGGCATGGCCCAGGCGGCAGCCATGATATTGCGCTTGCCGCCCGCGGCCGCGCTGACCAGCACCGTCGGGCCGTGGTTGAGAAGGCGGTAGGCCTTGGGCAGTTCGACTGGAAGGCGGGAATGGTCGGCTCGGGAGTCAGGCATGATGGCGGACGCGTCTGCGCCCTGGGAAAAGAATGACAAAAATGGGATGGCGACAGCGAATATACCCTGATGCACGAGGGTCTGCCGTTGCACTGAAGTTGGGCGTATATGAGGCCAACTTCATAAAAACGGCCTTATTTTGCAGAAATATGACAGGGTTCGTCGCTCCGAAAATGCCGAATTTGCTTTCCGAGCCTGTTTTTTCCTCTTACACTAGCAAGATGCCGTTGAACTCTGATGTGCAGCCAGTGCAAGTGGTGGGGCCATCTTTGCTAAGAAAAATCTGACCTGGGCCTGATCATGGTGAACGTAGACACAAAGCTTTTAGTGATCTTCACCGAGCTGCTGAGTAAGCGAAACGCGACCTACGTCGCGGAGAAGATGCATATGACCGCGCCAGCCGTATCGCATTCGCTGGGCCGGTTGCGCGAGATCTTTGACGATCCGCTCTTCATCCGAGTCCCCCACGGCCTGACGCCCACCCCCCGCGCGCTGGAGCTGGGCCCCAAGATCCGCGACATGCTGGACCTGTGGTCGTCGATCAACGAAGGCGACGCCGACAATTTCGATCCCGCGGTGGCCACCGGCACGCTGAGCATCGGTTTTGCCGCCGAGCTGGGCGACACGGTCTTCAACCGCTTCGTGCTGCGCATCAAGCAACTGGCGCCGGACCTGCATATCAAGCTGGTCGAGTCCCATTCCTGGGAAGCCGACGTGGCCTCGATGCGCGCCAATGAGCTGGACCTGGCGTTCTCCCCGTTCCCGACCCGGCATCCGGAAATCGTCGAGGAAATGGTGACGTCGCTGAACCTGTGGGTGTGCGCGCGCAAGAACCATCCGGTGCTGAAGAACCATTGCACGCTCGAGCAATACCTGGACTGCGGCCATATCTTCATGGCGCATTCCGGCGGCGCGGGCCGTCCGGCGCCGTCGCTGATCCCGCTCGACTACGCGCTGCAGCAGCGCGGCCTCAAGCGCAATGCGACGCTGACGGTGCATTCGTGGCGGGCCCAGGCCGAGATGGCCGCGCAGACCGACATGATCTTCACCGTCAATGCGCTGACCAAGGACATGGCCTGCGAAACCTACGGCCTGAAGGCGTTCCCGCTGCCGGCGGAACTCAACACCACGGTCGGCCTGAACATGTTCTGGCACCGCAGCCGCAACACCCATCCGATGCTGGTATGGGCGCGCAACCTGTTCCGCCAGGTGGTGGCCGAGTTTGTCGGCCTCTCGGCGTCGCGCCCGTCGCGCGTGGTTGCCGGAGAAGACCTGCAATCGCTGCGTGAGCCCTGAACCGGCGCACCCCATAAAAAAACCGGCGCCTGGCGCCGGTTTTTGTTTTTCTGCCGGATGCGCTACGCGGTGCGTGCGCCGGCTTATCGTTTGGGTCTGTGGGGACAGTCGGTTTTAGTGCAGTTGCCGTACAGCGACAGTGCGTGTTCCTGCAGGGCAAAGCCGCGCTCGCGCGCAATGCTTTGCTGGCGATGCTCGATTTCGGAATCGAAGAATTCTTCGACGCGGCCGCAATCGAGGCACACCAGGTGGTCGTGGTGCTTGCCTTCGTTGAGTTCGAAAATGGCCTTGCCGGATTCAAAGTTGTTGCGCGACAGCAGGCCTGCCTGTTCGAACTGGGTCAGCACGCGGTAGACGGTGGCGAGGCCGATATCCATATGCTCGTTCAGCAGGATACGGTAGACGTCTTCCGCGCTCAGGTGCCGCTGTTCGCTGGTCTGAAAAATTTCAAGAATCTTCAGCCTGGGCACCGTCGCCTTCAGGCCGATATTCTTGAGGTCCGCCGGACTCGGCATGGGCGTGACTCCCTAGAGTACAATGTCTGGATAGTTGAATCATAAGGGTTTTGACAGCAAAAGTCGCCCGCGGTGCCATGTCCCATGTGGGCAACGCGCCTCAGGCATTTGCGGTCGGCCCCATGTGGTTGCCGCGGCAGGCGCCCCGTGCGCATGTGGTGTAACCGGCTCTTGCAGCGCTTGCTGCGCTGGTCTCCCGCGGTACTTTCCGTACTTTCCCTTTCCCTCCCGGAAGCGAGATACATGCGTTATACCCGTTCGTCCGCCATGCGCCCGACGCTGGTTGTCTCCCTGCTGGCCGCGGCTCTGCTGGCCGGCGCCTGCTCGGCCTACGATTCCACCTCGCGCAAGGTAGCCAACGCCATCACGCCGTACCGGATCAATATCGTGCAGGGCAATTTCGTGTCGCGCGAAGCCGCTTCGCAACTGCGCGCAGGCATGACGCGCGAGCAGGTCAAATTCCTGCTCGGCACGCCGCTGCTGACCGATGTGTTCCACGCCAACCGCTGGGACTACGTGTTCTCGTTCCGCCGCGGCAATACCGCCGTGGTGCAGCAGCGCCGCTACACGGTCTTCTTCGAGGGCGACCAGCTGGTCAAGTTTGGCGGTGACGAGCTGCCGTCCGAGTACGAGCTGATCGCCGAGATCGACGGCATGAAGAAGGCGCTGAAGGACCAGACTCCGGGCAAGGTCTCCACCAGCAGCACGGCCGCCGCCCAGCCCGAGCCGCAGACCACCGTGGAAAACTTCGTGCCGCGGCAGGCGACCGAGACGGCTGCCGCGCCGGCGGCGACGCCCGCGCCCGCTGCCCCTGCTGCCGAGGCGCCGCCGACCGCTGCACCGGCCCAGGCCACCGCGCCCGCCGACACGCCCGCCGACGCGCCCGCTGACGCGCCCAAAGCCAACTGAGCCGCCATCCGCGGCCCGCCATCCGTTCCGGGCCGGTCAGCCATGACCGGCCTATTCACTTTTCACGTATTGCGCACATTCCGCTGAGCCAGACACCATGAACATCGCCATCGCAGGCGCATCCGGCCGCATGGGCCGCATGCTGATCGAACAAGTGCTGAACACCGAGGGCGTGAAGCTGTCGGGCGCGCTCGACCTGCCGGGTTCGCCGGCGCTGGGCCAGGACGCGGGCCTGTTCCTGGGCCGCAACACCGGCGTGGCGATCACCGCCGACGTGGAAGCCGGGCTGGCCGGCGCGGACTGCCTGATCGACTTCACGCGTCCGGAAGGCACGCTGGCGCACCTGGCTGCGGCGAAGAAGCTGGGCGTCAAGATGGTGGTAGGCACCACCGGCTTCGACGATGCCGGCAAGGCCGCGCTGGCCGAGGCCGCCAGGTCCATCGGCATCGTTTTTGCCGCCAATTTCAGTGTTGGCGTCAATGCCACCTTCAAGCTGCTGGAAGTGGCGGCCAAGCTGCTGTCCACCGGCTACGACATCGAAGTGATCGAGGCCCATCACCGCTTCAAGGTCGACGCCCCGTCGGGCACCGCGCTGAAGATGGGTGAAGTGATCGCCGATGCGCTCGGCCGCGACCTGAAGACCTGCGCCGTCTATGCCCGCGAAGGCCATACCGGCGAGCGCGATCCCAATTCGATCGGCTTTGCCACCATCCGCGGCGGCGACATCGTCGGCGACCACACCGTGATGTTTGCCGGCATCGGCGAGCGCATCGAGATCAGCCACAAGTCGTCCAGCCGCCAGTCGTATGCCGACGGTGCCGTGCGTTCGGCCCGTTTCCTGGCCGACAAGCCCAATGGCCTGTTCGACATGCAGGACGTGCTGGGCCTGAAGTAAGGCGCCCCGGGGCGGCCAGGGCTGGCGCCACGGTTATAATCGATTGCTTTAGCATTGCTCGCCGGACGGGCGCCCAGACGGGCGCCCGCCGCCTACATTCCAACGCTTCCCCGGCTGCCGGCAGGCCAGTTGCCGCGCAGACGCTGCCCTGATCGTTGCCCTGACTGCTGTCCCGACCATGCAAGACAAATACCTTCCTTCCGCCGTTGAACAAGCCGCCCAGCAGCACTGGCAAGCCATCGACGCCTACCGCGTGTCGGAGCATGCAGCGGGCCCCGACGGCAAGGAAAAGCCCAAGTTCTATGCCTGCTCGATGCTCCCATACCCGTCGGGCAAGCTGCACATGGGCCACGTGCGCAACTACACCATCAACGACGTGATGGCGCGCTACCTGCGCATGAACGGCAACAACGTGCTGATGCCGATGGGCTGGGACGCCTTCGGCATGCCGGCGGAAAACGCCGCACTGAACAACGGCGTGGCGCCGGCTGCCTGGACCTACGACAACATCGCTTACATGAAGAAGCAGATGCAGTCGATGGGCCTGGCGATCGACTGGTCGCGCGAGGTCGCCACCTGCAGCCCGGACTACTACCGCTGGAACCAGTGGCTGTTCCTGAAGATGCTGGAAAAGGGCATTGCCTACCGCAAGACCGGCACCGTCAACTGGGATCCGGTCGACCAGACCGTGCTGGCCAACGAGCAGGTCATCGACGGCCGCGGCTGGCGCTCGGGCGCGGTGGTGGAAAAGCGCGAGATCCCGATGTACTACCTGCGCATCACCGAGTATGCGGAGGAACTGCTGGGCGACCTGGATGGCCTGGGCTGGCCCGAGCGCGTCAAGGTGATGCAGCAGAACTGGATCGGCAAGAGCGTGGGCGTGCGCTTCGCCTTCACCCATGACATCCCGGGCGAGGATGGCAAGCCGATCAACGACGGCAAGCTCTACGTCTTCACCACGCGCGCCGACACCATCATGGGCGTGACCTTCTGCGCGGTCGCCGCCGAGCACCCGCTGGCCACGCACGCCGCGCTGAACAATCCCGAGCTGGCTGCCTTCATCGACGAATGCAAGCACGGCTCGGTCATGGAAGCCGACATGGCGACCATGGAGAAGAAGGGCATGCCGACCGGCCTGCAGGTCGTGCACCCGCTGACCGGCGAAAAGGTCGACGTGTGGGTCGGCAACTACGTGCTGATGAGCTACGGCGACGGCGCCGTGATGGGCGTGCCCGCGCATGACGAGCGCGACTTTGCCTTCGCCAACAAGTACAACCTGCCGATCAAGCAAGTGATCGACGTGAAGGGCCAGCCGTACTCGACCGAAGCCTGGCAGGAATGGTACGGCGACAAGGAAAACGGCACCTGCATCCACAGCGGCAAGTACGATGGCCTCGGCTATCAGGCCGCGGTGGAAGCCATCGCCGCCGACCTGGGCGCCATGGGCCTGGGCGAGAAGAAGACCACCTGGCGCCTGCGCGACTGGGGCATCTCGCGCCAGCGCTACTGGGGCACGCCGATCCCGCTGATCCACTGCGACAGCTGCGGCGTGGTGCCGGTGCCTGAACAGGACCTGCCGGTGGTGCTGCCCGAAGACCTGGTGCCGGACGGCACCGGCAACCCGCTGGCCAAGGATCCGCGCTTCCTGCAGTGCACCTGCCCGTCGTGTGGCAAGCCCGCGCGCCGCGAGACCGACACGATGGATACCTTCATCGATTCGTGCTGGTACTACATGCGCTATACCTGCCCGGACGCGGCCACCATGGTCGATGCCCGCAACGACTACTGGATGCCGATGGACCAGTACATCGGCGGCATCGAGCACGCGATCCTGCACCTGCTGTACGCGCGCTTCTGGACCAAGGTCATGCGCGACCTGGGCCTGGTCAAGTTCGACGAGCCGTTCACCAACCTGCTGACGCAGGGCATGGTGCTGAACGAGACCTTCTACCGCGAAGACGCCTCGGGCAAGAAACACTGGTACAACCCGGCCGACGTCGACGTGCAGACCGACGAGCGCGGCCGCCCGGTGGGCGCCACGCTGAAGGCCGACGGCCAGCCGGTGGTGATCGGCGGCATCGAGAAGATGTCGAAGTCCAAGAACAACGGCATCGACCCGCAGGCGCTGATCGACCAGTACGGCGCCGATACCGCACGCCTGTTCGTGATGTTCGCCGCGCCGCCCGAGCAGCAGCTTGAGTGGAGCGGCTCGGGCGTGGAGGGCGCCTCGCGCTTCCTGCGCCGCGTGTGGAACTACGGGTATGCCAACGCCGCCGCGCTGCGCGATGGCGCCGGCAGCGCCATCACGGCCGATGACGCCGGGCTGCGCCGCGAGATCCACGGCGTGCTCAAGCAGGCTAACTACGACTACCAGCGCATCCAGTACAACACCGTGGTTTCGGCCACGATGAAGATGCTGAATGCGCTGGAAGACGCCAAGACCGCTTCGCCGGCCGCGCGCCGCGAGTGCTTCGGCATCCTGCTGCGCGTGCTGTACCCGGTGGTGCCGCACATCACCCACGGCCTCTGGGAACAGCTGGGCTTCGCCGCCGAATCCGGCGACCTGCTCGACGCGCCGTGGCCGCAGGTCGATGAAGCCGCGCTGGTGCGCAGCGAGATCGAGCTGGTGCTGCAGATCAACGGCAAGGTGCGCGGCAGTATCACCGTGCCGGCCAGCGCCGACCGCGCCGCGATCGAGGCGGCGGCCGCCGGCTGCGAGACCGTGGCCAAGTTTGCCGAAGGCAAGGCGCCCAAGAAGATCGTGGTGGTGCCGGGCCGGCTGGTGAACGTGGTGCTGTAACGGGTCAGCGGCCCGGAACCTGACTGAGGAATCGCCAAGAATGAAGCGACTGAACATGGGCCGCCGCAAGGTGCTCGCGGCGATGCTGGCGGTGCCGGCAACGGGCCTGCTGGCCGGCTGCGGCTTCCATCTGCGCGGCAATTCGGACTTCGCGTTCAAGCGGCTCTATATCGGGATTCCGCCCAACTCGCTGATGGGCGCGGACCTGCGCCGCGCCATCCGCGGCGGCTCCGACACCCAGGTGGTGGCCGACCAGAAAGAGGCTGACGCGCTGCTGGACGTGCTGCAGGACACCCGCACCAAGTCCATCCTGTCGATCACGACCGAAGGCGTGGTGCGCGAATACCGCCTGACGCAGCGCTTCACCTTCCGCCTGCGCGATGCCGCCGGCAAGGAACTGATCGCGCCGTCGCAGCTGGTGCTGACGCGCGACCTGACCTACAACGAAGCCAACACGCTGGCCAAGGACTACGAAGAGCAGCAGCTGTACCGCGACATGCAGCGCGATATCGTGCAGCAGCTGATGCGCCGGCTGGCAGCGGTCAAGGCCATCTGAGCGGGGCAGATTTACGGCATGCAACTCAAGCTCGACGGGCTCGACGCGCACCTGAAGCAGGCGAAGGCCAAGGGCCTGGCGCCGCTGTACGTGGTGCATGGCGACGAGCACCTGCTGGTGCTGGAGGCGGTGGATCGCCTGCGCGCCGCCGCGCGTGAAGCGGGGTTTTCGGAGCGCGAGGTGCTGGTGGCCGAGCGCGGCTTCCACTGGGGCCAGCTGGTCGAGGCGCAGCAGTCGATGTCGCTGTTCGGCGACCGCAAGATCGTCGAGCTGCGCATCCCTTCGGGCAAGCCCGGCAAGGATGGCGGCGAAGCGCTGCGCGCGGTGGCGGCACAGCCGTCGCCGGACGTGGTGCTGCTGGTGACGCTGCCGCGGCTGGATTTCGCCACTTCCAAGTCGGCGTGGTTCCAGGCGCTGGAAGGCGCGGGCGTGTCGATCAAGGTCGACACGGTGGACCGCACCCGGCTGCCGGCCTGGGTCAGCGAGCGGCTGGCGCTGCAGCAGCAGCGGGTCGAGGGCGGCGAGCCGGGCCGGCGCGCGCTGCAATTCATCGCCGACAAGGTCGAGGGCAACCTGCTGGCGGCGCACCAGGAAATCCAGAAGCTGGGGCTGCTGTACCCGCCGGGCGAACTGAGCTTCGACCAGGTCCACGACGCGGTGCTGAACGTGGCCCGCTATGACGTATTCAAGCTGTCCGAGGCGATGCTGTCGGGCGACGTGCCGCGGCTGGTGCGCATGCTCGAAGGGCTGCGCGGCGAGGGCGAGGCCACGGTGCTGGTGCTGTGGGCGCTGACCGAGGAAATTCGCGTATTATCCAAGGTCCGGCAAGGCCTTGCGGCCGGCAAGCCGGCGGGCGTGCTGATGCGCGAACTGCGCGTCTGGGGCCCGCGCGAGCGGCTGGTGCCGCAGGCCGCGCAGCGGCTGCAGCTGCCACGGCTGGAAGCGGCGCTGGCACTGGCCGCGCGGCTGGACCGCCAGGTCAAGGGCCTGCAGGACCTGCCCCCACCGGGCAGCGCGCCATTGCCGGCGGAGCCGTGGGATGGCTTGCAGCAGCTGGCGCTGATGGTTGCCCGCTAGCGTTCGCGTCCCGAAGATTTGCTCCCCTCTCCTGCCTGCGGGAGAGGGGAGAAATACACACACTGACGGCCTTCCCCCGGCCACTGACATGAACGAGCTCGACCTCAACCAATACATGGACCGCGTCGGCCGCCAGGCCCGCGCGGCGTCGCGCGCGATGGCGCGTGCCTCGACGGCGGACAAGAACCAGGCGCTGCTGACCATCGCCGCCGCCATCCGCCGCGATGCCGACAAGCTCAAGGCCGTCAATGCGCGCGACGTGGAGCGTGCCCGCGCCAACGGCCAGGACGCCGCCTTCGTCGACCGCCTGACGCTGTCGGACAAGGCCATCGCCACCATGGCCGCCGGCCTGGAGCAGATCGCCGCGCTGGCCGACCCGATCGGCGAGATCTCGAACATGAAGTTCCGCCCGACCGGCATCCAGGTCGGCCAGATGCGCGTGCCGCTGGGCGTGATCGGCATCATCTATGAGTCGCGCCCGAACGTGACCATCGATGCCGCGGCGCTGTGCCTGAAGTCGGGCAACGCCACCATCCTGCGCGGCGGATCCGAGGCAATCGAATCCAACACCGCGCTGGCCGCGCTGGTGGCCGAAGGCCTGGCCGCCGCCGGCCTGCCGCCAGAGGCCGTGCAGGTGATCGAGACCACCGACCGTGCCGCGGTCGGCCGCCTGATCACCATGACCGAATTCGTCGACGTGATCGTGCCGCGCGGCGGCAAGAGCCTGATCGCGCGCCTGATGGAAGAAGCGCGCGTGCCGATGATCAAGCACCTGGACGGCATCTGCCACGTCTACATCGATGCCGCCGCCGACCTGGACCGCGCCGTGCGCGTCTGCGACAACGCGAAGACCCAGCGCTACGCGCCGTGCAACACCATGGAAACGCTGCTGGTGTCGCGGGACATCGCCGCCGCCGCGCTGCCGCCGCTGTGCCGCATCTACCAGGAGAAGGGCGTCGAGCTGCGCGTCTGCCCGGCAACCCGCGCCACGCTGGAGGCCGCCGGCTTCAGCGGGCTGGTCGATGCCGCCGAGGAAGACTGGCGCCTGGAATACCTGGCCCCGATCCTCGCCATCAAGACCGTTTCCGGCCTCGATGAAGCCATCGCGCATATCAACGAATACGGCTCGCACCATACCGATTCGATCATCACCGAGGACTACTCGGCGGGCATGCGCTTTATCCGCGAGGTCGATTCAGCCAGCGTGATGATCAACGCCTCGACCCGCTTTGCCGATGGTTTCGAATATGGCCTGGGCGCGGAGATCGGCATCTCCAACGACAAGCTGCACGCACGCGGCCCGGTCGGGCTGGAAGGGCTGACCTCGCTCAAGTACGTGGTGTTCGGGCACGGCGAGATCCGGACCTGACGCCGGCCCGCCAACAACAATAACAATCGCAAGCCAACGTCTGTCCGCCGATGCTCTGGGTCAAAGCGCTGCATATCGTCTTCGTCGTTTCGTGGTTCGCCGGCCTGTTCTACCTGCCGCGCATCTTCGTCAACCTGGCGATGGAGACCGATGCCGCCAGTACCGAGCGGCTGCTGCTGATGGCGCGCAAGCTGTTCCGCTTCATGACCATGCTGGCGGTGCCGGCGGTGGTGTTCGGACTGTGGCTGTACCTGGGCTACGGCATCGGCCGCGGCGCGGGGCAGGGCTGGATGCATGCCAAGCTGGCGCTGGTGGTGGTGCTGATCGGCTACCACCATGGCTGCGGCATGCTGCTGCGCAAGTTCGAAGGCGGGCGCAATACGCGCTCGCACAAGTTTTATCGCTGGTTCAACGAACTGCCGGTGCTGGTGCTGCTGGCGGTGGTGATCCTGGTGGTCGTCAAGCCGTTCTGAGCCGGGCGCCCGTTCCACAAATTGCGAGATCGAGATGAGCAAGCTGGTTGACTACTATATGACGCCGCAGTCGCCGTTCGTCTACCTGGGCCATGCGCGCTTCGCCGCCATTGCCGAGCGCCACGACGTGCAGGTGAACCTGAAGCCGTGCGACATGGGCAAGGTATTCTCCGTCTCCGGCGGACTGCCGCTGGCGCAGCGCCCGCCGCAGCGCCAGGCTTACCGGCTGGTCGAGCTCAAGCGCTGGAGCGCGTTCCTGGACCTGCCGCTGAACCTGGAGCCAACCTACTTCCCGGTCTCCGGCGACGCGGCCAGCAAGCTGATCATCGCGGCGCAGCTGGCGCACGGCACCGCGCGCGCGATGCAGCTGACCGGCGCGATCGGCGCGGCGGTGTGGGCGCAGCAGCGCAATATTGCCGATGCCGCCACGCTGGCGCAGATCGCCGACGAGGCCGGACTGGATGGCGCTGGCCTGCTCAAGGCCAGCGAGGCGCAGTCGGTGCAGGCGGCCTACGTGCAGAACACGCAGGACGCGATCTCGGCCGGCGTGTTCGGCGCGCCGTGGTATGTGTTCGACGGCCAGCCCTTCTGGGGCCAGGACCGGCTCGACTTCCTCGAGCGCGCGCTCGCCGCCGCTTGAACTAAGCTATCGGATATCTCCCGTCCGCTACGGCGGACGTTTTTGTTTGCAGGAAACCTGACCCATGACCCAAGCCTTCTTTGCCCCTTGCCCGCGCGGCCTGGAGAGCGCCCTCGCCGAAGAACTGCGCGAGATCGCCGCCCGGCCGGGCATGGCCGCGCTGGCGCCGTTCACGGTGCACCAGGAGGTGCCGGGCGGGGTCAACTTCTCTGGCGAGATGGCCGCCGCCTATGCCGTCAACCTGCATTCGCGCATCGCCAGCCGCGTGCTGCTGCGCGTGGCCGCGCGCGGCTACCGGCATGAGGACGACATCTATAACCTGGCGCGCGGCGTGCGCTGGGAGCAGTGGTTTTCGCCGGACGAGTCGCTGCGCGTCGATATCACCGCGCACAAGTCGCCGCTGCGCAGCCTGAATTTCACCGCGCTGCGGGTCAAGGACGGCGTCTGCGATGCCATGCGCGAGCGCCTGGGCGCCCGCCCGAGTGTCGATACTGTCAGCCCCGATGTGCGCGTCTATGCTCACCTGACCGAGCGCGATTGCACGCTGTACCTGGACACCACTGGCGAGCCCCTGTTCAAGCGCGGCTGGCGCACCGAGAAGGGCGAGGCGCCGCTGAAGGAAAACCTGGCCGCGGGCATCCTGCGCCTGGCGGGCTGGGTGCCGGGGCAGACCTTCCGGCCGTTCTACGACCCGATGTGCGGCAGCGGGACGTTCCTGATCGAGGCCGCCCAGGTGGCGCTGGACATCGCCCCGGGCGGCAGCCGCAGCTTTGCCTTCGAATGGCTCAAGGGCGTTGACCGCAAGGCATGGCAGAAGCTCAAGGACGACGCCCAGCGCGCGCGCATGCTGGCCTCGGCCGATGAGTTGCAGGTGGTGGGATCGGACATCTCGACAGACATGCTGGCCATCACGCAGGCCAACTGGCAGCGCGCCGGCCTGCCGGGCGAGGCGCGCACCAAGCAGGTCGATGCACGCTTCGTGCAGCCGCCCTACGACGAGCCGGGCCTGCTGCTGATGAACCCGCCGTACGGCGAGCGCATCGCGGTGCGCGGGCAGCGCCGCATGCCGGACGAGGAAATGCCGCGAGACGAGGTGGAGGAGGCGGCCGCCAACCAGTTCGCCAGTGCCTTTGCCACGACGCTCAAGCAGAACTTCGCGGGCTGGCAGGCGTGGGTCTTTACCGGCGACCTGGGCTTCCCGCGCCGGTTGCGGCTGAAGGAATCGCGCCGCACGCCGCTCTACAACGGCAATATCGAATGCCGGCTGTTCCGGTTCGACATGGTGCGAGGCGCCAACCGGGCACAGCAGGCGGACTGAGCGCCTCCGCGTCCCCTGCAGGCCACGCAGGGTCAGCCGCGGTTGCGTCCCGTCAGGGCCTCGGGATTGCGGGAAAAATCGGCCAGGAAGCCCTGCAGGCTGACCACCGGCTCCTGCAGCAGGTGGCGCGGGAGGTCGAACAGGGCGTAGAAGAACTCTTCGTTGCCTTCGCAGCGCTCGGCCGGCAGGCAGTATTGCTCCCAGTCGATGCAGGCGGGCGTGTACATGCCGTTGCCCGGCCAGAAGAACGGCACCAGGCGGCCCTCGCGCAGGCCTTCGATCAGCGCGGCGGGGGCGTCGTAGGCTTCGGCCGATTCCACCTGGCTCATCAGGCCGGCGCGGGTCTCGATCACCATCAGCGTGGCGTGGCCTTGCGCAGTCAACAGCAGGATGCCGGCCGGGTTGGGGTACAGGTAGTACTCGACAAAGCCGTAGCGCGCCGTCAGCTGGCGCACCCGCTCGGTCATGGCCGGGTCGGACAGGAACGAGAACGAATGCCGCGTCAGCAACTCGCGCAGCGTGCGCGACAGCGTGGCGAAGTACGCATGCTGCATGGCCTCGATTTCCAGGTCCAGCCGCTCCACCATATTGCTGTCGTGCTTCTTTACATAGCGGTCGATCAGACCGTGGTTGAAGCCCTGCACGGCGATGCTTTCGTCAGCGGTGCCGGTCAGCAGGATGGTCTTGCACGGCAGGTCCTGCAGTGCCTGGCAGAACTCCAGGCCGTCCATCTGCGGCATCGAGTAGTCCACCACGATCACGCCCGGCTGCAGGAAGCGGTTGATATCGTGGATCTGGCGGTAGATCCGGTCGATATCGAGCTGGACGGTGCGGCGCTCGGTCAGGAAGGTCAGGTCGTCATGCGTGACCCGCACCGGCAGGAAGCCGGGGAAGCGGGTGGCATAGGCCTCGCGGATCCATTGCAGCGCTTCACGCGGGTCGGTGAAGGTGATGACCGCGCGCGAGGCATCCATCTGGAACGCCAGGCTGTCGATGAACGATTTGCTGTCGTCGACGAGGACGGTCAGGACCGGGTGATGGAAGACCGACAGGTTCCGGTCATGCGGGTTGAAGGTCATGATGCGTTGGCGTCGGGGCCGGCGGGCAGGGGTTCGGCGCATTCGGCAAGCCGGCGTGCGCATTCGCAGGCCAGTATAGCGCGCCGTGGCTGCCTTGCAAGGCACGGCGCCGCAAGCGACCGGGAACGCCCGGCCGCCTGCGGGCATGGCAGTCTTAGTCGACCGCCTTGAACATGTCCTCGACCACTTTCTTGGCGTCGCCGAACACCATCATGGTCTTGTCCATGTAGAACAGCTCGTTGTCCAGACCCGCGTAGCCGGCCGCCATCGAGCGCTTGTTGACGATGATGGTCTTGGCCTTGTACGCCTCCAGGATCGGCATCCCGGCGATCGGCGACTGGGGGTCGGTCTTCGCTGCCGGGTTGACCACGTCGTTGGCGCCCAGCACCAGCACCACGTCGGCCTGGCCGAACTCGCTGTTGATGTCTTCCATCTCGAAGACCTGGTCGTACGGCACCTCGGCCTCGGCCAGCAGCACGTTCATGTGGCCGGGCATGCGGCCGGCCACCGGGTGGATCGCGTACTTGACGGTCACGCCCTTCTCGGCCAGCTTCTCGGTCAGTTCCTTCAGGGCGTGCTGCGCGCGCGCCACGGCCAGGCCGTAGCCCGGCACGATGATCACGGTCTCGGCGTTGCCCATCAGGAAGGCGGCATCGTCGGCGGAGCCGGACTTGACCGGGCGCTGCTGCTGGTCGCCCGCTGCGGCCGCTGACGTCGCGCCGCCGAAGCCGCCCAGGATCACGTTGAAGAACGAGCGGTTCATCGCCTTGCACATGATGTACGAGAGGATGGCACCGGACGATCCCACCAGCGAGCCGGCGATGATCAGCATCGGGTTGTTCAGCGAGAAACCGATGCCGGCGGCCGCCCAGCCCGAGTACGAGTTCAGCATCGACACCACCACCGGCATGTCGGCGCCGCCGATCGGGATGATGATCAGCACGCCCAGCACGAAGGCGATCGCCAGCATGATCAGGAACGGCAGCCAGGCCTGCGACATGAAAAAGATGATGCCGAAGCCGACCATCGCCACCGCCAGCAGCAGGTTCAGCCAGTGCTGGCCGGGGAACACCACCGGCGCGCCCTGGAACAGGCGGAACTTGTAGCGCCCGGC
>NZ_AUFE01000025.1:0-1874 GCF_000426345.1 Cupriavidus phytohabitans | reverse complement strand
CCGACCATCGCCACCGCCAGCAGCAGGTTCAGCCAGTGCTGGCCGGGGAACACCACCGGCGCGCCCTGGAACAGGCGGAACTTGTAGCGCCCGGCGAGCTTGCCGAAGGCGATCACCGAACCGGAGAAGGTGATGGCGCCGACGAAGCAGCCGATGAACAGCTCGATGCGGTTGCCCAGCGGGATCAGGTGCGAGCCTGCCGGCGTGATGCCGAACGCGGCCGGCTCGGCCACCGCGGCCACCGCGATGAACACCGCCGCGAGACCGATCAGCGAGTGCATCGCCGCCACCAGTTCGGGCATCTTGGTCATCTGCACCTTGCGCGCCACGTAAGCGCCGATGCCGCCGCCCACCACCAGCGCGCCGAAGATCAGCGCCAGGCCGGAGCCCACCGACGACTGCGCCGTGCCGGCCGCCAGGAAATCATTCTTGAGCTTGATGATCAGGACCAGCGTGGTGATTACCGCGATGGCCATGCCGATCATGCCGAAGGCATTGCCCTTGCGCGCCGAGGCCGGGTGCGACAGCCCCTTGAGCGCCTGGATAAAGCAGACCGAGGCCACCAGGTAGAGCAGGGTGACGAGGTTCATGCTGACGAGGCCGGCTGCCATTACGCGCCCTCCCCGGCCAGTGCCTGCTTGGTTTCGGTCGCCTTGGCCTTCGGCTCTTTCTTCTTGAACATTTCCAGCATGCGCTGGGTGACCAGGAAGCCGCCGAACACGTTGACCGCTGCCAATGCCACCGCCAGCGTGCCCATGATGCGGCCCGTGGCGCCTTCGGTCAGGCCCGCGGCGAGCATCGCGCCGACGATGATGATGGCCGAGATCGCGTTGGTTACCGCCATCAGTGGCGTATGCAGGGCTGGCGTGACTGTCCAGACCACGTGGTAGCCCACGTAGATTGCCAGCACGAAGATGATCAGGTTGATCACCGTGTGGTTCACCATCTCCATCGACTTCTCCTCCGTTGCTTTGAAACCGGGATGCAGCGTTTTACTGTGTTCTTTTTTGCTGTACTGCGGCGCGCGAACGGCCGGGGCTCTGAATGACCGTTTGCGTGCTCCCTCTCCCAATTGCCGGAGAGGGGAGCAAGACCTCAGACCTTCCTGATTTCCTTGATCGCGTTCTTCATGCGGATCAGGATGATCGCTGGCGGGCGCGCGGGGCGCCCCCGTATTACGCCGCGTATTACGCCGCCTCGCGCACGACCTGGCCGTCCCGGCACATCAGGCAGGCGGCGACGATGTCGTCTTCCAGGTTGAGCGTGTACTGGCCATCCTTGTCGATGACCAGCTTGAGGAAATCCAGCACGTTGCGGGCATAGAGCGCCGAGGCGTCGGCCGCCACCATGCTGGCCAGGTTGGTATGGCCGATGAGGGTGACGCCATGGCGCTCGACCACCTCGTCGGCCACCGTCAGCGGGCAGTTGCCGCCCTGCGCGGCGGCCAGGTCGACCACCACCGAGCCCGGCTTCATCTGCTGCACGGTCGCTTCCTGCAGCAGCACCGGCGCCTTGCGGCCCGGGATCAGCGCGGTGGTGATGACGATGTCGGCCTGGATCGCGCGCTGGTGCACCAGCTCGGCCTGGCGCTTCATCCAGTCCGGCGGCATCGGGCGCGCGTAGCCGCCCACGCCCTGCGCGATCTCGCGCTCCTCGTCGGTCAGGAACGGCACGTCGAGGAACTTGCCGCCGAGCGATTCGATCTGTTCCTTGACCGCGGGGCGCACGTCGGAGGCTTCGATCACCGCGCCCAGGCGCTTGGCGGTGGCGATGGCCTGCAGGCCGGCGACGCCGGCGCCCAGGATCAGCACGCGCGCGGCCTTGACGGTGCCGGCGGCGGTCATCAGCATCGGCATGAAGCGCTGGTAGTGGTG
>NZ_AUFE01000024.1 GCF_000426345.1 Cupriavidus phytohabitans | reverse complement strand
CACATGCCGCAGTCGTTTGATGAGGGCCCAGAATCCTCCGCCTTTCAGTCACGCTGAGCTCTCAGACTGAATTTTTCAGGTCCGACTATTTCAAGATCTGGATCAGAAATAAATCTGTCCCTCTTTTTCCCGCTTGTGGCCCGGCGCACCGGGAAAGTCTAGCGCTGGTTGCCTCCGGCGTGGGCCGGCTCCGCGCGCGGTAATCAATAGAGGCCCGGCAACAACCGCCGCGTCCTGGCGCGGTACGCCGCGTACTCGTCGCCAAACTGGTCGAGCAACAGCGCTTCCTCCGCCCGGATGCGCGCCAGCAGTACCGGCACCATCGCCAGCGTCAGCACCACCCCCACGCCCGAGCGGAATCCGAGCACCCATCCCAGCGAACTGATCACGAACCCGAGGTAGCTCGGATGCCGGATCACGCCGTAGATGCCGGTCGTCACCAGCGTATGCCCGGGCTGGATCGCCACCAACCCGCTGAACCGGCGCCCGAGCACGAACACCGGCCACAAGCGCAGCACGCCGCCGGCTGCAAACAGGGCCACGCCGATCCAGCGCACGGTATCGCCATCCAGCGTCCAGAAGCCGATGCGGTCGGTATAGGCCGGGAGGTAAGCCGCGAGCAGCCCCAGCACGCCGAACGCGCCCAAGACCCAGCGGTTGCCGCGGTCTTCGCGCATGCCGCTGCTGATGTTGCCGCCGGAGAACAGCGCGGCCACGGCCAGTGCAAACAGCACGATGGTGAGGGCCACGCGCGCGGGATGCGCGAAGAAGGCGCCGATGCCGCCCCAGCCTGCGATCGCGATGGCCAGGTAGGCAACGGTGCCGGCAAGGGTGGCGAATGCCAGGCCGGGAGTCGGGCGCATGGGGACCTCCGCTGCGACGATCGATGCACCCGTGTAGCGTAAGCCCGGCATGACGGGCTGTCGAGCGGGCGTGGACGTGCTTAAATTGCGGCTTCGCCCCGCTGTCGGATGCGCCGCCGTCGCAGGGCCGCCCGCCATGAAGCCCCAACGCCATCCCGTCATGCCACTGATCGACATCCATAACCTCCAGCAAGCCGCCCTTGCCTTTGGCGAGGCCCGCAACTGGGGCAAGTACCACAGCCCCAAGAACCTGGCGATGGCGCTGAGCGTGGAGGTGGCCGAGCTGGTCGAGATCTTCCAGTGGCAGACCGAGGATGAGTCGCGCCAGGTCATGTCGACGCACAAGCGCGAGCACGTGGAGCAGGAGCTGGCCGATATCACCATCTACCTGACGCAACTGGTGACGGCGCTGGGTGTCGACCTTGATGCCGCGGTGCGCGCCAAGATGGAGATGAATGCCAGGAAGTACCCGTTGCCGGAGTGAGTCAGCGGGTTGGATGAACTGATGCCGGAAGCCCAGGCCTGCGTTGCATTGCGCGACGGCGGCCTGGCCTCATGAGGCGGATGCTCCTGTCACCAGGATGCACAGGAACAGCACGGCATTCAGCATCGACAGCCCCCAGACCGTCAGCACCATGGCCGACGCGTCGCGCAGGCGCTCGCGCAGGCGGTGTCCGCCCGGCAGCCATTCCCCCCGCGTCCGGCGGGACCAGCAGCAAATACCCGCGCTGCACATGCCCAGCCACGCCAGCGTGCCAAGCGATTCCCATCCGGTTTGCCGCGATGCCTGCACGCGAGTCGGCGATGTACGTAGCGGTATGGGAGCCGGGGGCGGACGATCGATTGCGGCGCGTGTGACGGGGTCTTCAAGAACGCCCGACCCGGCTACGGAACCAGGCGGAGGCTGGGGCGCGATGTCCGGGGGCGCGGGCTGCGGCCGGCCTGGGCGCGTCAGCCTGGGCGCCATCTTTGGCGTCGCTTGCGGCTCGTTCTTCGCAATGTTGTGCACAGGCGCCTCGGGCGCGTTGGGTTGCGATGCGGTGGCGCGCGGAGCCGGCTTGCGGCTCCTGTGCGGGCGCCAGCTGGCAAAGACGCTGTCCAGGCATGCCACCGACGTGCAGGCATCCCGGCGCCGGCGCCATGCGATGACCTCGTCCTGCCCGATTGCGCCGGCGCGCAGCAGTCGCTGCTGCTGTGCATGAATGCGTTCATGATTGCGATAGAGCATCGCGTAGTCGCAGATCAGGGTGGCGGCGCTTGGTTGCCGGCTTTCCCTGCATGGGCTTCCTGAGGCGAACAGATCGTCGCAGCGGGCGGCTGGGTGACGCAGCGCGTGCTTGCAGGCGATATCCGACGCCTGCGCACCGGCGGTGAGCAGAAGGTTGATCGAGATGCAGGCGGCCAGACGGGCCGGAAGCCTTTTCATCCTGTCGCCCCGGGGGCATGCCGAGGGAGGGGCGGCGCAAACGGGGCGTCGATGGGCTCCTATTCTGCGGCTCTGTCGCGGATGTTCGGTGCGGTCGCACACGGTACGGCAGCGATGTGTCCCGGGCACTGGCGCACCGCGGACTGCATATTGAGCGCGGCGCACTGCCCTTGCGATCGCTTCCTGCGCGCCTTGCTCATTTGATCAAAAGCCTCCCCGGCGCTTGATCATTTCATGAAGTCCAATGCTGCGGATGCGGTGGCGTACAGCCTGCGCCCCAGCCGGCTTTGTCTCCCGGCGTCCGCATACGAAGGCTCCACGCGTTCCCCGCTGCACCTGGCTCCCAGCCGCGCCGCGACTGGCATGCCCCATGCAGTTACCGGGCAGGGCCGCCGCTAGCGGCCGGCAACAGGGGAGACGGCAATGAGGCTCTGCAACACAATAGGGATGGCGACGGCACGGTCTGCTTGCTACCTGCCAGCCGAAGCCTCACTGTCCTCGCCATTGCCGTTCGCTGCCGACGTCGAGCCGCCGCTCGGCGCGCACCTTGTGACGCCGCGCCACGGTTACGCGCACCACGGCATCTACGTCGGCGATGGCAAGGTGGTCCACTACGCTGGCTATTGCCACCGTCAGCAGCGCGGCCCGGTGGAGGAACTGGGCCTGGCTGCGTTTGCCGCCGGGCGCGGCATCACCGTGCTGGCCACGCCGATGGCGCGCTACGGTGTCGCCGAATCTGTCAGGCGCGCGCGCTCGCGCCTGGGCGAAGACCGTTACCGGCTGCTGACCAACAACTGCGAGCACTTCTGCACGTGGTGCCTCTATGGCGAAAGCCGCAGCGAGCAGGTGCGGCAATGCATGATGCATCCGCTCAGTGGCTTGCGGCTGTTGGCGAGCCTGCTGGCCTGCTGGTGGAAGACGGCAGCCAGGCAGGCATGGGACGGTGTCCCGGCCTGAGCGCAAGGCAACGGCTGGCGTTACGCCAGGATCCAGAACAGTACGATGCTGTTCACGGCGATCAGTCCCGCCGATACCAGCACGATCCGCGTCGCGGTCCGCGCCCGCTCGCGCCGGCGCGCGGCATCCGGTAGCCATTCAACCCGTCTCCTCCGGCACCACCGGACCACGCACACGCCGCACAGGATCAACCATGCCAGCGCGCCAAGTGGTTCCCATCTGCCAGGCAAAGATCCCTCTATGGGGTAGATGGGGGTCCATCGGGTGGCAGGGCCGGGAGGCGGTTGATTGGTCGCTACCGGGGCGACGGGGCGCTCTGGGGTTTCTCTTTCGGTCACGGCCCGGTGCGGAGGCTGCGGCGCGGCCAGAGGGGCGGCATCCGGGAGCGGCCGATCGGTCGTGGCCGGAGCGATGGGGTGCTCGTTGATTTTCCTGTCGGCCACGAACTCAGGCGGAGGCTGCGGCGCAGGTGGTGGGACCGTATCGGGGAGCGGCCTGCTCTTCACGACAGGGGCGACAGGTTGCTCCCGGCCTTCTGCAGGCAACACGGCCTCCGCCAACGGCTGCGAAGCGGCGGGAGACGCGGGCCGCGCCGTGGCGGGCTGGGTGTCCCGCTGCTTTTCCTGCGGCTTCTCCTGCTGCCTCTCCTGCTGTTTCTCCCGCGGCACCGGCTTCGCGACAGGCTGAGGCTGACGCACCGCCGTCTGCATGCCAGCGTCCGGTTTGGTCTTCCTGGCATTGCTCGCGGCTTTGGCGGGTACCGGGAGCGCCTGGGCAGCGGGGGGAACAGGCTTCTGGCTCGCGTAGTCACGCCAGTTGGCAAAGACCCTGTCCAGGCACGGCACCGAGGTGCAGGCATCGCGCAGTCTTCGCCATGCGGCGATTTCATCCGGGCCAATTTCCCCGGTGCGCAGGAGCTGTAACTGCTCGGCGTAGACGCGCTCATATGTGCCGCGGAGCATCGTGTAGTCGCAGATCAGGGCGACGCCACTCGGCGGCTTGTCCGCATGCCTGCATGTGTTCGCTGTGGCCGGCTGGCCGTCGCAGCGGGCCGCCTGCGGAGCCGCCACATGATGGCAGGCAATATCCGAAGCCTGCGCACCGGTGGCGAGCAGAAGGCTGAGTGCGACGTAGGCGGCCAGTCGGCCAGGAAGCCTTGCCATGCAATTACCCCGCGGTAGCGGGATGCGGTGCGCGATGGCGCCGAAGGGTTCCTATTCTCGCCCTGTGCAACAGATGCTCCGTACGTTAGCGCACGGAACACAAACATTCCTCATGGTGGAGCGCGGCAAGCCCGGGACCCTGGCGTCAGCCATGACAGCCTGTCTCCCCTGCCTTCGAGCCGGCAGGCACCCGCGCGGTAATCATCCAGCAGGCAGCGGTGAAGTGCACAGTCTGGCCATGCACATAGGGCCTGAAGGCGTTGCCGACGACTTCGACAACCCGGGCACGCGTGCCTGCGTCTGCATCACCCAGTGCCAGGCCGACTGGGCCCAGGTTCGTGAAATAGTCTTCCAGCGCGCGCGCTGGAAGCGCGCATGCCACGTCGATCGGCGTGATGTCGATGGCGGTCCAGCCGCTGCCTTCGAGGATGGACCGCACGAACCGGCGACCGCCGAACGCGAACTGGCCGGGGGCACCGGGTTGCCGTGGCAGCAGGTTCGGCAACAGTGGCGCCGCGGCGCGCTCGGCGGTGGTCATGAAGGGGTTGTCCGCGGCGCTGCGCCAGGCGAGGCAGTGCAACGCGGCACCCGGCTTCCCGGCACGTCGCAGGTTGGCAAAGGCGGCGACCGGGTCGGTGAAGAACATCACGCCAAGGCGCGACACGATGGCGTCGAAGCTGCCCGGCGCGAAGGCATGGGTTTGCGCATCCGAATGGACAAAGGCCGCCTGAACGCCTTCCCGTTGCGCGCGCGACCGCGCAACGTCCACCAGCGGGCCGGAGATGTCGATTCCCGTGCAATGCCCGCGCGCCCCGAGCAGCCGCGCCAGCGCCAGCGTCGTCGCGCCCGCGCCGCATCCCACGTCGAGCACATGCTGCGCCGTGCCGGCATCGACCGCGCCGACCAGCAGCGCTTCCAGCGGCTGGAGCATCCGGTCGAGCAGCGCCTGCTGCGCGACCCAGGCCTGGCCGGTCGGGCCGTTCCACAACGCGGCCTGGTCGCCGCCATTGCTGCGCTCTGCTTGCTTGTCACCCATGGTTGCCTCTCCTTGCTCGCCTTCATGGTATTGAAGCTACACTGTGTGTTCAAGCCAACTTGAGTTGACATCCTCGCCGGCCTGAAGTCCGGCGATCCCTACGGCGCTCAGGCGCGGCATTAAACCGCCCCTGAGTCGCTTCGGTGGGTTCCTGCTGCTGGCGACCCGACTGCATCGCTCACTTCACAGGCTAACCGGGCGTGTCCCGCCCTTAGAACATTGATTGCGCCAACCACATCGGCGTTTTCCTCGAAGCCGCATTCCACACACTCGAACCAAGCTTGGGTCTGCCTGTTGTGTGCCGATATGTGGCCACAGCACGGGCAGGTGCGGCTTGTATTCTTCGGCGACACGGCAATGAGATAGCCGCCGTTCCACGCCAGCTTGTAGTCCAGCTGGCGGCGGAACTCGGACCAGCCTTGATCGAGGATGGCCTTGTTCAGGCCAGACTTGGCCCGCACGTTTCTTCCCGGCGCCTCCGCCGTGCCTGCGGCCGAATTGGACATATTCCGCACCTGCAAGTCCTCGATACACACCATCGCGTGGTTTTGGCTGATCGCGGTCGTGGTCTTGTGCAGGTAGTCGCGGCGGGCGTTGCCGATCCGGGAATGAATGTGCTGAACGCGGGCTTTCGCCTTGTTCCAGTTTTTGCTGAACTTTTTTTTGCGGCTCATCGCCTGCTGGGCCTTGCGCAGCGCGGTTTCATGCCGCTTGACGCTGTTGAGCGGCGCGTAGAACGTGCCGTCCGAGAGCGTAGCGAACCGCGCCACGCCCATGTCGATGCCAACCGCGCCGCCGTTGGGGACGTGCTGCTCGACCTCTCGCTCGGTCTGGATCGACACAAACCACCTGCCGCCCGACAGGCTCACGGTGACGTTTTTCACCGTGCCGAGCGTCTCACGGCTGTTGCGGTAGCGCAGCCAGCCGAGCTTCGGGAGGAACAGGCGGCTGTTGGCCTGATCCTGCTTGATCTGCTTCGGGTCGGGATAGCGGAAGCTGTCGCTTTGGCCCTTCTTCTTAAAGCGTGGGAAGCTGGCCCGCCTGGCGAAGAAGTGCGCGTAAGCCCGCTCCAAATCCTTGAGAGTCTGTTGCAGCGGATGAGTGGGCGCATCGGCCAGCCAGGCGGTGTCTGTGCTGTTGCGCCACTGGGTGAGCAGCTTGCACAGGCCGGCGTAGCCGAGCTTCTTCTCGCCCTGCTCATGGCGTTCCTTCTGCAACGCCAGCGCCTTATTGAACGCGAACCGGCACGATCCGGCGAAGCGGCGCATGTTGCGCTGCTGCTCGCTGGTGGGCATCAACTCGTACTTGAAGGCTTGAAGTCGTTGCATGGCTCAACAATACCTCAAAGGCATGTCCAGCTGCCTGCTGCGCAAGGAACGGCCCGACATCCAAAACCGCTACTGGGCGTCCTCTGGTCGCCGTCTTACTTCGTCTCATCCTGCGGCGGCGCTCCGAGCTCCATCGTGCGCCAATACATCGAACAGCAACAGACGCAACATTCAAGCCCAAGGACGGCTACGCCGTCCGCGCTATCCTTACCCGCCCTGAACGGCGGGGCTTGCCGCGCACAGGGTTAAGCGGTGAAAAGCCTGGATATCGCCTTGGCGTAGCGCGCGAGTATACCTGCGTCGAGGCTACCCTCCTATGAGGAAAAGGGCCTGCTCGCCCCGATCGGTCGGCGTGGCATGTGACGCGTGTACGCAGCCGGAGTACTCGAGCGGCTGGCGCTCGCTGGGGCGGGCGGCGGGGTTCTCGCTGGATGACATCGCCAAGATGTTCTCACCGGGGGGGGCGGGTCGCAGGTCGATAGGAAGTTGCGCGCAGCCAAGGCCAATGAACTGGACCGCACGATCCGCAAGCTCACGGCGATGCGGGACTGACTGCGGTACGCGGCCGTGTGTCCGGCGCTGAGCCATATGGAATGCCCGACGTTCCGGCGGATCCGGGCGGGCCGGCATCGGGGGCGATTGGGGGCAGGAAGAAGCTGGCCGTGCCATGAAGTGAAGGGCGTCGCCATGGGAAGCGCCGGTCCTCTGCCCTCCATAGGGGAGAACACGGGCGGTTCTCAGTCGCGCACGATATTCCACACAGCGGCGCGAACCCACTCGAACCCAATACGCTCTTGTTCCAGCCTCAGGTTTTTGCGGATGCGGTTGTCCCGCAAGTCGTCATAGAGCGCCCGCTCGGCGGCGTTCAGCCCGGGCAGATCCCGCAACATCTGACTATCCTCCACGCCCCATTGCGCCTCGAACGCTATCAACGTCTCGCGGTCCATCAGCAGCGATTCGGCGTGCCCGAACACGCCGCGCAGCTGGCTGAGCATGGCAAAGCCGTGGGTGTCGATGTCGCCCCAGTAGTAAAGCCGGCAATCCGACAGCCAGCGCGCGCCGGCGAGGAGGCTGAAGCCATAGCCCGCACCAAAGATCACCAGGCTGTCGGTGACCTCCGGGAACGCCAGAAAATTTATCTCGTTCTCGGTGATGAACACGCGCGAGACGCCGGGCGCCAGCGCCGCAAAGCTGTCAGCATCCAGCGTGACATCATGTGTTGGTGCGTTGCCAGGCAGCGTGCGGTTGTTGCGGTCGAGGATGCGGAATCGAATGCGCAGCGGCTTGTCGAGAAAGCCATAGCGCGCGGAGAACTGGTGGATGCCGGAGTACTCCGAAGCGATGGCGCCTGGCGGCAGCGACAGGTCGAGCAGCTCGGCCAGCACGCCGCGATGCGCCTCGATGAATTTGGTATGCACGCCCGGCAGATCGACCTGGCGCAGATATACGCCAGGTCTCGGGCGCTGCTGCAGCCAGCCGACGATGGCAAGCAGCCTGTCCCACGCGTCGTGGAGTTCCAGCGGCTGCGTCGCGCGCGTGGTCGCGGCAATGGCGCTAAAGCGCTCGACCTCGCGGCGCTTGCCCAGGAGTGCGACGGCATCGTCCAGCGTATCGACCCACGCCGCACACGGCATGGCATTGGCACCAAACGTGCGATGCCGGAATTCGCGCATTTCCAGCCGGCAATGCGGCAGTTGCCGTAATTCGCCAATCCAGGCGCGCGCTGCCTCGAAGCGCTCCGTCAGTTCGCCTGAGGACGGTGCGCGCAACGTCAGCCGCCTTGGGAACAGCGCCTCCTGCGGTCCCGGGCCGAGCAGCGCGCGCAGGATGTCGCCCTTGTCCCAGAGCCGCTGCACCTGGATGCGCACGTCGGCGGGACGGCTCCAGTTCATGCGGTCATCCTGGCTTTCTCGGCGCGGTACTCGTCAATCGTCAGGTTGCGCACCTTGGAGGCGCGCCCTTCGTCGTTTTGCACGAATGCGACGCTGGATACGTAAGGTTCGATGATGTGGATTTTCTGCAGCGGCGTCACAATCAACAGTTGCAGATTGAGCTTCGCGAACAGCCGCAAGCCATATTGCGCCGACTCGTCCGAGCCGCGCCCGAAGGCTTCATCGATCACGACAAAGCGGAACGAGCGCGAACGCACCGCGCCCCATTCAAGCCCGAACTGATAGGCCAGGCTGGCGGCCAGGATGGTGTAGGCAAGCTTTTCTTTCTGGCCGCCTGACTTGCCGCCGGAGTCGGAGTAGTGTTCATGCTCGGCGTTGTCTTCACGCCAGCGTTCGCTCGCGCCGAAGACGAACCAGTTGCGCACGTCGGTCACCTTGGCGGTCCAGCGCCGGTCCTGTTCGGTCAGGCCGGTGCGGCCGCGAAAACGTTCGATGATGCGCTTGACCTGCAGGAACTTGGCTTCGGAGTACTGGCTGTCCTCGGAGCCGGTCAGCACGCCTTCGGTACAGGCGCGCAACTCGGACTGGAAGTCGCGGATTTCTGCATCGGGCGTTACCTGTGCTTCCAACCGGATGTAGCGCCCGGTGTTGTAGTCGATCTGCGTCAGGGACTCGTTGATGCGCTCCACGCGTTCGCGGATGGTCTGCTGTTCCTTGCCGAGTTGCGCGTTGAAGTTGGCGATCTCGTTGATGGTGTTGACGTTCAGCAGTTCCTTGAAGCGGGACTCGAAGCGGGGCAGATCGTCGGCGCGCAGCTTGTCGAGCATGCCGCGGTATTCAAAGCCAGCCGAGACGCTGGCATCAACCTCGCTGGTTTCCAGCTTGAATGCATCCTTGTAGGCGGACATCGCTTTCACGATGTTCTCGCTGAGGCGCGCTATCCGCTTGGCTTCGGCGTCGAGGCGTTCCTGGAGCGCGGTGCGCATATCGCGCTCGCGGCCGTCGCATGCTTCCACGGTCAGCGTGTGCTCGCCCAGTATCTCCGCGCGCAGCACATCGATGGTGCCGCCCGGCACGGCTTGCGCCAGGTCGGCGCAGGCGTCCAGCGTTGCCTGGGTTTCGTCGCGCAATGCCAGGGCGTCGCTCTTGCGGCCCTCTGCCTTGGAGCGCTTGTCGCGGTGCTCGTCCAGCTGCCTTTCAGTGTCTTGCAGCGCGGCCTGGACCTCGCCCAGCCGGTCCGTCAGTTGCCTCAGCACATCCGATGCGGATTCCAGCTGACGCTTCTCTTCGGCCAGCCGCGCGGCTTCGCGTGCCGGGGCCTGCCAGTCAAGCTCTTCGAAGTCGGCAAAAATATCGAGCTGGGACAGGGCGGTAAGCTGGTCCCTGAGGGCGTCGCGCTCCTTCATCAGCGCGGACATCAGCGCGGCCAGCTTTGCCAGCCGGGTTTCCAGCGCGCGCGCATCCGCTTCCAGCGCTGCAATCTTGGCGGCATTGCTCCAGCCCAGCACGTAGCGGCTGCGATCGTCCAGGCGGTGCCGGTCGTCCTTCTCATGGCGCTCGCCCGGCATCTTGACCTGTCCCGCGCGCGTGACGGCGCGGGTTTCGCGGCGGAATTGCTCGTGCGTGGCGCAGCAGGCAACGTCGAAGCGCGCGGCGACTTCCCGTTCCAGCCAGCCGTAGAAGGGCGAGTCCGGCTTGATGGCGAGCTTGCGCGCGAGCGAGTCGCGGTGCAGCGCCGCGCTGTCCGTCCTGGCGCCTTCGCGCACGCGGAAATAGACCAGGCGGCCTTTCAGATGCGTCCGGTCCACCCATGCCGATACCTCCGGATAGCGCGCATCGGGCACCAGCAGCGACAAGCCGAAGTTGTGCAGCAGGCGCTCGGCCGCGCCTTCCCAGTCGCGCTCATCGTCACGTACCTGCAGCAGTTCGCCGGCGAAGGGCATGTCGTCTTCGGACAGCGACAGCGCCTCGCACATGGCGCTGCGCATCGCGATCTGCGCCGCCGGGATATTGCTGCGGCGCGCTTTCAGGCTGCGGATTTCTTCGCTCAGCGCGTCATGATCCAACTTGTCCTGGCGGAACGCGACGTTGTGTTCGGTCAGGTCGTTCTCCAACGCGGCTTGGCGGGACTTTGCCGTGTCGGCAAGCGCGGCAAAGCGCGCCTTCATGGCAAGGAAGGCCGGCTCGTCTTCCGCCGGCGTCTCGCCGACCGCGCGGACCAGCTCGCCGTAGCGCTCCGCCCTGTGCCGGCGCCTGGCGCTCTCGTCGGTCTGCACGCGGATGTCTTCGGCGAGCCGGCCGAGGCGGTCGCCGCCGTTCTCGGCGATATTGCGGCGCAGTTCTGCCTCGTCGTTGCGCTGGGTGTCGCGGCGCTCCTGCAGGCGGCGCACGTGGCAGTCTTCGCGCTCCCATTCCTCGGTCTGGCCGGCAATGCGCTTGTCGAGCAGCGCCAGCTTGAGCTTTGCAAAATAGGGGCGCAGCGCCTCGCGGCAGGCACGCAGCTGCTCGGAGGCTGCGACCCGTTCGGCATGGCGCTCGCAATCGGCGACCAGCGGCGTCAGCATCGCCTCTTGCCGCTTGGCCTTGAGGACCGCCTCATGCGCGCGATCCAGGTCGTCGAAGTGTCCCAGCAAGGCTTCGATGCGCGGCGCGACGTCGAACGGCTCCAGCATGTGGCTGCGCACGAAATCGGTCAGGTTGCCGACGGACTTCATCGACACGGTCTGGTGGAACAGCTCCAGCGCCTGATCGTTCTCGATGCCGAAGCGCCGGCGGAACCAGGCGCCATAGGGATTGAATGCGTCAAACACCTCGGCCGTCAGCCCGCGCAGCTTCTTGCGCAGCGCGGCGATATCCGTACCGAAGTGGGCAAAGTCGCTGGCAATGGACAGTTCCTGTTCCGCGCCGACATAGAAGCGTGCCGGCTGCCCATGGGCTTCCTTCATCCAGAACACTTGCGCCAGCGTCACAGTCTGGTCGTACCCGGCGTTGTGGAAGACGCCGAGGATGACGGAGTAGCTGTTCTGGTCGCGCAGCGCCACGGGGCGCGCGGTGCCGGTGACTTCGTTGCGCTCGGACTTGTAGTGCCCGAGGACATAGCTGCGCAGGGTGCGCTCGCGGCTTTCGGCGCCGGCGGCCTTGTTGTAGGCGATGCGCTGGGCGGGCACCAGCAGCGTGGTCACGGCGTCGACCAGCGTTGACTTGCCTGAACCAATGTCGCCGGTCAGCAGGCCGTTCCTGCCTTCCGGGCGGATGATCCAGACGCGCTTGTCGAACGTGCCCCAGTTGAAGACCTCCAGCCGCGACAGGCGAAAGCCGGACAGCGTGTCGTCGTCGGTGAAGTCCAGGCTCAGGTTTTGCGGCTCATGCATCGGACAGCCCTCCATTGGGCGCGCCTGCCTGGCCGCTCAGCTGGATCTGGTAGGCCGCCAGGCGGGAATCGAATTCAGACAGCCATTGCGCGTCGATAAAGGCCTTCAGGATGCGGCGTACTTCAAAGCCGGTCCGGTTGCCCGCGCGCGCGCCGGGGTCCGTCTTCAGCCGGCGCAGGAAGCCCAGCTCAACGATCTTGTTCACATGCAGTTCGATCTGGTCGATCAGCTTGACTTCGTTTGTCCCGGCCGGCAGGAACACGCGCAGCAGTTCGGCGATTTCATCGAGCGTCAGGACCAGCCGCGTATCGCCGCCGGTGGCGTCGAACTCGGCGAGCTTTTTGCGCAACAGGGCCAGCGTCAGGCTCACCGGGAACGACAGCTGCCTGCGCGCGATCAGCCGTGGCGGGCGCCCTGTGCTGTCGTCGTCGCTGTCCGGCTGCGAGCGCAGGAAGGCGTAGCCTTCGGCCTCATCGAGCACCAGTTCCAGCCCGAGCACCGCAACGTAGTCGCGCACCGTCGGCTGCAGGTTGAGCAGCGCATGCCACGCCGCGGCATCGGCGTCGCGGTAAAGGACGCCCTTCAGCAGCGGCACCACCAGCGCCGACAGGGCAAGGTCAGGCGGCGCCGAAGACGAGCCGGCTGCGGCAATTTCATTCTGGTCTGGTGTCATGTTCATCGGACAAAAATTACCCTGGGCAGGCTGGCCTGCCTGACCACGGTGCCCGCCTCCGGGCTCTGCACCGTCCAGCTGACGGTGTCGGTCGCGTCTTCATCCACCACGGTGCGGAAGGTGTCGCCCGAGAGCTGCAGGTAGGCGACCAGTTCAGCCAGGCCATGCTGGAGCGGGCGCATGTCGCACAGCGCCTGCAGCGTGACCTGTGTGCGGCTTTGCAGCGCGTGGCGTACGTGTCCGGCCAGTTCTGCCTTGTCGATCACGACTTGCGAGAACAAGGCTTCCGCATCGACCTCGGCGTCGCCGGCTTCGATGTCGCGCTCGGCAATGCGCGGCTTCAGGGCCGGCACGAACAACGGCCGCTCCATCGGCAGTTCGATATCGGCGGCGGTATCGTCTACCGCCATCACAACACCAGGCGGCGGCGCGTCGCGCACGGCCAGCGCGCGGGCCTCGATGCCGCGCAGGATATCCATGATGCGGCGGTTCTCCAGCCAGGCCTTGTCGTCGAGGAAGCGCCGCAGTTGTTGCGAGAGCTGGGCCACGGTGCGCTGGGTATGCTCGCCGGCCTCCAGCCAATCGTAATGCACGCGGCGCAGGCGCGTGTCGGGCTTGAGTTCCGATACCGGCGGCAGTGCCAGCACATGTTCGAGCAGGGACGAAAGTTCTTCCTGGCGGCGGCTGCTCATCAGGAAATCCCAAAAGGCGCGGAAACTGCGGCCCTGGTCGGAATCGGCGATGGCATCGCGCTCGCCCATGATCTCTTCGAGCAGTGCGCCCCTTGAGCCTTCCCACAGCGCAATGCGCTCGCGCACGCGGCGGTCCAGCGAGCGGAAATTGTCTTCCACTTCGCGGAAGTCTGTCAGCAGTTCGCGCGCCAGCGAGACGAACTGCTGGAAGCGGTCTTTCAGCGCGGTGTCGTCCAGCAGTGACAGGTCGCCGCCTGCCACGCGCGCGATTTCCGCATCCAGCTCGTCGCGTCGCCGGTGCAGTTCCGCCATGCGCGCCTGCGGGTCGGTCTGCGTGCCTTCTTGCATCTGCTTGAGCAGGTCGAACAGCGTCAGCAGGCGCGACTCCGTGCCGACGAAGCTGCGTTCGGCCAGCGTGCCGAGCCAGGCGATCGCCTTTTCGGTGGCCGGCGTCAGGTCGAACTGCGGCTCGTCCGAGCCCTGCCGGTAGAACTTGCGCAGCCAACCCCTCTCGTTGGCGGCCCAGTCGTTCAGGTAATCGAGTGCGGCTTTGGGAAAGGCATCCTGGCCAAGTCGTTCGCGCAGGGCAAACAACTCGTCCTCGAGCGCTTCGGCGAGATCGGATTGCCCGATCGAACGACGATTGGGTTCGACGAATGCACGATGGAGAAACGCCGCGACAAGGCTGGCATGGTCGGAGCGCAGCAGGCGCCAGGCGGGATGGCTCTGGCGCAGGCGCTCAAGGGTGTCGAAATCGAGGCTCACAGGGACAAGCCAGGCGCTTCGGCAGTGCGCTGGCAGGTTGGCAGGGTGAGCCCCGGATTTTACGCCAGCGATACCAGGCGCGATGTGATGCGTGGATCGTGTGACATGGCTTTGGTGTTCCCTTATCCCAGCCTGAACTGACCTACCGCCCCCGCCAGGCTTCCTGCCTGCGTTTGCAACGCCGCGGCCGCCGCGGTCGACTGCTCAACCAGCGCCGCGTTCTGCTGGACCATTTCGTCGAGCTGGCTGACCGCCTTATTCACCTCTTGAATGCCGTGTGTCTGTTCCATCGCAGCGTGAGTGATCTCATTAATAATTCCGGTCACCTTCGACACATTGCCGACGATCTCGTCCATCGTCTCGCCGGCGCGCCGGACCTGCCCCGAGCCGGAGGTGACGCTGCCCACCGTGGATTCGATCAGCGTCTTGATCTCCTTGGCCGCCTGCGCACTGCGCTGGGCCAGCGCGCGCACTTCGCCGGCCACCACGGCAAAGCCCCGACCCTGGTCGCCGGCACGCGCCGCTTCCACCGCGGCGTTCAGCGCCAGGATGTTGGTCTGGAAGGCGATGCCTTCGATCACGCCGATGATGTCGGAGACCTTGACCGAGGCATTCTCGATCTGCCCCATGGTGGCGATGACTTCGCCGATTACCACGCCGCCATCGGCGGCCACGCGCGAGGCGGCGCTGACCGACGCGTTGGCATGCTGCGCCGAGTTGGCCGACTGGCTGACGGTGGCGGTGATCTCTTCCATCGACGCCGCAGTCTGTTCCAGGCTGGCGGCGGCGGATTCGGTACGGCGCGACAGGTCGATATTGCCGGCGGCGATCTCGTCGGACGCGGCGCGCACGGATTCGCTGGCGTCGCGGATCTGGCGCATGGTGATGCAGAGCTTGTCGGCAAAGGTATTGAAGGCGCGCGCGATCTGGGCGACTTCGTCGTTCCCGTGCGCGGGCAGGCGCTGGGTCAGGTCGCCGTCGCCGGAGCCGATGGCGTCCATGGCGTCGCGCACGGTGCCGAGGCCGCGCAGCGACATGGTCGCCACGCCCCATACCACGATGGCGGCAACGCCCGCGATCAGAACCAGCGCGATCACCGAGGCGATCAGCACCGAGCGCATGCCGGCCGTGGCCTCGGCCTGGTCGAGCGCGACGATGAGCATCCAGTCGGTGCCGGGGATGGCGCGCGCGCCGAGCAGCTTGGCGCTGCCGCCGATGTCGACCTGCAGCGGGGGCTTCGCGCCGGCGAGCGCGCCGAGCTTGTCGGCGGTCAGCGCGGGAACGAGATCGGTGACGGGCTTGAGTGTCAGCTTGCCGTCGGTATGCGCGACGATTTCGCCGGATTTGGCGACCAGCATGCCGAAGCTCGCCGGCGTGGGATGGATCGCCTTGACGTTGGCGATCACGGTGTCCATGGCGACGTCGCCCGAGACCACGGCCTTGACGCCGCCGTCGCGGATCACCGGCACGGCGAACGCCACCACCAGCTTGCCGGTGCCGGCATCGACATAGGGCGGCGTGACCACCGGCTTGCCTGCCGCGGCGGCCTGCTTGTACCACGGACGGCCGGTGGGATCGTAGTCGGGCGGGATGCCTTCCGGCTTGGAAAATTTGGCAGTCTTGTCGGCATAGCCCACGTAGACATTGGCAAAGCGGCCGGCGTCGGCGATCTGCCTGAGCGCAGCGTCGGGTTCGGGCTGCAGCGCGGCGTCCTGCAGCGAATCGATCATCTGGCTGTGCGACGCCACCCACTCGGCGATGGCGCTGCTATGCCCGCTCTGCACGGCGGCCAGGCTGCTATCGATGGCGTCTTCGTTATAGCGGCTGGCGACTAACTGGTTCAGCGCGGTATTGATGGCGAGCGCGGCCACGACAATGGCCACGCACAGGGCCATGATCCGGGCGCGGAGAGTAGTGAACATCTGGGGAGTTCCTTTGTAGGGAATCGTGGGGGGCAGTTGTCTCGTGGGATTTCCACCCCGCTGTATACGGGTGCGCCCCTTGCCGACTTGAGAGCGGAACGCGAGATGTTCGGGAATTCGCCGAAGTTGACGACGCAACCTGCCAGTTTGCTGTGTGATCGGAGCGTCGTCAGGGTGTTGAAGGCATGGCTGTCAGGGTGTTGAAGGCGAAGCTTCTTTACAACGCTTTACAAAGGCTTACACCGGTTATGCGTTTCGCAACATATTCTCCGGTCAACCCCACAACAACAAGCGGAGAGACGCCGTGCTGAACCTTTCTCATACATCCACGCCGCTGCGCATCCTGGCGCTGAGCGGCGCGCTCGCGCTGGCAGCCTGCGGCGGCGGCGGTGGAGATGATTCCGGTGGCCAGGGAACGCTGAAGGTCTCGATGACCGATGCGCCCGCCTGCGGCTATGACAATGTCTTTGTGACCGTCAACAAGGTGCGCGTGCACAGCAGCGCCAACGCCGATCCGGGCGCCGGCGGCTGGGTCGATATCGATGTGGTGCCCGCACGCAAGATCGACCTGCTGTCGCTGACCAACGGCGTGCTGACCACGCTGGGCCAGACCGTGCTGCCGGCCGGCAACTATCAACAGGTACGGCTGGTGCTCGATGCGAACCGCGGGGGCGGTTCGGGCGCGCTGGCCAACTCGGTGGTGCCTACCGGCGGCACCGAGCAGTCGCTGGACACGCCGAGCGCGGTGCAGTCCGGCATCAAGATCAACCGTCCGTTCACGGTCGCGTCCGGCACGCTGACCGACCTGGTGCTGGACTTCGACGCCTGCAAGTCGGTGGTCACGCGCGGTAACGGCACCTATGGCCTGAAGCCGGTGGTGACGGCGATCCCGACGGTGGTCAGCGGCGCGGTCACCGGCGTGGTGGCCTCTGCCCCTGGCGCGCGCGTCTATGCCGAGCGCAACGGCGTGGTGGTGAAGGCCACGGTGGCCGATGCCAACGGCAACTTCACGCTGTCGCCGATCGAGCAGAGCAGCACCGCCGGCGCGGTCGACGTGGTGGTGGTGCCGGGCGCCGCCAATGGCCGCGGCACGGGCATCGTGCGTAGCGTGCCGGTGGTGGCTGGCGGCAGCACGGCGATCTCGAATTCGGCATCGCCGATGACGTTGCCGACTTCCGCGTACCGCCGCGTCTCCGGCACGGTTACGCCGGCTTCGGCCGAAGCGACGCTGCGCGCGCTGCAACTGGTCAATGGCGGCACCTTCGAGATCGCGGCGACCGCCGCGGCCACCGATACCGGTGCCTACAGCCTGTTCGCGACCGAGCCGGCGCTGCCGGTGGCCGCGCCCGTGATCGGCACCTACCAGGCTTCGCTGCCGATCCCGCTGCAGCCTGACGGCGCCGCGGGCGGCAAGTACAGCGTGCAGGCCACCAGCAACAGCGGTGCGGTGGTGTCGCAACAGGTCGATGTCAATACCGCCGATGTGATCCAGAACCTGTCGTTCTGAGCGGACCGGGTTAGCGGTCGTTTAGCGGGGGACCAGCCGGAAGCGGGCGCAAGCCTGCTTCCGGCTTCTTCGTTTCTGGTGCCCTGCCCGGTCCGGCATGGCGCCCCGCTGGCCGCGGTTTCCCGCTAGACTTGGGTTCTCGCGTCCGGGGAGTTCGCGCCATGGCAGCACGCACCGCGGCCAAGTCCGCACCTGAGCCGTCACCAAAGCCTGCGTCTGCGCCCACAGCGGCGCCAGCGGCGCGGCGCAAGGCCGGCGGCCTGTTCCGGGTCGGCATCGGCGGCTGGAATTTCGCACCCTGGCGCGACAACTTCTATCCGGCCAGGATGCCGCAATCGCGCGAACTGGCCTACGCCAGCCGGCACCTCAGCGCGATCGAAATCAACAGCACTTATCACGGCACGCAGAAGCGTTCGTCGTTTATCAAGTGGCGTGATGAAACACCGGACAATTTCGTGTTCGCGGTGAAGGCGTCGCGCTTTGCCACCAATCGGCGCGTGCTGGCGGAATCGGCCGAATCGATCGAACGCTTTATCGACAGCGGCATTGCCGAACTGGGCTCCAAGCTCGGTCCACTGGTATGGCAGTTCGCGCCGACCAAGCAGTTCGATGCGGAGGATTTCGAGGGTTTCCTGCAATTGCTGCCGGCGTCCGTCGAAGGCGTGAAACTGCGTCACGTGCTGGAGGTGCGGCATGACAGCTTCATGTCGCCGGACTACCTGAAGCTCGCACGCAAGTACAAGGCCGCCACGGTGTTCACCGATTCGCCGAAATTCCCGTCGATGGCGGACCTGACCGCGGATTTTGTCTACGCGCGCCTGATGGAAAGCAGCGAGAAGCTGAAGACCGGCTATGGTCCCAAGGCGCTCGACGAATGGGCCGAACGCGCGCAGTCATGGGCGCAGGGCGCGCAGCCGGCCGACCTGCCGGTGCTCGAAGACCGCAAGCCGGCCGCACGCAAGCGCGAGGTCTTTGTCTTCTTCATCAACGGCGCCAAGGAACGCGCGCCGGCCGCCGCGCAGGCGTTGCTGGAGCGGCTTGGCTGGACGCCGCCCGCCGATGCGGATGCCTGACGCCGGATCGCTATAATCCCGCATGAACTCGACCCCCGCCCAGCCGCAAGCCGGCCCCGCTTTTTCCACGCTCCCGCTGTCGCCCGCCATGCTCGCCACGCTGGCGCAGCTCGGCTATGACGAAATGACGCCGATCCAGGCGGCCAGCCTGCCAATCACGCTGGCCGGCCAGGACCTGGTCGCGCAGGCCAAGACCGGCAGCGGCAAGACCGCGGCGTTCGCGCTGGCGCTGCTGAACCGGCTCGATCCGCGCCGCTTCGACGTGCAGGCCATGGTGCTGTGCCCGACGCGCGAACTGGCCGACCAGGTCACGCAGGAAATCCGCCGCCTCGCGCGCGCCGAAGAAAACATCAAGGTGCTGTCGTTGTGCGGCGGCTCGCCGATGCGCCCGCAGGTGGACAGTCTTATTCATGGCGCGCATATCGTGGTGGGCACGCCGGGCCGCATCCTCGATCATATCGATCGCGGCAGCCTGGACCTGGCGGCGATCAACACGCTGGTGCTCGACGAAGCCGACCGCATGCTCGACATGGGTTTTTTCGACGATATCGCCTACATCGCCAGCCGTTGCCCGAAGGAGCGCCAGACGCTGCTGTTCTCGGCAACGTATCCCGAAGGCATCGACAAGCTTGCCCACAAATTCCTGCGCAAGCCGCAGTCGCTGAAGCTGGAAGCGACGCATGACAACGCCACCATCCGCCAGCGCTTCTATGAAGTGGAGGAAGGCGAGCGCCTGGGCGCGGTGGGGCGGCTGCTCGACCATTTCCGCCCGGCCAGCACGCTGGCGTTCTGCAATACCAAGGCGCGCTGCCGCGAACTGGTGGAGCTGCTGCGCGCGCAGGGCTACCAGGCGCTGGCCCTGCATGGCGACCTGGAGCAGCGCGATCGCGACCAGGTGCTGGTGCAGTTTGCCAACCGCAGCTGCTCGGTGCTGGTTGCCACCGACGTGGCCGCGCGCGGGCTCGATATCGCGCAGCTGGAAGCGGTGATCAATGTCGAGATCACGCCCGACCCCGAGGTGCACGTGCACCGCATCGGCCGCACCGGCCGCGCGGACCAGGAGGGCTGGGCGTTCAGCCTGGTCAGCATGGACGAGATGGGGCGCGTGGGTAACCTCGAACAGCACCACGGCGGTGAATTCGAATGGCATGCGCTGGCCGAGCTGACACCCGCGAGCAACGAGCGGCTGCTGCCGCCGATGGTGACGCTGCAGATGCTGGGCGGGCGCAAGGAGAAGATCCGCCCCGGCGACATCCTGGGCGCGCTGACCGGCGAGGCCGGCTTCACCAAGGAGCAGATCGGCAAGATCAATGTGCTGGAGATGTCGACCTATATCGCGGTGGAGCGCAGCATCGGCCGCGAGGCGGTGAAGCGGCTCAATGCGGGCAAGGTCAAGGGCAAGAAGGTTAAGGTGCGCCTGATGACCGAGTGAGCGGGGCGCCGGCAGCCGTGGTTGCACCACAACATTGCTTACAAAGATTCGTGTAAGTCACCCTGTAAGCCGGCGCATTCCTTTGCTACTCTGTTTCCATTGGCCGCAAGGCAGGTAGCGCCAGCCGCATGATTTCTCGACGGAAGAGGAGTTGGTGATGAAAACTGCACGCCAGGTTCTGGAATCCAAGCCGACTCAGGCCATCTACAGCATCCCGCCGACGGCGACGGTCTATGCCGCGCTGCAGCTGATGGCCGAGAAAGGGATCGGGGCCCTGCTGGTGATCGAGCACGGGGCCATCATGGGCATCCTGAGCGAGCGCGACTATGCGCGCAAGGTGATCCTGATGCAGCGCACCTCGCGCGAGACGCTGGTGCGAGACATCATGACCACCTCGGTGATCTACGTCAGCGCCGGCCAGAGCACCGACGAATGCATGGCGCTGATGACCAAGCACCGACTGCGCCACCTGCCGGTGATGGAGAACGATGAGCTGGTCGGCATGCTGTCGATCGGTGACCTGGTGAAGGACATCATCTCCGAGCAGCAGTTCATCATCGAGCAGCTGGAGCATTACATCCATGGGGGTGGGCATTAAGGCATTGATGGGCCCCGTGGCGAATTGACGCGCCGGCCCTCTCCCCCGGCCCTTCTCCCGCGGGCGGGAGAGGGGAGAAAGCCGCAGGGGTTTGACGACACCCCGTAGTCTCCGCTCAGCGCGATATGCGCTTACCGCATATAATTATGCGGTTACTGAATTACGGTCACTCCGCTGCGGCTTCCTGCCGTTCCTGGCGGACCTTCCGGCCGCCAATTCCCCTTCTCCTATGTTTGCCTCGCGGCACATTGCCGCGTACCCGTGTCTGCAATGTCGTCGTCCGCATCCGCCGCCCAAGCCATCCCAACGCCCGTCCACGACCATCGCGCCATCATGCGTGTCATCGGCGGCATCGTGCTGTGCATCCTGCTGGCGGCGCTGGACCAGACCGTGGTGATCCCGGCGGTGCCGGCCATCGCCAATGACCTGAACGGGTTTGGCCACCTGTCGTGGATCGTGACCGCGTACCTGATCGTGTCGACGGTGACCACGCCGCTGTACGGCAAGCTTTCCGACAGCTTCGGGCGGCGCCGCCTGCTGATGGTGGCGATCACGCTGTTCATCGGCGCCTCGGTGGCGTGCGCGCTGGCGCAGACGCTGGGGCAGCTGATCCTGTTCCGCGCGCTGCAGGGCGTGGGCGGAGGCGGGCTGATGTCGCTGGCGCAGGCGGCCATCGCCGACGTGGTGGCGCCGCGCCAGCGCGGGCGCTACCAGGGCTACCTGGCCACGGTGTGGGCGGTGGCGTCGATCGCGGGGCCGCTGGTGGGCGGCTGGGTGTCGGACCACATGTCGTGGCGCTGGCTGTTCTGGGTCAACGTGCCGCTGGGCCTGCTGGCGATGGTGATGTGCTATCGCGGCCTGGCGGTGCTGCCGTCGCGCGGCGGTCGCGCGCGTGTCGACTGGCTGGGCGCGCTGCTGCTGGCGGTGGCCATCGTCGCTTTCCTGCTGGCGATGAGCTGGGGTGGCGATGTCTATGACTGGCTGTCGCCGGAGCTGGCTGCACTGCTCGTCGCCGCGGCCGTGGCGGTGGCGCTGCTGGCGTGGCAGGAGCGCCGTGCCGCCGACCCGATGCTGCCGCCGCGGCTGTTCGGCAACCGCGCCTATGTGATGGGCGTGGCGGCATCGGCGCTGTCGGCGCTCAATATCTTCCTGTGCATCTTTGCGCTGCCGCTGCACTTCCAGCTGGTGCGCGGCGCCGATGCCTCGACCTCCGGCCTGCTGGTGATGCCGTTCCTGGTGGCGACGGTGGCGGGCAACTTTATCGTGGCCTGGGTCGCGCCGCGCGTGGGCCGCATGCGCGGCATCCTGACGGCGGGCTATGTCGCCGGTGCGCTCGGCTTGATCGTGCTGGCCCTCGTGACGCCGGCGGTGCCGCTGGCTGTTGTGCTGATGGCGATGACGCTGGCCGGCGTTGGCCTGGGCATCACCATGGTGGCCACGCTGATGAGCGTGCAGAACGTGCTGGAGCGCCGCGATACCGGCGCCGGCACTGGCGCGCTGCTGGTGCTGCGCTCGCTCGGCAGCGCGCTGGGCGGGGCGCTGGCGGGCACACTGCTGACGCTGGAATTCCGCCATGCGCTGGCGGCTTCGGGCGTGACGCAGGCGCTAGACCTGGGCGCGCTGCGCCATGGCAGCGAAGCACTGGCGCAGTTGTCGCCGGCGGTGCGGCAGGTGCTGGCTGGCGGCGTCGAGTCGGGTTTCCACCTGATCTTTGCCGTCGGTGCGGTCGCGTCGGTGCTGGCGCTGCTGGTCGTGCGCAGCATGCCGGACCTGGAGTTGCGCGGCAGCGTCACCGAGCACGCGGCCACGCTGGCGATGGACTGAAGCGGCGGGCGGCAGCGGGCACGTCATCGGCGTAGACTACGCGTACCCGATACAGCGAGCCGATCCCTGGAGCCCGTCGCCATGTTCCGTCGTTCCCTGACTGTCCATCCCCTCGCCTTCGCTGCCGTCGCGTTTGCCGCGTCGGCACTGCTGCCCTCGCCTGCCCGCGCCGCCGACAAGCCCGCGGCGCCCGCTGCCACGGCGCCGGCCGGCACTTGCCCCGCATCGCTCAACTTCACCTTCCCGCGCCTGCAGGACGAAGCGCCGCAGAACCTGTGCCAGTACGCCGGCAAGGTGGTGCTGGTGGTCAACACGGCCAGCTATTGCGGCTTCACGCCGCAATATGAAGGGCTCGAGGCGCTGCACGCCAAATACAATGCGCGCGGCCTGGTGGTGCTTGGATTCCCGTCCAACGATTTCTCGCAGGAGCCGGGCTCGGAGAAGCAGATCGCGGACTTCTGCTACAACACCTACGGCGTCAAGTTCCCGATGCTGGGCAAGTCGCACGTGCGCGGCAGCGACGCCAATCCGATGTACGCGCTGCTGGCCAGGCAGACCGGCACCGCGCCCAAGTGGAACTTCTACAAATACCTGATCGGCCGCGACGGCAAGGTGGTGGCCAGCTATGACAGCCGCACCAGGCCGGACGACAAGGAACTGGTGGCGAAGATCGAATCGCTGCTCGGCGCGCAGCGCTGAGCAGCGTCCTGCCCCCGTCAGCTCAGTCGCGCACAAGCCCTTCCGCGCGCATCGCGTCCTGCACCGCGGGCCGTGCGGCCACGCGCGACAGGTATTGCTGCAGCGACGGGTATGCGCTCAGCGGCACCATCAGCATGCGCGCCCAGCCGAGGATGGTGAAGCAGTACGCATCAGCCACGGTGTAGCGGTCGCCCATCAGGTATTGGCGGGTTTGCAGGTGGCGGTCAAGCTCGGCGAAGCGCGCCTGCAGCCTGGCCTTGCATTCCTGCTGCGTGCTTGGCGCGGTTTCCTTGTGCCACAGCCACGGGCTGAACACCTTGTGCAGTTCGGTGGAAACCAGCGTCAGCCAGCCGGTGGCTTCCAGCCGTTCGCGCGTGCCGGCGGCCGGCAGCAGGTTGCGTTCCGGCACCAGATCGGCGATGTACTGCAGCAACGACGCCACTTCGGTATGGCGTGAGCCGTCGTCCAGCTGCAGCAGCGGCACGTAGCCGCGCGGGTTGATGGCGTAGTAGTCGTCGCTGCCGTGCTCCGGCTGCGCCAGCTTGTGATGCTGGAGGTCGACACGGGCCAGCGTGACGGGCAGGCCGGCTTCGCGCAGCGCGATGTGGACGGACATCGAGCATGCACCTGGGGAGTAGTAGAGCTTCATCGCGATCCTGTTTGGGGTTGGCTGGCCGCCACGCCGTTGTGGGGCCGTGTGGGCAGTCTAGGATCGCGGGCTCGGTGCGGCAATGCGCGGGCGTGCGGAGGGCGATTGCAGATTTGCACAGCGTCTCGCCGTGCGATGGTTTGCCCCTTTCCCGCGTGCGGGAGAGGGGCAAACCTGCAGCAAACCTACTCCACTTCGCGGAACAACCGCCCCCACCCTTTCAGCTCGCGCGTATCCACGCCGCACAGGCGCAGCGATTTCCACACCACCGTCGAAATGGTGTCGTACAGCGGAATCCCCGTCTCGGCTTCAAGTTCCTCGGCCAGGTGCGCCGCACGCAGGTTGGTGCAGAACGTGGTGATCGCCTGCGGGCCGTGCTGCGCGAGGCCGCGCACCATCTCGCGGATGGTGTCCGCTTCGACTTCGGCAAAGCTGTAGTTGACGTGCAGGTCGAGGTGGCTTTCCGCCACGCAGTGAAAGCCGCTGCGTTCGTAGTTGGCGATGATGCGCTGCTGCACGTCGTCCAGGTACGGCGTGGCCAGGCCAAAGTTGCGCGCGCCGGTCTTTTCCAGGATCTCGTTGAGCGCCAGCACCGAGGTGGTGGCCGGGATGCCGGTCGCCTCGGTGATCTGCCTGCACAACGCTTCATCCTTGTCGAAGCCGAGCCAGCCGGACGAGGTGCCGTTCCAGGCGATGACGTCGACGCGCGCATCGGCCAGCAGGCTGGCGGCTGCCAGGATCTTGTCGAGGTTGAACTGCCCCAGCGCCTGGTCGCGCAGCGATATCTCGGTCACGGTGAAGCGCGAGAAATGCGCGCTGACGTTGGGCAGGCCGGCAACCATCGCGCTGGTGATGGGCTCGAGCGCCGTGTTGGAAGACGGCGTGAGCATGCCGAGTCGGATTTGCTTGGTCATGTTGTGGTCTCAGGAGTGGATGCGGGGCCGGGACGTTGCCGGCCCCCTGTTCGTCTTGGAATTCAGGTGATCGCGGCGATCCGCGAGAATCAGACCGGAATCTTGGTCTCGTAGTCGATGGCGGTCGAGGCCAGCAGCAGTCCCACGCCAGCGGCGGCGAAGAACATCAGCGCCAGGAAGTACGAGCCGGTGAACTGCACGATCATGCCGACGATGATGGGCACGGTGATGCCGCCGATATTGCCGCCCAGGTTCATCACGCCGCCCAGGAAGCCGACCTTGTTGCGCGTGCCGAGCATCGACGGGACACACCAGAACAGGCCGCACCAGCGCAGGAAGAACAGCGTGGACGACAGCAGCACCACCACGATGATCGGGTCGCTGACATAGGCCACCGAGAAGATCGACGCCGTGGCAACGACCGCGGCAATGCCGAACAGCGTGCGCATCACCACGTTGGGACGGCCGCCCGCCTCTTTCCACTTGTCGGCGATCCAGCCGCCGATCAGTTCGCCGATAAAGCCGCTGAAGAAGATGATGAAGCTGGCGCCGCCCATCTGCTTGATGTCGAAGCCGTGCACCTTGTTCAGGTAGTTGGGCATCCACGTCAGCAGGCCGTAGAACACGGTGTTGAAGCACATCCAGCCGATCGCCATGCACCACACCGAGCGGTACTTGAAGAAGTCGAGCGAGCGGCCCGACAGGTTGGCCGGTTCGGCCCGGTGCTCGTTGGCCTGCGCTTCCTCGATATAGCGCGCTTCCATCTCGTTCACGCCGCGGTGCTCGCGCGGGGAATTGCGCACGTAGTACCAGGCCATGAAGCCGGCCAGCACGGTGCCCACGCCGGCCACGATAAAGGCCAGCCGCCACGAGCCCAGCGAGGCGATCAGCCACGTGATGATGATGGCGCCGAGCGCCGCGCCCAGCGGTGCGCCGCCGTCCAGCAGCGTGGCGCCGCGGCCGCGTTCGTTCTGCGTCATCCAGATCGCGTTGAGCTTGCCGCCGGCCGGGTAGATCGGCGCTTCGGCTGCGCCCAGGCCGAGCCGGGTCAGCATCAGCGACATGGCATTGGTGGTGAACGCCGCGATGGTCTGGGCGAGCCCCCAGAACACGGTGGCGCAGGCAATCACGATGCGCGGCTTGTACTTGTCGGCCAGCATGCCGCCCGGTACCTGCATCAGCGCGTAGGTCCAGAAGAACGAGCTGAGGATCAGGCCCTGCATGGTGGGACTGAGGTCGAATTCCTTCGCGATCAGCGGCATGGCCACCGAGAGCGAGGCGCGATCAATGTAGTTGATCGCGATGAGGAACAGCATCATCAAAAAAATCTTCCAGCGCACGGAGGTCTTGGCCTCCGTCAACACTGTCGCCTGGCTTGTCGTTTGCATGGCGGCGTCTCCTTGTCTCGGTCCTTGGGTGGGCGGTTTTAATGGGTGTCGCGCAACAGGCCGGAGTATAAGATACGTAATCTGTAATTACAACGCTCGTAAGTTATTGATTTTACGATGTTGCGGATGCACAATTTTGGGATGTGATAGCCTTCTCGTGGTGCATTTCCCCAATCTGGTGACGTCTGTGACACAAACGCTTTCCCCAACTACGCGCCTGCGCACCCTCGGCATGTCCGCCGGCATCGCTGCCCGGCTGCGCACCATGATCGAAGAGGGCGAGTTGCCGCCCGGCGCCCGCATCGACGAACGCGCCTTCTGCGAAACCTTCGACGTCTCCAAGACGCCGCTGCGCGAGGCGCTCAAGGTGCTGGTCTCCGAGGGACTGGTGCTGCACCGGCAATACATCGGCTACCGCGTGGCGCCGCTCGACCTGGAGGAGTTGCGCGCTACCTTCGAGACCCTGCACGGGCTCGAGGCACTGGCCGGCGAACTGGCGGCGCGGCGGCTGGGCGACGCCGCCATGGCGAAGCTGGAGCGGCGCCACCAGGCCATGATCGACGCACATGCCGCGGGGCGGCGCACCGACTATTTCCGCATCAACCAGGAAATCCACCAGCTGATCATCGACGGCGCCGCCAACCCGGTGCTGGCCGGCGTCTACGCCACGCTGATGAGCAAGGTCCACCGCGCGCGCGGCGCCGCCAATGCCGACACCCTGCGCTGGCAGGAGTCGCATGAGGAACATGAAGAAATCATGGCCGCGCTGCGCGAGCCCGGCAGGCCGCGCCTGGCGCAGGTGCTGCGCCGGCATTCCGAAAACACCGCGACCGAGGTACTCGCGGTGGTGGCGGCTTCGCTGGCCGAAGCCGGCGCGCGCGACGCCGGCCTGAAGCAGTCCGCCTGAACAATCCCCAAGGAAGACAACGACAATGAAACTGGTTCGAGTAGGCAATCCCGGCGCCGAGCGCCCGGGCGTGATCGATGCGGAGGGCCGCGTGCGCGACCTGAGCGGCGTGGTGGGCGAGATCGGCCCGGGCGAGCTGGCGCCCGCGGCGCTGGCGCGGCTGGCGCAAGTGGATGTGGCATCCCTTCCTGTGGTCGAAGGCGAGCCCGATGCTATGCGCTTCGGCGTGCCATGGACAGGCATCGGCAAGATTGTGGCGATTGGCCTGAACTATGCCGATCACGCCGCCGAGGCCGGCATGCCGTTGCCGGCCGAGCCGATCGTGTTCCTGAAGGCCAACAGCTCGCTGAACGGCCCGAACGACGACGTGATGCTGCCGTTGGGCTCGGAGAAGTCCGACTGGGAGGTCGAGCTCGGCGTGGTCATCGGCACCGTCGCGCGCAATGTCTCGCGCGAGGAGGCGCTGAACCACGTGGCCGGCTACTGCGTGGTCAATGACGTGTCCGAGCGCGAGTTCCAGATCGAGCGCGGCGGCACCTGGGACAAGGGCAAGGGCTGCGACACCTTCTGCCCGGCCGGCCCGTGGCTGGTGACGCGCGATGAAGTGGCTGACCCGCAGGCGCTGGGCCTGTGGCTGGAGGTCAACGGCGAGCGCGTGCAGCGGGGCAGCACCGCGACCATGGTCTTCGACGTGGCGACGGTGGTCAGCTATGTCAGCCGCTTCATGACACTGCTGCCAGGCGACCTGATCGCGACCGGCACGCCGCCGGGCGTAGGCATGGGCTTCAAGCCGCCGCGCTTCCTGAAGGCGGGCGACACGATGCGCCTGGGCGTGGAAGGGCTCGGTGTGCAGAGCCAGCGCGTGGTCGCCTACGGCGAGCGCTGATCGCAGTCCCGGCGCAAGCCGGGCAGGGCGCGGCGTCACCCGGCAAGGTGATGCCGCCGCGCGTTGCGCGATGCTGCAACGCAGGTAAAAAGCGCGCGTTTCGATGGTTCCCCGTCGAAACGCTTTCACACAAAGCGTTGGGTTTCCATACAAAGCGTGCCGTGCGCGCAACGGTTCCGGTGTCGAAAACGCCCGGATCGCATCGATTTACAGGAAATCGCACACTTGGCATTTCGCTTGCGTTTTCTGCGTGAAATACTGGTTATACAGGTTTCGCCAGAGAGCAAACGTCATGTCAGAGCACGCCCCCGAGATCGAGTCCTACCTCGGTACCACACTCAAGCGCCGCTACTGCGGGCTGGCCGACACCCTGGAGAGCCGCGCCGAGCTCGAGGCGATCCGGCGCAACATCCACCAGAATCCCGAACTTGCTTTTGACGAGGTCCGCACCTCCGGGCTGGTCGCCAGCCTGCTGGATGCGTGGGGCTTCGCGGTCACGCGTGGCGTGGGCGGGACCGGCGTGGTCGGGACGCTGAAATGTGGCGAGGGCAGGCGCAGCATCGGTATTCGCGCCGACATGGACGCGCTGCCGATCCACGAGCGCACGGGGCTGCCTTACGCGAGCGCCAATGCAGGCCGCATGCATGCCTGCGGCCACGACGGCCACACCGCGATCCTGCTCGGCGCGGCACGGCAGCTGGCGCGTACGCGCAACTTCGACGGCACTGTCCACCTGATCTTCCAGCCGGCCGAGGAAATCGGCGCGGGCGGTGGCGCCGAGCGCATGCTGGCCGACGGGCTGTTCGAACGCTTCCCGTGCGACGCGATCTTCGGCCTGCACAACCATCCGGGCGTGGAGCAGGGCAACTTCCTGTTCCGCTCGGGCCCGTTCATGGCGGCGTGCGACACCGTCACCATCACCATCCGCGGCAAGGGCGGCCACGCAGCGCGTCCGCACCAGTCGGTCGATCCGATCCTGGTGGCCGGCAGCCTGGTGATGGCGCTGCAATCGGTAGTGTCGCGCTTCGTGGACCCGAACGAGGCCGCGGTGGTGAGCATCGGCACGCTGCACGCCGGGCACGCACCCAATGTGATCCCGGACAGCGCGCGCATGGAGATCAGCGTGCGTTCTTTCAGCCCCGATGTGCGCGCGTCGCTGGAAAACCGCATCCGCCAGCTGGCGATCTCGCAGGCCGAGGGCTATGGCGCGGTGGCGGAGGTCGACTACGTGCGCGGCTATCCGGTGCTGGTGAACAGCGAGCGCGAGACCGAGTTCGCGCGCCAGGTGGCGCAGGAACTGGTCGGCGCCGACAAGGTGGTATCGCAGGCCGCGCGCATCACCGGCAGCGAGGACTTTGCGTATTACCTGCAGCAGCGTCCGGGCTGCTTCGTGCGGCTGGGCAACGGGGCCAACCAGCCGCTGTTGCACAACGCGGGGTATGACTTCAACGACGAGAACCTGACGGTGGGGGCGGCGTACTGGACGCGGCTGGTGGAGCGTTATCTGGGGCGTTGAGCGGAGAAAGCAAACGCCTACCGGAAGAATGCGCTCGGCGGCACGCCGAACTGCCGCCTGAACATTGTCGCGAACGCGCTGGGGCTGTCGTAGCCCAGATCCAGCGCCACGTCGACCACCTTGCTGCCGGCCGCGAGCTTTTCCAGCGCCGCCAGCAGCCGCGCCTGCTGGCGCCATTGCCCGAAGGTCATGCCGGTTTCGCGCGCAAAGCGGCGCTGGATGGTCTTGGGATCCACACCCAGCTTTGCACCCCAGTCCGCCAGTGTCAGCGCGGTGTCGGGCGTATCCACGATCGCATCGCAGATCTGCCGCAGGCCCGCGTCCGCCGGGCGCGGCAGGTGCAGCGGCAGCGATGGCACCAGCAGGACTTCATCGAGCAGCAGGCGCATCAGGCGCGCATCGCGTGTATCCGGTTCATAGGGCAGGGGGATGTCGATCGCGGCCAGGATCAGCTCGCGCAGCAGCGGCGAGATGCCGAGCACGGTGCAGCGCTGCGGCAGGCCCGGCGCGGCATCCGGGCGGATATAAGCGGTGCGCATCTGCACGTGGCCGACCATGCGGATCCAGTGCATGGTGCCGCCCGGCATCCACATGCCGCGCGTGGGCGGCACGATCCACTGGCCTTCGTCGGTGGCCACCACCATCACGCCGTGCACCGCGTGGATCAGCTGCGCGTGCGGGTGCTGGTGCGGCCTGGTCGTTTCGCCGGGCAGGTAGTCGGCGGCCATCGCGGCGACCGGCATCGGGCTGCGGTCGTAGCGGACGTAGCGCGGCGGATTACTGTCGGTGTCGCCCGGCGGGGCAGTGTCGTCGGAAGCACGGAGCGCGCGCGGCATGTCCTTTTCTCCAAGGTTGCGGACCCATTCTCGCAGGACAGGCGCGTGCGCGCCAGCTAGCATCCCTGCTCACAGTCCTGACTGGCCAGCGCCCCCGCTGGCGTTTTCCGTTTGTCGAGAGCCGCCAATGAGCACAACCATCGACTCCGCGCCAGCCGGCGCCTCAGCAGCCAGTACCTCCGCCACGCCGGCACAGGCCGAACGCACCGGCTTCCGCGTGCTGTCGGCGATCAGCTTCGCCCACTTCCTCAACGACATGATCCAGTCGTTGATCCTGGCGATCTACCCGATGCTCAAGGGCGGCTTCAACCTGAGCTTCACGCAGATCGGGCTGCTGACCATGACGTACCAGGTCACCGCCTCGCTGCTGCAGCCGGTGGTTGGCCTGTACACCGACAAGCACCCCAAGCCGCATTCGCTGGCGGTGGCGATGGCCTTCACGCTCGGCGGCCTGCTGCTGCTGTCAGTGGCGCCGACCTACGGCGTGCTGCTGGTTGCGGCGGCGCTGGTCGGCACGGGCTCGTCGATCTTCCATCCCGAGTCGTCGCGCGTGGCGCGCATGGCGTCGGGCGGCCGGCACGGGCTGGCGCAATCGATCTTCCAGGTCGGCGGCAACGGCGGCAGCGCCATGGGGCCGCTGCTGGCGGCGCTGATCGTGCACCAGCAGGCCAGCCTGGCGTGGTTCTCGCTGGCGGCGCTGGTGGGCATCGTGGTGCTGTGGCGCATCGGCGGCTGGTATTCGCGCCAGCTGGCGCAGGGCGCGCGCAAGCGCAAGGCCGCGGGGGCCGCGGCCAGCGCGGTGCCGGCGCGCGTGGTGGTGCGGGCGATGCTGGTGCTGATGGTGCTGGTGTTCTCCAAGTACTTCTACATGGCCAGCCTGACCTCGTACTACACGTTCTACCTGATGGAGCGCTTCGGGCTGGCGCAGCAGAACGCGCAGCTGCACCTGTTCCTGTTCCTGTTCGCGGTGGCGGCTGGCACCATCCTGGGCGGGCCGATCGGCGACCGCATCGGGCGCAAGCGTGTGATCTGGGCATCGATCCTGGGCGTGGCGCCGTTCACGCTGCTGCTGCCGCACGTGGGCCTGCTCTGGACCACGGTGCTGACCTTCATCATCGGCTTTATCCTGGCGTCGGCGTTCTCGGCGATCCTGGTGTTCGCGCAGGAACTGATTCCCGGCAAGGTCGGCATGGTGTCTGGGCTGTTCTTCGGCTTTGCCTTCGGCATGGGCGGCATCGGCGCCGCGGTGCTGGGCGGAATGGCGGATACGCACGGCATCCGCGTGGTGTATGAGTACTGTGCCTATCTGCCGCTGCTGGGGCTGCTGACGGTGTTCTTGCCGGACCTGCGCGAGCGCGTGCACGCCTGACGCGGTTGGCTTCCCGGTGCGCCGGGGCCGCAGGGTGGGGCGCATGCCGTCGCCGGCGGGGGGCGCTGGGCCTTGCTGAGCCCGGTCAGCGCGCGGCAAGCTGAGTGCGTGGGCACTTCCGCTGCTGCGGTGGACTGCTGCCGGCCGGCGTTTTGCGGCATCATGGCGAGCATGAAGTCCGCCATGCCCCCGCTGCCTCCGCTTACTCCGCTTACTCCGGTCAGCTCCCAGCCTGTCCCGACGCCGGCCAATGCCACGCCGGCCTGCGAGCGCTGCCTGGAACTGGCTGCCGACCCACGCCGGCGCGAGCCGCCTGCTTGCCTGGCGCTGCGCAATACCGCGCCGCTGGTCAGCCAGAGCGCCGCGGGCGTGCCGTTCAGCATGCTGACCTTTGCCTGCCGCGACTGCGGCACGGTCTGGCGCCTCTATGACCGCGCCAATGAACTCTTTGTCTCCTGGGTGCCGGAGCGCCCGCTGGTGCGCTGAGTGGTTCGCTGAGCACCGTTGAGCGCGCAACCGATCGGCTAAGATAGCGGCTGTCGCGCGCCGGCCGGCGGCTCTGCCCGGCGAAGGCGCGCCCCAGACCCTCTCCCGGTATTCCCGACATCATGGCCTTCCTGTTCCGCCCGACCCTGCTGGCAGCCACCGTTGCCGCCGGCCTGCTCGCCGCCGCCGCACTGCCCGCCGCCGCCGCAGACAACTACCCCAGCCGCCCGATCCGCCTGATCGTCGCCTATCCGACTGGCGGCATCAGCGACACCGTGGCGCGCGCGCTCGGCGAGCGCCTGTCGGCGCAGATGGGCACCTCCGTGGTGGTCGAGAACAAGGCCGGCGCCGGCGGCAGTATCGGCATCGACGCCGTCGCCAAGTCAGCGCCGGACGGCTATACGCTCGGCTTCGCCTCGACCAGCCCGCTGACGCTGAACCCGCATGTCGGCCACGTCAACTACGACCCGCAGAAGGACGTGGCGCCGGTGATGAGCGTGATGTACTCGCCGGTGCTGGTGGTCGCCACCAACGGTTTCAGCGGCAAGGGCTTCGCCGACATGGTCGGCCAGGCCCGCGCCAGGCCGGGTTCGGTGCGCTGGGCGACCTCGGGCCTGGGCACGGTCGGCCATGTGGTGCTGGAACAGGTCAGGCAGAAGTCGAAGGCCGACATCACGCTGATCCCGTACAAGGGCGCCGGCCAGCAGATGAACGATGCGCTGGGTGGCCAGTTCGAGGTGATGAGCACCAACGCCAGCCCGGCACTGACCCAGCATATGCAGGCCGGCCGCCTGCGCGCGCTGGCGGTCGGCGCTCCCAGGCGGCTGGATAGCCTGGCGCAGGTGCCCACGCTCGCCGAGCTTGGCTATCCCAAGGCCAACCTGACTTCGACCTTCGGCGTCTTCGCGCCGGGCAAGACCCCCGCGGCGATCATCGATCGCCTGAATGCCGAGTTGAACAAGGCACTGGCCGAACCGGAAGTCCACGAGCGCCTGCTCAAGGGCGGCGAAGTGCCTACCGGCGGCACGGCGGCGCAATTCGCCAAGGCGATCCGCGAGGAGTACGCGGAGAACGCGCGCATCGTCAAGGAAGCCGGCATCAAGGCCGATTGACCGGCGACCGCCGGCTCAGGCGGTATCGAGCCGGCTTCCCAGCCCATAGACCGACGACAGCCGCACGCCGTTGTGCGGCCACAGCGACAGCTTGGTGCGCACGCGCGACAGGTGGCTGTCCACCGTGCGCGAGGTCGGCTCGACGTGGTGGCGCCACACCTGGTCGACCATGGTCTGGCGCGGCACCACGCTGCCGAGATTCCGGAACAGCAGCACGGCCAGGTCGAACTCCTTGGGCGCCAGCGGCACCGGCCTGCCATGCACCCAGGCACGCCGCTCCGAGGGGGCGAAACGGAACGCGCCATGCGCTACGTCGCAGGCCTGCGTGGCCGGCCGCACGCGCCGCAGCAGCGCCTGCGCGCGCGCGCCCAGCTCGCCCAGCCGCAGCGGCGCGGGCAGGTAGCTGTCGGCGCCCTGCGCAAAGCAGGCCGCGACAAAGCCCTCTTCGTTCGAGCCGCCGGTCAGCATCACCGGCAGGTCATGGCCGAGCGAGCGCCGCACCCACGCCAGCACATCCAGTGCCGGGATTCCCGGCGTTTCGCAATCGAGGATCAGCAGGTCGAACGTCTCGGCGTGCAGCGCGCCCAGCAGCGTGCGGCCGCTCAGGTAGCGGCGGCACTGGTGGCCGTCCAGGCGCAGGGTCTGTTCGATGCGGATGGCAAGGGTCGGATCGGTCTGCAGCGAGGCAATCTTCACGGTCGTGCTCCTGCCGGGGCGTGCCACCGGCAAAGAATGCGGGCAGGAATGCAAACGGGAACTCAAACGCAAATGCTGACGCGGTTGTGCCATCGGCGCCGGTTGCCCGGCGCCGCGGCGATGCCATGTTATGGGCACGGTGCCGAGGCAAGAAGTAAAAGATTGTTGAAAGCCTGAATTGAGGTCTTTCCTATTCGTCCCGCCGGTCGCGCGGTCTTAAATGACCCGCTACGGCCGGCAGCCATGGTGCGCTGCCCTGGCCGGCAAACGTCGCCGGAGACCACACATGGGAAAGAAGATTGCATCGCTGGAAGACGCGCCCGCCGATGCGGCGCTGATCCGCCGGATCATTGCCGGCGGCGGGCATGAGTGCGTGACCTTCACTGAAAGCCGCAAGCTGCTGCTGGCGCTGCGCAATGCGTGCTTCGACCTGCTGCTGCTCGACTGGTCGATGCCGGACCTGTCCGGGCGCGAGGTGCTGGCGTGGGTGCGCACGCATCTCGACCGGCGCGTGCCGGTGATGTTTCTCAGCGGGCGCGATGCCGAGCAGGACATCATCAGCGCGCTCGCCGCCGGCGCCGACGACTATATGGTCAAGCCGGTGCGTCCCGCCGAACTTTCGGCCCGCGTGGAATGCCTGCTGCGGCGCGCCTATCCTGCGGTGCAGTCGCCGCACGCCCCGCTGCGGCTGGGCGAATACGCCTTCGACTGCGCCATGCGCTCAGCCACCTGCAACGGACATCCTGTCTGCCTGACGCCCAAGGAGTTCGACCTCGCCGTGCTGTTGTTCCGCAACGAGGGCCGCATCGTCACGCGCGACCATATCACCGCCGCGGTCTGGGGGCGCGAGATCTCGTCGCTGTCGCGCACCATCGATACCCATGTGTCGCGCGTGCGCAGCAAGCTCGGCCTGCAGGCGTCGCGGGCGCTGCGGCTGACGCCGGTCTACACGCATGGCTACCGGCTGGAACGGATCGAGCGCGCTGCCGCATGAGGGCAGGCGCGCGCCCATGAAAAAAGGCACCCGGAGGTGCCTTTCGCCATCGACTGCTGATCGTGTAACGCTCAGAAGATGTGGCGGATACCGACGGCGGCGCCGGTCTGGTTGTTGCGGCCCGGCATTTCGGTGATGGTGCCGCCCGAGACCTTGTTGAAGTCCACGGTGCCATAGACCTGGGTGCGCTTGGACAGCGAGTACTCGGCCAGCAGCACGCCGGTGTAGCGGCGGCCGTTGTTGTCGTTCACGCCGTTCACGTTCTCGACGTAGTCGCCGTAGAACACGCCGGTCAGGGCCAGTGCCGGGGTGGCCTGGTAGGTCATGCCGATGTAGCCGATGGTGTCCTTGCGCGGATTAGCCGCGAAGTTGCCGCCAGCGGGGACCGGGTTCTGCGTCGCGCCGCCGGTGAAGTTCAGCGAAGCGTCGACCGAGCCGGTGCGGTCCTGGCCGCCGATGTAGCCCAGGAAGATCTTTGCCGGGCCGATCGAGTACTTACCGGCAGCGCCCCACATTTGCTGCTTCTGGCCGGTGGTGTTGCGGACTTCCTGGTACACGCCGCCGATGCCGAACGGACCGTAGGTGTAAGCGGCACGCGCGCCCCAGTACTGGTTCTGGCTCATGCTGCCCGGCTGCTCGCCGAAGCCGTAGCTGGCGCCAACGTCCAGGCCGCCGAACTTGCCGCCGTAGCTGACGACGTTGTCGTTACGGAAGTTGGTCAGGAAGAACGGCCAGGCGTTGTTGGTGTAGTTGCCGATGGTCAGCGGATCGTAGTCGCCGAAGAAATTAAAGCCTTCGGTGTACTGGCGGCCCAGCTTGATCGTGCCGAAGTCGCCCGACAGGCCCACATAGGCTTGACGGCCGAACAGACGGCCACCCTGGTTGGCACGGCCGGTGTCCGGATCGAAGCCGTTTTCCAGCTGGAAGATCGCCTTCAGGTTGTTGCCCAGGGCCTCGCTGCCCTTCAGGCCCCAGCGGCTGTTGGTCACTGCGCCGTTGGTCAGTTCCCACGAGTTGTCGTTGTTGGCGCTCGAGTTCGTCTGGAAGCGGATGCTCTGGTCAACGATACCGTACAGGGTGACGGACGACTGGGCGAATGCCGAACCCGCCAACAGGCTGCCGGCTGCGAGGACGATGGCCGATTTCTTCATGGTGCTCCTTTTCTGTCTTGTACTGTTCTCCGCCGGATCACGGCAGGGACGAAGGTCTACGTTTCGTGTAAACGCCGGCGAAAATTTAACAAAACGTTAGCAGTAAGGACACAAATGTCCGCCAAGCCCGGCTTTCAAGCAGGATTTTGGTGCGAATCCGTTGTCTGGCCGCTACATATTCCAGTTTTGGTGCGTCGCGCAAATGCCGCCATGCAGCTTGGGCACTGGGCTGAGAGGCCACGGCGGTGCGCAAAAGACGACAGGCCAGGGCGCAGACACTGCGCCCTGGCCTGTAGCGGAACGGATGGGGACCGGCCGCGCGGGCCGGCCCGGATCAGCCTTGCGGGATCTCGATCTTGACTTCGAGCACCTCCAGGTTGTCCTGGCGTTCGAGGCTGACGCGCAGGTCCTGGTCGCTGATTTTGACGTACTTGGAAATCACCGCCACCAGTTCGCGCTGCAGCGCGGGCAGGTAGTCGGCGGGGGCGGAATGGCCGGTGCGCTCGTGGGCGAGGATGATCTGCAGCCGCTCCTTGGCGACCGACGCGGACTTTTTCTTCTCCCCCAGCAGGAAGGAAAGGATCGACATTGGGATGTGCCTCCGGACCGTTTATTTGTTGCCGAAGATGCGGGAGAACAGCCCCGGCTTCTGGTAGTCGGTGAAGCGCATCGGCTTGTCCTTGCCGAGGAAGCGGTCCACCACGTCGCCATAGGCGTCGGCCACGTCGCTGCCTTCCAGGTGGATGGCGGGCGTGCCCTGGTTCGATGCGTGCAGCACGGCTTCGGATTCAGGCACCACGCCGATCAGCTTGATGCGCAGGATTTCCTGGATGTCGGTCAGCGACAGCATCTCGCCGCCATGCACGCGCTTGGGGTTGTAGCGCGTGATCAGCAGGTGCTCCTTGATCGGGTCGCCGCCCTCGCTGGCGCGCTTAGTCTTGGACGACAGGATGCCGAGGATGCGGTCCGAATCGCGCACCGACGACACTTCGGGGTTGGTGACGATCAGTGCCTCATCGGCAAAGTACATCGCCATCAGCGCGCCCGACTCGATGCCGGCGGGCGAATCGCACACGATGTACTCGAAGTCCATCTCGATCAGGCCGTTGATGACCTTCTCCACGCCTTCCTTGGTCAGCGCGTCCTTGTCGCGAGTCTGCGAGGCCGGCAGGATGAACAGGTTCTCGCACTTCTTGTCCTTGATCAGCGCCTGGCGCAGGTTGGCTTCGCCCTGCACCACGTTGATCAGGTCGTACACCACGCGGCGCTCGCAACCCATGATCAGGTCGAGGTTGCGCAGGCCGACGTCGAAGTCGATCACGGCAGTCTTGTGGCCGCGCAGGGCCAGGCCGGCGGCAAAGCTGGCGCTGGTGGTGGTCTTGCCGACGCCTCCCTTGCCGGAGGTCACAACGATGATTTTTGCCATGGCTCTTTGGTCCAGTAATTAGGTTGAAGCTTGCGCTGCTTGATTGGGGTCCCCGATGCCGGTGCGGTTACTTGAGCCGCAGCGCCTCGAGGATCAGTTTTTCTTCGGCCAGGCGTACCTGGGCCGTCTTGCCGAGCACATCGGCCGGGAGCGTCTGCTCCGCGGTGCGGTAGATGCCGGCGATGGAAATGAGCTCGGGCTCCATGCACGTGCTGAAGATGCGCGCGGCGGTGTTGCCCTTGACTCCCGCCAGCGCGCGGCCGCGCAGCGGGGCATAGATATGGATGTTGCCTTCGGCGATGACCTCGGCGCCATAGCTGACCACGTCGAGGATCACCACGTCGCCGTGCGCGTAGACCTGCTGGCCCGAGCGCAGCGGCTTGTCGATCAGCAGGGTCTGGTGCTGGCGCACTGCGGCGGCGACCGCGGCATCGGTGGTGGCCTGGGCGGCGGCGCGGGCGGCTTCCTCGCGCGCGGCCTGCTCGGCCGCGGCCTGTGCGGCGGCTTGTGCGGCAGCCTGTTCCGCCTCGGCAGCGGCCTTGGCCTCGGCGGCACGGTCGGCGCCGGCCCCGCTGCCGCGGCGGCTCTGGCTGTCGAGCAGCGGCAGGCCGAAGCGCTCGGCCCATTCGCGCTGGCCCGCGCGGGCCACCACGCCGATGGCGCGTGCCTTGAGCGTGGCAAGAGTCTCGATCACCGTGCCGAGCGCGACTTCGCTATCGTCCTCGAGCGCGCGCAGGTCCAGTGCGATCACGTCATTGGAGAAGAAATCGGGAGTGGCTTCGAACCGGGAGAGGAGGTCATCCCGCAGCGCAGCCATGTCGGCGGTCTGGAGGGCGAGAAGGAGGGCGTCGACGTTGCCACTGCGCAGCTCGAAGCGTGGCGATTTCTTCTGGGACATAGCCGGGTGACCGTGGAAATGCCACATTCTAACGTTCTCTTACTCGCTAACTGTAACAATTGGCGCGATACGTGAGATCGGAGAGAGATGGGTGCCCTGTGCGTTCCATCCGCGCCCGCGTTGTGCCTCAGGCGGCTCGCGAATCAAATCCCGAGTGATGGGTGACACGCAGCACCGGCACGCGCCGCCGTAGCAATTTGCAAAGCCTTGTTACGATTGCGCCATCTGATAGCGGAGGTTCCATGGGCGCCATCGTCAATTGCGTGGCCTACCGGCAGGGCAAGCGGCTCGGCACGGTCGGCATGGAAGAGATTCCCTCGGTGCTTGGCGTGCCCGGCACTTTTGTCTGGCTCGGGCTGCATGAGCCCGACCTGATACTGCTGCGCCAGGTGCAGCTCGCCTTCGGCCTGCACGACCTCGCGGTGGAAGACGCGCTCGATGCGCACCAGCGGCCCAAGCTCGAGGCCTATGGCGATTCGGTCTTCGTCGTGCTCAACACGGCGCAGCTGGTCGAAGACGAAGTGGTGGTCGGCGAGACGCACCTGTTCGTCGGTCCCAACTACGTGGTCTCGGTGCGCCACGGCGCGAGCAGCGCCTACACCCCGGTGCGCGAGCGCTGCGAAAGCGATCCGCAGGGCCTGTCCAACGGACCCGGCTACGTGCTGTATGCGCTGATGGACTTCGTGGTCGACCATTACATGCCGATCGTCACGCGGCTGGAAGACACGCTGGAGGACCTTGAGCAGGGCATCTTCCACGACGAGTTCGATCGCGGGGCGATCGAGCACCTGTACCGGGTCAAGCGCCAGGTGCTGCGCCTGCGCAATGCGGTCAGCCCCGTAGAGGACATGTGCGGCCAGCTGATCCGGCTGCATGAGCAACTGGTGCCACGCGAATTGCGCGCTTACTTTCGCGACATCGAGGACCACGCCAGCCGGCTGGTGCGCACGCTCGACGTGGTCCGCGAAATGCTGACCACCGCGGTGCAGGTCAACCTGGCGCTGGTGACGGTGGGCCAGAACGAGGTGGTCAAGCGGCTTGCCGGCTGGGGTGCAATCCTGGCGATCCCCACGGTCGTGTTCAGCCTGTACGGGATGAACTTCAATTTCATGCCGGAGCTGAAATTCCACTATGCCTATCCGGCGGTGATCGGCGTGACGGCGGTGGCGTGCGGACTGCTGTGGCGCCGGCTGCACCGCGCGGGATGGATATGATCCTTGCAGATGATTTATCGATGCGAAGAATGATTAATCCATGTTTTTATGGTGGTTGATTATTCGTATCGATAAGCTGGTGGCCTACCGGGCGCCTTCGCTGACTCCTACACTGGAGCAAAGTAGGCGCCGCGCCCGGAGTCCGCCATGTCGAAAGCCCGTTCCCCGCATGCCGCCGTGCTGGCCGGCATCCTCTGCGCATGGCTGTGCCTGCCGCCGGCTGCCGCCGCACCCCAGCCGCCCGCTCCCGCGCAGGCGCAGACCCGCGACGCTGTTGCCGCCTATGAGTTGGGCCGCTTCGACGAGGCCTTGCAGGGCTTCTCCAGCGCCGCGCGCCAGGGCAACCGCCTTGCGCAATTCAACTACGCGATGATGCTGCTGCGTGGCGAGGGCACTGCCGCGCGGCCACAAGAGGCATTAGTGTGGCTGCGCAAGGCGGCCGACAATGGCATGACGCATGCGCAATACACCTGGGGCGATCTTTACGAGCGCGGCGAGCTGGTGCCGAAATCGCTGGAAGAGGCGAACCGCTGGTATGAGCGCGCGGCGCAAGGCGGGCACGTGCAGGCGCAGATGGAGCTGGCGACGAATTACTTCACCGGGCGTGGCTTGCCGCGCGACTATGCGCAGGCGTTTGCGTGGTACCGGCGCGCGGCGAGTGCGGGGGATGGTGGCGCGCAGTACATCGTCGGCAGCTTCTATGAGCACGGCGAGCCTGGCGTGGTGGACCGGGATATCGAGCAGGCGAAGATCTGGTACGCGCGCTCGGCGGCACACGGAGATCCGGGGGCGCTGGCGAAGTTGCGGTCGCTGCTGGAGGAGACGGTGAGGGGGAGGGCGGGGATGTGAAGGGCGCGTCGGAGTACGCAAACCTTCATTGACTGAAGGCCGGCTCCCTCTCCCGCAAGCGGGAGAGGGAGCAAACAATCGGGTTAGGTGCGGCCTCTCAGCCCAGTTTCTTCCTCAGCAGCTCGTTCACCTGCGCCGGATTCGCCTTGCCCTTGGTCGCCTTCATCGCCTGGCCGACCAGCGCGTTGAACGCCTTTTCCTTGCCCGAGCGGAATTCCTCCACCGACTTGGCATTGGCCGCCAGCACGTCGTCGATGATCTTTTCCAGCTCGCCGCTGTCCGACATCTGCTTCAGGCCCTTGGCGGCGATGATGGCGTCGGCATCGCCGTCGTGCTCGCCCGCCCACATGGCCGGGAACACGTCCTTCTTGGCGGTGTTGTTCGATACCGTGCCGTCCGCGATGCGCGCCAGCAGCCTGGCCAGCTGCGCCGGCTTGACCGGTGCGTCGTCGATGGCGATGCCTTCGCGGTTCAGCTGCGACGCCACGTCGCCCATCAGCCAGTTGGCGGCGGGCTTGGCGTTGGCGGTGCCGGCATCGGCAACCACGGCCTCGTAGTAGGCGGCAAATGCCTTGGTCGAGGTCAGCGTGGTCGCGTCATACGCTGACAGGCCGTATTGCGACACGAAGCGCGCCTGCATCGCGGCCGGCAGCTCGGGCAGGGCATCGCGCACGCGCTCGATCCAGGCCGGTTCGATCTCCAGCGGCATCAGGTCCGGATCCGGGAAGTAGCGGTAGTCGTGCGCGTCTTCCTTGGTGCGCATCGCGCGGGTTTCGCCGGTGTCCGGATCGAACAGCACGGTGGCCTGCTGGATCTTGCGGCCGTCCTCGATCTCGGCGATCTGCCACTGCACTTCGTATTCGATGGCCTGCTGCAGGAAGCGGAACGAGTTCAGGTTCTTGATCTCGCGGCGGGTGCCGAATTCCTTCTGCCCGTACGGGCGCACCGATACGTTGGCGTCGCAGCGGAAGCTGCCTTCCTGCATGTTGCCGTCGCAGATGCCCAGCCACACTACCAGCGAATGCAGCGCCTTGGCGTAGGCCACCGCTTCGGCGGCGCTGCGCATGTCGGGCTCGGTGACGATCTCGAGCAGCGGCGTGCCGGCGCGGTTGAGGTCGATCCCGGTCATGCCGGCAAAGTCCTCGTGCAGCGACTTGCCCGCGTCTTCTTCCAGGTGCGCGCGCGTCAGGTTGACGGTCTTTTCGTAGAATTCGCCCTTCTTGCCTTCGACCTGGATGGTGATGGTGCCGCCCTGGACCACCGGGATCTCGTACTGGCTGATCTGGTAGCCCTTGGGCAGGTCAGGGTAGAAGTAATTCTTGCGCGCGAAGACGCTGCGCGGCGCGATGGTGGCGCCGATTGCCAGGCCGAACTGGATCGCGCGCTCGACCGCGCCCTTGTTGAGCACCGGCAGCACGCCGGGCAGCGCCAGGTCCACCGGCGAGGCTTGCGTGTTGGCCTCGGCCCCGAAGGCGGTCGAGGTGCCGGAGAAAATCTTGGAGGCCGTCGAAAGCTGCGCGTGCGTTTCGAGGCCGATCACCACTTCCCATTGCATGGCGGTATTCCTGTTCGGTTCTTTCGTTCTGTCTGTTGCGGCGGGGCGGCGGGCCGCCCCGGGTTCGGTCTGTCTGGCGTCTGTCCGGCTGTGGCCCTCAGGGCTCGGGGCTGGCAAGCCAGGAATCGAGTTGCGCAAGCGCCGCGGCGCGCGCGACCGCGTCGCCGCCGACGGTAACCGCGCGCGCCTTGCGTACGCCGCCGGCGCTGTTGCTGCTCGCGGGCACGTCGCGGCGGACGTGCAGCTCGCTGGTGCCGTCAAAGCCGTGATGGGCGCCGGGGTAGATCTCCAGCCGGAAGCGCGCGTTGGGCTGGCGCGCCAGCACGGCGGACTGCAGCATGGCGCAGCGCGTGGCGGGCGTCCAGTCGTCGGCGCCGCCGATCATCAGCAGCACGGGCGCGCGCAGCCGGTAATCGTGCTGGCGCACCGCGCGCTTGCAGCCGGGGTAGAACGCGACGGCGCGCTCCACTTGCGGCGTGCCCGTCGGCCACGGACGGCTGGCGTCGACGGTGGCCAGCACCGCCTGCGCGCCGTTGGACCAGCCCAGCAGCACGATGCGCGCGGGGTCGACGCCCGGCTGGGTGCCCAGCCAGCGCAATGCTGCCAGCGCATCGGCGCGGCGCGTGCGGTCGTCGATGCCGCGGTTGTCGATCGGCTCGGTGCAGGTGCCGTGAGGCTTGCCACGGGCGCTGAAGCTGTCCGGCATCAGCACCGCGTAGCCGCGCGCGGTCAGCCACTGGGCGTATTCGCGGTAGCGTTGCTGCAGCAGCGCCGACGCGTCGGCGCCGTAATCTGCGGCCACGGTGGTCATGGGCTCGTGCGGGGACAGCAGGCCGCCGCAGCCATGCAGCGCTACCACCACCGGCAGCGCACGTGGCGAGGCGCCTTCGCGCGGCACGAACCAGTAGGCGGTCAGCGCCGGCGTGGCCGCGTCGCCGCGCAGCAGCACGCGTTGCGCGGGCACAGGAGCTGAGCTGGGGGCCGCCGTTGCCGGCGCGGCTCCCTGGCGCGTCACCGTGCCGGGCGCCAGCGCGCCGGCCGGCGACAGCAGCGGCGGCTGCACCAGCGCCGGCGCCGGCAGGTCGGGTGTATGCGCCGCGGCGCCGCCCGACCATGCAACCAGGCCGAACGCCAGCACCGCTGCCGCAGTGCGGCGCGCGGCGCGGACGGCGCTTGCGGTGTCGGGTCGGGGCCGGAAGGCGGGTGTGCGCGGCATGGCGGTGGCGATATCAGCGGGTATCAGCGCGTGGCGGCGCAGCCGCCGCTGCCGGGCTCGAACATCACGGGCCAGGCCTGTTCGTAGATGCCGGCCGTGCAGCGCTGCTGGCAGTTGGCATGCGCCAGCGTGACGCGGCGCGGGTCCTGCCAGACCATCAGCTTGCAGCCGCTGCCGTCGTTGGCGCGCAGCTCGATATGCGGCCTCTTCTGGACCTGGCGGAAGTCGGCCAGGTTGAAGGTGCACGAGCCGCGCCGGCCCACCCACAGTTTCCACGAGAGCTGCTGCACGGTGTTGTCGGAAACGCGCAACTGGGCATCCTCGCGGAAGCCGTCTTCCTCGGTGCGGCGGCAGTCGCCGGCCAGGTCGATGTCGCGGCTGGCGATGGGCGTGGGCTTGCCGATGATCGGCAGCTGGATGCAGCCCGCCACCAGCGTGGCGAATACCAGGGCGGCGAGCAGCCGGAGGAAGGTCGGGGTCATGGTCAGGCCTTGGCGGGGCGGCGCAGGTGCCAGTCGGTCGCCTGCTGGAACGCATGCGCGGTCTGCAGCAGGCGCGCTTCGTCGAAGTAGTTGCCGATCAGTTGCAGGCCGACCGGCATGTTGCCATCGCCGAAGCCGCACGGCACGCTCATGCCGGGCAGGCCGGCCAGGCTGGTCGACAGCGTGAAGATATCGGCCAGGTACATCTGCACCGGGTCCGAGGACTTCTCGCCCAGCTTCCAGGCCACCGTCGGCGCCACCGGACCCATGATCACGTCACACTGGGCGAAGGCGCGCTGGAAGTCGTCGGCGATGATGCGGCGGATCTTCTGCGCCTGCAGGTAGTAGGCGTCGTAGTAGCCATGCGACAGCACGTACGTGCCGACCATGATGCGGCGCTTGACCTCGGCGCCGAAGCCTTCGGCACGGGTCTTCTTGTACATGTCGAGCAGGTCGCGGTACTCGGCGGCGCGGTGGCCGTAGCGCACGCCGTCGAAGCGCGACAGGTTCGACGAAGCCTCCGCCGGCGCGATCACGTAGTACACCGGGATCGACAGCTCGGTCTTGGGCAGCGTCACCTCGACCAGCGTGGCGCCCAGCTTTTCATACTCGGCCAGCGCGGCGCGCACGGCCTGCTCGACGTCTGCCGACAGGCCCTTGCCGAAGTACTCCTTCGGCAGGCCGATGCGCAGGCCCGCCAGCGGGCGCTCGGCGCTGGCGCCGGCGCGCGGCTGGCCCAGCAGGCGGGTGTAGTCCTCCTCCACGCCGCCTTGCTCCGGCGGGATGCTGGTCGAGTCCTTCGGGTCGAAGCCGGCCATGGCGTTGAGCAGCAGCGCGCAGTCCTCGGCCGAGTGCGCCATCGGGCCGCCCTGGTCCAGCGACGAGGCGAACGCGATCATGCCGTAGCGCGACACGCGGCCGTAGGTCGGCTTGATGCCGGTGATGCCCGAGAACGACGCCGGCTGGCGGATCGAGCCGCCGGTGTCGGTGCCGGTGGCGGCGGGCGCCAGGCCCGCGGCGACGGCCGCGGCCGAGCCGCCCGACGAACCGCCGGGCACGCGGCTGGTGTCCCAGGGATTGCGCACCGGCCCGAAATGCGAGTTCTCGTTGGACGAGCCCATCGCGAATTCGTCCATGTTGGTCTTGCCCAGCGTGACCATGCCGGCGGCGGCCATGCGCTCGACCACGGTGGCGTCAAACGGGCTTTCGTAGCTGTCCAGCATCTTCGAGCCGGCGGTGGCGCGCCAGCCGCGGGTGACGAACACGTCCTTGTGCGCGACCGGCACGCCGGTCAGCGGCGCGGCTTCGCCGCGCGCGCGGCGCTCGTCGGCGGCGCGCGCCTGCGCCAGGGTGCGCTCGGGGTCGACGTGGATAAAGGCGTTGAGCGCGGCGGCCTGCTCGATGCGGGACAGGTACTCGCGCGCGAGTTCCTCGGCGGAGACGGTGCGCGCGGCCAGGGCGTCGGCGAGCTGGCGCAGGGAGGTCACGGAATCAGCGGAAAAGGGCATGACAGTCGGGTTGGCATTCGGGGTGGCGTACTGGCTGGGGCGGCCGGGGCGGCAAGGTTCTGCGAGATTCGCCAGGTTCGGCAAGGCGCGCGGCCGGCGCAGGTCACTCGATGACCTTGGGCACCAGGTACAGCCCGTTCTCGGTGGCCGGGGCGGGACGCTGGTAATCGTCGCGGCGGTCGTTCTCGGTGACCGCGTCGTCGCGCAGGCGCTGCACCATGTCGCGTACGGCCGACAGCGGGTGCGCCAGCGGTTCGATGCCGGTGGTGTCGACCGCCTGCATCTGCTCGACCAGCGAGAAAAAGTTGTTCAGCTGCGCAAGCGTCTGTTCGGCCTCGGCATCGCTGGTTTCGATGCGGGCCAGGTGGGCGATGCGCTTGACGTCGGATAGGTCGAGGGCCATGGCGTGGTGGTTCGGATGCTCGGATGCGGAAGGTGCCGGCAGCGGCCGGCGGCCGGCCGTGCGGCGGTGACGTCGCGCGGTCGGACAAGGCGTCTCCGGAGCGCTGCAACGGCGCAACGGAGTCGTCGGAATTACAGGGTTTTTCAGGCCGTAAACGCCCGAAGCAGCAGGAATTATAAGGTATCATTGCGTGCTCCCGACCTTTGGCAACGCCTTCGTCACTTTGCCGCAGGCCGCTCCCCGGCTGGCCCGCCGTGCCTGGCGGCCGAAGGTGCCCGAAGGGCGAACCTGGGTCCTCTGATTAGGCCTTTGCCACCGGCCACGACAGCCCGAATTCAACGGGTCCTGACGCGCCGGTGCCTGCACATTTTCGTGCGCATTGTCGCGAACTTTTTCGCGAGGCCTAATCAAAGGTTCCCGTAGGGCTGGCCCGCGCGGCATGCCGGCGGCGGCGCCGACCCCGACTCCAATCCAGCACCCCGGCCGGGCACCCCGCGCCGGAGCGTGGGCGGGCCGGGAAGCCGAGAACCGTTCCGTATTCAACACCCAAGTACTTCGTGGCCGGGCCGCCCGCGGCGCCGGCCGCTTCGCCTACCCGCGAACACCATCACAGACAGGATTCCTGATGTTCGGATTTCTCCGCAGCTACTTCTCCAACGACCTGGCGATCGACCTCGGCACCGCCAACACGCTGATCTACATGCGCGACAAGGGCATCGTGCTGGACGAGCCCTCGGTCGTCGCGATCCGCCAGGAAGGCGGTCCCAACGCCAAGAAGACGATCACGGCGGTGGGCAAGGAAGCCAAGCAGATGCTGGGCAAGGTGCCGGGCAACATCGAAGCGATCCGTCCGATGAAGGACGGCGTGATCGCCGACTTCACCGTCACCGAGCAGATGCTCAAGCAATTCATCAAGATGGTGCACGACAGCAAACTGCTGCGCCCGAGCCCGCGGATCATCATCTGCGTGCCGTGCGGCTCGACCCAGGTCGAGCGTCGCGCCATCCGTGAATCGGCCCTGGGCGCCGGTGCCAGCCAGGTGTACCTGATCGAGGAGCCGATGTCGGCCGCGATCGGCGCCGGCCTGCCGGTGTCGGAGCCGTCGGGCTCGATGGTGGTGGACATCGGCGGCGGCACCACCGAGGTGGGCATCATCTCGCTGGGCGGCATGGTCTACAAGGGTTCGGTGCGCGTCGGCGGCGACAAGTTCGACGAGGCCATCGTCAACTACATCCGCCGCAACTACGGCATGCTGATCGGCGAGCAGACCGCCGAAGCGATCAAGAAGGAAATCGGCTCGGCCTTCCCGGGCTCCGAAGTCCGCGAGATGGAAGTCAAGGGCCGCAACCTGTCCGAGGGCATCCCGCGCGCCTTTACCGTTTCGTCCAATGAAATCCTGGAAGCCCTGACCGATCCGCTGAACCAGATCGTGTCGGCGGTGAAGATCGCGCTGGAACAGACCCCGCCGGAACTGGGCGCCGACATCGCCGAGCGCGGCATGATGCTGACCGGCGGCGGCGCGCTGCTGCGCGACCTGGATCGCCTGCTGGCCGAGGAAACCGGCCTGCCGGTGCTGGTCGCCGAAGACCCGCTGACCTGCGTGGTGCGCGGCTCCGGCATGGCGCTGGAGCGCATGGACAAGCTGGGCAGCATCTTCTCCTACGAGTAAGCACCAGGAACTGCACGTGGCGATGCGCGGGCTGCCGGATCGTTGGATCAGGGCGGTGTCGCGGCGCCGCATCGGCCGGGGGATCGCCCCGGCAACGCCCGCCGCCCTGCGGCGCCGTGCCCCCGCCGGGCGCGGCACCGCGGGCGGCGCGGTGTTTGCGGCATTCGCATGCGTGCACCGGCCTGCGTTCGGGTAAATGGATTACTCTCCTCCGCCGCTCTTCAAGCAAGGCTCCTCCGCTGTCGCCAGGCTGGTGCTCTACGTGGGCATCGCGCTGGCGCTGCTGGTGGTCGACGCCCGTTTCAATGCGCTCAGCGTGGGCCGGCAGGTGGCCGCCACCGTGCTGATGCCGGTCGAGCGCCTGGTGCTGGTGCCGCGCGACGCGCTGCGCACCGCGTTCGACTACGCGCAGTCGTCGGCGATACTCGCCTCCGAGAACCGCGAGCTGCGCCAGATCGCGGTGCAGCAGGCCGAGGCCTCGGTGCGCCAGGCACAGCTGGAGGCCGAGAACAACCAGCTGCGCAAGCTGCTGGGGCTGGCCCGGCAATCGGCCACGCCGGTGACGGCGGCCGAGATTCTCTATGACGCACGCGACCCCTACAGCCAGCGCATCGTGATCGACAAGGGCAGCCAGCAAGGCATGCGCGCCGGCTACCCGGTGATCGACGAGCGCGGCGTGGTGGGCCAGGTCACGCGGGTGTCGCCGTTCCAGTCCGAAGTGACGCTGCTGACCGACAAGGACCAGGCGATTCCCGTGCAGGTGGTGCGCAACGGCCTGCGCAGCGTGGCCTTCGGCGGCGCGCGCGCGGGCCAGCTGGACCTGCGCTTCATGGCCGCCGCCGCCGATCTGCAGCAGGGCGACCTGCTGGTGACATCGGGGCTGGACGGCATCTATCCGCCGGGGCTGCCGGTGGCGAAGATCGTCCAAATCGAGCGCAAGGCCGACACCGCGTTCTCGCGCATCTACTGCGAGCCGGTGGCCGGCGTGCGCGCCCACCGTCAGCTGCTGGTGGTGCGCTATGACTCCGCCATCCCGCCGCGCGAGTCGGTCGAGGCCAAGCCCGAGGCGCCGGTCAAGGGCGCCAAGTCCGCCGCGGCACGCGCGGCCGCGGCCAGCGCCGCGGCGGCCAGGGATGCCAAGGAGGGTCAACGGTGACCAATCCCCAATACCTGCTGCGGCCCGTCAATCCCGCGTTTATCGCGCTCAGCTTCGTGCTGGCATTCCTGTTCAACCTGATGCCGTGGGGCGACACGCTGTGGATCCCCGACATGGTGGCGCTGGTGCTGGTGTTCTGGAACATCCACCAGCCGCGCAAGGTGGGCATGGGCGTGGCCTTTGCGCTGGGCCTGCTGATGGACGTGCACGATGCGCGCCTGCTGGGCGAGCATGCGCTGGCCTATACGCTGCTGGCCTACTTTGCCATCACCATCCACCGCCGCGTGCTGTGGTTCACGGTCTATACCCAGGCGCTGCACGTGCTGCCGCTGCTGTTCATCGCGCACGCGGTGCCGGTGCTGATCCGCCTGGCGATGGGCGCGCCGCTGCCGGGCTGGCCGCTGCTGCTCGCGCCGGCGATCGAGGCGCTGCTGTGGCCGCTGGCGACCAGCCTGCTGCTGGCGCCGCAGCGCCGTTCGAGCGATGTCGACGAGACGCGTCCGATCTGACGCCCGGATTTGACGCCACTCATCCCTAACAGGCCCCGCGCAGTACCATGACCGAAATCCGCAACGTCGAACTGGAAATCGGCCGCTTCCGCATCCGCGTGGCGGCCGCGGCCCTGTTCACGGTGATCTGCTTTGGCCTGCTGTTCTCGCGCTTCCTGTGGCTGCAGTGGTACAAGCATGACCAGTACTCGGCCAAGGCGGAGGATAACCGCATCTCGGTGGCGCCAATCGAGCCCAACCGCGGCATCATCATGGACCGCAACGGCATCGTGCTGGCGCGCAATTATTCGGCGTACACGCTGGAGATCACGCCGTCCAAGCTGACCGATACGCTGGACAACACCATCGAGGGCCTGTCGGGGCTGGTGGAGATCCAGCCGCGCGACCGGCGCCGCTTCAAGCGGCTGATGGAAGAGTCGCGCAGCTTTGAAAGCCTGCCGATCCGCAGCCAGCTGACCGATGCGGAAGTGGCGCGCTTCTCCGCGCAGCGTTTCCGCTTTCCGGGCGTGGACGTGCGCGCGCGGCTGTTCCGCCAGTACCCGCTGGGCGAGTCAGCCTCGCACGTGATCGGCTACCTGGGGCGCATCTCGCAGCGCGACCAGGAGCGGATCGAGGCCATGGACGAGGCCAACGATGCCGACAGCGCCAAATACGATCCGCGCAGGGACGCCGACAACTACAAGGGCACCAACTACATCGGCAAGATCGGCCTGGAGCAGAGCTACGAGACCGAGCTGCATGGCCTGACCGGCTTCGAGGAAGTGGAAGTCAGCGCCGGCGGGCGCCCGATCCGCACGCTTTCGACCTCGCCCGCCACGCCGGGCAACAACCTGATCCTGTCGCTCGATATCCGCCTGCAGCAGCTGGCCGAGGCGCTCTACGGCGACCGCCGCGGCGCGCTGGTGGCGATCGAGCCGACCACCGGCGACATCCTGGCGTTCGTTTCCAAGCCGACCTTCGATCCCAACCTGTTCGTCGAGGGCATCGACACCAATACCTGGAACGAACTCAACGGCTCGCCCGACAAGCCGCTGCTGAACCGCCCGCTGCGTGGCACCTATCCGCCAGGCTCGACCTACAAGCCGTTCATGGCGCTGGCGGCGCTGAGCACCGGCAAGCGCACCGCAAACTGGGGCATGTCGGATCCGGGCTTCTTCACGCTGGGCAACCACACCTTCCGCGACGACAAGCCGGGCGGCCACGGCTGGGTCGACATGCACAGCTCGATCGTGCATTCGTGCGACACCTACTACTACGCGCTGGCGCGCGACATGGGCGTCAACGGCATCCATGACTTCATGAAGCCGCTGGGCTTCGGCCAGATCACCGGCATCGATATCGAGGGCGAAAGCCGCGGCATCCTGCCGTCGACCGACTGGAAGCGCAAGGCCTACCGCAAGCCCGAGCAGCAGAAATGGTATGACGGCGAGACCATCTCGCTGGGCATCGGCCAGGGCTACAACAGCTTCACCATCCTGCAGCTGGCGCAGGCCACCTCGGTGATCGTCAACAACGGCAAGGTGATGAAGCCTCACCTGGTCAAGGCGGTCGAAGACGCGGTCACGCGCAAGCGCACGCTGACGGTGCCCAAGGAAAGCTACACGATCCCGTTCAAGCAGGCCGACATCGACGTGATCAAGCGCGCCATGGTTGCGGTGACGCACTCAGGCACGGCGGCGCGCGTATTCGCCGGCGCCTCGTATGAGTCGGCCGGCAAGACCGGCACGGCGCAGACCTACAGCCTGTCCAAGGGCGAGAAGTACAACCACCACGCGCTGGCCGAGCACAAGCGCGACCACTCGCTGTATACCGCGTTCGCGCCGGCGGGCCAGCCGAAGATCGCGATCGCGCTGATCGTCGAGAACGCCGGCTTCGGCGCCGCGGTGGCCGCGCCGATCGCGCGCAAGCTGATGGACTATTACCTGACCGGCAAGTGGCCGGCCGAACTGGAGGCAATGGCGCCGCCGGCCAGCGAGCGCGTGGCCGGCCGCCCGCCCGTGGATACGCCGAGCGTGTTCACCACCGGCCAGACCGCCAGCATCGCCAGTGCCACGGTGATGTCCTCCGGCGCCGCCGCCAGCGCCGTGGCCGCGGCCTCCGGCGCGCAGCCGGTGACGCCGGAAGCCATCGCCGCCGCGCTGAACGCGGAGGCAATCGCACCAGCCTCGGCCGTCGAGACGCTGGACCAGCGCATGCTGCAGGCCCTTGGCCACAGCAAGCCCGCGCCGCAGCCGGCCTCCGCCCCCGCCGTGCAGCCCGCCAGGGCGCCCGCGCCCAAACCTCGCGTCAAGCCCGTGTCCGCCAAGGCGGCCAGCGGTGCCGACGCCACCCGCTGAAGGAGACGCGCATGGATCGCCGCCGCGTCATGTCCCTGATCAAGACCGCGCTGACCGGTTTTGACAAACCGCTTTCACTGATCGTCTTTCTGCTGTTCGCCACCGGCATCGTCGCGCTGTACTCGGCCGCCATCGACATGCCGGGCCGCGTCGAAGACCAGCTGCGCAACATCCTGCTGTCTTACGTGGTGATGTTCGTGATTGCCTACCTGCCCACGCAGACGCTGATGCGGGTGGCGGTGCCGATCTACACGATCGGCGTGGCGCTGCTGATCGCGGTGGCGATGTTTGGCCTGATCCGCAAGGGCGCGCGCCGCTGGCTCTATGTCGGCATGGTGATCCAGCCGTCGGAGATCATGAAGATCTCGATGCCGCTGATGCTGGCGTGGTACTTCCAGAAGCGCGAGGGCGTGATCAGGTGGTTCGACTTCATTGTCGCGCTGGGGCTGCTGCTGATCCCGGTCGGCCTGATCGCCAAGCAGCCCGACCTGGGCACCGCGCTGCTGGTGATGGCGGCGGGCCTGTACGTGATCTACTTCGCCGGACTGTCGTGGAAGCTGATCCTGCCGCTGATGGGGCTGCTGGTGGTGGCAATTACATTGCTGATCACGTTCCAGAACGACATATGCGCGCCGGGCGTGAACTGGCCGGTGCTGCACGACTACCAGCAGCACCGCGTGTGCACGCTGCTCGACCCGACCAGCGACCCGCTCGGCAAGGGCTTCCACACCATCCAGTCGATCATCGCGATCGGCTCGGGCGGGGTGGAGGGCAAGGGCTTCCTGAAGGGCACGCAGACCCACCTCGAATTCATCCCCGAGAAGCACACCGACTTCATCTTCGCGGTCTACTCCGAGGAGTTCGGCCTGATCGGCAATGCGCTGCTGCTGGTGCTTTACTTGCTGCTGATATTCCGCGGGCTGTTCATCGCCGCCAACGCGCCGACGCTGTTCTCGCGGCTGTTGGCGGGGTCGATCACGCTGATTTTCTTTACCTATGCCTTCGTCAACATGGGCATGGTCAGCGGGATCCTGCCGGTGGTGGGCGTGCCGCTGCCGCTGATGAGCTATGGCGGGACGGCGCTGGTGACGCTGGGGGCGGGCATCGGCATCTTGCTGAGCATTTCGCGGCAGAAACGGTTGATCCAGACGTAGCGCGGGCGGCACGGAAAAAGGGAACCGACGCCCCTTTGCTAAACTGCCACCCAATTTTCCTCTACCGGTCCAAGCCTCATGAACGCCCAAGACGTTGCCGCCTACCTGCAGAGCCATCCCGAATTCTTCGAAGAGCACGCCGAGCTGCTGGCCGCGGTGCAGCTGACCAGCCCGCACAGCCACCGCGCCGTGTCGCTGCAGGAACGCCAGATGGAAATCCTGCGCGAGAAGAACAAGGGCCTGGAGCTGCGCCTGGCCGACCTGGTGCGCCATGGCCACGAGAACGACCGCACCCAGCAGCGCCTGCACGACTGGCAGCTGCGGCTGCTGGCCGAGGCCGATTCGCACGCGCTGCCGTACGCCGTGCAGGACGGCCTGCAGCAGGTGTTCGACGTGCCGGCCGTGGCGCTCAGGCTGTGGAACGTGGCCGAACAGTACGCCCATATGGAAGTCGCGCAGGGCGCCAGCGAGGACCTGCGCCTGTTTGCCGACGGCCTGCGCGCGCCGTACTGCGGCGCCAACGGCGGCTTCGAGGCGGCGGCGCTGCTGGAGCGCGACGATATCGTCTCGCTGGCGATGGTGGCGCTGCGCGTGCCCATGCGCGCGGCCGATGCCGGTGCTGACATGCAGGGCGCCGCGTTCGGCCTGCTGGTGCTGGGATCGCCGGACCCGCGCCGCTTCCATGAAGGCATGGGCACCGCCTACCTGGCGCAGATCGGCGAAGTCGCCGGCGCCGCGCTGAACCGCCTGCGCGACTGAGGCCGATGCCGTGAGCGCACGCCGGCCGCCGCGCCAGCCCGCTCCCGCGCCGGCGCCGGCGGATGACGGCGCGTCTCCGTCGGCCGATGCAACGTCCGATGCGCGGGTCGATCCGCTGGTCGATCCGCTGGTCGCGCGCTATCTCGACTGGCTGCGCGGCAGCCGCAAGCTGGCCGACCATACCCTTGCCAGCTATAGCCGCGACCTGCGCGTGCTGCAGGCGCATGCCGCGCGCTACGCGCCCGGCGTCGCGTTGCTGGCACTGCAGACCCACCATATCCGCAACTTTGCCGCCCGGCTGCATGGCAGCGGGCTGGCCGGCACCAGCATCGCCCGCACGCTGTCGGCGTGGCGCGGCTTCTACCAGTGGGCGGCGCGCCATGGCCATGGCGTCGCGGTCAATCCGGTCGATGGCGTGCGCGCGCCGAGATCCGGCCATGCGCTGCCCAAGGCGCTGTCGGTCGAGCATGCGGTGGCGCTGGTTGCCCACGCCGGCGGCACCGATGCACAGGCCTTGCGCGACCATGCGGTGCATGAACTGTTCTATTCCAGCGGCCTGCGGCTGTCGGAACTGGTGCAGCTGGACCTGCGCTATGCCAGCGTCGACGGCTACCAGTCCAGCGGCTGGCTCGACCTGGCTGGCGCCGAGGTGACGGTGACCGGCAAGGGCGCACGCCGGCGCACGGTGCCGGTCGGCAGCAAGGCCATCGAGGCGCTGCACGCCTGGATCGCCGTGCGCGACACGCTGTTGCGCCCCGGCGCGGCGCCCGAAGACGCGCATGCGCTGTTCCTGGGGCCGCGCGGGCGGCGGCTGTCGATGCGCACGGTGCAGCTGCGGCTCAAGCAGCACGCGCTGGGCGCTGGCGTGCCGGCCGACGTGCATCCGCATATGCTGCGGCATTCGTTCGCCACGCACGTGCTGCAGTCGTCGGGCGACCTGCGCGCGGTGCAGGAGATGCTGGGGCATGCCAGCATCTCGACCACGCAGATCTATACGGCGCTGGATTTCCAGCACCTGGCGCAGGTCTACGATAAGGCGCACCCGCGCGCGGGACGGCGCTCGGCGCCGCCACCGCCGGACGAGGTGGACGCCGCCGACGACGAAGCCGAAGCCGGCGACTAGATCACTCCCACTGCGCCAGCTCCTCGCGGAAGCGCTCGATCTCCGGCATCAGCCAGCTGCGGAAGGCCTGTACCTTGGGCAGGTTCAGCGAGCCCGGCGCACAGACGAAGTACAGCAGCCACGGGCACGGGATGCTGACATCGAACAGCCGCACCACGCGCCCCGCCAGCAGGTCGTTGTAGGCCAGCGACGAGCGGATCAGCGCGATCCCCTGGCCCTCCGACGCGGCCTGCAGCAGCAGCGACGAATCTTCCATCAGCAGGCCCTTGCGCGGCTCGGGCCAGTCCAGCCCGGCGGCCTCGAACCATGGCTTCCACGGATCGCCCTCGCCGCGCAGCAGCGGCAGGCCGGCCATCTCCTCCGGCTTCTGCGGCAGCCGGCCGCCATTGAAGCCGGGGCTGCACATCGGGAAGAAGACGTCGTCGAGCAGCTTTTCCACGTACAGGCCGGGATAGTCGCCGCTGCCCATGCGCAGCGCGATATCGACTTCCTCATGGGCAAAGTTGACCAGCGTGTTCGACGACAGCAGCTCGACATCCAGCTCCGGATGGCGCTCGATAAAGCTTCCGATGCGCGGTGTGAGCCAGCGCGCGGCGAACGAGGGCATGGTGCTGATAGTCAGGCGCTTGTCGCGGTTGCCGGCCTGCAGTACGCGCGTGGCATCGGCGATCTGCAGCAGTGCGTCGCGCACGCGCTCGGCGTAGACGCGGCCCGCCGGGGTCAGCGCCACGCGCTTGCCGTGGCGCTCGAAAAGCGGCAGGCCGAGCTCGTCTTCCAGCGCGCGGATCTGGTGGCTGACCGCGCCGTGGGTGACGAACAACTCCGTCGCCGCGCGCGAAAAACTCTCATGGCGCGCCGCCGCCTCGAACGCGCGCAGGGCGGTCAGTGCCGGCAGGCGCGGCAATTCGCGGTGCCAGCCGCGCGGCAGGTCCTTTTCCCAGGCACTCTTCCAGGCCATGGCTGCCTCCGGTGAAGTCGGGTGTATGTGAGTTTGACTAACAAGAACAAAGAAAATATATCGTTTTGATAGTGTCCGGGCAATCACTAATATTCCTTCACCGGCCCCCGCTGTAGCGATTCACTTAACGGCGAATTCCCTAAGATTTAACTGGCCCGGTCCCCTTGCCGGGCCAGTTTCCGTGGATTCGTTGCCCATAAGCGACAGTGTGGCGCAAGTGCCCCCCGGCCGGCTGAACGGAGAACCTCCATGAAAACCGTGCTCACAACGACCGTGTTCACCCTGAATCCTGGCGAAGTCACCGCCCTGTCGGTACACGCCGCCCAGCGCCTGCATGTCGAGAAAGCCAATGGCATGGACGTATGGCTGACGCGCGAAGGCGATTCGGAGGACTACTGGCTGCGTTGTGGCGGCAGCCTGTTGCTCCGCTCCGGCGACGAGGTGGTGGTCAGCATCGACCCGCGCGCGCAGGAACCGGTACGCCTGGCGCTGATCGCCGAGGCACGCCGTCCGGCGCTGGCGCTGGCCGATGTGCCGCACCTGGTGTACCGCAGCCTGCGCCGGCTGGTTCGAGGCACGGAATGGACGCCTAACCAGGACCAGGCTGCCGCATCCTGAAGCCGACACGGAAGCGGACGGGGTATCGTCCGCGTCACACCGGCGCCGCGCGCACTTGCGCCTGGCCTGGTCGCGTGGCGCGGCCGACGATTTCCCGGCACCGCAAGGCTGACAGTGACAGGGCAGGGCCGGCGCAAGCCGGCCCTTTTCGTTACACTCTCGCCATGCATCCGATTCAGATCATCGAACGCGGCCGCGAGGACTATCAGCCGTGCTTCGACGCGATGCGCGCCTTCACCGCCGCACGCACGCCAGAGACGCCCGACCAGATCTGGCTGGTCGAGCATCCGCCGGTCTACACGCTGGGCCAGGCGGGCGATCCCGCACACCTGCTGTCGCCTGATGACAACATCCCCGTGGTGCAGATCGATCGTGGCGGCCAGATCACTTATCACGGTCCAGGCCAGGTAGTGGCTTACCTGCTGCTCGATTTGCGCCGCCGCCACCTGATGGTGCGCGAGCTGGTCCACGCCATCGAGCAGGCAGTGCTGGACACGCTCGCGGCGTATAATCTCGCAGCCGAACGCAAGCCCGGCGCCCCCGGCATCTACCTGTCCGACGGGCCGCACCAGGGCGCCAAGATTGCCGCGCTCGGCCTCAAGATCCGCAACGGCTGCAGCTACCATGGCGTCAGCCTCAACGTGCAGATGGACCTGTCGCCGTTCCTGCGCATCAACCCCTGCGGCTATGCCGGACTGGAAACGGTCGACATGGCTACCGCGGGCGCCACCTGCCCGGTGGCGGATGCCGATGGCGCGCCGTTGCCCGTGACCGCGGCACGACAACCCGACATCGCACAGCGCCTGGCGGCTGCATTGTGCGAAGTGCTGGCAGCGCACGAATCCCGCGTGCTGGCGGCAGAAGCCGCCGACGTGAATGCCGACCCGGCCCTGGCCTCCTAGTCAAAAGCGAAATGCACGCTGAGCGCGTGCGGAGAAATGTATGAGCGACGCCCTGATCGCCCCGATCGCATCTTCCAGCGAAGCCCCGCAGTCCCCCGCGGAGGCGTACGACCCGACCCGCAAGCAGAAGTCGGCCGACAAGACCGCACGCATCCCCATCAAGATCGTGCCGGCCGAAAAGCTCAAGAAGCCGGACTGGATCCGCGTGAAGGCCGCCACCGGCAATTCGCGTTTCTACGAGATCAAGGACATCCTGCGCGCCAACAACCTGGTGACGGTGTGCGAGGAGGCCAGCTGCCCCAATATCGGCGAATGCTTCGGCAAGGGCACGGCGACCTTCATGATCATGGGCGACAAGTGCACGCGCCGCTGCCCGTTCTGCGACGTCGGCCATGGCCGCCCGGATCCGCTGGACGTAAATGAGCCCGGCAACCTGGCACGCACCATCTCCCAGCTCAAGCTGAACTACGTGGTGATCACCAGCGTCGACCGCGACGACCTGCGCGACGGCGGTGCCCAGCACTATGTCGACTGCATCTCGCAGACGCGCGAGCTGTCGCCCGACACCCGCATCGAAGTGCTGGTGCCCGACTTCCGCGGCCGCCTGGACAAGGCGCTGGACATCCTGCAGGCCTGCCCGCCTGACGTGATGAACCACAACATGGAAACCGTGCCGCGCCTGTACAAGCAGGCCCGACCGGGCGCGGACTACGCGCACTCGCTCAAGCTGCTGCAGGAATTCAAGCGCCGCAACCCCGACGTGCCGACCAAGTCCGGCCTGATGGTCGGCCTGGGCGAGACCGACGAGGAAATCCTGGAAGTCATGCGCGACATGCGCGCGCATGACATCGACATGCTGACCATCGGCCAGTACCTGGCGCCGTCGAACCATCACCTGCCGGTGCTGCGCTACGTGCATCCGGACACGTTCAAGATGTTCGAGGAAGAGGCTTACAAGATGGGCTTCACCCACGCTGCCGTGGGCGCGATGGTGCGCAGCTCGTACCACGCAGACCAGCAGGCGCATCAGGCGGGGTTTGCCTGATTCGCATCGGGTTGAAGAAATGCGTTTTAGAACGGCCGGGATTCACCCCGGCCGTTTTGCTTTGCGCAGGCCTGTTTTCCGCATCGCATTCCCCCGGCTGCCAGCCTACACTGGTAAAAAGTGCGCTACCAGGAATCCCATGAGCCCTTGCACAATCCACCGCCTCGCCGAACAAGCGCTGCTCTACAGCGTGGCGCCCCCCGCATCGCTAGAGGTCCAGAGCCGCATCTGGGCGATGGCAGCCCGGGCGGAAGCATGGCGCGGGGTGGTCGACGTGGTGCCGGGCATGAACAACCTGACGGTGATCTTCGACGGCAGCGCCGATGTCGAAGCGCTGGAGCGCAGCCTGAAGCAGGCCTGGGCCTCGGGCGAGGCGCGCAACACCACCGGCAAGGTGGTGGAGATCCCGGTGCGCTACGGCGGCGGGCATGGGCCGGACCTGGCCGATGTGGCCGCGCATACCGGGCTGTCGCCGCGTGAAGTGGCGCGCCGCCATGCCGCCGGCGAGTACGTGGTCTATTTCCTGGGTTTCCAGCCCGGCTTTGCCTACCTGGGCGGGCTGGTGCCCGAACTGGCCACGCCGCGCAGGCGCGAGCCGCGGCTGGCGGTGCCGGCCGGGTCGGTCGGCATCGGCGGCGAGCAGACCGGCATCTATCCGGCGGTGCTGCCGGGCGGCTGGCAGCTGATCGGCCACACCGATATCGAACTCTTCGTCGCGGATCGCGATCCGCCGTCCCTGTTGGCGCCCGGCGATACGGTGCGTTTTGTCGCCGAGGAAATCATCGCGTGATCGAAATCATCCGACCTGGCGCGCTCGCCTCGGTGCAGGACCTGGGCCGTACCGGCTTTCGCCGTTTCGGCGTGGGCAGTTGCGGGGCGATGGATAGGCTGGCCGTGGCGGTCGGCAACCGGCTGCTGGGCAATGCGCCCGAGTGCGCCGTCATTGAATTCACGCTGGGCCGCGCCGCAGTGCGCTTCCATGCGGACATGCGCGTCGCGCTGGCTGGAGCCGAGTGCGGCGCCACGCTGGACGGCACGCCGGTATGGTCCTGGCATGCCTTCGACGCGCACGCGGGCAAAGTCCTGGTGCTGCCGCCGGCGCGCGGCGGTACGCATGCCTACCTGTGCGTGGCCGGCGGCATCGCCGTCGAGCCGGTGATGGGCTCGCGCAGTACCGACCTGAAAGCCGCCTTTGGCGGGCTCGACGGCCGTGCGCTGCAGGAGGGCGACCGGCTGCCGGTGGGACGCGCTGGGCTGCCGGCCGATGGCGACTGGATCGGCGTCCAGGCGCCCGCGTGGGCCTTGCCGGCCGACGCCGCCGGCAAGGCCACGCCGGTGCGCATGCTGCCGGGGCCGGAGTATGAGGACTTCGAGGCGGAATCGCAGCAGGCGCTGTGGCAGGCCGACTGGGTCGTCACGCCCAACAGCAACCGCATGGGCCTGCGTCTGAATGGCCCTGCGCTGGCGCGCCGCGCCGAGCGCAGCGCCGACCTGCTTTCGCACGGCGTGGTGCCGGGCGTGATGCAGGTGCCGCCGGCGGGGCAGCCGATCGTGCTGATGGCCGATGCGCAGACCACCGGCGGCTATCCCAAGATCGGCGTGGTGATCGGCGCCGACATGTGGCGGCTGGCGCAGGTGCCGCTGGGCGCGGCAGTGCGCTTCGTGCCGGTGACGCTGGCGCAGGCCGCCGCCGCGCAGGCGGAGCTGGACCGCTACCTGCGCCAGATCGACCAGGCGCTGCAATGGCAGGGCGACGGCATGGCCATCGCCGCGCGCCGGCGCACGCTGAGCCGCGCGGCGGCCTGAGCCGGGAGCGCCTGAACCCATCGACAGAAGGCGGTACCGCGGCTTCTCGCCGCACCGCCCGGGAGAATGGCAATGGAAATCGACCTGAACGCCGACCTCGGCGAAGGCTGCGGCAACGACGAGGCGCTGCTGGCGCTGATCAGTTCCGCCAACGTAGCGTGCGGCTGGCACGCGGGCGACGCCGCCACCATGGTGCAGACGGTGAAGTGGGCGCTGCAGCATGGGGTTGCCATCGGCGCGCACCCGAGCTATCCGGACCGCGAGAATTTCGGCCGCACCGAGATGCAGCGCGACCCCGAGGACGTCTACGCCGACATGCTGTACCAGATCGGCGCGCTTGAGGCGATCGTGCGCGCGCAGGGCGGCGAACTGCACCATGTCAAGCCGCACGGCGCGCTGTACAACCAGGCCGTGCGCGATCCCGCGCTGGCCCGCGCCATCGTGCGCGCGGTGCGGGACTTCGATGCCGACCTGGTGTTCTTCGGCCTGGCCGGCAGCCAGATGATCGACATCGCCAGGGAGGCCGGACTGCGCGTCAAGCAGGAGGTGTTTGCCGACCGCGGCTACAACCCCGATGGCACGCTGGTCAGGCGCGGCACGCCCGGCGCGCTGCACGAGGACGAGGAAGTCGCGCTGAACCAGACGCTGACCATGGTGCGCGAAAAACGCGTGCGCGCCATCGACGGCACCTGGGTGCCGATCCAGGCCGAGACCGTCTGCCTGCACGGCGACGGTGCCCATGCGCTGGCCTTTGCGCGCCGCATCCGGGACCGGCTCACAGCCGAGGGCATCGCCATCCGCGCGGGCAACTGACGGCGGCGCCCGCAGTCACGCTGTCACGGCTCCTGCGTACCGGCCGCGGCCGACTCGCGGCGCGCCGCGGCCTTCTTCATGGCGTGGCGGCGCAGGCTGACCTGCTCGAAGCGCCAGATCACATAGCAGAACGCCAGGAACGGCCAGAGCCACCCCAGCCATTGCGCCAGGCTGTTGAAGTGGATGAAGCGGCCCATGCGCCAGCCCTGCTCGGAAATCCATGCATAGGGATTCGACGGCAGCACGTTGGTCAGCACCACCAGCGTGAACAGCGCCACCATCGCCAGCACCGCGCGTAGCCAGCGCGGCAGGTACAGCAGCAGCGCCAGCACCAGTGAACTGGTCAGCAGCGCGAAGCGGCCGCCTTCGGACAGCCAGTTGAAGGCGCTGTCGGCGGGAAACTGCAATTCTGCGGCGGCGGCCTTGATCAGCAGCGCGGCGGCCAGCAGGCCGGCCAGGATGCGCAGCATCGGCGCGTTGCGGCGCATGGCGATCGAGGCGAACAGGCCGGTGCCGATCCAGCTGCTGGCGGTCACCAGCGATTCCAGCAGCTGCTGGCTTTGCATGTCCTCGGGCCGCAGGCCGATGTGGACCTGCCACGCCTCCAGCCGAGGGAACAGCATCTGCAGCACCTGCATCGGCCAGGATTCGGGATCGGTCAGCCATTCGCGCACGATGCCGCCCATGCCGAACAGGTGCTCCTGCGGGAAGATCTGCGCGAACGGCCACAGCATCAGCAGGATGATGGCAAAGCTGGCATGCGGCTCGAACCACGCGTGGCGCAGCCGGGTCAGCCGGCCGTCGTCGATCAGCGCATGCGCGAACGGCGCCACCATCGCGCCGCCCAGCAGCGCGCCCAGCGCATTGGTGATCAGGTCGATGTTGGACGAGATCCGGTTCGGCAGCCAGGTCTGGAAGGCTTCCATGCAGGCCGACAGCAGCGCGCCGGCGCACAGCGCCACCAGCGTCGCGCGCCCGCCCGACATGCGCGGATGCAATGACAGCACAACCAGCGCCCCGAAGGGGACATAGCCGATGACATTGGTCAGCAGGTCGAAGTCGGTGATATAGCGCGGCTTGGGCGCGGTGACGAAGGCGAACGGCGAGATGCCGTTGTCGACCCAGCCCGAGAACGGGTAGAGGCTGGCATACACCACCAGCAGCGTGAAGCAAAGCAGCCCCACGCGGGCCAGCGGCGAATATTGCGGGCCGGAGGGTTCGGTCACGATCACTACCGCCGCCGGTTGGGCTGCCGGTTGGGCTGCCGGATGCGCTGCCGTTTGCGTCATCGGCTGCGCGGCGGGTGCCGGGGGCGGTGCGGAGGGCGGCGGGGCAGCCGGCTCCATGGCAAATCTCCTTGTCTCTCTTACTTTAGCGGTAGCGTGGCGGTCCAGTCGAGCAGCGCGGCGATGGCGGCATCGCTGGCATCGGCCAGCGCCTTGACCCCGCCGGCGCCGTCGGCGCTGGGTGCGGGCCGGCGCGCCTCGAAGGTCTGCTGGCCGAGCTGGCCGTGGTGGTACACGGTGGCGCGCAGCCGCACCACGCCCTGGCTGGTGGTGGCGCTGTCGAATACCTGTTCGAAGGCCAGCAGGTCGACCTTCAGCCCTGGCACGCTGGTGTCGCCGGACCAGGCCAGCCTGCCGCGCGCCGACACCGACTCGCGCAGGCGCTCGTCGAACAGGCGTGTCGGCGACATCACCCAGCGCTGCGTGGCATAGGGTTGCAGCCGCTGCGCCTGCGCGTAAAGCAGGCGGTAGTAGAGCGCATTGCCTTCGAGCCAGTCGGGCCCGTCGGTCTGCGATACGCGCAGCCTGGGCAGCGGCGCGGGCGCTGCGCCGGCAGCGTTGCCCGCCGTGCCGGCAAGCGCGGCGGACGGCCCCAGGTCATACGTGACGGTCGGCGTGCCGCGCGACAGCGCGCAGCCGGACAGCACCAGTGCGGCGCCGGCCAGCGCCAGCAGCGTGGCGGCGGTGCGGGAGCCGCAGTGCTGGCGTGAATTCTCGGTGGCAGGGATCACGGCGAAGTCTCGGCGGTTGTCGTTCTCTGGCATGGCGATGGGTCGTCGTTACATCAGGGCGCGCTGAAACCCGGCTCCCCCGGCCCTGGCGCGGGCGCCGGCGCGCCGAACAGCACGCTGGTCGGGCTATCGTTGAACTGGCCGGCGGCACGCTCGAAGCTGCGCGCGGTCTGGCGCGCATCGCGCGCAAGCCCGTTGAGCTGCGGCAGGGTCTCCTGGCTGAAGGTGCCAGCCGCGGTCTGCACCGACGCCGCCGCGCCCTGCAGGTCGCGCCCGACGCTGTCGACCGTGCGCAGCACCGTGCCGTTGGGGCTGGCCAGCTCCTGCGTCAGGCGCCGCGTCGATTCCAGCGTGGCGTTGAGGTTCTCGGCCACGCGCGGCAGGCGGTTGGCGGCCGGCACCAGCGAATCCGCCAGCTTCGAGTAGTCCTCGGCGGTCTTGCGCACCGAACGGATCGCGGTCATCAGTTCATTGCGGTTGGCGGCCTGGAACATGTCGTTGAGCGAGGCCATCAGCGTCTCGGCCTGCGTCAGCAGCGAATCCCCGCGCTTTTCCAGTTCTTCGAAGAAGCCCGGGCGCATGGCGATCCGCGCCACCGCCTTGGGCGAGGTGGTCAGCGGCGGCGAGGCTTCGGCGCCCGCATGCGCCGCCGTGTCGTCCAGCTGCACGTAGGCGATGCCGGTGACGCCCTGGAAGCCCAGCGTGGCGTAGGTGGTGCGCGTGATAGGCGTGTCCTGGTTGACGCTGATGCGCACGATGATCTGGCCCGGCACCTCCGGATCGAACTTGATCGAGTCCACCTTGCCCACCGCCAGCCCGCGGTATTTGACGTCGGCCTGCGGCCCGAGCCCATTGACTGTGGATCGCGTGACCAGGTCGTACGGCACGCGCACGGCATGGTCGCTGCTGAACCAGAACAGCGCGAACAGTACCAGCACTGCCAGGCCGATGGTGAACACGCCCGCAAGGAACGCGTATGACTTGTTTTCCATCATGCTTCTCCGGGGGGCGCCGGCTGCCCGGTCTGCGGCAGCGCCTGCAAGGCGCGCTGGGCGCGTTCGCCCAGGAAATATTCGCGGATGAAAGGGTGGTCCACCTTTACCACTTCCGGGATCGGCGCGGCGGCGATGACCTTGTGGTCGGCCAGCACCGCGACGCGGTCGGACAGCGCCACCAGCGTGTCGAGGTCGTGCGTGATCATCACTACCGTGAGGCCCAGCTCGCGCCGAAGTTCCCGGATCAGCGCGACGTAGTCGTCCGAAGCCATCGGGTCCAGCCCGGCGGTGGGCTCGTCGAGGAACAGCAGTTCCGGCTCCAGCGACAGCGCGCGTGCCAGCGCCACGCGCTTGATCATGCCGCCGGACAGGTCCGACGGCATCTTGTCCGCATCACGCGCCGACAGGCCCACCAGCTGCAGCTTGAGCAGCGCCGCCCGGCAGATCAGGTTGTCCGGCAGCGCTCGCAGCTCGCGCAGCGGCAGCGCGATATTGTCGATCACCGACAGCGCCGAGAACAGCGCGCCGCGCTGGAACTGCAGCCCCCAGCGGTTGCGCAGCGCCTGCAGCTGCGCCGGGCGCAATTTGGCCGGGTCTTCGCCGAAGACCTTGATGCAGCCCGAGGTCGGCCGCTCCAGCCCGACGATCTGGCGCAGCAGCACGGTCTTGCCGCTGCCCGAGCCGCCCACGATCGACAGCAGCTCGCCGCGCCACACGTCCAGGTTGACGTGGTCGTGCACCACGGCCTTGCCGAAGCGCTTGACCAGGTCGCGCACCTCGATCACCGCGGTACGCTGCGCCGGTGCGGGTGATGCTGCCGGTTCCGTTGGCGCGCTCATATCCCAACGTCCTTGAACAGGATGGCAAACACCGCGTCGGCCAGGATCACGATGGTGATGGAGGTCACCACCGATGCCGTGGTGCCTTCGCCCAGGCTTTGCGTATTGGGTTTGATGCGCAGCCCGAAGTGGCATGCCGTCAGCGCGATCAGGATGCCGAACGCCACGCCCTTGCCCAGCCCCAGCCACAGGTTGGCCACCGGCACCGCGTCGGGCAGCTCGCGCAGGAAGAACGCGGCGCTGATGCCGAGCTGCATGCGTGCTGCCACCATGCCGCCGGCCAGCGCCATCACGTCGGTCCACGCCACCAGCAGCGGCATCGAGACGGCCAGCGCAATCACGCGCGGCATGATCAGCCGGAAGCCATGGGAGATCCCCATCACGCGCATGGCATCGAGCTCCTCGGTGACGCGCATCACGCCGATCTGCGCGGTGATGGCCGAGCCGGACCGGCCCGCGATCAGGATCGCCGCCAGCACCGGCCCCAGTTCGCGGATCACCGCCATGCCGAGGATATTGACGATGAACGTGCTGGCGCCGAACATGCGCAGCTGGTTCGCCGACAGGTACGACAGCACGATGCCGATCAGGAAGCCGACCAGCGCGGTGATGCCGAGCGCCTTGTAGCCGACGTTGTAGATATTGGCCGAGACCTCGCGCCAGGGGCCGCGCTGCGGCATGCGCGCGAAGCGCATCAGGTCGAACGCCAGCTGGCCGAGCATGGTGATGCCGATGGCCAGCTGCACGCCGAACGACAGCACGTTGGTGCCAAGCAGCATAACCGGGTTGAAGCGGTCCACCATGTGCTTCGTCCAGCCTTCGTCCTGCACCGCCGCGATGCGCTCGAACACACGGCGCTGGCCCTCGCTGGCCTCGATCTGCTGCGGCATCTTGCCGTCCCACGCCTGCCACAGCAGCTGTCCGCCGATATGGTCCAGCCGCTGCACCTCGGCCAGCGACCATTGCGCATGCTCCGGCGCCTGCGCCAGGTCGTGCAACTGCGCGCGCAGATGGCGCGCCTGGTGGCAGCCGGCCAGCGCGAGCGCGGTCCAGTCGCCACGCAGCGCTACGCTGACGGTTCCGTCCCCGCGCGTGATATGGAAGTCTGGCGTCGTCTGGCGTTCCAAGGGCTAGCGATGTGATGGCCGAGTCCCGATTCTAAGCCACCCGCCCGGCTGGCGCGACCGCGGCCATGCACGGCAGGGGCGGGCACGGAGCAAGCGCGCGGCGCGGCTACAATGCGGCAGTCGGGCAGGCGCCATGCCTGCCAGTCTTTGCACCACCCTTGCACCACCTTTGCACCACCTTCGCACCACCTTCGCACCACCTTCGCACCGCCGATTGCCACCAGCGCAGCTTCCCATGCCAGACGCCCCTGACACCTCTCTTACGCCCGCACCGGGCCCGTCCGCTCCCTGGCGCATCGACCCCGCCGCCCTGCGCGCCGCGCTGTCGCCGGCACTGCGCGACTGGACGCTGGAACTGGTCGAAGAAACCGGCTCGACCAATGCCGACCTGACCGCCGCGTGCCGCCACGCACCCTGGTCGGATGCCGGCCGGCTGCGCCTGGCCTACCGCCAGACCGCCGGGCGCGGGCGCCTGGGACGGCCGTGGCAGGGACAAGCGGGCATGACCTTCTCGGTGGCGCTGCCGCTCGCGCTGGCGCCGGCACAACTCACCGGCCTGAGCCTGGCGGTGGGGCTGGCGCTGGCCGAGGCGCTCGGCGATGTCGAAGCGCGCCTGGGCGCCCGCGTCCGCCTGAAATGGCCGAATGACCTGCAGATCGACGGCCGCAAGCTGGCCGGGATCCTGATCGAATCGGTGCGCGCCGGGCAGAACCGGATCTGGGCCGTCATCGGCATCGGCCTGAACCTGGTGCGCGATGCGCAGATGGAAGCCGCGCTGGGCCGCGAGCTGGCCGGCGTGGCCGAGGCCGTTCCGGGCTTCGACGCCAGCCGCGACGCGGCGCGCCTGCTGGCCGCGGTGCTGGAGCGGCTGGCATCGATGCGCACCGCGTTCCTGGCCCATGGCTTCGGGCCGATGGCGCCGCGCTGGTCCGCCGCCGATGCCTACCGCGACCAGCCGGTGCGGCTGCTGCACGACGGCAAGGTGATCGCCGAAGGCATGGCGCGCGGCGTCGACGAGGCCGGCCAGCTGCTGCTTGAAACGCCGGCGGGGCTGGAACGGGTCGCCAGCGGCGAGCTGTCGCTGCGCCCCGCGCCGGGGCAGGAGGATGGCGCATGAATGTGCCGCAGCTGCTGATCGACATCGGCAACACGCGCCTGAAATGGGCGTGGTGCGAAGCGGGCGTGCCGCTGCCGGCCGGGGCGGGTTTGCCCACGCCGTGGCAGCACGGCGGCGCGGTGGCGCATGCCGATGACAATGCGCTGAAGACCCTGGCCGCCGACCTGCGCGCGCTGCGCGGCAGCGGCCCGATGCCGGCGGTCTGGATCACCAATGTCGCCGGCCCGGTGATTGCCGCCGCCGTCGATGCCGCGCTGGCCGACGCCTTCGGCGGCTGCGCATCGGTGCAGTGGGTGCGCAGCACCGCGGCGCACGGCAACCTGGTCAACGGCTATCGCGAGCCCACGCAGCTGGGTGTTGACCGCTGGGTTGGCGCCATCGGCGCGCACCGCTGGCTGCCGCACGATACGCTGCTGGTGGTGACGGCTGGCACCGCGACCACGCTGGATATCGTTACTGTCGGCGCGGATGGCCGCGCGCGCTTCGAAGGCGGACTGATCCTGCCCGGGCTGGCGCTGATGCTCGGCACGCTGGCGCGCAATACCGCGCAGCTGCCGGCGCTGGGGGTGGAGGAGGTGGAGGGGGCCGGCACCGTGGCCGGCGCGCACCTGCGCTGGGCGGACAACACCCACGACGCCATCGCCGCCGGCTGCCTGGCCGCGCAGGCGGGCGCGATCGAACGCACCTGGCGCGCGCTGGGCGAACGCGGGCCGACGCGCTGCCTGCTGTCTGGCGGCGCACGCACCGCGCTGGCTGGCGCGCTCGCGGTGCCCTTCGAGATGCACGATAATCTGGTGCTGCTCGGCCTGCATGCGATGGCGTCGGCCGAGGCTTAGTGACCATCGCCTTCACCACGGAATCCCGCACGCTCCCGCAGCCGTTCCAATGCCCGCCCCACGCGTCCTGCGCATCGCCCTGCTGTTGCTGCTGCTCGCCAACGCCTTGCTGGTGGCCGCGCTCGCCGGCCTGTTCGGCGCCAATCCGCTCGGGGGCTGGTTCGGCACGCCGCGCGAGCCGCACCGGCTCGGGCAGCAGGTGCGCTCCGAGCGCCTGCTGTTGCTGCCGCCGGCACCTTTGCCCGCACCAGGTGCCGCGCCGCGCGGCACCTTGCCGGTGGTCCGGCGCCAGCGCTGAGGATGCGGTTCAGCCGGCCTGGCGGACCTTGGTCAGCAGCTTGGTGGTGGAGCGGTCGTGCAGGAAGGGGATGGCATAGGCCTGGCCGCCCCAGCTGCGCACCAGCCGGGTTTCTTCCAGCCTATCGATGTCATAGTCGCCGCCCTTGACGTAGATGTCGGGGCGCACCAGCCGGATCAGCTCGACCGGCGTCTGCTCGCGGAACATCGCCACCAGGTCGACCGACGCCAGCGCGGCCAGCAGCGCCATGCGGTCCGATTCATGGTTGAGCGGGCGGTCGTCGCCCTTGCCCAGCATCTTGACCGAGGCATCGCTGTTGACGCCGACCACCAGGCTGGCGCCCAGCGCGCGCGCCTGCGCCAGGTAGGTGGCATGGCCGCGGTGCAGGATATCGAAGACACCGTTGGTGAACACCAGCGGGCGCGGCAGCGCGGCGATGCGCGCGGCCAGCTCGGCGGGGTTGTCGGCGGGAGTCAGCTTGGATTCGAAGGCGGGTAGGGACATGGGTCATGGATCGGATGGTGGAGGCCGGCGCTGGCGGTGCCGGCACGCTTGCCCGAATGGTACCCCGTCCGGTGAGGTTCGCCGTTCGTTCAGCGCTGCTCGCCCGGCCGGTGCCACCACCGATGGCGGCGGGCGCCAACAAAAAAACCTCGCCGCAGCGAGGTTTTTATCGGGGTGCAGCAAGCCGCCGGATCAGGCCTGTGCTGGCTGGGCGCCGCCGGAGCCTGGCAGGCGGGCGTTCAGTTCCTTGCGGTAGCGGTTCAGGTCCTGCACGCTTTCAAAGGTGCGCTCGAACAGCAGCGACATATTGTGCAGGATCCGTTCGATGACCTTCTTCTCCCAGCCTTCGTCGAAGCGGATCTGCTCGTCCAGCCATTTCTCCAGCCAGTCCGGGTCGGGCAGGCGCGACTGCACGGTGTCGTTGGGGAACAGCGCCTTGTTGACGTGCAGGTTGGTCGGGTGCAGCGGCTTTTCGGTGCGGCGCGCCGATGCCATCAGCACGCCGATCTTGGCGAACGCGGCGCGCGCGGTGTCGCCGAACTGGGCCAGGTATTTCTTCATGTAGCGCAGGTAGGCGCCGCCGTGGCGGGCCTCGTCCTGCGACAGGGTGCGGTAGATATGCTTGATCACCGGTTCCGAGTGCCATTCGGCGGCGCGGCGGTACCAGTGGTTCAGGCGGATCTCGCCGCAGAAATGCAGCATCAGCGTTTCCAGCGGCGGCGCCGGGTCGAATTCAAAGCGCACTGCGTGCAGCTCTTCCTCGGTCGGCACCAGGTCCGGGCGGAAGCGGCGCAGGTATTCCATCAACACCAGCGAGTGCTTCTGCTCCTCGAAGAACCAGATGCTCATGAACGCCGAAAAGTCGGAATCGTGGCGGTTGTCGCGCAGGAACATCTCGGTCGCCGGCAGGGCCGACCATTCCGTGATCGCGTTCATGCGGATGGTCTTGGCCTGGTCGTCCGTCAGCAGGCTGGCGTCGAAGGTATCCCAGGGGATGTCCTTGTCCATGTGCCAGCGGACCGCTTCCAACGATTTGAACAGTTCGGGGTAGAGCATGGTAAGCCTTTGAAATTACGGCGAGATTCTACCAGATGCGAATTATTCTCTTCCCCTTTTTTAGGGCGGATGGGGGCAATTGCAACGACTTTTGCAGAGGCTTGGCGCAGCCCGCTGCATATTGCGGGCGATCAGCGGCTCGGTGCGCCGGCCAAGTGCCAGCAGCGGCGCCTGGAGAAAGGGCGCTCAGGCCGCTCAGGGCGAGAGCGCGCCCTCGGGCGTTGCGGCGGGTGCAGTGTCCGGCACTACGCCGTACAGGAACGCGGCGAGCTCGGCGGCCTGTGCTTCGGCGTCGCGCTCGCCCAGCGCCATCAGCGCCCGCGTGAACTCGGGCTCGAACAGCAGATAGCTGGCGAAGGCGGCGCCGCGCGCCTCGGTACCGCCCAAGGGCGCCAGCAGCGCACGCACGGTGCGCGGCAGCTGCTTCTGGTGCTCGGCGGCGAGCGCTTCGATCGGTTCGCTGGGAGAGATCGTCATCACCTGCACCGGGCGCCATCCTTCCCGGTCGCCGGCGATCTCGGGCATGCGCGCCAGCAGCCGGTTGATATGAAGCAGCCTCTCCAGGTCGGCATTGAGCCCGTCCAGGAAGATGCTGGCCAGCGCCTGCCCGCCCACCTGTGCCAGCGACGGGTAGCCGCCGGCGGGCACGGTGTCGAACCAGCCCGAGCGCTGGCGCGAGGCCGCGCCGATCGCCAGGATGCGTGACGCGCCCAGGTGGATCGCCGGCGACAGCGGCGACATCTGCCGCATGGTGCCGTCGCCGAACCACTCGTGATGGCCGTCGATCTCGAGCGGAACCGACGGGAACAGGAACGGTATCGACGCGGAGGCCAGCAGGTGGTCGACCGTGATCGGCGCCGGCACCGCGATGCGCTGGCTGCGGTGCCACGGATGGATGCGGTGGTGCGACTGGTAGAAGGTGACATGGCGGCCGGTGCTGTAGGACAGCGAGGTGACCGCGAACGCCTGCAGCGCGCCGCTGTCCAGGCTGCCCTGCACCCGCGCGGGATCGAACAGCTCGCCCAGCATGCTGCCTAGCGGCGTGTTGTCGAACAGCGCCCGCGGCGCCCTGCGCTGCGTGGCCCAGCCCAGCGCCAGCGTCGACAGCCAGCGCGCGCCCGATATGCCCACGCGCAGCACGTCGGTGCGGTAGACGTCGTCGGCATGGATGCCGTGCCACAGCGCGCCCAGGCTTTGCGTGGCGGCCTGGAAGTCGCCGGCGTGGATGGCCAGCCCGGCACCGTTGATCGCACCCGCCGAGGTGCCGGCGATGATGCCGAACGGCAGCCCGCCATGCGCCTTGCCGTGGCGCGCGGCGATGCGCGCCAGCCCGCACAGCACGCCGGCCTGGTAGGCGGCGCGCGCGCCGCCACCCATCATGATCAGCGCGGTGGCGGCGGGGTTGGGGCCGTTAGGACCGTTGGGACCGTTAGGACCGTTAGGGGTGCCAGGGGCGCCAGGGCCGTTGTGCGGGGCTGGATGGTGTCCTGGCAGGGGATCGCGGTGCATGGCGGGGGCCCGGCGTAGCGACAGATCAGGCGGTGCGGCGATCTGTCATTCGTTGCCGTCCTTGGCAGCATCGTTGCCGTTGGGTGTGGCGTTGGCCGTCTTGCCGGCAGCGGGCTTCTTTGCCGCGGGCTTCTTCGCGGCGGACTTCGCGGCGGACTTTGCAGCCGATTTCGCGGCGGACTTGGCCGCTGACGTGGCTCCGGATTTCGCCGCACCCGTGGCGCCGCTCTTTGCCGTGGCACTCGCCCTGGCGCCATTGCCGTTGCCAGCGGCCTTGCCTGGCGTGGTTTTGGCGGCGGGCGTGGCGCCTGGCTGTGCCGGCGTGCCAGCGGCGCCGAAGGCGCCCATGTTGAACGGTGCGATGCTGGCCGCGGCGGCGCTGCTGGCAATCTGGCTGAACTGATGCTGCAGCAGGTCCCACCACACCGCGGCGTTGGGTGCTGCCTCGGGCGCCGCCTCGGAGGACGCATCTCGCGCTGCCTCGGCCGAGGGCTCGGGAGCCGGCTCGGGCTCGGCGCCGGGCCGGGGCGCAGCCTGCGCCGCGGGCGCTTCTTCGCGCAGCCCTGCGCTGCCGGTACCGGTGTCGGCGCCGGCGCGCTGCGGCGGCGCTGCGCTGGGCGCAGTGGCGGCACGCGCCACGTTTTCCATTGCCGTCTGCATGGCGTCGGGCGAGAGCGCGTTGCCGAAGGTCTGCAGCGCCACCAGCGTGGCGCGCTGCACCTCCAGGCCCTGGATCGTGGTGCGCAGCAGGTTGGTGTTCAACTGCAGCCAGCTCTCCACCGCCTTCAGGTCGGCGATGCGCTTGTCGAGGTCGTCCAGGTCCATCGGCGGCGTCATCGCCTGCAGCCCGGGCATCAGGCTGCCGGGCATGCCGGCGCCGGCGCCCCACAGCCGGCGCATGAAGTCGAAGCTGTTGGTGAAATCGGGAATCTGTCCGAACATGGTCGCGTGCTCCGTGTGCGGCGCAGCCCGCGCCCGGATGCGGGCCGCGCGGCTGCGTCGTCGTTACCTGAATTGTGGCGGCCGCTTCTGGCGCAGGCTCGCCATGCCTTCGTGCACGTCGGGGCCGGCAAAGCCCATGAATTCGAGCGCCAGCGAGGTATCGAAAGCGGGACCGGCCATGCGCAGCCAGTTGTTGAGGGCGTACTTGGTCCAGCGGATCGCCGTCTGCGACCCTGCCGCCAGCCGGTTGGCAACCTCGAAGGCGCGCGCCACCAGTTCGTCCTCTTCCACCGCCAGCGAGACCAGGCCGATCCGCTCGGCCTCTTCGCCGCTGACCGACTCGCACAGCATCAGATAGTACTTGGCCTTGGCCATTCCGCACAGCAGCGGCCACACGATCGCGGCATGGTCGCCCGCCGCCACGCCCAGCCGGGTGTGGCCGTCGACGATGCGCGCGGTCTTGGCCGCGATCGAGATATCCGCCAGCAAGCCCGCCACCAGCCCGGCGCCGACGGCCGGGCCGTGCATCGCCGAGACCACCGGCTTGTCGCAGTTGATGACGTTGTAGACCAGGTCGCGCGCTTCGTGCCACACGCGCGTGCGGGTCTCGAAATCGTTGGCCATGTCTTCCACCAGGGCCAGGTCGCCGCCGGCGGAAAAGCCTTTGCCCTCGCCGCGGATCAGCGCCACGCGGATGTCGGGATCGGCGGAGACATCGCGCCAGATCTCGGCCAGCTCGCGGTGCATGTTGGCGTCGGCGGTGGCCAGCTTCTGGTTGGCCGACTGCGCCGCGCCCATGATGATCTCGAGGATGGCGCCGTGGCGGCGCAGCGTCAGCGCGCGGTAGCGCGCGTAGCGTTCGGAAAGTTCGGTGGAAGACGCGTCGTTGGGGGCAGTCATGGGTAGCCTGTCAGGTGAGTGGCGCGCAACTGCGCCGGTTGCATCGTGGATTAACCAACCGATCGGTCGGTAAATTATATGCGCATCCGGCCGCCCATCACCTGCGGACGCTCGCCGACAGGTGCGGCCGATTCAGGGCGCGGCCACCAGCTGGTCGATTGCACCGAACACCGAATGCCCCTGCGCGTCGAACATCTCGATCTTGACCGCGTCGCCGAACTTCATGAATTCGGTACTCGGCTTGCCATCGTCGATGGTCTCCAGCATGCGCTTCTCGGCGATGCAGCAGTAGCCCTTCTTGCGGTCGACATTGGAAATCGTGCCCGAGCCGACGATGCTGCCGGCGCGCACGTTGCGGGTCTTGCAGATATGCGCGATCAGCTGGCCGAAGTCGAACACCATGTCGGTGCCGCAGTCGGGCTGGCCGACCTTCTTGCTGTTCCAGTGCACCGTCATCGGCAGGTGCACCTTGCGCTCGCGCCAGGCCTCGCCCAGTTCGTCCGGCGTGACGGCGACGGGCGAGAAGGCGGTGGCCGGCTTGCTCTGGAAGAAGCCGAAGCCCTTGCCCAGTTCCGCCGGTATCAGGTTGCGCAGCGAGACGTCGTTGGCCAGCAGCACCAGGCGGATGGCTTCGCCGGCCTGCTCGGGGGTGGCGCCCATCTTCACGTCGCCGGTGATGACCGCGACCTCGGCCTCGAAGTCGATGCCGAAGGCTTCGCTGGCGCACACGATGTCGTCCTGCGGGCCGAGGAAGTCGTCCGATCCGCCCTGGTACATCAGCGGGTCGGTCCAGAACTCGGGGGGCATTTCGGCGCCGCGCGCCTTGCGCACCAGCTCGACGTGGTTGACGTAGGCCGAGCCATCGGCCCACTGGTAGGCGCGCGGCAGCGGCGCCATGCAGTCCTTGGGGTTGAATGCGAACGGATGGCGCGCGCGGCCGGTGTTGAGCGCGTCGTAAAGGTCCTGCAGCTGCGGCGCGTAGAAATTCCAGTCGTCCAGCACGGTCTGCAGCTTGCCGGCGATATCGGTGGCGAAGTGGGCTTGCTTCAGGTCGCGCGACACGACCGCCAGCTGGCCGTCGCGCGAACCGTCCTTCAGGGTTGCGAGTTTCATGGGATGCGATGCGGTAGGGTTGCCTGTCGTTCCCGCCCACGTGCCCCTTGGGTAGGAGCGGGAACGACGGTGCTGATTTGGCCGCTAGTCTACCGTGGCCATCGCTCAGTCGACCGTGATGCCCTTGGCCTTGATCAGCTTGCCCCAGCGCTCGCCTTCGGCGCGGGCGTAGGCAGCGAATTCCTCGGGCGTGCTCGACACCGCCTCGACCCCGACGCCTTCCAGCTTCTTTTGCACCTCGGGCGTCTTCAGCGCCTTGACCAGCTCGGCGTTCAGCCGCGTGACCACCGCCTTGGGCGTGCCCGCCGGCGCCACCATGCCTTGCCAGGCGTAGGCCTCGAAGTTGCTCACGCCGCCTTCGGCCACGGTCGGCACGCCGGGCAACACGGCCAGCCGCTTGGGCGTGGCCACGCCCAGCGCGCGCAGCTTGCCGGCGCCCACGTTCTGCTGGCCCGAGGCCAGGTCCAGGAACATCAGGTCGACCTGGCCGGCCAGCAGGTCCTGCACCGCCGGCGCCGCGCCCTTGTAGGGCACGTGCGTCATCCTGACCTTGGCCTGGTCCATGAACAGCTCCATGGCCAGGTGGTGCGGGCTGCCTGCGCCGGGCGAGGCGAAGTTGACCTTGCCGGGGTTCTTTTGCGCGTACTCGATGGCTTCCTTCAGCGTCTGTGCCGGGAATTTGGGGGTGGCCACCAGCACTAGCGGGAAACGCGCCAGCTGGCCGATATAGACGAAGTCCTTGTCGGGGTTGTACGGCAGCTTCTTGTAAAGGGACGGATTGGCCGCCAGCGTGGCGGTGTCGGCGGTCAGCACGGTGTAGCCATCAGGCTTGGCATGGGCGACGGCATCGGCGCCGACGATGGTGGCCGCGCCCGGCCGGTTGTCGATCACCACCTGCTTGCCCAACCCGGGCGTGATGGCCTGGGCCACGGTGCGCGCCACCACGTCGGTTCCGCCGCCGGCGGGGTAGGGCACGACCCAGCGGATTGGCTGGGTGGGCCATTCTTCGGCGTGAGCGGGTGCGCTGGCGGCGATAATGGCGCCGGCGGCAGCCATGGCGGCCAGCATGAGATGGGCATAACGACGCCCGAGGAAGGGACGCAGGGGGCGCATCGGTAGTCTCCGTGTTAAAAAGGGGCCCGGTTCGGCAGGCATCGACACGTGCGCCGCCGGGTCTGTTGCGAAGGAAGTCTACCGACGGCTTAAAAATTGGTAAATCGATTTCGCTATAGTAAATTTACCTACGAACTTGCCCGGATCCCCGGGCGCCGATCTCCCCCGCCGCTGGTCCATGTCACGCATTGCTGAAAACGAAGAAGACGACGCCAAGCTGCGCTCCGGCATCCAGTCCATCGAAGTGGGCTTCAAGCTGCTCCAGGCTCTGGCGGCGTCGCCGCGCGCGATGATGCTGCGCGACCTCGCCGCCGCCGCGGGCATGAACCCGGCCAAGGCACACCGCTACCTGGTCAGCTTCATGCGGCTGGGCGCGGTGGCGCAGGACCCGGTCAGCGGCCGCTACGACCTGGGCGCGTTCGCGCTGCAGCTGGGCCTGGCCGGCCTCAACCGGCTCGATCCGGTGAAGAAGGCGCGGCCGATCCTGTCGCAGCTGCGCGACGAGATGGACCTGACCGCCGGCATCGCCGTGTGGGGAAACCATGGCCCCACCATCGTGCACTGGGAGGAATCCAGCCACCCCGTGACCGTGAGCCTGCGCCTGGGCGACGTGATGCCGATGCTCAACTCCGCCACCGGCCGGCTCTACGGCGCCTACCTGCCGCGCAAGCAGACCCTGCCGCTGATCGAGCGCGAGCTGGGCGCGCGCGGCAACGGCGCCGTGCCGGACATGCCGGCGTCGCTGGCCGAATACGACGCGATCTGTGCCGAAGTCCGCGAGCATGGCGCCGCGCGCACGCGCGGCGGTGTGCTGCCCGGCATCAATGCGTTCTCGATGCCGGTGTTCGATGCCAACGGCCACCTCGCCATGGGGTTAATCGTACTGGGCGCGCAGAGCCTGTTCGATGCAGAATGGGGCGGTACGATGGATCGTCGCGTACGCGATATCGCCCAACAGCTCTCATCGGAACTCGGCTACCTTGGTGCCGCCCCACCGGCCGGAGAAACCGGCCAGCCCTAGTCTTCGTGCCCGCCCGGGCCCGGATGCCGCCGTCTGGCGCCGCCGGCGCTGGGTGATCGTGGTTGCGCTGGTGGTGCTGGTGCACGTGCTGGCGGTGGTGGGATTCCTGCGCATGCCGGGGCCGCTGATCCCGCTCGACGTCAGCAACACACCGACGCTGGAGGCGGTCCTGCTGCCGCCGCCCAAGCCACCGGCTCCGCCCAGGCCGCGCCCCGCGCCACAGCCGCGTCCGAAGCCCGCGGCGCCGGTCCCGGCTCCCCAGCCCGAGCCTGAACCGCCGGCCCCGCCCTTGGCGACCAGCCCGCAAGGCCCGGTGGAGATGGCGACCGGGCCGGGCGGCACCGGGACCGCGCCGGCAGCACCTGCAGCGCCCGCGCCGGCGCCTTCCGGCGGTCCGCAGGGCGGCGTCGGCGGCGTCGTCTACAGCGCGCCGCCGCCCGCCACGTACCACTACGCCAGCTTCGTCAACGGCGTGCAGAACCCCGATGGCCTGATCCGCTGGGAGCACGACGGCCGCCGCTACCGCCTCGCGGTGGAAACGCGCGTGCTGTGGTTCCGCTTCGCGTTCCAGAGCAGCGGTGCGATGTCCGAGCAGGGACTGTTGCCGGAACGCTACGAAGAGCACCGGCGCAACAAGGCCGAGTCATCGCGCTTTGATACCGCCGCCGGCACCGCCACGCTGCGCAACGGCGCGCAGTCGCCGTTCCCGCCCGGGTCGCAGGATCGCTTCAGCGTGTTCCTGCAGCTGGTCGGCCTGGTGCGTGGCAATCCGCAACGCTATGTCACCCCCGGTGTGACGGAAACGTTCCAGGTTGCCGATACGCGTGATGTGGAACCGATGCAAGTGCAGTATGTTGGAGAAGAGGATTTCGACACGGGCAACGGCGTGGTACGTGCGAAGCACTTTGTGCGGCTGCCGCGCCGCGCCAATGACCGTCGCCGGGTCGAGCTATGGCTTGCGCAATCGCTAGGCTGGATGCCGGTGCGGCTGCGGCAGACCGAGCCCGACGGCACCCAGATCGAACTGGTGTACCGCGGCAACGGCGGGCAATAGCCACGCGCCGCCGCCGGGCGATCGCCGGTAGCCCGCCGGGCGAATGTCAACAATCGTTAAAAAGGCGCCTCGCCCGGGTCAACGTTGCCGAGTTTCGGCGCATTCTTACTGACAGGAGCCTAGCCATGACTGTTGCCACGCCACCCGCCGAAACGCACCGCGTCCATGCCGACGGCGCCGAGCTTTACGTGCGCATCGACGGCACCGACGGACCGTGGGTGATCCTGGCCCATGCACTGGCCGCCAGCCATGCGCTGTGGGACCAGACCGCCAGTCACCTGGCGTCGCGCTATCGCGTGGTGCGTCCCGACCTGCGCGGACATGGCGGCAGCGAGGCGCCGCTGGGGCCCTACACCATGACGCGGCTGGCCGACGACGTGATCGCGGTGATGGACTCGCTCGAAATCCCGCAGGCCCATTTCTGTGGTATTTCGGTCGGCGGCATGATCGGGCAGACGCTCGGGCTGCGCCATCCGGAGCGGCTGCTGTCGCTGGCGCTGGTCGCCACCAACAGCCAGACCCCGATGGAAGCCCACCCGATGTGGCACAACCGCATTGGCCAGGCCGAGGCCCATGGCATGGCCGGCATGGCCGACGCCACGCTGGAGCGCTGGCTGACGCCGGACTTCCGCGCCGCGCATCCCGATGTGGTGGCGCGTATCCACGCCATGCTGGTGGCCACGCCGGTGCGCGGCTACGTGGGCGTTGCCGAGGCGATCATGGCTTTCGATCTCGCCGGCGCGCTTTCCCGCATCCATTGTCCTACGCTGGTAGTAGCAGGAGAGAACGATCAGGGCGCGACCGTGGCGATGGCGCAGAGCATTGCGGCCGCCATCCGAGGCGCCCGGCTGGAAGTGATGCCGCAGGCGGCGCACCTGGTGCATGTGGAGCAGCCCGAACGCTTCCACGCGGCGCTGGAGGCGTTCCTCGGCAATGCGGCGTGCGGCGGCCAGTGCGACGTTCCGTGACAGACAACACACTGATGCGCCAGGCTCAAGAAACTTGTAGCGAAGGACGATGCCCAACCTATGTAGGCAGCAATGACGTGGCAACGCAGTGACCTGCTTAACTCCTTGATTTGGCGCAGGTCACCCCAAGTTTGGAGGTAAAGCCGCGGCGCCCCCTCACGGCAACATCGACGAGGCAAGAATCAAAAGGGCATGCCGCCCAACCATGACGCCCAGGAGGTGTGCCATGCAAATGATCTACAACAGCGACAATTACTGCATCGTCGAGTTCGGTGCGGATGTCGAGCAAGCGCCGCTCGAGTTCGGTGGCTATGAAATCGTCGACAAGAACCTGAAGCGCGAGATTTTCCTTGGCGGGCAGCTGGCTGAAAGCTTCCGCGCCGACGTCAAGCGCCTGATCGAAAGCGAGCCGTCAGTGGAAGAGGTGGACGACTTTCTCGGCAAGTTCGATAACGTGATGACGCATCCGCTGGTGATGCACTGAGCGGCTTTGCGTGGTTGCCGGCCATGGCCGGCAACCCGCCATCGCGCCCGCCCTGGCGGGCGTTTTTGTTTTTGGCGGCCGGGTCCGGCATCCTTGCTCAGTACTGCTCCCACGGCAGCCCTTCGTGGCGCCAGCCGTTGAGCGTATTGCGGTGACGCTGCCCGTCAAGATCGCCTTCGAACCCGTGCAGCACGTTGTAGACGTTGGCAAAGCCCGCGCCCTCCAGCGCCCGTGCCGCCGCCGTCGAGCGGTTGCCGCTGCGGCAGATCAGCAACACCGGCCGCGCCGAGACATGGCCGGCCAGCTTCTTCACCATCTGCACGAAATGCGGGTTGACTTCCCAGTCCGGCCCGTCGTTCCAGGGGACGTTGTGCGCACCCTTCGGATGGCCCACGAACAGGTATTCCATCTCGCTGCGGCAGTCGATGAACAGCGTCTCGGGCGAATCGGCCAGCAGGGCCTGGGCGTCGGATGGGGACAGGTGTTGCATGGTCGGCGGGGACAAAGTACGAGGAAGGACGAGGTAGGGCGCGGAATGACCGGATTGGTGACGGTTACGCCTCTCAGTGTAGGCGGCCAACGACCTGACAGGCAACCGCAAGGCCTTGATACACCTGATAAAATCGTTCCTCTTTGGCCAGCATCGGCCACAGCAGCGCCCGCCGCCGGTCCAATGATCGCGCGCCGGCCGCCTTTCCAGAGTTCCCCGCCATGAGTGCCCCTGAATCCCGCGCGGCCGCGCCGCGCCCCTACACCCGGGCTGCCGAGCTGCCCCGGCTGCTGCAAGAACGCATCCTGATCCTGGATGGCGCCATGGGCACCATGATCCAGCGCTACAAGCTGACCGAGGCCGACTACCGCGGCGAGCGCTTCGCCGAACACAAGGTGGACGTGAAGGGCAACAACGAACTGCTGCTGCTGACGCGCCCGCAGGTCATCAGCGAGATCCACGAGCAATACCTGGCCGCCGGTGCCGACCTGATCGAGACCAATACCTTCGGCGCCACCCGCGTGGCGCAGGAAGACTACAAGATGGCCGACCTGGCGTACGAGATGAACGTCGAGGCCGCGCGCCTGGCGCGCGCCGCCTGCGACAAGTACACCACGCCCGACAAGCCGCGCTTCGTTGCCGGCGCCTTCGGCCCGACGCCCAAGACCGCCAGCATCTCGCCCGACGTGAACGACCCCGGCGCGCGCAACGTCACCTTCGAGGAGCTGCGCGAGTCGTACTACGAGCAGGGCAAGGCCTTGCTCGAAGGCGGCGCCGACGTGTTCCTGGTCGAGACCATCTTCGACACGCTCAACGCCAAGGCCGCGCTGTTCGCCATCGACCAGCTGTTCGAGGACACCGGCGAACGCGTGCCGGTGATGATCTCGGGCACCGTGACCGATGCCTCCGGCCGGATCCTGTCGGGCCAGACCGTGGAAGCGTTCTGGAACAGCCTGCGCCATGCGCGGCCGGTCACCTTCGGCCTGAACTGCGCCCTCGGCGCCACGCTGATGCGCCCCTATATTGCCGAGCTGGCCAAGATCTGCGACGCCGCGGTGTCGTGCTACCCGAACGCCGGCCTGCCGAACCCGATGAGCGACACGGGCTTCGATGAAACGCCCGAGGTCACGTCGTCGCTGGTGGAAGAGTTCGCCGCCTCCGGGCTGGTGAACCTGGTGGGCGGCTGCTGCGGCACCACGCCCGAGCACATCGCCGCCATCGCCCAGCGCGTGGCCGACAAGAAACCCCGCACCTGGCCCGGCCAGTACCGCGACGCCGCCTGAGCCGGAGCCCGAGAACATGAGCGAGAACAAACTGCCCCCGCGCCCGATGCGCCTGTCCGGCCTCGAGCCCTTTACCATCGACGACGACACGCTGTTCGTCAACGTCGGCGAGCGCACCAACGTGACCGGCTCCAAGGCCTTCGCGCGGATGATCCTGAACGGCCAGTTCGACGAAGCGCTGGCGGTGGCCCGCCAGCAGGTCGAGAACGGCGCGCAGATCATCGACATCAACATGGACGAGGCCATGCTGGACTCGAAGGCCGCCATGGTTCGCTTCCTGAACCTGATCGCCTCCGAGCCCGACATCGCGCGCGTGCCGATCATGCTGGACTCGTCCAAGTGGGAAGTGATCGAGGCCGGGCTGCAGTGCGTGCAGGGCAAGCCCGTGGTGAACTCGATCTCGCTCAAGGAGGGCGAGGAGCAGTTCCGCCACCACGCCGAGCTGATCCGCCGCTACGGCGCGGCCAGCGTGGTGATGGCCTTCGACGAGAAGGGCCAGGCCGATACCTTCGAGCGCAAGACCGAGATCTGCAAGCGCAGCTACGACATCCTGGTCAATGAAGTCGGCTTCCCGCCGGAAGACATCATCTTCGACCCGAATATCTTCGCGGTCGCGACCGGCATCGAAGAGCATAACAATTACGCGGTGGACTTCATCGAGGCCACGCGCTGGATCAAGCAGAACCTGCCGTACGCCAAGGTCAGCGGCGGCGTCTCCAACGTGTCGTTCTCGTTCCGCGGCAACGACGTGGTGCGCGAGGCAATCCACACTGTGTTCCTGTACCACGCAATCGGCGTGGGCATGGACATGGGCATCGTCAACGCCGGGCAGCTCGGCGTGTATGACCAGCTCGATCCCGAGCTGCGCGAGCGCGTGGAAGACGTGGTGCTGAACCGCCGCGAGGACTCCACCGACCGCCTGCTGGAAATCGCCGACCGCTACAAGGGTGGCGGCGCCAAGAAGGAAGAAAACCTCGCCTGGCGCGGCACGCCCGAGCAGCCGGTGCCCGTGGGCGAACGCCTGGCGCACGCGCTGGTGCATGGCATCACCACCTTTATCGTCGAAGACACCGAGGAAGTCCGCCAGCAGATAGAAGCGCGCGGCGGCCGCCCGATCGAGGTGATCGAGGGCCCGCTGATGGACGGCATGAACATCGTCGGCGACCTGTTCGGCGCCGGCAAGATGTTCCTGCCGCAGGTGGTCAAGAGCGCGCGCGTGATGAAGCAGGCGGTGGCGCACCTGCTGCCCTTCATCGAGGAAGAAAAGCGCCTGCTGGCCGAGGCCGGCGGCGATGTGCGCGCGCGCGGCAAGATCGTGATCGCCACCGTGAAGGGCGACGTGCACGACATCGGCAAGAACATCGTGTCGGTGGTGCTCCAGTGCAATAACTTCGAAGTGGTCAATATGGGCGTGATGGTGCCGTGCAACGAGATCCTGGCGAAGGCCAAGGTCGAGGGCGCGGACATCGTCGGCCTGTCGGGGCTGATCACGCCGTCGCTGGAAGAAATGGCCTACGTCGCGTCGGAGATGCAGCGCGACGACTACTTCCGCGTGAAAAAGATTCCGCTGCTGATCGGCGGAGCCACCACCTCGCGCGTGCATACCGCGGTGAAGATCGCGCCCAACTACGAAGGGCCGGTGGTGTACGTGCCGGATGCCTCGCGCTCGGTCAGCGTGGCGTCGAGCCTGCTGTCCGATGAAGGCGCGGCGAAGTACCTGGACGAACTGAAGACCGACTACGACCGCATCCGCACCCAGCACGCCAACAAGAAGGCGACCCCGATGGTGACGCTGGCGCAGGCGCGCGCCAACAAGACGCCGATCGACTGGAGCGGCTACGTGCCGCCCAAGCCGAAGTTCATCGGCCGCCGCGTGTTCCGTAACTACGACCTGGCGGAACTGGCCAACTACATCGACTGGGGCCCGTTCTTCCAGACCTGGGACCTCGCCGGCAAATTCCCCGACATCCTCAACGACGAGATCGTGGGCGAGTCGGCGCGCAAGGTGTTCTCGGATGGCAAGGCGATGCTGTCGCGCCTGATCCAGGGCCGCTGGCTGAGCGCCAATGGCGTAATCGCGCTGCTGCCGGCCAACACCGTCAACGACGACGATATCGAGATCTACACCGACGAGACCCGCAGCAAGGTCGCGCTCACCTGGCACAACGTGCGCCAGCAGAGCGAGCGCCCGGTGGTGGACGGCGTGCGCCGGCCCAATCGCTGCCTGGCAGATTTTGTCGCGCCGAAGGACAGTGGCATCGCCGACTATGTCGGCATGTTCGCCGTCACCGCGGGCCTGGGCGTCGACAAGAAGGAAGCCCAGTTTGAAGCCGACCACGACGACTACAGCGCGATCATGCTGAAGGCGCTGGCCGACCGCCTGGCCGAAGCCTTCGCCGAATGCCTGCATGAGCGCGTGCGCAAGGACCTGTGGGGCTACGACGCGGGCGAGCAGCTCTCCAACGAACAACTGATTGCCGAGTCGTACCGCGGCATCCGCCCGGCGCCCGGCTATCCCGCCTGCCCCGAGCATACCGTCAAGGGCCCGATGTTCCAGTTCCTCGACGCAGCCGAGATCGGCATGGGCATCACCGAGTCGCTGGCGATGACGCCGGCCGCGTCGGTCAGCGGCTTCTACCTGGCGCATGCCGAGTCGACCTACTTCACCATCGGCAAGATCGGCCAGGACCAGCTCGACGACATGGTGTCGCGCCGGCATGAAGAGCGCGCCACGCTGGAGCGCGCGCTCGCGCCCAACCTGTAACGGGGTGCGACGGCAGGGCGCCGGCCACGGCCGCGCGACCTTGCCGCCAGCCCGTTGATGCCACAGGGAATTTCCTCGCGCGACGGCTTCCTGGCCCGCTTGCGGCGGTGTATCCGGCGCCTCACAACTCCTTACAGAGCCTTTCAATCCCTCACAGACCGGGGCCGGTGCGCTCCCTAGACTGAGGGCTCGATTCACGCAAACACCAGCGCGTGAACACCGCGACGAATGTTTCGCCGCGGGGCATCCTGAAAGGAGTCTGTCCATGAAGAAACTGCTGCTCTCCCTGTCCGCCCTGTCGATCGCCGCCGCTTCCTCGCTGGCCATGGCACAAGGTACTGGTGTGGGCGCCGGCGCGAAGGCCGACGTCGGCGCATCGGTGACCGCCCCGGCGCCCTCTGCCGCCACGCAGGGTGCGTTGAATACCGCGGGTAGCGCTGCCACCGGCGCCACCAGCGCCGCCGAGAAGGGCCTGTCGACCGCGGGCGCGGCAACCGACAAGGGCATGTCGGCAGCGGGCACTGCGGCTGACAAGGGGCTGTCCACCGCCGGCGCGGCGGTCGAGAAGGGTGCCAGCAAGTCGGCCGATGCCAAGGCCGAAGCCGGCAGCAAGGCCAAGCACGACAAGCACACCACCAAGTCGGCCAAGAAGTCCAAGGCAGATGCCAGCGTCGACGCGGGCGCCGAGGCGGGCGCCAAGGTGCAGTAAGCTCGCCGCCAGCCGGCACTGGCGCGCAGGCCCTGAGATTCCCGGGGCCTGACGCGCCGCAGCAAAGCGGGACGGACTCCAGGCCGTCCCGCTTTGCTTTTGTACGCCATGCCTCGTACCGTTGAGCCGCGGAACCGTCCATGTGCGCTTTACGCGTTGTGGCCGCGCGTCATGTCAGCCTGACACCGACAGCCCGCGCGCCCGGCCGGCACTACAATGACAGCAACGCAAGCGGTTCCGCCTGCACCCGACTGCACCGGGCAATGTGCCGGTCCGTTCAACCCCGTGGAGCCCCACATGATCCGCGTCCTGATCGCTGACGATCACGAGATTGTGCGTGCCGGGCTGCGACAATTCATTTCCGAAGAGCCCGACATCCAGGTGACTGGCGAAGCCGGCAGCGGCGACGAAGTCATGGCGCGGCTACGTGATGCCGAATTCGATGTGCTGGTGCTGGATATCTCGATGCCCGACCGCAACGGCATCGATGTGCTCAAGCTGATCCGGCAGCGCAAGCCTGACCTGCCGGTGCTGATCCTGTCCACCTACCCCGAAGACCAGTACGCCATCAACCTGATCCGCGCCGGGGCTTCAGGCTACCTGACCAAGGAAAGCGCGCCCGACGACCTCGTCAAGGCCATCCGCACGGTGGCGCAGGGACGGCGCTATGTCAGCGCCACGGTGGCCGACCTGCTGATCGGCGGGCTCGACAAGCCGACCGAGCAGCCGGTGCACCAGATGCTGTCCGAGCGCGAGTTCCAGATCTTCTGCAAGCTCTCGCGCGGGCAGTCGGTGTCGGTGATCGCCGACGAATTGTTTCTCAGCGTCAAGACCGTCAGTACCTATCGTTCCCGCATCCTGGAGAAAATGGGCATGAAGACCAACGCGGACCTGACTTACTACGCCATCAAGAACGGCCTGGTCGAGTAGCGGCACGCCGCGGGCCGCATCGCGGCCTGCGGTCGGATCGCACCGGACCGGGCCCGCAAACCAGAACATGTCGGAGCAGGCTTCGAACACTTCCTACCGGGCGCTGAGCATACTGCTGATCGAAGACTCGGCGGTCCTGCGAGGCATGCTGCTCGAATACCTGAAGGATTTCCCGTTTATCGAGAACGTGGACTGGGCCGACACCGAAGCCATGGCCCTGCGCCTGCTCGACGCCGGCAAGTACGACGTCGTCATCGTCGACCTGCAGCTGCGCCAGGGCAACGGCATCAATGTGCTGCGCGCAATGCAGCGCAAAGGCACGGATACCGTGCGCATTGTCTATACCAACCACGCCCAGGTGCAGATGTACCGAAGCCAGTGCGCAGCCGCGGGCGCCGATTATTTCTTCGACAAGTCACTCGAGCTGGAACAGGTGTTCCGTGTGATCGAGGAACACGCGGCGGCGCCGTCCTGATCTGGCAAGGCAACCCTCAAGTACAACTCAAGCACCGCACGCGTCAAGCGCGCGCAGGCTCTTCGCCTTCCGGCTGTTCCGCGGGCGCCAGCACCGATGCCGTTAGCGGCACCTCGATGTGGATGCGCACGCCCGCGTGCGCCGACGAGTCGATCTGCATGCTGCCGCCCAGCGCGGTGACGCGCTGCTCCATGCCCAGCAGGCCGTGGTGGCCGGCGGTGCTGCCGGCGTCGAAGTCGGCCGGCAGGCCCTTGCCGTCGTCGCGCACGGTCAGCGTCAGCAGCTCGCCGCGGCACGCCAGGCAGACCCCGACGCGCTTGGCTTCGGAGTACTTGCTGGCGTTGGTCAGCGATTCCTGCACGATCCGGTACAGCGCGATCGCGGCTTCGTCGCTCAGCGCCGGCAGGTCCTCGGGCACGCTGACGTCCGTTTGCCAGCCGTTGCGCGCACCGACTTCCTCCACCAGCTGGCACACCGCGGCGCGCAGGCCGAGGTTGAGCAGCACGGTGGGGCGCAGGTCCTCGACCAGGCGGCGCTTGACCTGGATACCCTGGTCTACGTGCAGCATCACACGCGTGAGGCGCTCGGCGCTTTGCGGATGCGCCTCCTGGATCTGGCGCCGCACCCAGTGCAGGTCGAGCTTGATGGCGGTCAGGATCGCACCCAACTCGTCGTGCAGCTCGCGCGCCAGCCGGGTCTTCTCGTCTTCGGTGACGCGCTGCAGGTGGGCCGCCAGCGCCGACAGCTGGCGCGTGCGCGCGCGTACCTTGCGGTCCAGCTTGGCGCTTTCCTCTTCCAGCTGCGCGCGCACCGCCTCGGCCATGGACAGGCGCTTGGCGTGGCCCACGCCGACCGCGAGCAGCAAGGTGATATTGATCGCGGTCAGCAGGCCGATGCCATAGCGAGATAGCTGCACATCGTTCTCCGCGCCTTCCAGCCGATGCGATACCGAGCCCGCCTCGCGCGCCTGCAGCTGGTCGAGCCCGCGGCGCGCATTGTCCATGGTCTGCTTGCCATAGTCGGTGCGGACCAGGTCCAGCGCCACTTCCAGGTCGCGCTTGCCGTAGACGAGCGTCAGCGCCATCTCGTTGAGCTTGCTGTTGATCAGCTTGGAGGTGTCGCCGAACATCTTCAGCCCCTCCGGGTCGTTGGCGTAGTCCGCGCGGATCTGCGCCATCAGTTCGGCAATGCGAGGCAGGCCCTTGTAGTAGGGCTCAAGATAGGATTCCTTGCCGGTCAGCAGGAAGCCGCGCTGGCCAGCCTCCGCATTGACCAGCTCGCCGTTGAGCGCGGCCAGCTCGGTCTGCACGCGCTGCGAGCGGATCACGTCGGTGTAGCTCTCGCGCAGGCGGATATTGCCGGTTTCCGACGCCACCAGAACCGCCAGCATCAGCACGATGCCGCCCGCGAGCAGCAGCGTATGAGGAAGAAATGATTGCTTGAGCATGGGGGTCATTTTTCCTGTGTTTGGGACGCGCCGCTTGCCCGCGCAGCGCCAGGGAGCGCCCATGGGATCACATCGATCCACATGGGTCAACCTTGATGCTTCGGGCGTGCCGCACCCGTACTGCCTCTTGTAGGACTCGGCTGACAGTCGAATCGGCTCGCTGTCGGTATTGGCGCGGCGGCAGGCTTCCTACGATGAGGCTATGAGCTTGCACCTTGTGGCGCAAGTCTTCACTTGGGCCCCGGGCCAGTGCCGGCCCGGTCAGCCATCTTCGGGAGCCTAGCATGCTGCACTATGCACTCGTATTTTTCGTCATCGCCCTGATCGCGGCGATCTTCGGCTTCGGCGGTATCGCTGCCGGCGCCGTGGAAATCGCCAAGATCCTGTTCTTCATCTTCCTGGTCGTGGCGCTGGTGGCCGCGGTGATGGGCCTGGTTCGCAGGAGATAGCGCCGGCCGCGCGCCGGCTCCTGTATCGATCGCAACCTGAGGAGACCCCATGCTGACCCAGAACCCCAAAGTCCGGAAGGAACTGAACCACTTGTCCGACAGTGCTGACAGCGCCATCCGCCATATCAAGCACGCCGCACGCGATTCGCGCGAGGCTGCAGCGCCGGTTTCCGGCGAAGTCAAGGCGCTGATCGCCCAGTTGGAGCACACCATCGAAGTGCTGGCGCGGGAAGGCTCGGCCGAAAGCCTGCGTGCCGGCCAGCGGCTGCGCGACCGTGCCAGCGAGATGGCGCACCGGCTGCGCGACCAGACCACCGATGGCATGATGCGCGCCCGCGAACGGATGGATGGCGCGGTCGAACATTCGCGCCAGCGGGTCGTCGAATCGCCGCTCAAGGCAGTAGCGATTGCCGCCGCCATCGGTGCGCTGCTCGGCCTGCTGCTGGCCAACGGCCGCCACCACGAAGAGGAGTAGGCCTGGCGGCACCGGACCCCGCGCGGCGGGGCCGAAAAAAGCATTCCCCCCCTTTCCGGCGCCCTCGTCCGGAAGCCCGGCACGACGCGGTGCCGGGCGTTTTTTTGTGCGCCCGCGGCCTGCCTTGCCGCCGGGCTACACGCCCCACAAGACGTTGGTCCCTTCCCGCTGCGAGGCGCGCAGCATGTCCAGGAAGGGATAGGCGCGCTGTCCCAGGTGCAGCGGCTCTTCCTCGTCCTCGGCGGCGGCGGCCCCTTCCTCGACCGCCGAGTTGGCCGGATGGTCGCGGCGGGCATCGGCCACCGCCGCTTCCAGCTTCTGGATCGCGCGTGGCAGTTCTTCGACGGTGATCACCCCTCGTTCCCCGAGATGCTTGCCGATGATGCCCAGCAGCGTGATGGCCAGATCCTTCATCATGATCAGGTCTTGCGCAGCGTGGGATTTGAAGGTGATCAGCATGGTGTGGTTTCCTTTTCCGGACGTGCGGGGAACGGCGTTCCCGGGGGCGGGTCGCCGCATGGATTGTGGCCCGGGGCCATCTTCGCGCATGATGTCAGCATAGCACCTGATAAAATTCCGCGTTCCCGATTCCAATGCCTGTTATGCGGCTCGGCGTACCTTTGCCGTCACATGCCGCATCAGGGCGTTGGTGTCGCGTTCAAGCCGCTCGGACGAGCCGGCTGAACGCGACGCCTGAATACTTGCCCACAGGGCTTCCGACATCCATGCTGCCTGTTCAGACCTCCAATCTTGCCGCTGCGTTCACCGATGCCGTGCGTGCGCTCGCCCCGGCCGATGCCTCCCTGCCCGCCGTCACTTTCGAGCGGCCCAAGGCGGCCGCCCATGGCGACCTTGCCTGCAATGTCGCCATGCAGGTCGCGCGCGCGCTCAAGTGCAATCCACGTGAGCTGGCGCAGCGCATCGTCGCCGCGGTGCAGGCCGATGCGCGCGCGCAGGGCCTGGTCGAGGCCATGGAGATCGCTGGCCCCGGCTTTATCAACCTGCGCCTGAGCGCGGCCGCCAAGGCCGACGTGCTGCGCGCGGTGCTGGCCGAGGGCGACCACTACGGCGCGCGCGAGCGCGGCGTGCACGGCCAGGTGCTGGTGGAGTTCGTTTCGGCCAACCCGACCGGCCCGCTGCACGTGGGCCACGGCCGCCAGGCCGCGCTGGGCGATGCCCTCGCCAACCTGCTGTCGTGGCAGGGCTTCCATGTCCACCGCGAGTTCTACTACAACGACGCCGGCGTGCAGATCCAGACCCTGGCGCTGTCAGTGCAGGCGCGCGCGCGCGGCCTGAAGCCGGGCGACGCCAACTGGCCCGAGTCGGCCTACAACGGCGACTACATCGCCGACATCGCCGCCGACTTCCTCGCCGGCAAGACCGTCAGCGCCTCGGACGGCGAGCCGGTGACCGCGTCGGGCAATGTCGAGGATATCGACTCGATCCGCAAGTTCGCCGTGACCTACCTGCGCAACGAGCAGGACATCGACCTGCAGGCCTTCGGCGTCAAGTTCGACCGCTACTACCTGGAGTCGTCGCTGTACAGCGACGGCCGCGTGGAAGCCGCGGTGCAGTCGCTGGTGGCCAAGGGCAAGACCTACGAGAGCGAAGGCGCGCTGTGGCTGCGCACCACCGACGACGGCGACGACAAGGACCGCGTCATGAAGAAGACCGACGGCACCTACACGTATTTCGTGCCGGACGTGGCCTACCACACCACCAAGTGGGAACGCGGCTTCAGCAAGGTCATCAACGTGCAGGGCAGCGACCACCACGGCACCATCGCGCGCGTGCGCGCCGGCCTGCAGGGCCTGGACATGGGGATTCCCAAGGGCTATCCCGACTACGTGCTGCACAAGATGGTCACCGTGATGAAGAACGGCGAGGAGGTCAAGATCTCCAAGCGCGCCGGCTCGTACGTCACGGTGCGCGACCTGATCGAATGGTCCAACGGCGGTGATGAAAGCATTCGCGGTTGCCTGGAGCAGGGCGTGGCCGACTGGCCGGAGCACTTCACCCGCGGTCGCGACGCGGTGCGCTTCTTCCTGCTGTCGCGCAAGGCCGATACCGAATTCGTGTTCGACGTCGACCTGGCGCTCAAGCAGAACGACGAGAACCCGGTGTACTACGTGCAGTACGCCCATGCCCGCATCTGCTCGATCTTCGAGTCGTGGGGCGGCGCCGAATGGGAAAGCCGCCTGGCCGAGCTGGCCGGCGCCGACCTGTCGGCCGTGACCGGCCCCGAGGCCAGCGCCCAGGCACAGGCGCTGGGCCGCCGCCTGGCCGAGTTCCCGGACATGCTGTCGGCCGCTGCCTCCGAGCTCGCGCCGCATGCGGTCGCCTTCTACCTGCGCGACCTGGCCGGCGATTTCCACGCCTTCTACAATGCCGACCGCGTGCTGGTCGACGACGAGGCGGTCAAGCGCGCCCGGCTGGCGCTGCTGGCCGCGACGCGCCAGGTGCTGCGCAACGGCCTGGCGGTGATCGGCGTCTCGGCGCCGCGCCGCATGTAATCGACGCGCGCAAGGAAGGACGCAACGAAGGGCGCAAAGAAGGGCGCACAGGGCTGCCCGGCGGTGGCCCTATAATCCCGGCATCACCTAAGAGGACTTCATGCAACAGCAACGCAAGCGCGATGCGCGCAAGGCCCGCCGCAGCCAGCAGCGCGGCGGGACGTTCCTGGGCCTTGTGCTCGGGCTGATCGTCGGGCTGGCCATCGCCGTGGTGGTGGCCCTGTACATCACCAAGTCGCCGACGCCGTTCCAGCAGAAGAGCGCGCCGCGGCCGAGCGAGCCGGGCAATGTCGCCAGCCAGCTGCCGCCGCCGGCGCAGCGCGCCGACGAGGGTCAGGGCCCGACCGACCCGAACAAGCCGCTGTGGAGCAAGACGCCGGCCAAGCCGGTGGGCCAGGCCGCCGAGCCGGAGCCCAAGCCCAGCACCCAGCCGAGCCAGCAGAACGGGCACCAGAATGGCCAGCCTCCGGTGGCGGCCACCCGCCCGGCGGAGAAGCCCGTTGAAAAGCCCGTTGAAAAACCGGTTGAAAAGCCCGCCGACAAGCCCGTCGCCACCAGGCCGGCCGAGAAGCCTGTGTCCGACCCGATTGCCGAGATCGCACAGGCCGACGCCAACAAGGTGGGCTACCTGCTGCAGGTGGGCGCGTTCCGCTCGGCCGACGACGCCGACCGCCAGAAGGCCAACCTGGCGATGCAGGGCTTCGAGGCCCGGATCACCGAGCGCGACGTCAACGGCGTCAAGATGTACCGCGTGCGCATGGGCCCGTACAACCGCATCGAAGACATGAACAAGACGCGCAAGCGGCTGCAATCGCAGGGCTTCGAGGCGTCCGTGATCCGCTTCACCAAGCAGTAAGCTGGCGTATTTGCCACGAAAGCGCCACGAAAGCACCACGAAAACGGCGATAAATACGCCGTAACCAACGCAACACCCTTGTCACCAACGCGGCCGGCGCCCGGGCTGAACCGGACGCCGCCGCCGCGGTCATACGCTCATCGACCCAACCGCAAGGCCGCACAAGATGAAGAAACTCGCCGCACTGTTCGCCATGTTCGCCGCCGTGGGCGGCCTGCTGATGTCCGCGCCGTCCCAGGCCGCGCCCACCGAGGGCAAGGAATACCAGGTCCTGAAGGCGCCGCAGCCGGTCACGCCGGGCAAGATCGAGGTCACCGAGTTCTTCTGGTACGGCTGCCCGCACTGCTTCGACTTCGAGCCCGACCTTGAGGCGTGGGTCAAGAAGCAGGGCAGCAACGTCGTGTTCAAGCGCGTGCCGGTCGCCTTCCGCGACGACCTGCTGCCGCACACCAAGATCTTCTATGCGCTCGAAGCCATCGGCAAGCTCGACGCCATGAACATGAAGGTCTTCAACGCCATCCACGTCGAGCGCAAGCGCCTGCTCGACAGCAACGAGATCGCCGACTTCATGGCCAAGAACGGCGTCGACCGCAAGGCCTTCCTGGACGCGTATAACTCGTTCACGGTGACCACCAACGCGCAGCGCGCCAACAAGATCGCCGATGCCTACAAGATCGACGGCGTGCCGACAGTGGTGGTGCAGGGCAAGTACGTGACCTCGCCGTCGATCACCGGCAACAAACAGGGCGCGATCCAGGCCATGGATTACCTGGTGGAGCAGGTGAAGGCGAAGAAGATGTAAATATGACTGGCGGCCTTGCACAGGCCGGTGGTTAGCCAAACGGCTGGTATCCTGTACCAGCCGTTTTTCATTTCGGACAGCCTGCATCCTTCCATGCGTCCCCTTAAAGTCTTCCTCACCGGCGCCTCCAGCGGGCTCGGCCAGGCGCTGGCGCGCGAATACGCGTCGCAGGGCGCCATCCTCGGCTTGGTAGCCCGGCGCGAAGATGCGTTGCGCGAATTCGTGGCGACGCTGCCCAATCCGGGTGCGGCGCGCATCTACGGCGCCGATGTGCGCGATGCCGACGCGATGGCGAGGGCGGCGGAAGACTTTCTCGGGCATTTCGGCTGTCCGGACGTGGTGATCGCCAATGCCGGCGTCTCGGTCGGCACCGTCGCCAGCGAACGCGAGGACCTGGATGCGTTCCGTCAGGTGATGGACACCAACTGGTTCGGCGTGCTGACCACGTTCCAGCCTTTCCTGCACGCGATGCAGCAGCGCGAACCCGGCCCCGGCGGCCGGCGCGGCACGCTGGTCGGCATTGCCAGCGTCGCCGGCGTGCGCGGGCTGCCGGGTGCCGGTGCGTACAGCGCGTCGAAGTCAGCGGTGATCAAGCTGCTGGAGAGCCTGCGGCTGGAGCAGCGCCCGAATGGCATCCGCGTGGTCACAATCGCGCCCGGCTATATCCGCACGCCGATGACCGCGAAGAACCCGTACCGGATGCCATTCCTGACCGATGCCGACGTGTTCGCGCGCAAGGCCGCGCGCGTGATCGCCGCCGGCCGGCGCTTCCGCGTGATTCCGTGGCAGATGGGCGTGGTGGCTGGGCTGATGCACGTGATGCCGCGCTGGCTGTACGACATGCTGGCGACCGGCGCGCCGCGCAAGCCGCGGCGCGGGGAAAGCAGGGAGCCCTGACCATGTGGACGGATGCCATTGGCCAGCAGCACGCCGCGGCAAGCGGCGAGGTGCGCATCGCCTCGCTGGTGCCGTCGGTGACCGAACTGCTGTTCGCGCTCGGGCTGGCGCCGCAGATGGTGGCGCGCACCGGCTTCTGCATCCACCCGGAACCGGCCGTGCGCGCGGTGCCCAAGGTCGGCGGCACCAAGGACGTCAGGGTGGCGCGGCTGCGCGAGCTGGCGCCCACGCACGTGGTGGTCAATATCGACGAAAACCGGCGCGAGACCGTCGACGAGATCCGCGCCTTCGTGCCCAACGTGATCGTCACGCATCCGTGCGCGCCGGAAGACAATGTGCCGCTGTACCGGTTGCTGGGGGGCATTTTTGGCCGCCGTGCCGAGGCCGAATCGCTGTGCGCGGCCTTGCAGGCCGAGCTGGACGCCATCCGCGCGCGTTCCTGGCCGGCGCGCCGCGTGCTCTACGCGATCTGGCAGGATCCGTGGATGACGGTGTCGCGCGACACCTATATCAGCCGCATGCTGGCGCTGGCCAACTGGCAGACGTGGCCGGATGGCAAGGATGCCATGCAGGCCTGCGGAGGCGGCGACTGCAGCCGCCCCAATGCACCGGGAGAGCGCTACCCCACGTTCCGCTGGAGCGATGCGCTGGTGCGCGAGCTAGACCTGGTGCTGCTGTCGACCGAGCCCTATCGCTTCACCGAAGACCACGCCGACGCGCTCGAGCGCCAGCTCGGCAAGCCGGTGCTGCTGGTCGACGGCGAGATGCTGTCGTGGTACGGCAGCCGCGCGGTGGATGGCGTGCGCTACCTGGCGGCGCTGGCGGCCGCCAGCTAGCCCGCGTTTCCAGTCGGCAATATCAGGCAGCCCGGAAGCGGTACACGCCGTCGTCATCCAGCTGCCGCAGCAGCTCGCCGCGGTGCCACAGGCAGTGCAGGTGCGCCAGCGACTCGCCCATGGCAAAGGTCATCTGGTGGATGTCGAACTGGCGCTTGAAGATCACGCTGACGATATCGTGCGCGCAGCACGGCTTCTCGCGGCAGGCCTCCAGCGTTTCGGCGAGACGGTCGGCGTGGTGCTCGCGCAGCTGCATGATGCGGGTATGCAGGTTGCGGAACGGGCGGCCGTGCGAGGGCAGGATCAGCACGTCCTGCGGCAGCGGCTCGTAGCGGGTGAGCGAATCCAGGTAGAGCTGCAGCGAGTTGCCTTCGGGCTCCATGTCGAACACGCTGACATTGGTCGAGATGCGCGGCAGCACCATGTCGCCGGACACCAGCACATTGGTCGCTTCGTTGTACAGCGCCACGTGCTCGGGCGAATGGCCGAATCCGGTGATCACGCGCCAGCCCGAGGTGGCCGCGTCGGTGCCGATCCGGACAGTGTCGCCATCCATCAGGCGGCGGTACTGGGCCGGCAGGTCGGGCACCAGCGACGGGTAGTAGGTCTTGCGCGCACGCAGCTTTTCCTGGCTGTCGGGATCGGTCAGGCCATGCCGCGCAAAGTGCGCGGCGGCCGCGTCGCCGCCCGCGCTGGAGCCGGCACCGGTGCCGGTGCCCATCACGCGCGCGCTCATGTAGTCGCCCAGGCTCATCCACAGCCGCACGTCGAAGCGCTTGCACAGCCAGTGCGCCAGGCCGACGTGGTCGGGATGGCTGTGCGTCACCAGCACGCGCACCACCGGCAGCCCTTCCAGCTCGTTGGCGAAGATGGTCTCCCAATGCGCCTTGATGGTGTCGTTGGTGATGCCGCAGTCGATGATGGTCCAGCCGTCGCGCCCGTCCAGGCGGTCGCGCAGCAGCCACAGGTTGATATGGTCGAGCGCGAACGGCAGCGGCATGCGCAGCCAGTAGACGCCGGGGGCAACTTCCTGCTTGCTGCCGGGCTCGGGCATGGTGTCGCCGAACGGGTATTGGAGCTGGTGTTCGAGTGCATTCATGAGGAGTCTCTTGTTCGAAGCCTAGTGCCGCGCCGGTGATCCGGCCGGGGGCAGGCGGGCTTTCTCGATGCCAGGCGCGCAGGGGGCAATCCGCCGGTTCGCGCCAGTTGCCAGTCGCCGGTGTTGACGCTAACGTAAACGTCAACTCTGACGGTTCGTCTCCATCTTAAGCGAAAACTTGACTTCGCAACGAACGACCGTTCACTTTACTGGGCGCACCCATGGCAGTCACGCAATCTCCCGCCTCCGCAACGTACACCATCACCGACCTCGCCCGCGAGTTCGATGTCACGCCCCGCGCCATCCGCTTCTATGAAGACCAGGGCCTGCTGGCCCCTGAGCGCGAAGGCCCGGGCGGCCGCAAGCGGGTCTATAACAGCCGCGAGCGGACCCGGCTGAAGCTGACGCTGCGCGGCAAGCGGTTAGGGCTCACTCTCAATGAGATCCGCGAGATCCTGGACCTTTACGAGTCGCCGCGCGACACCGCACCGCAGCTCGAACGCTTCCTGCACGCGCTTGCCGCCCACCGCAGCGCGCTCGAGCGGCAGATGGAAGATCTGCAGGCGCAACTTGCCGAGATCGACCAGCATGAGCGCCATTGCCAGGACTTGCTGGCCGCCCAGACTGGCGGCAAGCCCGCGGCCACGGAGGGCGGAGATGCGCCGGTCCGGAAACGATCGGCCTGATACATCACCCGGCACGGCTTTCGTGCCGATTCGGATTGACGTTTACGTAAACGTAAATAGAATACTCCAACGCCTTCACCGCCGCATTCACGCTGGATCCCTGCCATGACGTCTGCCAACGCCAGTGCCGTACCCGCCGAACCCGAGGCGCTGTCCGCCGCGCGCGCCGATGCCATCGCCACCAGTTTCTCGCGCCAGGGTCTGATGACCAGCTTCGGCGCCTCGCTGCAGCGGGTGGCGCGCGGAGAGGTCGAAATCGCGATGCCGTGGTCCGAAGGCGTGACCCAGCAGCACGGCTTCTTCCACGGCGGCGCGGTCGGCGCGCTGGCCGACAGCGCCTGCGGCTATGCCGCGCTGTCGATGGTGGGCGAGGGCGAGGCGGGGCTGACCGCCGAATACAAGATCAACCTGCTATCCCCCGCGCAAGGCGAACGCCTGGTCGCGGTGGGGCGGGTGCTGAAGCCCGGGCGCACGCTGATCGTGGCGCAGGGCGAGGTGTACGTCGAGCAGCAGGGCCGCCGCAAGCAGGTGGCCACCATGCTGATGACGCTGTGCGTGGTCAAGACCCTGGACCACGTCTGAAGCACTCATACATACCGAATCCAACAGGAGACCGACATGACCGAACTGCCAGGCCTGAAATTCGATCTGGGCGAAGACATCGAGATGCTGCGCGATTCCGTGCGCACGTGGGCCCAGGCCGAACTGGCCCCGCGCGCCGGCGAGATCGACCGCACCGACCAGTTCCCGATGGACGCCTGGAAGAAGATGGGCGATCTCGGCGTGCTCGGCATCACCGTGGCCGAGGAATACGGCGGCGCCAACATGGGCTACCTGGCGCACATGATCGCGATGGAAGAGATCAGCCGCGCCTCGGCGTCGGTGGGCCTGTCGTACGGCGCGCATTCGAACCTGTGCGTGAACCAGATCCACCGCAACGGCACGCCGGCGCAGAAGGCGAAATACCTGCCGAAACTGGTGTCGGGCGAGTGGATCGGCGCGCTGGCGATGAGCGAGCCCAACGC
>NZ_AUFE01000023.1 GCF_000426345.1 Cupriavidus phytohabitans | reverse complement strand
CACTGACGCCGGCACCGGCCACTGCCAGTGTCGGACCAAACAAGTCCTCGCCGACCACAGTGCGTCCATCCTTCCCCTTGCGCGCAAGCACCGGCGCCAGGGCCGCCTCAATGTTGTTCCATGGCATCCGGGTCGCCAGCACTGCGAGCGGATGCCGTAGATCAATCATCCCGTCCAAGCGGCTGCGAAAGAAGTCCGGTGTGCTCATCAGCAAGGCCCTCAAATCTCCCAGGATTTAAATCAGATTCCTATTCGATCTGGGAGTTCTGCACGCAGCACAATTCTTCCGACGCCTTGCTGCGCCTTACCCTTCAACATTCTGCAGGCCGGACTACATACAAGCAAAAAATGCCGCAGTGGCCGCCTGGCCCAAGCGGCCCTGGACCGGAGGCCGGGGAGATGGAGCAACAAGAAGAGGCACGGCGCAATGCCGTGCCGCAACACGTCGTCGATTCCGCGGTGATCCCGCAGGCGGCAGACGAAGCGCAGGACACTGAATTCCGGGTTTCACCCCGCCTCGAGGACTGGATCGGCGTGATCGTGATGCTGCTGCTGGTCGGCATCACCTTCGCCAACGTGGTAGTCCGGTATTTCACCGACGAGTCGTTTGCCTGGACCGAGGAATTCTCGGTCTTCCTGATGATCGTGCTGGCGCTGGTCGCCGGCAGCGCGGCGGTGGCGCGCGATCGCAATATCCGCATTGAATTCTTTTTTGAGCGCGGCAGCGCGGCGCGCCAGCGCCGGCTGGCGATCCTGTCGGCACTGGCGGTGGCGGTGATGTTCATCGCGCTGGCGGTGCTGGGCGCGCGCATTACATGGGATGAGTACGCCTTTGGCGAAACCTCGCCCGGCATCGGCGTGCCAAGCTGGTGGTACTCGATCTGGCTGCCGGTGCTGTCGGCCGGCATCTCGCTGCGCGCGCTGGGCCTGCTGGTGCGCAACGTGCGCGCGCTCAGGGCGCTGCATGAAGAGAACAGGGCCGCGAAGGAGCGTGCGCAATGACGCTGGTTGCCATCATCCTGTTCGTGGTCTTTATCGGCCTGATGCTGCTGGGCGTGCCCATCGGCGTGTCGCTGGGGCTGGGTGGGCTGGTCGCGATCGGCCTGTCCAACCTGGATACCCAGATGTTCGGCCTGCTGGCCGTGCCGCAGAACTTCTACGCCGGACTGGCCAAGTACCCGCTGCTGGCGATTCCCATGTTCGTGCTGGTGGGGTCGATCTTCGACCGTTCCGGCGTGGCGCAGCGGCTGGTGACCTTTGCCATTGCCGTGGTCGGGCGCGGACCGGGCATGTTGCCGCTGGTGGCGATCCTGGTGGCGATGTTCCTTGGCGGCATTTCCGGTTCGGGCCCGGCCAATGCGGCCGCGGTCGGCGGGGTGATGATCGCGGCGATGTCGCGTGCCGGCTATCCGGGCTCGTACAGCGCCGCGGTGGTCGGCGCGGCGGCCGCGACCGACATCCTGATCCCGCCGTCGGTGGCCTTCATTATCTACAGCGTGCTGGTGCCCGGGGCGTCGGTGCCGGCGCTGTTCGCCGCGGGCATGATCCCCGGCGTGCTGGCCGGCGTCGCGCTGATCGTGCCGGCGGTGTGGCTGGCGCGCAAGCACAACATGGGCGCCGCCGAAGCCGCGCTGCCGCGCCCGCCGTTCTGGAAGAGCCTGCGCGAAGCGGCATGGGGCCTGGTGGCGCCGTTCCTGATCCTCGGCGGCATGCGCGCGGGCTGGTTCACGCCGACCGAAGCCGCCGTGGTGGCTGTCGTCTATGGCCTCTTCGTCGGCATGGTGGTGTACCGCAGCATCGGCATGCGCGACCTGTTCACGATCTTCCAGGAAGCGGCCGAAACCTCTGCCGTGATCCTGCTGGTGGTGGCGCTGGCCGGCATCTTTGCCTATGCGCTGTCGACGCTGGGCGTGATCGATCCGCTGGCGCAGGCAATCGCCACCTCTGGCCTGGGGGAGTACGGCGTGCTCGCGCTGATCGTGCTGCTGCTGATGACGGTCGGCATGTTCCTGGACGGCATCTCGATCTTCCTGATCTTCGTGCCGCTGCTGCTGCCGATCGCCAATGCCTTCCACTGGAACCCGGTGTGGTTCGGCGTGGTGCTGACGCTGAAAGTGGCGCTTGGCCAGTTCACGCCGCCGCTGGCCGTGAACCTGATGGTGTCGTGCCGGATCGCCCGCGTGCGCATGGAAGAAACCGTGCCCTGGGTGATCTGGATGCTGCTGGCGATGTTCATCGCCATGCTGATGGTGCTGGGCGATCCGCCGCTGGCGACCTGGCTGCCGGAATACCTCGGCTATTGATCGCCGTTGACTTCTTTGCGCATTCACAAACAAGAACTGACACTTTCCCGAGAGGAGATGAAATGAAACGTCGTGCCCTGATGCTCGCAACGGCTGCCGCCATTGCCGCTTCCGCCCTCGCCCCCGCCGGCGCGATGGCCCAGACCTACAAGTCCGAGTACAAGATGTCGCTGGTACTCGGCCCGGCTTTCCCGTGGGGCAAGGGCGGCGAGATCTGGGCTGACCTGGTCAAGCAGCGCACCAATGGCCGCATCAATATCAAGCTGTACCCGGGCACCTCGCTGGTGGCCGGCGACCAGACCCGCGAGTTCTCGGCCATCCGCCAGGGCGTGATCGACATGGCCGTCGGCTCGACCATCAACTGGTCGCCGCAGGTCAAGGAACTTAACCTGTTCTCGCTGCCGTTCCTGATGCCCGACTACAAGGCACTGGATGCGCTGACGCAGGGCGAAGTCGGCAAGTCGATCTTCACCACGCTGGAAAAGGCCGGCGTGGTGCCGCTGGCCTGGGGCGAGAACGGTTTCCGCGAGGTGTCGAACTCCAAGCGCGAGATCCGCAAGCCGGAAGACCTCAAGGGGCTGAAGCTGCGCGTAGTCGGCTCGCCGCTGTACATCGAGACCTTCAACGCGCTGGGCGCCAACCCGACCCAGATGAGCTGGGCCGACGCGCAGCCGGCGATGGCCTCGGGCGCGGTCGACGGCCAGGAGAACCCGCAGTCGGTGTTCGCTGCCGCCAAGCTGTACACGGTCGGCCAGAAGTTCGTCACGGCCTGGGGCTACGTGGCTGACCCGCTGATCTTCGTGGTCAACAAGCAGATCTGGGAAAGCTGGACCCCGGCCGACCGCGAGATCGTCAAGCAGGCCGCCATCGACGCCGGCAAGCAGGAAATCGCGCTGGCCCGCAAGGGCCTGGCCGAGGCCGGCGCGCCCGCCTGGAAGGACATGGAAGCCCACGGCGTCAAGGTCACGCATCTGACGCCGGCCGAGCATGATGCCTTCCGCAAGGCGACCGCCAAGGTCTACGACAAGTGGAAAAAGCAGATCGGCACCGACCTGGTGACCAAGGCCGAAGGCGCGATCGCCAAGCGCTAAGTCATGAAGCAGGCCCGCCAGTGTTGGCGGGCCTGTTGCATTGGAGGTTGTGATGAAACACGTCTATACGGTGGTCATGCCGATCCGCTGGGGCGACATGGATGCGATGGGCCATGTCAACAACACCATCTATTTCCAGTATCTGGAGCAGGCGCGCATCGAGTGGTTCGCGTCGCTGGGGCGCGGCGGCAAGGATGCGCGAGGGCAGGGGCCGGTCATCATCAATGCCCATATGACCTTCCTGAAGCAGCTGCGCTATCCGGGCGATATCGAATGCCGCGTTTATGCGGGGCAACTGGGGCGCACCAGTTTCGAAACGCGCATGGAAATCCGCCGCACCGATCTGCCCGACGTGGTGTGGGCCGAGGGTGGGGCCAAGGTGGTGTGGTGCGATTATGCGTTGGAGAAATCGGTGCCGGTGCCTGCGGAGATTCGGGCGATCATCGAAGGCTGACGCGGCTGGCTGCGCTCAGTGGTTGACCAACCGCTGGACCAGATCCACCGACGTACTCGCCCCGTACTTCTTCATCAGCCGCGCCCGGTAGATGTCCACCGTGCGCGGGCTGATCGCCAGCAGCTTGCCGATCTGCTTGCTGGTCTTGCCTTCCACCAGCTGCGCCGCGATCTCGCGTTCGCGCGCGGTCAGCTCCGCCGTCACCTGCCGCTTCTGCGACAGGTCTTCAAAGGTCCAGATCCCCGCGCCCAGCGGCTGCGCGCGGTCCAGCGCGCGGCCGGTGACATGGCACCAGAACAGCTCGCCGCCAGCGCGCTTCATGATGCGCTCGTCCGAATACATCCCATGCCTGTTCATGATCGGCGCAATGCGGGCGCCGGTGCGCTCGAACTCGTCGACGGTGGGGTAGAGCACCTGGAACGACTGCCCCAACAGGGCCTCGCGCGTGGTGCCGAAGATGCGGCAGACTTCTTCGTTGCAGTCCTCGATCACGCGCTCGCGTGACAGCACCAGGCCCACGGGGGCGAGCTGGAAAGCGGTCTGGTAGTCGATGGCGGGCATCTGCTTATGTATTTTTACGTAATGGCGTTGCCGGCGCTGCTTGCGTATCCTGTCGGTCGGACGAGAGACGGCGGTTGTCGCCGATTGTACCGTTACAATTTCCCTGCGTCGCCCACCGCACAAGCCGGCGGCGGAAGCACGACAGCGAAACCCCGAGGAACTACCGAGGAAGGAGCGAACATGAACAAGGTCTACGCCAGCGCCGCAGAAGCGCTTGCAGGCGTCGTCCGCGACGGCCAGACGATCGCCGTTGGCGGTTTCGGCCTGTGCGGCATTCCCGAGGCACTGATCGGTGCGCTGCGCGACAGCGGCGCCAAACAGCTGACCTGCATCTCCAACAACGCCGGCGTCGATGGCTTCGGCCTGGGGCTGCTGCTGGCCACCCGCCAGATCAGGAAGATGATCTCGTCCTACGTGGGCGAGAACAAGGAATTCGAGCGCCAGTACCTGGCGGGCGAACTCGAGCTGGAATTCACGCCGCAGGGAACGCTGGCAGAGAAGCTGCGTGCCGGCGGCTCCGGCATCCCGGCCTTCTTCACCAAGACCGGTGTCGGCACCGTTGTCGCCGAAGGCAAGGAAATCCGCGAGTTCGATGGCGAGAAGTACGTGATGGAGCGTTCGCTGACCGCCGACGTGGCGCTGGTCAAGGCCTGGAAGGCCGACAAGGCCGGCAACCTGGTGTTCCGCCGCACCGCGCGCAACTTCAACCCGATGTGCGCGATGGCGGGCAAGTTCACCGTGGCCGAGGTCGAGCACATCGTCGAGACCGGCGAGCTGGACCCGGACGAGATCCACCTCGCCGGCATCTTCGTGAAGCGCCTGGTGCTGAACACCAACCCCGAGAAACGCATCGAGCAGCGCACCGTGCGCGCGGCCAGCTAAGGAGACACCATCATGGCATGGACACGTGACGAAATGGCCGCGCGCGCCGCGGCCGAGCTGCAGGACGGTTTCTACGTCAACCTGGGCATCGGCCTGCCGACGCTGGTCGCCAACTGGGTGCCCGAGGGCATGGAAGTGTGGCTGCAGTCCGAAAACGGCCTGCTTGGCATCGGCCCGTTCCCGACCGAAGACCAGGTCGACGCCGACATGATCAACGCCGGCAAGCAGACCGTGACGACGCTGCCGGGTTCGTCGATCTTCTCGTCCGCCGACTCGTTCGCGATGATCCGCGGCGGCCACATCAACCTGGCCATCCTGGGCGCGATGCAGGTCAGCGAGAAGGGTGACCTCGCCAACTGGATGATCCCGGGCAAGATGGTCAAGGGCATGGGCGGCGCGATGGACCTGGTCGCCGGTGTCGGCCGCGTGGTGGTGCTGATGGAGCACACCGCCAAGAAGAAGGACGGCACCGAGGACATCAAGATCCTGAAGCAGTGCAACCTGCCGCTGACCGGCGTGGGCGTGGTCAATCGCATCATCACCGACCTGGGCGTGATGGACGTGACTGCCGACGGCCTGAAGCTGGTCGAAACCGCACCGGGCGTCAGCCGCGAGGAAATCCAGGCGAAGACCGGGGCGCCGCTGCTGTAAGCAAGCCTTCGGCCATTGCCTGACGGGCCCTGTAGCGCATTGCGCCACAGGGCTTTTTCATTTTGGCGCTGGGGTAACCGACTACGCCGATCGGCTGTGCGGGCTAGCTCTATCGGCGAATGGCCCGCTCCCGCACAAGTCACTATGCTGGCCGATTCCCAGCAGGCGTGGTCCTGCCAACACAAGTCCTTTCGGAAGGTGCGCGATGCCGGCTTCCCCAACCCGATCCCTGCCACTGGTGTACGCCTGCTCCGGCTGCTCCAGCGTGGCGCAACTGGCCAATGCCTGCGCGGTGCGGCTGGACCGCGGCGGCCGCGCGGAAATGTCGTGCATCAGCGGCGTGGGTGGCGGCGTGCCGGCGCTGACGCGCGTGGCGCAATCGGGCCGGCCGATCCTGGCGCTGGACGGCTGCCCGCTGGCTTGCGTGCAGGCTTGCCTGGCAAACGTTGGCGTGGTGCCGAACCAGCACCTGGTGCTGAACCGGCTGGGTGCGGTCAAGCGCCAGCACGGCGAATGCACCGAGGGCGAGACCGAGGCGGTGTGGCGGGAAGTCGAGGCGGCTCTGGAAAGCCTTGCGGGTGCGTAGGCCAGCGTAAGGCAGGCCGGACGCGCGGCGGCGCATCCGGCAAGGCGGCGCGTCAGGCCGCCGGCTTGTTGTAACGGGTGAACACCGACGCCGCGCCGTCGGCCTTGACCAGCAGCACGTCGAAGGGATCCTTGCGCGGGCCCTGTTCCATACCCGGCGAGCCGACCGGCATGCCCGGCACCGCCAGCCCGACCGCCTTGGGCTTGGCGGCCAGCAGCTTGCGGATATCGGCGGCCGGCACGTGTCCCTCGATCGCATAGCCGCCGATATGGCCGGTATGGCAGGAGCCGAAGCGTTCCGGCATGCCGAAGCGCTTGCGGTATTCGCCGGTATCCTCGACGTCATGCACCGTCACGGCGAAGCCATTGGCGCGCAGGTGCTTGACCCATTCCTCGCAGCACCCGCACAGCGGGCTCTTGTAGACATCGATGGCGAGTGGCCTGGCCTGCGCGAACGCATCGGCCGCCGGCCCCAGCACGCCCACGGCGAGCGTGCCGAGCGCCAGCGCGCCCAGGGTGCCGAGAAAACGTCGTCGTTGCATCGTTGCTCCTTGCGCCTTACTGCGCCACCCAGCCGCCATCCATGTTCCAGATCGCGCCGCGCACCTGCCGGGCCGCGTCCGATGACAGGAACACGGCCAGCGCGCCCAGTTCGTCGGGCGTCACGAACTCGCCCGAGGGCTGCTTCTCCAGCACCAGCTCACGCTTGGCCTGCTCGACCGGGATGCCTTCCTTCTGCGCGCGGGCTTCGACCTGCTTCTGCACCAGCGGCGTCAGCACCCAGCCCGGGCAGATCGCGTTGGCGGTCACGCCGGTCTGCGCGGTTTCCAGCGCGGTCACCTTGGTCAAACCGACGATGCCGTGCTTGGCTGCCACGTAGGCCGATTTCTGTGCCGACGCCACCAGCCCGTGCGCCGAGGCCACATTGATGATGCGGCCCCAGTTCTTCTGGCGCATGCCGGGCAGCGCAAGGCGCGTGGTGTGGAACGCGGAAGTCAGGTTGATGGCGATGATGGCGTCCCAGCGCTCGGTGGGAAAGTCCTCGATCGGGGCCACATGCTGGATGCCGGCATTGTTGACCAGGATGTCGGCGCCGCCGAAGTCGGCCTGCGCATAGCGCATCATGTCCTCGATCTCCGCCGACTTGCTCATGTCCGCGCCGTGGTAGCCGACCTTGATGCCCTGGCCGGCCTGCGCGATCTCGTTCTTTGCGGCGTCCACATCACCAAAACCATTGACGATGATGCTGGCGCCCTGGGCCGCCAGCGCCTTTGCGATGCCGAGCCCGATACCGCTGGTCGAGCCAGTCACCAGAGCGGTCTTGCCTTTGAGCATGTAAGCCTCCGTCGAGAGAGAGATTCCACAGGAAGGAAAGGGCAGCCCCGGGGTGGCCGGGACCGCCTGGTCTGGCACCGCCACGCATCGACACGCATCGACACGCATCGACGTGTGGGCGCGTGCGGTGGCGCAGACAGTGTGCTGTGGCATTGTACCCGGTGCGGCGTACAATCCAGTTTTGCTCAACCACCGGCAGCGCCGCTTTTTCGCGGTCCCGGCCGGGTCCGTCAGGGAGTCCAGATGTCTGCCAGTCCGCGCCTCGGTTTTGTCCAGTGCATCAGTCCGGCGGGCCTGCACCGCATGGCCTACCACGAATGGGGAGATTCCGCGAATCCCCGCGTGCTGGTGTGCGCGCACGGGCTGACGCGTACCGGCCGCGACTTCGATGCGGTCGCCAGCGCGCTGTGCGGCGACTATCGCGTGGTATGCCCAGATGTGGTCGGGCGCGGCCGCTCGGAATGGCTGGCCAATCCGGACGGCTACATCGTGCCGCAGTACGTGTCCGATATGGTCACGCTGATTGCCCGGCTCAATGTCGAGCAGGTGGACTGGTTCGGCACCTCGATGGGCGGGCTGATCGGCATGGGGCTGGCAGGGCTGCCCAGGTCGCCGGTGCGCAAGCTGCTGCTGAACGACGTCGGCCCCAGGATCGCGCCGTCGGCAGTGGAGCGCATTGGTGCCTACCTGGGCCTGCCGGTGCGCTTCAAGACCTTCGAGGAAGGTCTGGCCTACCTGCAGACCATCAGCGCGTCGTTCGGGCGCCATACGCCGGAGCAGTGGCGCGAGCTCAACGCCGCCATCCTGAAGCCGGTGCAGGGCGGCGAGGGCCTGGAATGGGGCTTGCATTACGACCCGCAGCTGGCCATGCCCTTCCGCAAGTCCACGCCGGAAACGGTGGCGGCGGGCGAGGCCGCGCTGTGGCGCAGCTTCGAGGCCATCGAAGCCCCGGTGCTGGTGGTGCGCGGCGCGCAGTCCGACCTGCTGCTGCGCGAGGCCGTTGCCGAGATGGTGGCGCGCGGCAAGCATGTGAGCTCGGTGGAAGTCCCGGAAGTGGGGCATGCACCAACCTTTGTCGATCCGGCGCAGATCGCGATTGCCCGGCAGTTCTTTGTCGGGTGAGTTTGCGCATCGCGCGGCGGACCTGTCTTTTTATCGATCAACGCATTGTCATGAGTAACCTTGAACTGAAGCGCGCCCACGTGGGCAAGCGTTTGTCCGAATATGCGGTCTACAACGGCGTGGTCTACCTGGCCGGGCAGGTGCCCGAGGTCGACCCCAAGGCCGATATCCGCGGCCAGACGCGCGAGGTGCTCGGCCATATCGACCGCCTGCTGGCCGAGGCCGGCAGCGACAAGACCCGCATCCTGTCGTGCCAGATCTTCCTCACCAGTATCGACCTGATCGGCGAGATGAACGAGGTCTGGGACGCCTGGGTGCCCCAAGGCAACACGCCCCCGCGCGCCACGGTGGAAGCCCGCCTGGCCAATCCCGATTACCTGATCGAAGTGGTGGTGACCGCTGCGCTCAACTGATGCAGGCCTAGGGACATGGTGACGTCGACCGACCTGGCTGGCCGGGTCGTAGGCATTCCGGATGCTGAACTGGTGGGCCGTGCACTGGCCTACGTGCGCGAGCACGGCGCCGGCGTGGCGCTGCCTACGGGTGAGACCGTGCAATCGCACGCCGAGGGGATGCTGCGCATCCTCGATGGGCTGCGCGTGGACGATGCCGCGCGCGCGGCCGCCTGCCTGTTCGGGCTGGCCGCATTCGTGCCCGAGACCGAGGCCGAGATCGAGCCGTGCTTCGGCGAAGAAGTGGCGCGGCTGGTCAATGGCGTGCGGCAGCTGCTGCGCATCGGTGCCATCGCCGGCAATCGCCCTGAGGTGGAAGTGGCCGCGCCATCGAAGAACGAGGCGCAGGCGCGCCACGAGCAGGTCGAGGCGCTGCGCAAGATGCTGCTCGCGTTCGCGCAGGACATTCGCGTGGTGCTGGTGCGGCTGGCCTCGCGGCTGCAGACGCTGCGCTGGATGGCCGAGACCAAGCGCACGCCGACCCCCGGCGTGGCGCGCGAAACGCTCGACATCTACGCGCCGCTGGCCAACCGCCTGGGTATCTGGCAGATGAAGTGGGAGCTGGAGGACCTGGCGTTCCGCTTCGAGCAGCCCGACACCTACAAGCGCATCGCCAGGCTGCTGGACGAAAAGCGCATCGAGCGCGAAGGCTATATCGCCGGCGCCATCGCGCGGCTGCAGTCCGAGCTCACGGCCGCCGGCATCCGTGCCGAGGTGAGCGGCCGGCCCAAGCACATCTACAGCATCTGGAAGAAGATGCGCGGCAAGGAGCTGGATTTCGCCGACCTGTACGATGTGCGCGCCTTCCGTGTGATCGTTGACGATATCAAGGACTGCTATACGGTACTGGGTATCGTCCACCATATCTGGCAGCCGATCCCGCGCGAGTTCGACGACTACATCTCGCGGCCCAAGGCCAACGGCTACAAGTCGCTGCACACCGTGGTGATCGGCGATGACGGCCGCGCCTTCGAGGTGCAGATCCGCACGCACGAGATGCACCACTTCGCCGAATACGGCGTGGCGGCGCACTGGCGCTACAAGGAAGCGGGCAACAAGGGCTACGGTGGGCAGTTCTCCGCCAGCGAACGCTACGACGAGAAAATCGCCTGGCTGCGCCAGCTGCTGGCATGGAAGGACGATGCCGACCACAGCGTGGCCCACGACGAGTGGGAGCAGCTCAAGCACGCCGCGATCGACGACCACATCTACGTGCTGACGCCGCAGGCCCGCGTGGTGGCGCTGCCGCAGGGCGCGACGCCACTGGACTTTGCCTATTACCTGCACAGCGACCTCGGCCACCGCTGCCGGGGTGCACGCGTGGACGGCACCATGGTGCCGCTGAATACCACGCTGAAGAACGGCCAGACCGTCGAGATCATCGCGGTCAAGCAGGGCGGGCCGTCGCGCGACTGGCTCAACGCGGAGCTTGGCTACCTGGCCAGCAGCCGTGCGCGCGCCAAGGTGCGGGCGTGGTTCAACGCGCTCGATTCGCAGGAGACCATCGCGCAGGGGCGCGCGCTGATCGACAAGACCCTGCAGCGCGAGGGCAAGACTGCGGTCAAGCTGGAAGACCTGGCCGCGCGGCTGAACTTCAAGACGCCGGACGACCTGTTCGCCGCGGTGGCCAAGGACGAGTTCAGCCTGCGCCATGTCGAGCACGCGCTGCGCCACCCGGAAGGCGAAACCCAGGCACCGCTCAGCGAGGAAGACGCCGTCACCAAGAAGAGCCGCGCCACCAGCGTGGCGCGCGGTGCCAAGAGCGGCGTGCTGGTGGTGGGCGTGGATTCGCTGATGACGCAGATGTCGCGCTGCTGCAAGCCGGCGCCGCCGGACGATATCGTCGGCTTTGTCACGCGCGGACGCGGGGTGTCGATCCACCGGCGCAACTGCCATACCTTCCAGCAGCTCTCGGCGCGCGCGCCGGAGCGGGTGATCCAGACCGAGTGGGGCAAGAAAAGCCATGCCGCGGTCTACCCGGTCGACATCCATGTCGAAGCCATCGACCGGCAAGGGCTGCTGCGCGATATCTCGGAAGTGCTGTCGCGCGAGAAGATCAACGTCACCGGCGTGAAGACCTTGTCGAGCAAGGGCGTGGCGCGCATGCAGTTCACCGCCGAGGTGTCGGAGGCGACGCAACTGCAGCGCGCGCTGTCGCTGATCGAAGAGGTACAGGGGGTATTGCAGGCAAAAAGAAAGTGATGCTATACTTGCGTCTTCGCTAGGCTCGTAGCTCAGCTGGTTAGAGCACCACCTTGACATGGTGGGGGTCGTTGGTTCGAGTCCAATCGAGCCTACCAACGAATTGCAGTAAATCGTGCGCAGTGCATCGTGCACTAACAACGAAGTGCGGCAAGTCCGATTCAACCTGAAATGGAACGGAAAGGCATTATGTTCATGACACCGCGAACTACTACCGCTGGCAAGCGACAGTAGTCGAGGTGCGCCTTCCGACCCGGTTGAATCGGGTTTGACAAAGAGAAACGCGGCCTTGGCCGCGTTTTTTTTCGCCTGTCGCCTGCCAGCAGCCTGATAAGCTGCCGCTCTCGCGCGCTTTGGCGGCGTGGTGTGCAGCAAGAGAGCAATCGCCGGGCCGTGCAGCCGCGGACCGGTCCCCGCAAGATGCAGTTTGATCCGCCTGGCCGAGGCGCAGCGCGCCGCCGGCGGAATCCTGGAGAGTCCAAATGATCGCAATCACGCTGCCGGATGGGTCCCGCCGCGAGTTTCCGGGCCCGGTGACGGTTGCCGAAGTAGCGCAGAGCATCGGTTCCGGCCTGGCCAAGGCCGCGCTGGCCGGCAAGGTCGACGGCCAGCTGGTCGACACGAGCTACAAGATCGAAGACGATGCCCGGCTGGCCATCGTCACGGACAAGGATGCCGACGGCGTCGACATCATCCGCCACTCCACGGCGCACTTGCTGGCCTACGCCGTCAAGGAACTGTATCCGGAAGCGCAGGTAACGATCGGGCCGGTGATCGAGAACGGCTTCTACTACGACTTCGCCTACAAGCGTCCCTTCACGCCGGAAGACCTGGCCGCCATCGAGAAGAAGATGACGGAGCTCTCCCGCAAGGACGAGAAGGTCACGCGCGAAGTGTGGAACCGCGATGAGGCGGTGGCGCTGTTCGAGTCGATGGGCGAGAAGTACAAGGCCGAGATCATTGCCTCGATCCCGGCCGACCAGGAAATCGGCCTGTACCGCGAAGGCAAGTTCGTCGACCTGTGCCGCGGCCCGCACGTGCCGTCGACGGGCAAGCTCAAGGTCTTCAAGTTGATGAAGGTGGCCGGCGCCTACTGGCGCGGGGACTCCAACAACGAGATGCTGCAGCGCGTCTACGGTACGGCCTGGGCCAAAAAGGAAGACCAGGAAGCCTACCTGCACATGCTGGAAGAGGCCGAGAAGCGCGACCACCGCAAGCTGGGCAAGACGCTCGACCTGTTCCACCTGCAGGAAGAGGCGCCCGGCATGGTGTTCTGGCACCCGAAGGGCTGGCAGGTATGGCAGGCCGTCGAGCAATACATGCGCGGCCGCTTGGGCGACGCCGGCTATGACGAAGTGCGTACGCCGCAGGTGATGGACCGTTCGCTCTGGGAAAAGTCCGGCCACTGGCAGAACTACAAAGAGAACATGTTCGTCACGGAGTCGGAGAAGCACGACTACGCGATCAAGCCGATGAACTGCCCCGGCCACGTGCAGATCTTCAATCACGGCCTGCGCTCGTACCGCGACCTGCCGCTGCGCCTGGCTGAATTCGGTGCCTGTCACCGCAACGAGCCCTCGGGCGCGCTGCATGGCCTGATGCGCGTGCGCGGCTTTGTGCAGGACGATGCCCACATCTTCTGCACGGAAGAGCAGATCGTGGCCGAGGCCAAGGCGTTCAACGAACTGGCATTCTCGGTCTACGACGACTTCGGCTTCAAGAACGTTTCGGTGAAGCTGTCGCTGCGCCCCGAGCAGCGCGCCGGCTCCGACGAGGTCTGGGACCACGCCGAAGAAGGCCTGCGCCTGGCGCTGCGCGCCTGCGGCGTGGAATGGGAAGAGCTGCCGGGCGAGGGCGCTTTCTACGGCCCGAAGGTGGAATACCACATCAAGGACGCGATCGGCCGCTCCTGGCAATGCGGCACGCTGCAGCTTGACCTGGTGCTGCCGGAGCGCCTGGGTGCCGAATACGTCGCCGAGGACAACTCGCGCAAGCGCCCGGTCATGCTGCATCGCGCGATCCTGGGCTCTTTCGAGCGCTTCCTGGGCATCCTGCTGGAAAACCACGCCGGCGCGCTGCCCGCCTGGTTGGCCCCGGATCAGGTCGTGGTCATGAATATTGCGGATTCGCAGGCGGAATACGCCGAAAACGTCGTGCAATTGCTGCAAAAACAAGGGTTTAGGGCCAAGGCTGATTTGCGTAACGAGAAAATTACGTATAAAATCCGCGAGCATTCCCTTCAGAAGGTTCCTTACCTGCTAGTGGTAGGCGACAAGGAAAGGGATGCCAATCAAGTGGCCGTGCGTGCCCGTGGCAACGTGGATCTGGGTGTGATGCCCGTCTCCGCGTTTGTTGAGCGTCTGCAACACGACGTCGCCAGCAAAGCCTGATGGGTGGTGAGCACGGCTTGTTTTTTTGTCTTCTTGAGGTAACGCAACATCGCTACGGACAAAGGTCATCGCATCAACCGGGAAATCAGCGCGCCTGAGCTGCGCCTGGTAGGGGTTGATAACGAGCAGCTCGGCATCGTCAAGTTCATGGACGCTCTGCGGCTGGCTGAGGACAAGGACTTGGACCTGGTGGAGATCGCCCCGAACGCGACTCCGCCCGTCGCCCGGATCATGGATTACGGGAAGTTCAAGTACGAGGAAGCCAAGCGCGCCCACGAGGCCAAGCTGAAGCAGAAGATCATCCAGGTCAAGGAAGTCAAGTTCCGGCCGGGTACGGATGACGGCGACTACAACGTCAAGCTGCGCAACCTGAAGCGCTTCCTGGAAGATGGCGACAAGACCAAGATCACGCTGCGGTTCCGTGGTCGCGAGATGGCCCACCAGGAAATCGGCGCGCGCATGCTCGAACGCCTGAAGGCGGATCTGGAAGAGATCGGCCAGGTCGAGCAGATGCCGAAGATGGAAGGGCGCCAGATGGTGATGGTGCTCGCCCCCAAGAAGAAGAAGTAATTCTTGCGCGGTGCAGCGGCCGGGATGCCAGCGCATCCCGGCGTTGCTTCGTGCGGAAGTCGCGCGTCGCCCGCAAGGGACGCACGCGCAACAACAAGTGGATGCGGGTCTTGCAAGAGTCGGCGTGAGCCGGCCACCTGCATGCATGTCATATGAGCTGGAGTTTTTCATGCCGAAGATGAAGACGAAGAAAAGCGCCTCCAAGCGCTTTACTGCCCGTCCGAACGGTTCGTTCAAGCGTGGCCAGGCCTTCAAGCGTCACATCCTGACCAAGAAGACCACCAAGAACAAGCGTCAACTGCGCGGTACCCAGGACGTCCATGAGACGAACCTGAAGTCGGTGCGCGCGATGATGCCTTACGCATAACCCCTGACGATAACGAAAGGAGAATTACATGCCTCGAGTAAAGCGTGGGGTCACTGCACGGGCCCGTCACAAGAAAGTCATCGACGCTGCCAAGGGTTACCGCGGCCGTCGCAATAATGTCTATCGCATCGCCAAGCAGGCGGTCATGCGTGCTGGCCAGTACGCGTACCGCGATCGCCGCAACAAGAAGCGCGTGTTCCGCGCCCTGTGGATTGCGCGTATCAATGCCGCGACGCGTGAGCATGGCATGACCTACAGCGTGTTCATGAACGGTCTGAAGAAGGCCTCGATTGAACTGGACCGCAAGGTGCTGTCGGACATGGCTATTCACGACAAGCCTGCCTTTGCCGCCATCGTCAACCAGGTGAAAGCCACCGTTGCCTGATGCCGGCTGCGGCAGCGCGTAAGCGCCGCCGGGCAAGCACCGACCGCAAGGTCGACCGCTGACCGCATGGTCCGCTGAAACGGGGCTCCTCACCGAGCCCCGTTTTTATTTGCGGTTCCGGATACCGTTTTGCGTTTGTTATCGAGACGGCATCCGGAAACGCATACCGCACGTAGTGCCAACCCGCGTCGGGCCGGCTTTGTCTTTCGACATTGCACCGCCGACGTCAGAACACTCCACGACCGCCGCCATGTCCCAGGATCTGGACCAAATCGTCGCTGACGCCCAGGCCGCCTTCGCCGCCGCCAATGACAACGCCACGCTGGAAAACGAGAAAGCCCGCTTCCTGGGCAAGACCGGCGCGCTGACCGAACTGCTCAAGGGCCTCGGCAAGCTCGACCCGGAGACCCGCAAGAGCGAGGGCGCGCGCATCAACCAGGTCAAGCAACAGGTGGAAGCCGCGCTGCAGGCGCGACGCCAGGCGCTGGCCGATGCCCTGATGAACGCGCGCCTGGCCGCCGAAGCCATCGACGTCACGCTGCCGGGCCGCGCGGTTGCCCGCGGCAGCCTGCATCCGGTGATGCGTACCTGGGAGCGCGTCGAGCAGATCTTCGGTTCGATCGGCTTCGACGTGGCCGACGGCCCCGAAATCGAAACCGACTGGATGAACTTCACCGCGCTGAACAACCCGGACAACCATCCGGCGCGTTCGATGCAGGATACGTTCTACGTGGATGGCCGCGACAGCGACGACAAGCTCCTGCTGCTGCGCACGCACACCAGCCCGATGCAGGTGCGCTACGCGAAGATGCACGTGGAGAAGTACGCGGGCAAGGCGATGCCGCCGATCAAGGTGATCTGCCCGGGCCGTACCTATCGCGTCGACAGCGACGCCACCCACTCGCCGATGTTCAACCAGGTCGAAGGCCTGTGGATCGGCGAGGACGTCAGCTTTGCCGACCTGAAGGGCGTGTACACCGATTTCCTGCGCAAGTTCTTCGAGCGCGATGACATCCAGGTGCGCTTCCGTCCGTCGTACTTCCCGTTCACCGAGCCGTCGGCGGAAATCGACATGGCCTTCGGCAATGGGAAATGGCTGGAAATTTCCGGTTCGGGCCAGGTGCACCCGAACGTGCTGCGCAACATGGGCCTCGATCCCGAGCGCTATATCGGTTTCGCGTTCGGCTCCGGCCTCGAGCGCCTAACCATGCTGCGCTATGGCATCAATGACCTGCGCCTGTTCTTCGAGGGCGACGTGCGCTTCCTGCGCCAGTTCGCTTGACGCGGGGCTGATTCAGCCGCCGCAACACTCGTCACCGACTACACAGAATACTTACCGGATCAGAAGCGCCATGCAATTCTCGGAATCCTGGCTTCGCACCTTCGCCAACCCTGAAAAGATCTCCACCGACGCGCTGTCGCACAGCCTGACCATGGCCGGGCTGGAAGTGGAAGAGGTGGGCCCGGTCGCGCCGCCGTTCGACAAGGTGGTGGTCGCGCACGTGCTGTCGACCGAGCGCCATCCCAACGCCGACCGCCTCAACGTGTGCCAGGTCGATGCCGGCACCGGCGAGACCCTGCAGATCGTCTGCGGCGCGCCTAACGTCAAGCCCGGCATCAAGGTGCCGTGCGCACTGGTCGGCGCGGTGCTGCCACCGGCGGAGGACGGCGGCCAGCCGTTCGAGATCAAGGTCGGCAAGCTGCGTGGCGTGGATAGCTACGGCATGCTGTGCTCGGCGCGCGAACTGAAGCTGTCGGAAGAGCACGGCGGCCTGATGGTGCTGCCGGAAGATGCGCCGGTCGGGCAGAACATCCGCGAGTACCTGGACCTGGATGACCAGGTCTTCGTCATCAAGCTGACGCCGAACAAGGCGGATTGCCTGTCGATCCACGGCGTTGCGCGCGAAGTCTCGGCGCTGACCGGTGCCGCGCTGAACCTGCCCGACATGAAGCCGGTGCCGGTGACGATCCAGGACAAGCTACCGGTCAAGGTGTCGGCGCCCGACCTGTGCGGCCGCTTCTCCGGCCGCATCATCCGCGGCGTCAATGCGCGTGCCGTCACGCCGCTGTGGATGGTGCAGCGCCTGGAGCGCTCGGGCCAGCGCAGCGTGTCCGCCCTGGTCGATATCTCGAACTACGTGATGCTGGAGCTGGGCCGTCCGTCGCACGTGTTCGACCTGCACAAAATCCACGGCGGCCTGGACGTGCGCTGGGGCCGCAAGGGCGAGCAGATCAAGCTGCTGAACGGCAATACCATCGAGGTCGACGAGCAGGTTGGCGTGATTGCCGACGACAAGGAAATCGAAAGCCTGGCCGGCATCATGGGCGGCGACAGCACTGCCGTCACGCTCGACACCACCGACATCTATCTTGAAGCCGCATTCTGGTGGCCGGCCGCGATCCAGGGCCGCAGCCGCCGCTACAACTTCTCGACCGACGCGGGGCACCGTTTCGAGCGCGGCGTGGACTACGCCACCACCGTCGAGCATATCGAGCGCATCACTGCGCTGATCCTCGAGATCTGCGGCGGCCAGGCCGGTCCGGTGGACGACCACGTGGTCAACCTGCCGGTGCGCAAGCCGGTCAGCCTGCGCGTGGCGCGCGCCGAGCGCGTGCTCGGCATCGAGCTGTCGCCGGCTGCCATCGCCGACGTGTTCCAGCGTCTGCAGCTGCCGTTCGCGCGCGCGCAAGGCGCCGAAGGCGAAGTGTTCGAAGTCACGCCGCCGAGCTACCGCTTCGACATCGAGATCGAGGAGGACCTGATCGAGGAAGTCGCGCGCATCTACGGCTTCGAGCGCATCCCGGCGCGCCCGCCGGTCGCCGAAAGCGAAATGCGCCCGACCAACGAAGCACGCCGCTCGACACACGTGGTGCGCCACGCGCTGGCTGCGCGCGACTACCAGGAAGTCATCAACTTCGCCTTCGTCGAAGAGAAGTGGGAACGCGACTTCGCCGCCAACGAGAAGCCGATCCGCCTGCTGAACCCGATCGCCAGCCAGCTGGCCGTGATGCGTTCGTCGCTGGTCGGTGGCCTGGTCGACAAGGTGCGCTACAACCTGAACCGCAAGGCCGCGCGCGTGCGCATGTTCGAGGTGGGCCGCGTGTTCCATCGCGACGAGAACGTGAAGGACGGCGGCCTGACGGTGGCCGGCTACCACCAGCCGATGATGGCCGCGGGCATCGCCTACGGCCCGGCGTTTGAGGAGCAATGGGGCATCGCCACGCGCAACGTCGACTTCTTCGACGTCAAGGGCGATGTCGAGGCGCTGTTCCATCCGCGCGTGCCGCGCTTCGAGCCGGTGTCGCACCCGGCGCTGCATCCTGGTCGCGCCGCGCGCGTGCTGGTCGACGGCAAGCCTGTTGGCTTGGTCGGAGAGCTGCATCCGCGCTGGCTGCAGGAGTATGAACTGCAGCACGCGCCGGTGCTGTTCGAACTGCAGCTCGACGCGCTGCGCGAGACCGGCCTGCCCACGTACACCGAAATCTCCAAGTTCCCGGCCGCAGTGCGCGACCTTGCCGTGGTGGTGAAGCAATCGGTACGCGTGCAGGACATGCTCGACACCATGCGCGCGGCGCTGGAAAAACAGGGCTACGGCCGCTTCTGCCAGAGCCTGGTGCTGTTCGACGAGTTCCGTCCCAAGGCCGCTTCGGCCGCCATCGGCGCGGACGAGAAAAGCCTTGCGTTCCGGGTGACCTTGCAAGATACTGGGTCGACCCTCCAGGACGAAACCGTCGACAGCGCAGTGCGCTCCATGGTCGACGCGCTGACAGAGGCCTTTCAGGCCCGGCTGCGCGGCTAGACCGACGCCACTAGCGACGGCTTACGATAAACAAGGGCGCCCGGGCCTGGCCCCGGGCGGATCGCCAGACAGACACTAGAGCGATCGACATGATTGATCGAGACGCGAATTCCATGACCGCTGCAGCACTGGGTGACATGAGCGACCGGCAGGCTTCCACCCTTGACGACGCGACGCCGGATACCCGCGCGCCCGAAGTTCCCACGCTGACCAAGGCCGAGCTTGCCGAGATGCTGTTCGACCAGGTCGGCCTGAACAAGCGCGAATCCAAGGACATGGTCGAAGCCTTCTTCGACGTCATCCGCGAAGCGCTGGAGCAGGGCGACAGCGTCAAGCTGTCCGGCTTCGGCAACTTCCAGCTGCGCGACAAGCCGCAGCGGCCCGGCCGAAATCCCAAGACCGGTGAAGTGATTCCGATCACCGCGCGCCGGGTCGTGACGTTCCACGCCAGCCAGAAGCTCAAGGGCCTGGTGGAAGAACGCGCGGACATTGCCGGCTGACGCTTCATCAAGTCACGGCTTCCACCCGAAAGGCGGATTGCTTCCGCAGGCCTGCATCGGTATCCTTCTGGGCGCGCAAAACCTGCGCGCCAACCTCATGGCCGGCATGGCCTGACGCTCGTCTACACACTGCATGTCGGACAAATCCAGCGAACGCATCGCGTTGCCGCCGATCCCGGCCAAGCGCTACTTCACCATCGGTGAGGTGAGCGAGCTTTGCGCCGTCAAGCCGCATGTCCTGCGCTACTGGGAGCAGGAGTTCACGCAGCTCAAGCCGGTCAAGCGCCGCGGCAACCGCCGCTACTACCAGCACCATGAAGTGCTGCTGATCCGGCGCATCCGCGAGTTGCTGTACGAGCAGGGCTTCACCATCAACGGCGCCCGCAACCGGCTCGACGAAGGCCGTCATCACGCCGCCGCTGTGTCGGAAGCCGCCGACGAAAGACGCGAGGAAAGTCCGGCGGCGCTGTCGATTGATGTGGCCGGCCTGCGCGATGAACTGGTCGAGGTGCAGCACCTGCTCGCGCAGCTGCGCGAGATCGCGAAGCAGGGATAATTTGTGCGTCGGAAGCTAGTCATACGCGAAATGCTTCTGATATAATCTTCTTCTTTCGGGGCGTAGCGCAGCCTGGTAGCGTACCTGCATGGGGTGCAGGTGGTCGGAGGTTCAAATCCTCTCGCCCCGACCAGACAAGAAACCCGCTTGGTGAATGCCAAGCGGGTTTTTTCTTTCCCGGAGCCGGCCTCCAGCCGTAACGCTTTGATACAGCCTGCCCAACCGGCTGTTGCTAAGCTCGGTCGTCTCTTGCGCACTGTCTCCCCATGGTCCAAACGCTCCTCACCGCCGTCCTCATCCTCTCCTGCGTGTTTGCTTCACGCGTGTCCCATGCCGGCGGCGAGCACAAGGAAAAATTCCGCAGCGGCCCCTGCAAGATCGAGCGCGAGGTCAAGCGGGATGGCGAATACAAGGAAGAGCGCAAATGCAAGGGCGGTCCGCGCGGCTATGAGCACAAGGAAAAGTACCGCGACGGTCCGTGCCTGATCGAGCGTAAATGGGACGAGGATGGAGAGTATGAAGAGAAGGTTGAGTGCAAGCGTTCATGAGCGCGACCTTCGCCGCAAGCGTTCCGCATTGCGCCTTCGAGAATGCTCTGGCTGTGGCCATGGCATGATCGGAACATCGCGTCCTGTTTAGTCCTGTTTTGTTGTTGCCCGTTGGTCAGAGCGTGCCAGGACCGATGCTGACACCATCCCGCGTCAGATCCAGCAGCGGCAGGTGGCCATAAGCGCGCAGCCGGCGGATATCCTCGCGCGCCGAGGCCGGCAGGCCGGGGCGGCATGACAGCGCGCGGGAACTGATCTGGAAGCTGCCGCAGCGGGGACAGGTGTACAGGTAGCCGCGCGGTGCGGCACGCAGGCGCTCGGCGGCGGCGCCGCAAACGGGGCAGTTGGCGGGTTCGGGTGACATGGGAAGTACAGGGGGAATACTGTATGAATATACAGTATAGCGCTGCTGCGCGGACTGTCGGTGGAAAAAGGCGGTGGATATCAGGATTCTCTGCTGATGGGGGTGCGCAGTGGCGGCGTAGACTGGCGCAGCAGTCCTGACCGGCCCGCCCGCACCCCGCCGCGGCGGGCTGTTTTTTTGCCGCGCCCGCCGCTATCGCGAGAGTCGGTGCAGCAGGGCGTCATGGCCGCTCGCCAGGCCAGCAAGCGCGGCCGCATCGGCCAGTTCGAACTCGCTGAACTGGAAGGCCGGAGCCACGGTACAACCGACCAGCGCAAAGTCGACGCCGTCTGCCAGGTCCACGCGTTCCGCGGCAAACCACCGGCCGGCGGGCACCATCGCCTGGAAGGACGCGCCGGCGTGGCGCAACGGATCGCCGAGACGCTGCGTGACGAGACGGCCGTCGGCGATGCTGTGCACATCTAGCGGCGAGCCGGCGTGGAAGTGCCACAACTCGTCGGAACGGATCCGGTGCCACGCGGAATAGTCGTTGCCGCACAGCATGTAGTAGATTGCGGTGCTGGCTTCGCGTGTACGCTGGTCGGCGCACAAGACGCGTTCTTCGCTGCGGTAGGTTTCGCGGTAGAAGCCGCCTTCCGGGTGCGATTTCAGTTCAAGCGTGCGGATCAGTTCGTTGGCGGCAAGGCTGCGGTCTGGCATGTGGTTGTTTGGCGTGGCCTGGCGCAGGCGGAAGCCATAGCTTAAAGCAGGGCGAAGCGTGCCTGCGCGGGGCCGACCAGCGCGGGGCGGCTGACCGGGTAGCGATGGCGCGTGCCGTGCGCTTCGAACGAGAGGAAATCGGGCGTCCAGCGCAGCGACCGGAGCAGGTCGGGCTCGATGCCGTGGACGATGAGGGCGCCGGCATCAATGCTGACGCCGCCGCAGGGCAGGCGCAGGGATTCGGCACCGTCGCCGAAGTGGAAGGCCTCAAGCAGGATGGAATCGGACTGGTACAGGGGCATAAACAGGGGATATGGCAAGGACCATGCGGCAGCGCAGCCAAAGCAGGACGCCTGCCGGATAACTGTATAAATATACAGTATAGTCGCCGCGCGCGGGCGGGTCACGCTCCAGATTCTTGTTTGAGCGCGGCGTGCCCCGCTAATGGCCTCTTTCCGGATTGGTATAACCTTGAAAGCAATACGGGTGCACGCTGCCTGCTGCTTTGCGCAGGTGACAGGATGGCTGGCAGGAGGCCGCTGACAGGGGATGCCGATGGCGCGGTGTGAAAGCAAGGCGTGCTGGTTTGGCCTGGGCGTGGCGCTTGGCGCGGCGCTGGGCAGTGCCTGCGCGGCGTTGCTGTGGGCAAGTCCGGCGCGAGGCAGGCCGGATCCGCGTACGGACGCACCCGTGGTGCCATCCGATGCCAGCGCCGACCGTGCGCTGACGGATGACGCGACCGACGTGGTCGAGTATCGCGGCTTTGTCATCCACGTGTTCTGCCACGCGTTGGGGCCGGGTCGTTTCAAGGCGTTGTGCGATATTTGGGAGTCTGGCGCCGTCGTGCTGGAAGGCGGCGCGCCGCCGGCCACGCATGCCACGCCGGAGGATGCCCGCGCCGCGGCGATTTCGTGGGCGCGGCAGTGGGTGCAACGCAATGGTTGAGTGGGCTATCGAGCCTTGATTATCAATTTTCAGGAGAGTTCATGTTTGTTTGTGGGAACCAGGCTTGCGGCGCCCGCTGGGAGCCGGACGAGGTGCAGATCCGCAACGAAGGGCAGGGGCCGGTATTTCGCTGCCCGCAATGCGGTGCCCGCAACCATGTCGAGGCCCGCACCGCGCGCGACGGCACCACGGTCTATCGGCAGGTAGCCGCGAAGCCGGCAGCGCGCTAGCCCGCTAGCCGTCCCGGCGCCGCAAGCCTGTGCAGCACCCCACGCCTGTGGGGTCAAATTCACATGGCTGCCGACTTAAGCTCGTTCGGGCAAAACCGTTAAACACAAAATGGACTTTGCCGACTTCCCTCAACACTCCGCTTCCAATGCTGAACGCATGGGCTGGGCAAACGCTTCCCCGGAAGTCATCGCAAGGGTATTGAATTCGGCGCTGGCGGCGCAGGACCTGTCCGGGTTTGCCGCGCTGCTGTCGGATATCGCGCGCGACCGCGGCCTCAAGGGGCAGCGCGCCGCGCACCAGTCGATCTACGACATGCCTTATGCCAGCCTGCTGCCTCGGCAGAAGCACCTTCTGTCAGATGCGTTCGAGCTGCTGGTGCTGCTCGGGCTGGAGCTGCGCGCCCGCCGGGGCGACGACGGGCTCGACTCGCACATCGAAGAAGACAGCGACGACGATGCCGCGCACGCTGCGGGCGCGGACGAGTAAGCCCGCCGCCTCTGCCGCCTTGCCGGCGCAACGGCTGGCGCGCTAGCCGCGCTCCAGCATCCCGATCTCGCGCACCGCGACCGACAGCATCGACAGTCCCGCCGCGCCCGATGCGCGCTGGTCGGCCAGCATGCGCGTAAACCGCTCCAGCGCGCCATGGCGGCTGGCACGCCAGGCATCGATCATCGCCTCCGGCGATTGCAGTTCCCCCTGCTGCGACAGCACGCTGACAGTCAGCGCGCGCTTGAGCCGGCCCAGGTCTTCCAGCGTGGTGGTGCGCGCCAGCAGGTCCCAGTGCGTGTCCGAAGGCAGCGCCTGCGCACGCTCGCGCAGCCAGCTGAAGCTCAGGTGGCTGTCCAGCGCGAAATACACCCCGGCAACCAGATCGAGGCTGCGCTCGCACGCGTTGGCGACTTCGGCGATATCCAGCGCCGCCGCTGAAATCTCGCTGCCGGCAACGCGCAAGGCGAGCGCCTCGTCGACACCGGCATCGGAGAAGGTCCTGGCATGTTCCGCCAGCGCTGCGGCATCGGCCTTTGGCAGCAATTGCGGCAACTGCGGCACCAGCCACTGCGCCGCCTGCGTAAAGTGCGCCAGTTCGGCGCCGGCCTGGCCGCCGCTGCGCAGATAGCGGATAAACCACAGGCAGGCCCGCTCCAGCAGTACCGCCACCTCGCCGAACATGCGCGCCTGCTCGGCATCGGGCACGCGGTTGTCCAGCGCATCGATTTCCTGCCACAGCGCGGTCAGTCCGAACACGTCGCGTGCAATCAGGCAGGCGCGCACGATGTCGGCCGGGCGCGCGTCGGTTTCTTCCATGATCCGATGCACGAAGGTTGCGCCGATGCGGTTGACCAGCATGTTGGTCAGGTGCGTCGACAGGATCTCGCGGCGCAGCGGGTGGCGATGCATGGTTTCGCCGTGACGCTGGCGCAGCGGCACCGGGAAGTAATCGGCCAGCAGGCCGCCGACCAGCGGGTCTTCGGGCACGTCGGAATCCAGCAGCGCGTCGTACAGCCACATCTTGCTGTACGCCAGCAGCACCGCGCGCTCGGGCGACGTGAGACCTTCGCCGGCCAGCTTGCGCTCGGCGATATCTTCGTCGGAAGGCAGGAATTCCAGCGCCCGGTTCAGCCGCCCGGCGCGCTCCAGCCAGCGCACCAGCCGCGCCTCGCCATCGAGCAGCGCCGTGGCGTGGCGCCCGGCCACCGACAGCGCCTGGGTCTGGTAGTAGTTGTCCTGCAGCACCAGCAGGCCGACTTCGTCGGTCATCTCGGCCAGCAGCTTGTTGCGCTGCTTCTCGGTCATCTCGCCATCGGCCATCACCAGGCCAAGCAGGATCTTGATATTGACCTCATGGTCGGAGCAGTCCACGCCGGCCGAGTTGTCGATGGCATCGGTGTTGATGCGGCCGCCCTTGCGCGCGAATTCGATGCGGCCCAGCTGGGTAAAGCCCAGGTTGCCGCCTTCGCCGACCACCTTGCAGCGCAGTTCGTTGCCGTTGACGCGCACCGCGTCGTTGGTGCGGTCTCCGGCCTGCAGGTGCGTTTCCTGGCTCGACTTGACATAGGTGCCGATGCCGCCGTTGTAAAGCAGGTCGACCGGCGCCATCAAAATGGCGTGGATCAGCTCGGCCGGCGACAGCGCGCTGGCCGTGATGCCGAGCACCGCCTGCACCTGCGGCGTCAGTGCGATGGTCTTGGCCGTGCGCGGGAAGATGCCGCCGCCGGCGGAGATCAGCGTGGCATCGTAGTCGGCCCAGCTCGAGCGCGGCAGATTGAACAGCCGCGTGCGTTCCTCCAGCGTGCGCGCGGGATCCGGGGCGGGGTCGAGGAAGATGTGACGGTGGTCAAAGGCGGCCACCAGCTTGATATGCGGCGACAGCAGCATGCCGTTGCCGAAGACATCGCCCGACATGTCGCCGACGCCGGCCACGGTGAAGTCCGTGGTCTGGATATCGACGCCCATCTCGCGGAAATGCCGCTTGACCGACTCCCACGCGCCGCGCGCGGTGATGCCCATCTTCTTGTGGTCGTAACCGACCGAGCCACCGGAGGCGAAGGCATCGTCGAGCCAGAAGCCATACTCGGCGGAAATCGCGTTGGCGAAGTCAGAGAACGTCGCGGTGCCCTTGTCGGCCGCGACCACGAGGTAGGGATCGTTGTCGTCATGGCGCACCACGTCGGGTGGCGGCACCAGCTGGCCGCCGACAAGGTTGTCGGTCAGGTCCAGCAGCCCGCGCAGGAAGGTCTGGTAGCAGGCGATCCCTTCCTGCAGGAACGCATCGCGGTCGGTTGGCGGGGGCGGGCGCTTGACCACGAAGCCGCCCTTGGAACCCACCGGCACGATCACCGTGTTCTTGACCATCTGCGCCTTCATCAGCCCCAGCACCTCGGTGCGGAAGTCTTCGCGGCGGTCGGACCAGCGCAGCCCGCCGCGCGCGACGCGGCCGCCGCGCAGGTGCACGCCCTCGACGCGCGGCGAGTAGACCCATATCTCGAACATCGGCCGCGGCTCGGGCAGCCCGGGCACCAGCGCCGGGTTGAACTTGAACGACACATAGGGACGCGGCTGGCCGTCCTCGCCGCGGTGGAAATAGTTGGTGCGCACCGTGGCCTGGATCACGCCCAGAAAGAGCCGCAGGATGCGGTCCTCGTCGAGGTTGGGCACCTTGTCGAGCGCGGCTTCGATATCGGCCAGCAGCTTGTCGCAGCGTGCCTGGCGCGCGGTGTCGGCGGCCACCTGGCTGACGGTGTCGAAGCGCGCGATGAACAGCGCCACCAGCATCGCCGCGATGCCCGCATTGCCGGTCAGCGCGCGCTCGATATAGGCATCGCTGAAGGTCGAGCCGACCTGGCGCAAATAGCGCGCGTAGGCGCGCAGGATGGTGACGTCGCGTGCGGCCAGCTCGGCGCCCAGCACCAGCCGGTTGAGGTCGTCGTTCTCGATTTCGCCATGCCAGGCGCGCGCAAAGGCGTCTTCGAACAGCGCCTTGACGCGCGCAATATCGAAATCCGCCGCGCCGCCGCTGTCGGCGATCTCCAGCCCGAAGTCATGGACCCACACCGGCGCGGCGCTGTCGGGCTCGATCAGATATGGGCGCTCTTCGTCCACGCGCACGCCCAGGTGTTCAAGCATGGGCAGGCTGTGCGACAGTGCGATCGGCTCGCCGGCACGGTAGACCTTGAAACGGAACGCACCCGGCGCGGCCTCGATCGGCCGGTACAGGTTCATGGCCATGCCGCGCGCGCTGTGGTGGGCGCGCAGCGTGTGCTCCATCAGCTCGATGTCGCGCACGGCGGTCCGGGCGGGGTAGTCTTCGCGGTAGCCCGCGGGGAACGAGGCGCCGTAGCGCTGCAGCAGCCGGTTGCCCTGTTCTTCGCCGTGGCTCTCGTGCAGCGCTTCGGCAAGGTCGTCCTGCCAGCGGCGGCTGGCATGGACAATGCGCTGCTCCAGCTCCGCGGTATCGACATGCGGCATCGTGCCTGGCTCGCCGCGCACGGTCAGCTGGATGCGCGCCAGCGGCGATTCCGACAGCAGCGGCGTGAATTCGCAACTGGTGCCGTGGAAGGCCGCGGTCAGCAGCTTCTGGATCTTCTGGCGCAGGTCGGTGTTGTACTTGTCGCGCGGCACGAACACCAGGCACGAGACAAAGCGGTCGAAACGGTCGCGCCGCACGAACAGCCGTGTGCGCTGGTGCTCCTGCAGCCGCAGGATGCCGGTGGTGATGTCGAACAGTTCATCCTCGCTCGCCTGGAACAGCTCGTCGCGCGGGTATTGCTCGAGGATGGTGACCAGCGACTTGTACAGATGGCCCTTGGTGAGGAAGCCGGCGCGCGCCAGGATATTGGCGCACTTGCGCCGCACCAGCGGGATCTCGGCGATCGGCGCCGTGTAGGCGGTCGAGGTGTACAGGCCCACGAAGCGGCGCTCGCCGAACAGCTGGCCCTGCGCATCCAGCAGCTTGACACCGACATAGTCGAGATAGCCCGGCCGGTGCACGCTGGCGCGCGAGTTGGCCTTGGTGACGAAGATCGGCGCGGGCCCCTCGATGATGGCGGTGGCCGCGGCGGGCAGCGGCGTCAGGTCCTGCGCGTCCGGCTCGCGCAGGCTCTCGCGGAGGATACCCGCGCCCGAGCCCGGCACGCCGCGCAGGAAATAGCGCCCTTCCTGTGCCACCAGCTGGTAGTCGCGCTGGCCGAGGAAGGTGAAATGGTCGTCCATCATCCATTCCAGGAAGGCGCGGGCCTCGGTGCTGTCGGGCGAGGCGGCATGAGGCGCCTGCGCCATCGCGGCGATGGTGGCCTGGGTGACGTCGCACATCGCCGGCCAGTCTTCCACCGCGGCGCGCACGTCGCCCAGTACGCGCGCGATGCCGCTGCGCAGCGCGTCCAGCCGGGCGGCCTCGCCGCTGCGGTCGACCTCGAAGTGGATGAAGGATTCCAGGCGCGAATCGTCGCCGGGTTCGCTGGCGCCGCCCAGGGCGATGCGCTCGATTCCGCCGGCGGCGCTACGCCAGACGCGGAACACCGGGTGGATCGCCGAATGCAAAGCCAACCCTTGCCGGTTGATCTCCATGGTCACGGAGTCGACCAGGAAGGGCATGTCGTCGTTGACGATCTCGACCACGGTATGGTCGGAGTGCCAGCCATGCTCTTCCAGGGTGGGGTTGTAGATGCGAATGCGCGCGCTGCCTGGGACGAACTTCTGCGCGGTCTGCCAGTGCGCCATCACGGCGCCATACAGGTCCTCGACCTCGCGGTGCAGCAGGTCGTCGGTGTCGGCCTGGTCGTAATAGTGCCGCAGGAAGGGCTCGGCGACGCCGAATGTCGCCGCCGGCAGCCGCTCCCGCGCAAACGCAAGCAGTTCGTCCAGCAGGTGCGCGACTTTGTCTCCGTTCTCCTGCGGCATGATCCCTCCTCGCGGTATCGATGGACGACGCGGCCAGTGCGGCCCGTCCGGCATGTGCCGGGGCATGCTCATACTTTAGGAAAAATCAACGCACCCGGCGGGACAAAGTCGCGAAGAAAGCGAGGGATCCGTACAGTGCGGCCGGTCCGCCTGCAAGGGAGGCGGCCACCGGCCTGGGCGCGCGCGTCAGAAGCGCGCGCTGGCGAGGGTAGGACAAGAGGCCGGGCGATGCGCAACCGGGAGCAGTCCCGTGCAGGGGACGACGGACGCCGCCATGCCGGCCTGGGCCGCGGCCCCGCCGGCAGTCGCCGGCTTGTCCTGGCGCGCGGCTTCGCCGCCCACGCGGATCTGGCGCGTGGTGTGGTCGTTCAGCCGGATCTTCATCCGTTCCAGCAGGCTGCCCAGCGCCACGCGTTCCTGCGGGCTGAACGGTGCTACCGACACGCTGTGCAGCGCGCTGAGCGCCTGCGAGGCGCGTTCCAGGCGGCTCGCGGCGGTGTCGGAGATGCGGGGCATGCGGGGCGAATTGGCCTCGGCGTACTCGATCCAGCCGTCGCGGCGCAGTTCATGCAGCAGCAGTTCAGACTGCGGAACATCGATCGGCATGGCGCCCGGCAATGGCGCGCCGCGTACGAAGTCGCCGCGCCTGATCGCGCGCAGCAAAAGCCATTTGGCGTAATTCAGGCCAGAGGCGGAGAGGGTCTGCTCCAGGGCGTCCTGCCAGGCGGTGACGGCGTCGACCAGTGCAAGGACGACCGGCTCGTTGGGTTCGAGAGGTCTGGGCTGCATGAATGGCGTCTCCTGATTTTTAAATTTGCCGCCACTACGATGCTGCGAGTACCCGCCACGCTTGTGCAACGGGTTGACGGGCCGAGCATGGCCGGCCCGGGCGGCACGGTTGCCGGACCTCTCTGGGATCCGTTCAGCCGATAGGGCGAGACACTACCAGAAACTTTTGCCATTTTTGTGACATTGCGGGTATGCCCTGAGACGCTGGCTGAACTTAGTGTTGCGGGCGCCCCATCGATCAGCCGGTGTTATGAAAAATCCGACTGGGATGCATGACTTTAAATCCCAGCCGGAATGGAGGCGGCTGGCTACACTGCCAGCCGGAGACCCCGCAAGCCAGCCTGCCGGCAAGCAAAGGCACGGGGCGAGCGGCACGGGCAAGGGCCTGCGCCGCCAGACCGGAGATCACGATGTACAAGGAACGCATTCGCCTGGCCAGGCTGCATGACAAGGTAGTCTCGGCCGACGAAGCCGCCGCGCTGATCCGCGACGGCATGACCGTGGGCATGAGCGGTTTCACCCGCGCGGGCGACTGCAAGGAAGTCCCGTTCGCACTGGCGCGGCGCGCGGCGACGGAGCCGCTGCGCATCACCCTGATGACGGGCGCCTCGCTCGGCAACGACATCGACCGTGTCCTGTCCGAGGCCGACGTGATCGCGCGCCGCCTGCCGTTCCAGTCCGATGGCACGCTGCGCCGCAAGATCAACGCCGGCGAAGTCATGTTCATCGACCAGCACCTGTCCGAAACCGTCGAGCAGCTGCGTTCCGGCCAGATCGCGCCGGTCGACGTGGCGGTGGTCGAGGCCGTGGCCATCACCGAGCAGGGTGGCATCATCCCCAGCACCTCGGTGGGCAATTCGGCAAGCTTTGCCATGCTGGCGCGCAAGGTGATCGTCGAGATCAACATGAACATGCCGCTGGAGCTGGAAGGGCTGCATGACATCTATTTCCCGGTCCAGCGCCCGTACCGCCAGCCGATCCCGCTGATCGCTCCGGAACAGCGCATCGGCCTGCCGTACATCCCGATCGATCCTGAAAAGATTGCCGCCATCGTCATCACCGCCAAGGACGACAGCCCCTCCAATGCGCTGCCGCCCGACGACGAAACCCGCGGCATCGCCGGCCACCTCAATGACTTCCTGCTGCGCGAAGTGCGCGCCGGCAAGCTGTCGCCATCGCTTCAGCCGCTGCAGGCCGGCATCGGCACCATTGCCAACGCTGTGCTGCACGGGCTGGTCGACTCGCCGTTCCGCGACCTGAAGATGTATTCCGAGGTGCTGCAGGACAGCACCATCGAATTGCTCGATGCGGGCCGGCTATCGTTTGCCTCGGCCTCGTCGGTGACGCTGACGCGCGAGGTCTACCAGCGCTTCCTGTCGAACCTGGACCGCTACCGTTCGCGGCTGCTGCTGCGCCCGCAGGAGATCAGCAACCATCCCGAGATCCTGCGCCGGCTGGGTCTGATCACCATCAACACCGCGCTGGAGTGCGACATCTACGGCAATGTCAATTCCACGCACGTAGGCGGCACCCACATGATGAACGGCATCGGCGGCTCCGGCGACTTTGCGCGCAATGCGCACCTGTCGGTGTTCGTAACCAAGTCGGTGGCCAAGCGGGGCGATGTCTCGAGCATCGTGCCGATGGTGGCGCATGTGGACCACACCGAGCACGACGTCGACATCATCGTCACCGAGCACGGCCTGGCTGACCTGCGCGGCCTGGCGCCGCGCGAGCGCGCCCGCACCATCATCGCCAATTGCGCCGGTCCGCAATACCGCGAGTTGCTGGGCGATTATTTCCGCCGCGCCAGCGCCCACGGCGGCCAGACGCCCCACCTGCTGGAGGAGGCGCTGTCCTGGCATGTCGGCTTCCGCGATCGCGGCACGATGCGGCCCGCACAACCGGCGCAGGCGCTGGCTGCCTGACGGCGACCATCGGCCAAAAAACAAAACAGCCCGCCGAAGCGGGCTGTTTTAACTTGGCTGTTGCAGGCTTACTGCGCCTTGTTGCCCTGGCTGGCAGGCGCCTTGGCGCCATCGGTGTACGGATCGTACTTGCCGGTCTTGGCGCCGTCGGTGTTCGGGTCGACCTTCTTGCCCGAGTTGGTCAGGTCGGTGCGCGTCGACTGCTTGGCGCCATCGGTGTAGGGATCGAACTTGCCCGACTTTGCCGGATTCTGGTTCGGGCTGGCCTGCTTCTTGGTATGGCTGCCGCCGTACAGGTCGCCGCCATCGGTGTAGTTCTTCTGTGCATACACCTGCGTCGCACCCACAGCGGCGAATGCTGCAACGATCAGGGTCGAAACGGTCTTCTTCAGCATCTCTTTATCCTCGCGAATTCGGCATCGCAGCGCCTGCGCGATGCCGGGTTGGGGCCGAGCGTGGACCGGCATGCGGTGCCGGCCGTGTGGCGGATCGCCCAGCTAATGTACCGAGTTGGCGCGTGTCCGCAAAGTGAAAGTTTCTTCTAGGGATATTGAAACGCTTGGGCGGGTCTTGCGTCCTGTTCAAGATCAAGATTCAGTTGATGGGAGTGGAAATTTCCCAGCATTAGTGCCGTTATCGGCACGTTTGGTGACGTCCAGACGAAAAAACGGCTGCCATCGGGCAGCCGTTTGCTGAGCTCTTTGTGTAGAGGGCCGGTTATTCCAGCGTGATGTTCTGGTCATGCGCAATCTTCTTGCGCAGGTCGAGTTCGCGCTTGATCTGCGCGGCGTACTGGGCCGAGGTATTGCCGTCGGTGTAGGCGCCGCTTTCAGCCAGCCGGCGCTTCACGTTCGGGTCCTGCAGGGCCTTGACCGCGGCGTCGTGCACGCGCGTGATGATGGCAGCGGGCGTGCCGGCCGGCGCGACCAGGCCATACCAGGCCATGTTGTTCATGTCCTTCATGCCGGCTTCGGCAAAGGTCGGCACGTCCGGCAGGCCCTCGACGCGCTTGGGTGCCGCCACCGCCAGTGCGCGCAGCTTGCCGGCCTGGATATGCGGCATCGACGACGGCAGGTTGTCGAACTGGGCGTTGACCTGGCCGGCGAGAGTGTCGTTCAGCGCCGGGCCCGATCCGCGGTAGGGGATATGGACCATGTCGGTCTTGGTAATGTCCTTGAACAGCTCGCCATCCAGGTGCGAGATGCTGCCCTTGCCGGCGGAAGCGTAACTGTACTTGCCCGGGTTGGCCTTCAGCAGCGCGACGAATTCCTTCAGCGTCTTGGCCGGCACCTTGGGGTTCACCGTCAGCACGTTGGGCACGTTGACCAGGTTGGTGATCGGCACGAAGTCCTTGAGCGGGTCGTACGGATTCTTCGGATTGGTGGCCGGGTTGGTCGCCATGGTGCTGACCGTGGCGATGCCGAGCGTGTAGCCGTCCGGCGCGGACTTGGCCAGCGCGTCGGCCCCGATCGCGCCGCCGCCGCCGCCGCGGTTTTCCACCACCACCGGCTGGCCCAGCTCGCGGCCCAGGCCGTCGGAAACCGCGCGCGCGACGATATCGGTGGTGCCGCCGGCCGCGAACGGGACGATCAGGCGGATCGGCTTGGTGGGGTAGGACTGCGCCTGGGCAAGGCCGGCACAGGCCAGGCCGATGGCTGCGACGCAGGCGGCTGCGCCTGCTTTGTTGACTGCTTTCAAGGATGCCTCCGTTCTTCTTTCACTGATTGCTTGCCAGGCGGGCTGCGGGCGTTCTCTCGGGCGCAACGCCATCGTGCGCCCCGCGCCGTCAGTCTTCCCCGCCGGCTGACCCGGCCGCTCCGGGGTGCGGCAGCGGCCTGCACATTGCGATGGTTCCGCGATACGGAACCATGTTCCACAGCGTGCGCGGAAGCGATTCAACCGGGAAAGGGCGCAGAAGGGTATTGGTGACAACCCGCGTATCAAGAAAACAGCGGAAGTGCCGTGCGGCCGATCACGGCTTGCGCAGGCGCCGGAAAGGAAGGGAAAGGGCAGGCCAAAATGAAAAAAGCCGGAAGCAAGCTTCCGGCTTTTTTCTGAATTCGCTGGTGGGGCGTGAGTGACTCGAACACTCGACCTACGGATTAAGAGTCCGCTGCTCTACCAACTGAGCTAACGCCCCAACGAAGAAAAAGATTGTAGCAAGGTATCGGATACTGCGCAATACCCTTTCGCCATTCTTGCCAAGGCGGGCGGCAGCAGGGCTTGCGCCCGCCGCTACAATTCGGCACGCCCTGATATCCCGTACACACCGCCAGCCCATGCACGCCAGAGTCCTGCGCTATCTCGACGAGGTTGTCCGCCGCGGTTCGATCCGCAAGGCGGCCGAGTACCTGCACGTGGCGCCAACGGCCGTGAACCGGCAGATCCTTGACCTGGAAGCCGAACTGGGGGCGCCGCTGTTCGAGCGCATCAACAAGCGGCTGCGGCTGACGCCCCTGGGCGAGATGGTGCTGGCCCACGTCCGCCAGACGCTGCGCGAGCATGAAGCACTGCGCGAGCGTATCGAAGAATTCAAGGGCGCTCGCCGCGGCGACGTCACCGTGGCGGTCACCGCGGGGCTGGCCGGCTCGCTGATGCCGTCGCTGGTGCATGACTTCCGCCAGCGCTACCCGGGCATCGTGGTGCGCGTCAATGACCTGCCGGTCGCCGGGATCGTCGCGGCGGTCGAGCAGGGCGATGCCGATCTCGGGCTTGGCTACGATCTGCCGGAACTGCCCGCCTTCCGCGCGCTGGCCAGCAGCGACTGGCAGATTGGCGCGGTGGTGCCGCCGGGCCATGCGCTGGCGGCGCATCCGTCCGTGCTGCTGAGCGAATGCGTCGGCTATCCGCTGATCCTGCCCGCGCCGTCGCTGTCGATCCGCGCGCTGCTGGACGCCGCCTTCTCCCGCAATGCCATCGAAGTGTCGCCGGTGGCGGAGTCGACCTCGACCGTGCTGATCCGCCAGCTGGTCATGCTGGGCACCGGCGTGGCGCTGCTGAACCCGCTCGATGTCATGGAGGAGCGCGCGCGACAGGCGCTGGTGTACGTGCCGCTGCGCGACCGCCACCTGCAGGGGCAGACGCTGACGCTGGTGGCGCGTGCCCGCGGCACCCTATCCGCGGCCGCGGAACTGATGGCCGAGCGCATCGGCGATGCGCTGGCCACGTTGTTCGCCCAGGCCCGCTAGTCGGGATGGCGCAGGTGTCCACTTTTTGTGGACATAGGTGCTCGGAATTCGATGCTTAGGCGCGAGCATGCCTTCGCCTTAGACTGGCGGCATCTGTCCCCCAAGAACCGAAGGAATGCCGCCATGACCCTGATTGCCCTGAACGCCGACGTACTCGTCACCATGGACGCGCAGCGCCGCGAGATCCGCGACGGCGCGCTGGTCGCCGAAGGGCCGGCGGTGCAATGGGTCGGTCCGACGGCCGACCTGCCGGCGCAATACCGCCGCATGGTCGACGACGGCAGCGCGCAGGTCCTCGACATGCGCGGCCGCGTGGTGACGCCAGGCCTGGTCAACACGCATCACCACATGTACCAGAGCCTGACGCGCGCCGTGCCCGCCGCGCAGGATGCCGAGCTGTTCTCGTGGCTGAACAACCTGTACATGCTGTGGTCGCACCTGACGCCGGAAATGATCGCCGTGTCGACCAGGACCGCGATGGCCGAGCTGATGCTGTCCGGCTGCACCACCACCAGCGATCACCTCTACCTGTTCCCCAACGGCTCGCGCCTGGACGATTCGATCGCCGCCGCGCAGGAGATGGGTATGCGCTTCCACGCCGCGCGCGGCTCGATGAGTGTGGGCCAAAGCAAGGGCGGCCTGCCGCCCGACGTCGTGGTCGAAGATGAGGCCGCGATCCTGCGCGACAGCCAGCGGCTGGTCGAGCAGTACCACGACGGCGCGCGCCACGCGATGCTGCGCGTGGTGCTGGCGCCGTGCTCGCCGTTCTCGGTGTCGCGCGATCTCATGCGCGAGTCGGCGGTGATGGCGCGCCATTACGGCGTGTCGTTGCACACCCACCTGGCCGAGAATGACAACGACATCGCGTACTCGCGCGAGAAGTTCGGGCTGACGCCGGCGCAGTATGCCGAAGACCTGGGCTGGGTCGGTCACGACGTCTGGCATGCGCACTGCGTGAAGCTCGATGAAGAGGGCATTGCGCTGTTCGCGCGTACCGGCACCGGCGTGGCGCATTGCCCGTGCTCGAACATGCGGCTCGCCTCGGGCATTGCACCGGTGCGCGCGATGCGCGAAGCCGGCGTGCCGGTCGGCCTGGGTGTCGACGGCAGCGCCTCGAACGATGGCGCGCACATGCTGGGCGAAGCGCGCCAGGCCATGCTGCTGCAGCGCGTCGGCTATGGCCCGGCCGCGATGAGCGCGCGCGAGGCGCTGGAGATCGCCACGCTGGGGGGCGCACGCGTGCTCAACCGCGACGATATCGGCGCGCTCGCGCCGGGCATGTCGGCGGACTTTGTTGCCTTCGATATGTCGGGGGTAGGCTTTGCCGGCGGCGGCCACGACCTGGTCGCTTCGCTGGTGTTCTGCACCCCGGCCAATGTCGCAGCGAGCGTGATCAACGGCCGCGAAGTGGTGCGCGATGGTGTGCTGCTGACAGCGGACCTGCCCAGCGTGCTGACGCGGCATCGCGCATTGGCGCGCACGCTGTTCGAGCGCGCCAGCGTCGGCGCCTGACCTGACTGCAGCGAGGCGACCTGGCGCAGGCATTGCATGCCTGCGCCAGCGTTCGACGAAACACCGGACGGAAAAGCAAAAGGCCGGAAGCATTGCTGCTTCCGGCCTTCTTGTATTCGCTGGTGGGGCGTGAGTGACTCGAACACTCGACCTACGGATTAAGAGTCCGCTGCTCTACCAACTGAGCTAACGCCCCAACGAAGAACGAGATTCTAGCATGATTTTCGGCGCTGTCAACAGTTTGCGCGCAAGCCGGCGCAACGCTTTCGCGCATGCCGATGCCGGCAACCGTCAGGTGAACGGAACCGAACGCCACCCTTGCTGGTCTTCGGATTGAGCGCAATCGCACAAGCTGGATCCGCACGATATCGCCGGAGCCATGTTAGGATTCTTCTCCACTTGCATATGGAGGGCTGCACACGATGGATATTAAATTCCAAGAGCAAGAGCGCTACGACATCAACAATGAAGGCTTGCTCTTTCAGGCGATCGTCAATGGCGAGAAAGTGACTTGCGTAGTGACACGCGAGGCACTGTGGGAAGGCTTCAGCGCAGACCAGGTGCTGTCGCTGGAAGAGGCATTCCGTGCCGGCCGCGAAACCATCGAACGCGCCGCCGTGGTGCTGATCGAGCAGGGCGCGCCCCAGCCAATCGTCGTCAAGCGCGCCCACGTGGCGCCGATCTGATGAGGATGGATGCCCCGGCCAGCCGTCGGCATGCCGCGGGCGCCCATCCACCATCAGGCATCACCGCCTAGATCAACGCTCATGGCCGTCCGGCCTTGCGTACCCGGCCCGGCAACGCCGGCGCAGGCACCAACGTCTTCCTTGCTGTTTCAATTTCCGGTTGTTTAACACTGTCCTCAGCGTTTTTTTCTTGCTGACGGCATCTTGTGTGCGACGTATCAGCGCGACGCGTCAGCGTGCCGCCGCAGTGGCGCATGCCCCCGGCCGCGGTGCGCTGCTGGCCGCATCCGCATTGACGGCGTCGTGAGCGGATGCTCCCGGCCGTGACGCGCATTCTTCAAAGATCCTGACGCGGCACTGCGCGCAGATCTCGGGCGAGAGCTTGCCGATGATCGTGTGCAGCGCCTGCCGCTTGGTCGGGAAGATATGGTCCGGCCCCAGCTTGTTGCTGAAGCCGGTCTGCTCCCACGTCTGCAGCACCTGTGTGCGTGGGCGGTGGAAGTAGAGGTCGCCGCCCATGGCGCGGCGCTCGACCAGCTCGTTTTCCCACATCTCCGCGCCTGCCAGGTCGATGAAATTCATGCTCTTGGTCATCGCCAGCAAGTGCGTATGGCCGGCATTGACCGTGCGCAGCCAGTGCAGGCGGTCGGTCACGTACTGCACGGCGCCGAAGTAGATCGCGCCTTCCATGCGCAGCAGCTTGAGCTGCGGGCACTCCGGCTGCGGACGGTGCAGTTCGTCCAGCGGCGTGAAGCGCCGGTCCGGGTCGTCGGCATCCGGCACCAGGCTGCGCACTGCCGGCCTGGAGGTCCGGTACAGGTAGGCCACCAGTGACAACACGGTGCCGAGCAGCACCGCCATCTCGAGCCGGATCACCAGCGTCGCGGCGAAGGTGCCGATGGCAATCGCGAACTCGGTACGGCTCAGCGTGAAGATGCGCCGCAGCCGTGCGATATCGAGCAGTCCCCACGCCACCAGCAGCAGCATGGCGCCGATCGCCGCCATCGGGATCTGCGCCAGCAGCGGCGCGCTGAGCGCGACCAGCGCTACCAGCCACAGCGCCGAGAACACGCTGGCCAGCGGTGTGCGCGCGCCGGCTTCAAAGTTGGGCATAGAGCGGTTGAGCGAGCCGCACGAGATATAGCCGGAGAAAAAGCCGCCGGCGATATTGGACAGGCCCTGGCCGATGAATTCGCGGTTGGCATCGATATGCTGCCCCGAGCGCAGCGCCACCGCCTTGGCGATCGAGATCGACTGGCCCAGCGCGACGATGGTCAGTGCCGAGGCGATGCCGAGCAGGTCGGGGAGCTTGCGCCAGTCGAGGTCGGGCACATGGAAATGCGGCAGCGCCGACGGGATCGGCCCGACCACGTTCACATGCTGGGTGCCGGTGCCTGCCTGGTTCAGCAGCAGCGCCACGCCATAGCCGGCCAGCAGGCCCAGCAGCATGAACGGCAGCTTGCGCCACAGCCGCTTGCACAGCAGCGTCACCGCCAGCGTCACGGCAGCGACGGCCGCCGCGGACCAGTTGATGGTGTCGGCGTGTCCGGCCAGGTGGCGCAGCACGCCGAAGGCGCTGGTGCCGGTCGGCACTTGCAGCCCGAACACATCCTTCAGCGCATACAGCCCGATCAGGGTCGCGGCACCGCAGGTGAAACCGAGCAGCACCGACGGCGAGATAAAGTTGGCGAGCGAACCGAGCCGCAGCGTGCCGACCGCTAGCTGCATCACGCCGACCACGATGGTCACCGTCAGCGCCAGCCCGATATACGCGGGGCTGCCGGCGAACGCGAGCGGGCTCAGCATCGCGAACAACGCCAGCGAATTGGCATTGGTCGGCCCTGACATCACGTGCCAGCTCGAACCGAACAGCGCCGCGACGATGCAGGGCACCACCGCGCTGTAGATGCCGTACTGCGGCGGCAGTCCGGCCAGCGTGGCGAAGGCAACGCCCTGCGGCAATACCAGCACCGCGCCGAGCAGGCCGGCGACCACGTCGGCGCGCAGCGTGCCGCGGTCGATGCGCTGGCGCCACGGGAACATGCGATGCAGGAAAGTGCCTTGCGTGGATGCTGTCATGGGAGAGCAGGTACTGACTCGTCGGCGGCCTGCACGGGGCCGCATATGGGGGCTAGCCGCAGTGCAGCGTGGCAACCACGGGCGTGTGGTCCGAAGGCTGCTCCCAGGTGCGCGGCACGCGGTCGATCACGCAGCCGGAGCATTGCTCCACCAGCGCCGGCGACAGCAGGATATGGTCGATGCGCAGCCCGGCATTGCGGCGGAACGCCATCATGCGGTAGTCCCACCAGGAGAAGCTCTTCTCCGGCTGCTCGAACCTGCGGAAGGCATCGGCCAGGCCCAACTCCACCAGTGCGGCAAAGGCGGCGCGCTCCGGCGGCGACACGAGGTTCTGGCCTACCCACTTGGCCGGGTCGTGCACATCACGGTCCTCGGGCGCGATATTGAAGTCGCCCAGCAGCGCGAGGCGCGGATGGCGCTGCATTTCCTCGCGCAGCCACGCGGTCATCGCTTCCAGCCACTTGAGCTTGTACGTGAACTTCTCCGACTCGGGCGACTGGCCGTTGGGGAAGTAGGCACAGACCAGCCGCAGGTCGCCGTAGGTGGCGGCGATCACGCGCTGCTGCGCGTCCTCGAAGCCGGGGATGTTGCGCACCACGTCGACCGGCCCGGGCATGCTGGCGTCGCGGGCGAGGATGGCAACGCCGTTGTATGTCTTCTGGCCGGTATAGATGCTGTGGAAGCCGGCATTCTCCAGTTCGGCCAGCGGGTACTTGTCGTCCGGCAGCTTCAGTTCCTGCAGGCACAGCGCGTCGATCGGCGCGCCGGCCTGGTCCTGCTCGGCCAGCCATTGCAGCACCTGCGGCAGGCGCACCTTCAGGGAATTGACATTCCAGCTGGCGATCCGCAGCGGACCGGTGGTGGGCAGTGCAACCGCGCTCATGCCGCCATCCCGCCGTGGCGCAGCAGCGCATCGATCTGCGGCGCGCGGCCGCGGAAGGCGACGAAGGATTCCATTGCCGGGCGGCTGCCGCCCACCGACAGGATCTCGCGCTGGTAGCGTGCGCCGGTCTCGCTGTCGAGCACGGTGCCCGACAGCTGTGCCGCTTCCTCGAACGCAGCGTAGACGTCGGCCGACAGCACCTCCGCCCACTTGTAGCTGTAGTAGCCCGCCGCGTAGCCGCCGGCAAAGATATGGCTGAAGGTGTTCGGCCAGCGCGACAGCGGATGCTGCGGCACCACGTGCACGCGGTCATTGATCTGGCGCGACAGATCCAGCACCGAGGCGGCGCCGGCCGGGTCGAAGTCCGTGTGCAGGTGCATGTCGAACGACGAGAACACGATCTGGCGCAGCGTCATCATGCCGTTCTGGAAGTTCTTGGCGGCCAGCATGCGGTCGAACAGCGCGCGTGGCAGCGGCGCGCCGGTGTCGACGTGCTGCGTCATGCCGGTCAGCACTTCGTATTCCCAGCAGAAGTTCTCCATGAACTGCGACGGCAGCTCCACCGCATCCCATTCCACGCCGTTGATGCCCGACACGCCGAGCTCGCCCACCTGCGTCAGCATGTGGTGCAGGCCGTGGCCGAACTCATGGAACAGCGTGATCACTTCGTCGTGCGTGAACAGCGCGGGCTTGTTGCCCACCGGCGCGGAGAAGTTGCAGGTCAGGTACGCGACCGGCGTCTGCACGCCGCCGTGCTCCAGCACCTTGCGGCCGCGGGCGTCGTCCATCCACGCGCCGCCGCGCTTGCCTTCGCGCGCGTACAGGTCGATGTAGAACTGGGCCAGCAGCGTGCCGTCGGCGGTGGTCACTCGGAAGAAGCGCACGTCCTCGTGCCAGGTCTGCGCCGGCTCGGCCTCGATGCGTACCGAGAACAGTTTCTGCACCACGCCGAACAGGCCTTCCAGTACCTTGGGCTCCGGGAAGTACTGCTTGACCTCGTGCTCGGAGAACGCGTAGCGCTGCTGGCGCAGCTTTTCCGAGGCGTAGGCCACGTCCCACGGCTGCAGTTCGGACAGGCCGAGTTCGGCGGCGGCGAAGGCCTTCAGTTCGGCCCAGTCCTTCTCGGCGAAGGGCCGTGCCTTGACGGCGAGCTCGTCGAGGAACTTCAGCACTTCGGCCGGCGATTCGGCCATCTTCGGCACCAGCGAGACTTCGCCGTAGCACTGGTAGCCGAGCATCTGCGCTTCTTCGCGGCGCAGCGCCAGCTGGTCGCGCATGTTGGCCGTGTTGTCCCACTCGCCCTGGCCCTGGCCGTATTGCGCGCCCAGTTCCGAGGCGCGCGTGACATTGGCCTCGTACAGCGTCTGGCGCAGCGCGCGGTCGTCGGCGTACTGCAGCACCGGGAAGTATGAGGGGAAGTGCAGCGTGAATTTCCAGCCGGCCTTGCCGTCTTTCCCGGCGGCGTGGCGGGCGGCTTCCTTTGCATCGTCGGGCAGGCCGGCCAGGCGTGCCTCGTCCTCGATAACCAGTGCGTAGGTGTTGGTGGCGTCGAGCACGTGGTCGGAGAAGGCCTTGGACAGCTGCGCCTGCTGCTCCTGGATCTCGGCGAAGCGCGGCTTCTGGTCTTCAGGCAGCTCGGCGCCGCCCAGGCGGAAGCCGCGCAGCTCATTGTCGATCAGCTGGTGGCGGGCTGCGCTCATGCCCGCGAATTCGGGGCTGGCGGCCAGCGCCTTGTACTTTTCATACAGCGCCAGGCTCTGGCCGAGCGACGACCAGAACTCGGTCATGCGCGGCAGGTTGTCGGCGTGCGCCTTGCGCAGCGCCGGCGTGTCGGCGACGGCGCTCAGGTGGCTGACCACGCCCCACGCGCGGCCCAGCGGCTCTGTGGCGGCTTCCAGTGCCTGCACGGCGTTGGCCCAGTCGGCTGGCGTGGCAGGGTCCTCGGCACGGGCGACGGCCTGCTGCGCGCGTTCCAGCAGCACGTCCAGCGCCGGGCTGATGTGCTCGGGCCGGATCTCGGCGAAGCGGGGCAGGTCGGAAAAGTCCAGCAGCGGATTGTTGGCCGGGGTGGCTTGTGCGGCTTGGTCCATGGCGTGTTCTCGGTTGGCTGGCCTCAAAGGTCGATGCCCCGCAGATGGGGGCGGGGGGCGGGCATTTCCAGCACCCCTTGTGGCGTACTGTACGTCGGATGTGCGCCGGATGTACGCCGAACGCGCGGGCGCGTCAGCCCGCGGCGCGTTCCGCCGCTTCCAGCGTGTTGACCAGCAGCATGGTGATGGTCATCGGGCCGACGCCGCCCGGCACCGGCGTGACGTAGCCCGCCACCTCGCGCACGCCGGCGAAGTCAACGTCGCCGCACAGCTTGCCGTTGTCGTCGCGGTTCATGCCCACGTCGATCACGACGGCGCCCGGCTTGACCATGTCGGCGGTAATCAGGTTGCGCTTGCCGACCGCGGCGACGATCACGTCGGCCTCGCGGGTGTGGGCGCCGATATCGCGCGTCTTGCTGTTGCAGATGGTGACAGTGGCGCCGGCCTGGAGCAGCAGCATCGCCATCGGCTTGCCGACGATGTTGGAGGCGCCGACCACCACGGCACGCGCGCCGCGCAGCGGGTACTGGATCGACTCCAGCATCTTCATGCAGCCGTAAGGCGTGCACGGGCGGAACAGCGGGGCGCCGGTCATCAGCGCGCCGGCATTGGCAACGTGGAAGCCGTCGACGTCCTTTTCCGGGGCGATCGCTTCCAGCACCTTGTGGCTGTCGATGTGCTTGGGCAGCGGCAGCTGCACCAGGATGCCGTGGATGCTCGGGTCCTGGTTGAGCGCGTCGATGCGGGCCAGCAATTCCGCCTCGGACAGGTCGGCCGGGTAACGGTCCAGCGAGGAGTGGAAGCCGTTGTCCTGGCAGGCCTTGACCTTGTTGCGCACGTAGACCTGGCTGGCCGGATCCTCGCCGACCAGGATCACGGCCAGGCCGGGGCGGTGACCGCGCTCGGTCAGGCTGGCGGCGCGCTGGGCGGCTTCGGAGCGGATTTGTTTGGCAAGGGCGTTGCCGTCGATCAGTTGGGCAGACATGGAGGAAAAGACCGGTTTGGGCGGGTTTGTGCGAATTTGAACGGATCCGGCAGATTGCTTTGGCCGCGGGTGGCGTGCGCCCGTCATGCGGGCATGCGGATCAAAGGCGAATTATAAAGGGTCGGTGCGGGCTGGCGCGCGCAGCTTGATCGGATGCAAGGCTGGTACGGGTGCAGGGCTGGTAGCATCGGATGTATGCACACCGCGCTCCCGTCCCTGCTGTCAGACCCGCTGCTGGTCGTCGTGTCCCTCACCGGACTGCTGTGGGCGCTGGCACGCCGCCCGTGGCAATTGCTGCGGCGCAATTCGCTGCAGCACGCCTGGCTGGGGGCGATGGTGCTGGTGGCGCTGCTGTGGACGGTACGCGCCACGCTGGTCGGCGGGCTGGTGATCCAGTTGCTGGGCGCCACGCTGATGGTGACGTTGTTCGGGCTGCCGCTGGCGCTGCTGTCGCTGTTCGTGGTGGACCTAGTGTCGCTGTTCGGGCTCGAATACCTGGCCGGGCACAGCTGGGCGCTGTTCGACTGGCCCTCGCTGTGGGTGCGCTATACCTGGCTGGCGCTGGTGCCGGCACTGATCTCGGCCGGCCTGCAGGCGCTGCTGCGGCGCTGGCTGCCGCGTCATCCGTTCGTCTTTATCCTGGGGCACGGCTATTTCACCGCGGGAGTGGCGGCGCTGGGCGCCAGCGCGGCGCAGGCGGCGTGGCGGCACGTGATGGCGCCGGGACTGCCGTTCACCGTGGCCGATACGCTGACGGCAACGGTGATCCTGGCGTTTGGCGAGGCGTTCCTGACCGGCATGCTGGTGGCCATCTTTGTGGTCTACCGGCCGCAATGGGTGGTCACCTTCCGGGACGAGGAATACCTGAAGAACTAGGCAGAAAGCGGGCGCTTGCGCGCGCCCGGGAGGCGGGCGGCCACATGACAGGGCCAGCGCATGGTGCTGACGGGCCCCGGCGGCGTCAGCTGTTGCGCGACAGCGCCAGGCGCAGCAGGTCTGCCACCGTGTTGACGTTGAGCTTTTCCATGATGTTGGCGCGGTGCGCCTCCACTGTCTTGATGGAAATGCCCAGGTCATCGGCGATCTGCTTGTTCAGGCGGCCAGCCACGATGCGCTCCAGCACCTGCTGCTCGCGCGTGGTCAGCTTGCCCAGCAAATCCTTGGCGGCGCGCTGCTCGCGTGCGGCGGAATGGTCGGTGCGGGCCTTCTGCAGCATGCGCTCGACCAGCGCGCGCAGCTCGGATTCGTCGAACGGCTTCTCGATGAAATCGATGGCACCGCGCTTCATGGTCGATACCGCCATCGGCACGTCGCCGTGGCCGGTGATGAAGACGATCGGGATATTGATATTCTCGGCGATCATCCGCTCCTGCAGTTCCGGGCCGCTCATGCCGGGCATGCGCACATCGAGGATCAGGCAGGACACCTGGCTGGCGTCGTAGGCGGCGAGGAACTGCTCGGCGCTGGTAAAGCTGCGTACCTGGTAGCCATTGCCCTCCAGCAACCAGGTCAGCGAGTCGCGCATGGCTTCATCGTCGTCGACGATGAACACGGTCTCGCCGCGGTGGGGCGTGGGGTTTGGCGTTGCGGTCATGTAGTCTCCTCGGGACAACAATTCATTGCTGCGAAGTGTAACCGCCCCGGGGCCTCTGTGGCGAGACAGGGCCCCCACATGCGCAGGGAGTCTGGCGCCGGCCTGCCGGGGATGTCCGGAACGATTCGGACAGCGGTGGAATGCGGGGTTATTGCTCAGCCATCACGGGATGCAGCGGCAGCATGATCTTGAAGGTGCAGCCAATGCCGTCGACATTGTTCTCCACCCACAGCCGGCCCTGGTGCGACTCGATGATCGAGCGGCAGATATTCAGCCCCATGCCCATGCCGTCGGACTTGGTACTGAAGAAGGGCTCGAACAGGCGCTCCTTGGTGGCTTCGTCGACGCCCGGACCCTGGTCGATGACGTCGATATGGATGTTGTCGCCGATCTCGCCCGGCTCCACGCGCGCATGCAGGCGCACCACGCCGCCGGCGCGCAACGCCGGCAGGCCGGCCATGGCTTCGACCGCGTTCTTGAGCAGGTTCACCAGCACCTGCTCGATCAGTACCGGGTCGACATAGATTGCCACCGGCGGCGCCGGCAGCCGGGTCAGGATGGTGACGCGGCGCCGGGTCGCCTCCAGGTCGGCCAGGCCCACGGCATCGGCGACGATATCGTGCAGCGCCGCTTCGCGCCGCTGCGGCTGGCTGCGTTTCACAAAGCCGCGGATGCGGCTGATGATGGTGCCCGCGCGCACGGCCTGCGCGGAAGTTTTCTCGAGTACCGGGATCAGGTCCTCCGGCGTGCTGCGGCCCGAACGCAGCCGTGCCACCGCGCCCATGCAGTAGTTGTTGATCGCCGCCAGCGGCTGGTTCAGCTCGTGCGCCAGCGACGACGCCATCTCGCCCATGGTGGTCAGGCGGCTGGTGAACTGCAGGCGTTCTTCATGCTGGCGCGCCATTTCCTCGGCGGCCTTGCGCACGGTGATGTCGGTGGCGATCTGCATCTGCGCCAGGTGACCGTCGACCCACTGGATATAGCGGCGGCGCACTTCAAACCATTTCTGCATGTCGGGCACGAACACCTCGCGCGCGTCCGACGCGTAGGGCATCAACTCGGAAGCGGGCAGGCCGGCGTAGGCGTCGACGTAATCGGTGTTGTCGCTCGAGACCTGTTCCTTGTCGAGATCGTCGCCGGCGAGCTTGAGGTGGCCCTCGGCCTCCCAGCCGAACAGCTGGCGGTAATAGCGGTTGGCGAACAGCAGCTCGGCCTTGTCGGTGGCGAGCACCGACACCGCGGCGTCCAGGCTCTCCAGCACCGTGGTGAAGCGGTCATGCGCGGCGGCCAGTTCCTCGCGCGCGCGCTTGGGCTCGGTGATGTCCGTCATCGAGCTCATCCAGCCGGTATGGCGGCCGCGGCTGTCGACCAGCGGCGACACGTACATGCGCGCGTAGAAGCTGCTGCCGTCGCGGCGCATCGTGCGCATCTCGTAGCCGCCGGCGGGCGACTTGCCCTGCAGCGTCAGGTCGATCTGCTTCTGCATCTCCTGCTGGTCGTTCGGCGGCCAGTAGGGGAAGGGCGGCAGGCGGCCGACCAGGTCGTTCTCCTGCCAGCCGGTCATGCGGCAGAAGGCCGGATTGACATAGGTGATGCGGCCGTTCAGGTCGAGCGCGCGCAGGCCGATCAGCATCGAGTTTTCCATCGCGCGCCGGAACGAGGTCTCGGCCAGCAGCGCGCGCTGCGCCTCGGAGCGGCGGCTGGTATGGCGCCACATGCTCCACAGGCTCCACAGCAGGAAGCAGGAAAGGCCCACCACCAGCCACAGCAGCATGTTGTTGGGCAGGTTCGACGGCGGCGGGTAGGCGTCGGCGCGCAGCGACAGCGAGTGGCCGGGCGGGTCCAGCAGCACTTCGTACGACAGCGCGTTGCCGGGCACGGGCCGCAGCGAGGTGCTGGCGCGGGTCTGGTTGTTCTTGTCGATCAGCGAGAAGCGGTAGCGCTCGGTCAGCTCCGGCGGCAGCAGGTGCGTGAGGATGCCGTTGATCGAGTACAGCGCGCCGAGCGTGCCGAGGAACTCGTTGTCGCGCACGATCGGCACCTGCATCAGCATGAAGCTGTCGCCGCGGTCGTTGACCAGCGGGCGCGAGTAGACCACGCGCTGGGTCTCGCGCGCGGCATCGAAGGTGTCCAGCACTTCCGGCTCGAGCGGCTGGTCCTGGTTCTCGCGCAGGCGCACCGCGAATTCGGACGTCGACGGCAGCGACCAGCGGCCGCGCTTGGTGGCGTCGAGCCAGTTGACAAAGACGATCTCCGGGTTCTCGCGCAGGATTTCCTGGGCGGCGGTGCGGTAAGCGCCTTGCTCCAGCTGCGCGGCGGCGATGTCGCGCGCCAGCGAGGCCAGCTGGTCCTGGTTGCTGAGCAGCGACAGGCGCACGCGCTGCTGCGCCCAGGCGGCGTCGCGGTACAGCGCATCACGCTGCTGCTGGCGCTCGGTCTCGTGCAGCGACCACAGGATCACGCCCATCGCCACCGTGAACAGCACGATCGCGACCAGCGGGATGAACATGAACCAGCTGGTGGCGACAAGGTTGCGCCAGCGCAGCCACCACAGGCCGCGCGGGGCCGCCACCGGCGCGCCGTCGTCCGGGCCGAGCGTGTCGATCGGACCAAGCCCGGCGGCCGCGGAAGGGGTGTGGCCGGTATCGCCTCCGGCGGCCTTGGCTGTGCCCGAGGCATCGGGCGAAAGCATGGCTGCACGCAGGCGGGAAAGGAAGCGATCGAGGAACGGCATGGGAGGTATTGACGGCTGACCGTTCAGTGTACCGAGATTATTGCAGTGCGTCGCTTGGGGAAAGCGCCAATGAAATCCCCGTCGGCGCTGTCCGCGCGGGCGCCCTTGCGTCTGGCGCCATGCGGGTCGGGGCATGGCTCTTGATGCGCTGCGGTATTATTTCGCATTGTAAAAAACGATATCGCAATTTGAAAATTTCACTTGTGTTGCCCCATAGGCTTCCATAGAATCGGTTCGACCCAAGAATGCGGGCGGTAGCCATGCGCCTGCCGTGCGGAGGAACCGGAACAGGTACCCCGGCGGCGGCCCGATGCAAGGCGCGGCAGCGCCGAACCCGCAACGGTGCGAGTCAACCCGTAGAGCCCCCAGAGCCGGCGCCGGAAGCGCAGGCACGGAAGCACGAATTCACCCAGGAGACAGTCATGTCCGCCGTACCAGAGCAGATTCTCGGCGCATCCAGCGCCAACGACGCCGATCCCCAGGAAACCCATGAATGGCTGGATGCCTTGCAGGGCGTCCTCGCAGCCGAGGGACCGGCGCGCGCCGCGTTCCTGATCGACAAGCAGATCGAGTACGCACGCGTGAACGGCGTGACCCAGCCGTTCCACGCCGAGACGCAGTACATCAACACCATCCCGGTGGAGCAGCAGGCCCGCATCCCCGGCGACCAGGACATCGAGCACCGCATCCGCTCGTACACCCGCTGGAACGCCATGGCGATGGTGCTGCGCGCCAACAAGCACACCAACGTCGGCGGCCATATCTCCTCGTTTGCCTCGGCGGCCACGCTGTATGACGTCGGCTACAACCATTTCTGGCGCGCCCCCTCGGAACAGAGCGGCGGCGACCTGGTCTTCGTGCAGGGCCACTCGGCACCGGGCGTGTACTCGCGCGCCTTCCTGCTGGGCCGCCTGACCCAGGACCAGCTCGACAATTTCCGCCAGGAAGTGGACGGCAAGGGCATCTCGTCATACCCGCACCCGTGGCTGATGCCGGACTTCTGGCAGTTCCCGACCGTGTCGATGGGGCTGGGCCCGATCATGGCCATCTACCAGGCCCGTTTCATGAAGTACCTGGACAGCCGCGGCCTGGCCAAGGCCGGCGATCGCAAGGTCTGGGCCTTCCTGGGCGACGGCGAGACCGACGAGCCGGAATCGCTGGGTGCGATCGGCATGGCTGGCCGCGAGAAGCTCGACAACCTGGTCTTCGTCATCAACTGCAACCTGCAGCGCCTGGATGGCCCGGTGCGCGGCAACGGCAAGATCATCCAGGAACTGGAATCCGAGTTCCGCGGTGCCGGCTGGAACGTGATCAAGGTGGTGTGGGGCAGCAAGTGGGATTCGCTGCTGGCGCGCGACACCAAGGGCCTGCTGATGAAACGCATGATGGACTGCGTGGACGGCGAGTACCAGACCATGAAGGCCAAGGACGGCGCCTACGTCCGCGAGCACTTCTTCAACACGCCTGAGCTGAAGGCGATGGTCGCCGACTGGTCCGACGAGGACATCTGGCGCCTGAACCGCGGCGGCCACGACCCGCACAAGATCTACGCCGCCTACAAGGCCGCGAGCGAGCACAAGGGCCAGCCGACGCTGATCCTGGCCAAGACCATCAAGGGCTATGGCATGGGCGATGCCGGCCAGGCCATGAACGTGGCCCACCAGCAGAAGAAGATGCCGGTGGACGCGATCCGCAAGTTCCGCGACCAGTTCAATATTCCCGTGCCCGACGACAAGCTCGACGAGGTGCCGTACCTGACCTTCGAAGAAGGCTCGAAGGAACTGGAATACATGCGCCAGGCGCGCATGAACCTGGGCGGCTACCTGCCGGCCCGCCGCCAGAAGGCCGAAGCGCTGCAGATCCCGCAGCTGTCCGCGTTCGACGCGCTGCTGAAAGCCACCGGCGAAGGCCGCGAAGTGTCCACCACCATGGCCTTCGTGCGGATCCTGAACACGCTGCTCAAGGACAAGCAGATCGGCAAGCACGTGGTGCCCATCGTGCCGGACGAATCGCGCACCTTCGGCATGGAAGGCCTGTTCCGCCAGGTCGGCATCTGGAACCAGGAAGGCCAGAAGTACGTGCCGGAAGACCATGACCAGCTGATGTTCTACAAGGAATCGCAGACTGGCCAGGTGCTGCAGGAAGGCATCAACGAAGCCGGCGCCATGTGCGACTGGATCGCCGCCGCCACGTCGTACTCGACGCACGGCGTGCAGATGATCCCGTTCTACATCTACTACTCGATGTTCGGCATCCAGCGTATCGGCGACCTGTGCTGGGCCGCTGCCGACATGCGCTCGCGTGGCTTCCTGCTGGGCGGCACCGCCGGCCGCACCACGCTGAACGGCGAAGGCCTGCAGCACGAAGACGGCCACTCGCACGTGTTCCACGCCGCGATCCCGAACTGCATCTCGTACGACCCGACCTACCAGTACGAACTGGCGGTGATCATGCAGGACGGCCTGCGCCGCATGTACGCCGAGCAGGAAGACGTCTACTACTACCTGACGGTGATGAACGAGAACTACGAGCATCCGGAAATGCCGGCTGGCGTAGAGAAGGACATCGTCAAGGGCATGTACCAGTTCCGCAAGGGCGTCGAGAACAGCAACGCGCCGCGCGTGCAGTTGCTAGGCTCGGGTACGATCTTCCGCGAGGTGGTCGCCGCCGCCGAACTGCTGAAGAAGGACTGGGGCGTCGAGTCCGACCTGTGGAGCTGCCCGAGCTTCACCGAGCTGGCCCGCGAAGGCCAGGCTGCCGAGCGCTTCAACCTGCTGCACCCGGCCGAAGCCCAGCGCGAAGCCTTTGTCACGCAGAAGCTGAAGTCAGCCCGCGGCCCGGTGATCGCCTCGACCGACTACGTGCGCGCCTTCGCCGAGCAGATCCGTCCGTTCGTGCCGCGCCGCTACGTGGTGCTGGGCACCGACGGCTTCGGCCGCTCGGATACCCGCGAGAAGCTGCGCCACTTCTTTGAAGTGGACCGCCACTGGGTCACGCTGGCCGCGCTCAAGGCGCTGGCCGACGAGGGCGCCATCAGCCGTGACAAGGTGGCCGAGGCCATCAAGAAGTACAACCTCGACCCGAGCAAGCCCAACCCGATGTCGGTCTGATCCGGCAGCCTGCACCCACCCCCGCAGTACGGCGACGCCGTGCCGCGGGCGCCCCGGCAAACCGCCGGCTGGCGCCTTGCGGCATGGCGGCGTGACAGAAGCGGGCGGCGAAGGTAATCTCGCCGCTTGCGGATGTCGCGCGCGCCGGCCTGCCCAGGAGACACTGTATGAGTCAAGCAATTGAAATCAAGGTGCCGGATATCGGCGACTATGACGCCGTCCCCGTCATCGAAGTGCATGTGAAACCCGGCGACAGCATCAACGCGGAAGACGCGCTGGTGACGCTGGAGTCGGACAAGGCCACCATGGACGTGCCCTCGCCGCAGGCCGGCGTGGTCAAGGACGTCCGCATCAAGGTGGGCGACAACGTGTCCGAAGGCTCGGTGCTGGTGATGCTGGAAGCGGCCAACGAGGCCTCTGCAGCACCGCCTGCCACGGCCGCAGCGCCGGCTCCGGCGCCGGCTGCCGCAGCACCCGCGCCCGCGCCCGCTCCCGCGCCGGCAGCAGCTCCCGCGGCAGCCCCAGCCGCGAGCGGTGGCGGCACCATCGAAGTCAAGGTGCCTGATATCGGCGACTACGACGCTGTGCCGGTCATCGAAGTCCACGTCAAGCCGGGCGACACCATCAGCGCGGAAGACGCGCTGGTGACGCTGGAGTCCGACAAGGCCACCATGGACGTGCCCTCGCCGCAGGGCGGCGTGGTCAAGGAAGTCAAGGTCAAGGTTGGCGACAACGTGTCCGAGGGTACGCTGCTGCTGATCCTGGAAGGCGCTGGCGCGGCCGCAGCACCGGCTCCGGCTGCCGCGGCGGCTCCGGCACCGGCGGCTGCCAGCGCGCCCGCCCCGGCACCGGTTGCAGCTCCGGCTCCGGCAGCAGCGGCTGCCGTCGCACCGGCCGTCGCTGGCGTAAGCGGCAAGACCGCCCATGCCAGCCCCTCGGTGCGCAAGTTCGCGCGCGAGCTGGGCGTCGACGTGTCGCGCGTGGCCGGCACCGGTCCCAAGGGCCGCATCACCCAGCAGGACGTGCAGAACTACGTCAAGGGCGTGATGACCGGCCAGGCCGCCGCGCCGGCCCAGGCTGCCGCGGCTGGCGGCGGCGGTGGCGAGCTCGGCCTGCTGCCGTGGCCGAAGGTCGATTTCACCCGCTTCGGCGAGGTGGAAAGCAAGGCCCTGTCGCGCATCAAGAAGATTTCCGGCGCCAACCTGCACCGCAACTGGGTCATGATCCCGCACGTCACCAACCATGACGAAGCGGACATCACCGAGCTGGAAGCCTTCCGCGTGCAGCTGAACAAGGAAAACGAAAAGTCCGGCATCAAGGTGACCATGCTGGCCTTCATGATCAAGGCCACGGTCGCGGCGCTGAAGAAGTTCCCGAACTTCAATGCGTCGCTCGACGGTGACAACCTGGTGCTGAAAAAGTACTTCAACATCGGGTTCGCCGCCGACACCCCGAACGGCCTGGTCGTGCCGGTGATCAAGGACGCCGACAAGAAGGGCGTGCTGGAGATCAGCCAGGAAATGAGCGAGCTGGCCAAGCTGGCGCGCGACGGCAAGCTCAAGCCGGACCAGATGCAGGGCGGCTGCTTCTCGATCTCGTCGCTGGGCGGCCTGGGCGGCACGTACTTCACGCCCATCATCAATGCGCCGGAAGTGGCCATCATGGGCGTGTGCAAGTCGTTCCAGAAGCCGGTGTGGGACGGCAAGCAGTTTGCGCCGCGCCTGACGCTGCCGCTGTCGCTGTCGTGGGACCATCGCGTCATCGACGGCGCCGAGGCCGCGCGCTTCAACACGTACTTCGCGCAACTGCTGGCGGACTTCCGCCGTATCCTGCTCTAACTCGGCAGCGCGCACCGGCATTGCCGGTGTGCGCCCAAGCCGGACGATAGGAGCGAGCCATGACTACCTGTGTTGTCGTCAAGAAGGGCGCCGAGGTGGCGATCGCGGCGGACGCGCTGGTCACCTTCGGCGATACGCGGCTGTCGCGCGCGTATGAGCGCAACCAGAAGGTCTTTCCGGTCGGCGACGGCTTTATCGCGCTGGCCGGGACGACCGCGCACTTCCCGGTCATGCGCACGCTGCTGGCTGGCCTGGGTGAGGAGTGCAGGCTGGGCTCGCGCGACGACGTGTTCCGCACCTTCCTGAAGGTGCATGAGAAGCTGAAGACGGACTACTTCGTCAACACCAAGGAAGACGAGGACGATCCCTACGAGTCGTCGCAGATCGTCTGCCTGATCGCCAATCCGGCGGGCATCTTCGGCGTCTACTCGTATCGCGAGGTGTTTTCGTTCGACCGCTTCTGGGGCATCGGCTCGGGCCGCAACTACGCGCTGGGCGCAATGCACGCGGTGTATGACCGGCCGGACCTGGATGCGGGCGAGATCGCGCGCATCGGCGTCGATGCGGGCGTGGAGTTCGACAAGAGTTCATCGGGGCCGATCGAGGTCCATACGGTCCAGCTGCACGAAGCAGACAATGGCGCAGCCCCGGGGGCGGATGCGGCAACCAACAACGACGGCGCGCCCTGAAGCCGAGAGGCGGGCGCGTATTGAGGAGCAAATATGAGTGTGATCGAAGTCAAGGTGCCGGATATCGGCGATTTCGACGCGGTGGAAGTGATCGAGGTACTGGTCAAGGCCGGCGATACGGTCGAGCTGGAGCAGTCCCTGATCGTGCTGGAGTCCGACAAGGCGAGCATGGACGTGCCGTCGTCGGCAGCAGGCAAGGTGGTGGAGGTCAAGGTCAAGGTGGGCGACAAGGTCGGCCAGGGCGCGGTGATCTGCACCGTGGAGGCCCAGGCAGCCGCCGCTGCACCGGCGCCCGCTCAAGCTCCGGCTCCGGCCCCTGCGCCGGCCGCCGCGGCACCGGCCGCGGCAACGCATGGCGGCGGTGCCGACATCCAGTGCGACATGCTGGTGCTGGGCGCTGGCCCTGGCGGCTACTCGGCCGCCTTCCGTGCTGCCGACCTGGGCATGAACACGGTGCTGGTGGAACGCTACAGCACGCTTGGCGGCGTCTGCCTGAACGTGGGCTGCATCCCCTCCAAGGCGCTGCTGCACAACGCCGCCGTGATCGACGAAGCCAAGGCGCTGGCCGCCCACGGCATCCTGTTCGGCGAAGCCAAGATCGACCTCGACGGCCTGCGCCACTACAAGAACCAGGTAGTCGGCAAGCTGACCGGCGGCCTGGCCGGCATGGCCAAGGCGCGCAAGGTGCAGGTGGTGCGCGGCATCGGCAACTTCCTCGATCCGCACCACATGGAAGTCGAGCTGACCGAGGGCGAGGGCAAGCGCAGCACTGGCAAGAAGACCGTGATCCGCTTCGAGAAGGCCATCATTGCCGCCGGCAGCCAGCCGGTGAAGCTGCCGTTCATTCCGGAAGACCCGCGCATCGTCGACTCGACCGGCGCGCTCGAACTGCCGGAAGTGCCCAACAAGATGCTGGTCATCGGCGGTGGCATCATCGGTCTGGAAATGGCCACGGTGTACAGCACGCTGGGCGCCGAGATCGATGTCGTCGAAATGCTGCCGGGCCTGATGGGCGGTGCCGACCGCGATTTGGTCAAGGTCTGGGAAAAGAAGAACAAGGACCGCTTCGGCAAGGTCATGCTGAATACCAAGACCGTCGGGGTGGAAGCCAAGCCGGATGGCATCTACGTCAAGTTCGAGGGCGAGCAGGCGCCGTCCGAGGCGCAGCGCTACGACCTGGTGCTGGTGTCGGTGGGCCGCGCGCCCAACGGCAAGCGCATCGCCGCCGAGAAGGCGGGCGTGGCCGTGACCGACCGCGGCTTTATCAACGTCGACAAGCAGATGCGCACCAACGTGCCGCATATCTTCGCGATCGGCGACGTCGTGGGCCAGCCGATGCTGGCGCACAAGGCGGTGCATGAAGCCCACGTGGCCGCGGAAGCCGCGCATGGCGAGAAGGCATTCTTCGATGCCAAGCAGATCCCGTCGGTGGCCTTTACCGATCCGGAAGTGGCCTGGGCCGGCCTGACCGAAGACGAGTGCAAGGCGCAGGGCATCAAGTACAGCAAGGGTGTGTTCCCGTGGGCCGCTTCGGGCCGCGCCATTGCCAACGGCCGCGACGAGGGCTTTACCAAGCTGATCTTCGACGAGGAAACGCATCGCGTGATCGGCGGCGGTATCGTCGGTATGCATGCCGGCGACCTGATCAGCGAAGTGTGCCTGGCGATCGAGATGGGCGCGGATGCGGTGGATATCGGCAAGACCATCCACCCGCACCCGACGCTGGGCGAATCGATCGGCATGGCGGCGGAGATCTACGAAGGCACGTGTACCGACGTGCCGCCGCCGCGCAAGCGCTGAGCGTTCCCGACGGAAACGCAGAACCCGCCTTCGGGCGGGTTCTTTTTTGCCCTGTTAATGCAATTAACCGCCAGAAGTCAAACCCACCAACGGATGGAGCCAGCGGGGCGGGGCCTTATACAAGCGGGAAGGAAGAACGAAACGGGCAAAAAAAAAGCCCGGCCTCTGCAGGCCAGGCTTTAACGATACCTTTGGACAAGGAGACCGCGGTACCGAGGAGACATCGGCAGACTAGGCAGTGCCGCTATCCTCGGTCGGGACACCACCATCATCGTTGGCAAAACGCACCGGCAAGATGCCGTATCAATGCGCTTTGCCAACGGACCGGCCGGAGCCGGTCCATCGTCAAGGCAAACAGCTATCAGGCAACCGTAGCCTTCTTCGCCGTGGCCGTACGGGCCGTGGCGCTGGCTTGCTGGGCAGCCTTGGTGGCGGCGGAAGCAGCGGCCTGGAAGTTGGTTTCAGCGATTTCCACGGCTTGCTTGGTCGCCTTCTGCACCGACTCGTAGGCGTTGTTGGCAGCCGAGATCGCCGACTTCACGATGGCCACGGTCGATTCCGAACCGGCCGGGGCGTTCTTGGCGAAGTTCTCGACCAGCGCCTGCACGTTCTTCGAGCCTTCGGCCAGTTGGGCCTCGGCCACCTTGGTGAACTCGCTCTGGGTTTCCGAAGCGATTTCGTACAGGTGACGGGTGTAAGCCAGGGTCTTCTCGGCGACCGGCTGCACGGCTGCGGCCTGCAGGGCCAGCAGTTCCTGTGCGTCCTTGGCCGACAGGGCCTTCTTGGCATTTTCCACGTTTTCGGCCAACGTGGTCTTCACGACCTGCAGGTTCAGTTCGACAAGCTTTTCGACGCCTTCAAATGCCTTGGTAGTCAGGCCGAACAGCGTTTCCAGGTTTGCTTTTTGCGCTGCTGCGACTTGTTCCGGGGTCAGGATCATTGCTGGTCTCCAGTGGTGAACTTCAAGGTCAAGCAAAAATAAGCCGCCTAGATGTCAAGGCCGTGACGGTGTGTCCCGCTTCGGCCAGCCCAGGCGTAGGTGGGTGGTTGTGTGCCGCGCCCGATGGTTTGATGCGCCGCAACAATTCCAATTCTAGGGAAGCCAGGTTTAATGTCAAGCGCATTTTGTGCGTTGCACAAAAATATTGGGCCGCTGTGCTGGTATTTGTGCCGCAGCAGCCATTTTGGCTAGGCGGCGAGGTGCGGTGAGCGGTGCTACCATCGCGGATTCCCTCGCTGTACGGCTGGCCGCCGCCTGCGAAACCGACAAGACGTGAACAGAACCGCACAGGCCGATCCATGCTTGCCTTCTACGCCGACCATTTCGTGTTGCCGCTGCCGCCGGGACACCGTTTCCCGATGCGCAAGTACAGCATGCTGCGCGACACAGTTGCAACCCAGATCCCTGGCTTGCGCCTGGCCGAGGCGCCGCGCGCCGGCGACGATGCGCTGCTGCTGGCGCATACGCCGGAATACGTCCAGGCCGCTTCCGATGGCACGCTGGATGCTGCCCGCCAGCGCGAAATCGGCTTCCCGTGGTCCGAAGCCATGGTCGAGCGCTCGCGGCGCTCCGCCGGCGCCACCATTGAAGCGTGCCGGGCAGCCTTGCGCGAAGGCATTGCCGTGAACCTCGCCGGCGGCACGCACCACGCGTATGCCGACAAGGGTGGCGGCTTCTGCGTGTTCAACGACGCGGCCATCGCGGCGCGCGTGCTGCAGCGCGACGGCGACGTGCGCCGCGTGGCGGTGGTCGATCTCGACGTGCACCAGGGCAACGGCACGGCGTCGATCCTGCAAGGCGATCCCTCTGCGTTCACGCTGTCGCTGCACGGCGAGAAGAACTATCCGTTCCGCAAGGAAGCCAGCGACCTCGACGTCGGGCTGCCGGACGGCTGCGACGACGACGCCTATGCGCATTCGTTGCAGGTGGCGCTGGATACGCTGTTCAGCCGCTTCGCGCCCGACCTGCTGATCTACCTGGCCGGCGCCGATCCGCACGAGGGCGACCGGCTCGGGCGGCTCAAACTGACCTTCGCTGGTTTGGCACGGCGTGACCGGCTGGTATTCGACGCCGCCATGGCGCGTGGCCTCCCGGTAGCGGTGGCGATGGCCGGCGGCTACGGTAACCAGATCGAAGACACGGTCGCGGTCCATGCGCAGACCGTGCGCCTGGCCGCGCAATACCATGCCCGCCACGGCGTGCTGGCGGCGGCGTCATGAGCGCCGCCGCAGAACCCGGCCGCACGGCCGATGCCGCCGCCCGCCGGACGGCATGGGTGGCGGCGATGCCGTGGCTGTTCGTGCTGATCTGGAGCACCGGCTTCATCGTCGCCAAGTACGGCATGCCGTACGCGGAACCGATGACATTCCTGTTTCTGCGCTTTGTCGGCGTGCTGGTGCTGATGGTGCCGTTCGTGCTGCTGGCCGGCGTGCCGTTGCCGCGCGCGGCGGGCACGGCGCATGCCGACTGGCGCATGGTCGGCCATCTTGCCGTGGCGGGCTTGCTGCTGCAGGCCGGCTACCTCGGCGGCGTGTGGGCGGCGATCAGGCTCGGCATGCCGGCCGGCGTGTCGGCGCTGATCGCAGGCATGCAGCCGATCCTGACCGCGCTGATCGCCGCACGGCTGGGCGAGCGCATCAGCGGGCACCAGTGGCTGGGCTTGCTGCTGGGCATCGCCGGCGTGGCGCTGGTGGTGGCCAACAAGCTCGGCACCAGCGCGCTGACGCCGGCAGGCCTGGCGCTGGCGGTCGGCGCGCTGATCAGCATTACCGTCGGCACCGTCTACCAGAAGCACTTCTGCCCGGTGTTCGACCTGCGCATGGGATCCGTGATCCAGTTCGGCGCCGCCGCGCTGGCCTGCCTGCCGTTCATGTTCCTGTTCGAGACCCGCGAAGTGCAGTGGACCGCCGCCATGATCGGCGCGCTGGCGTGGTTGGTGGTGGCGTTGTCGATCGGCGCCATCTCGCTGCTGTTCCTGCTGATCCGCCAAGGTGCGGCGACCAGGGTGTCTAGCCTCATGTATCTGACGCCACCGACCACCGCCGTGATGGCCTGGCTGCTCTTCGGCGAACGCTTCCCGCCGCTCGCCGCCGCCGGCATGGTGCTTGCTGCGTTAGGCGTGGCACTGGTCATCCGCAGGTAGCGCTGGTGCGTTCGTGTTGCGGTTGCGAACGCGTCAACAGTTGCCCTGGCGCACTCCGATTCCACTTTCCGTTCCTGCCCAGTTCCTTCCTCGCCCCATGAAACCACAAGCCGAGCCGCGCAGTGCCTATCCGTACTTCCAGCCGATCACGACGCGTTGGATGGATAACGATGTCTATGGCCACGTTAACAACGTTGTCTACTACAGTTATTTTGACACCGTGGTGAATACCTACCTGATCCGGCAGGGGGCGCTCGATCTCGAGTCGGGCAAGACCATCGGGCTGGTGATCGAGACGCAGTGCAATTACTTCTCGTCGCTCAGCTTCCCGGAGACCGTGGTCGCAGGCTTGCGCGTCGCCAGGCTCGGCACGTCGAGCGTGCGCTATGAGGTCGGCCTGTTCAGCGGCGACAACGAGGTTGCCGCCGCGCAGGGGCATTTCATCCACGTCTATGTCGATCGCGCCACGCGCCGGCCGGTACCGCTGCCGGCGCCGCTGCGCGAGGCGCTGCTGCCGCTGGCGGTCGCAGGCGCGCAAGGGTGAGGGCGGGGCGATGGAGACGAACAAGATGTCCCTCGAGATGCAACCGGGTTCGCAGGACGCCGTGGCGTGTGTGGATCGCGCGATCCTGACGCGGCGTTCGGTGCCGGCCTTTCTCGATACGCCCGTGCCGCGCGAGACCGTGGAAGAGATCCTGGCCGTCGCCAGCCGCGCCCCCTCCGGCACCAATACGCAGCCTTGGCGGGTCTATGTCCTGTCGGGCGAGGCCAAGGCAAAGCTGTGCGCCGATGTCCTTGCCGCTTACGACGACCCTGAGCGCGATGCCAAGTACCTGGAGGAATACCCGTACTATCCCCGCGAATGGGCCAACCCGTACCTGGCGAGGCGGCGCAAGGTGGGCTGGGACCTGTATGGCCTGCTTGAGATCAGCCGCGAGGACAAGGCGCGCATGCATGAGCAGCACGCGCGCAATTTCCGTTTCTTCGATGCGCCGGTGGGCATGATCTTCACCATCGATCGCATCATGGAGCAGGGCAGCTGGCTCGACTACGGCATGTTCCTGCAAAGCATCATGGTTGCCGCGCGGGGGCGCGGGCTGGATACCTGCCCGCAGGCGGCGTTCACGCAGTTCCACAAGATCATTGGCAGCCATTTGCTGCTGCCACCCGAAGAAATGGTGGTGTGCGGCATGTCGCTGGGGTTTGCGGATCCGGACGCGCCGGAAAACCGCCTGGCCACCGAACGGGAGCCGGTAAGCGGGTTTGCGCGTTTCCTCTCATAGAGAGGTTTGTATCAATGTGTAACGATTGCTGCCGATATAGAGAGCGAAATGCCGTACTGGCCGCAATTGTTACTGGGGTGAGCAAGGCGGAGCGAATGCAGTTCGTTTGCGAACGTGACCTGAGGTCAACTTTTTCCACCATGTGGAAATGTTTGCAAATCGAACTTTAAGGAGCGTCTGTAAGTCTTTAATCTTGCTAACAATTTCTTAATTTCCTACACTAGCGCCATTCCTGATGCGCTGAACGAATCATGTTTCGGTCTGATTCCATTTTTTCCAGATTCTTCGGCTCCACGCCCTTGTCCGCCGTTGCCGCCGCGGTGCTGGTGTCGGTGTCGATGGTTGCAGCTCCCGTCGCTGAGGCTGCCAGCAAGTCTGCAAGTACGCAAAAAGCGTCTAAAAAGCAGGCAACTACCGCTAAAGTCACCAAAAAATCCGCTTCCAAGACTGTGTCCGCGAAGTCGCGCAGCAGCAGGGTCGCCAGGAGTGAAGCCGGTTCCGGCCGCAAGGTGATCGTGCTGAAAAACGGCAAGCGCCAGGTCGTGGCCGCGCATCGCGCCGCGCCGGTGCGCGCCGTGTTCACGCCGGCCAAGCCGTCGCTGGGCGAGGCGATGGGGCTGCGCGATACCGAAGACGCACTGGCGCTGCGCTCCAGCGTGGCGCTGGTGATGGACCAGGGCTCCAACGAGGTGCTGTTCCAGAAGAACGCCTCGGCCGTGCTGCCGATCGCCTCGATCACCAAGCTGATGACCGCGCTGGTGGTGATGGACGCGCGCCTGCCGATGGACGAGGTGCTGACCATCACCGAGGACGATCGCGACACCGAGAAGCACAGCAGCTCGCGCCTGCGCTTCGGTACGCAGCTGACCCGCCAGGAACTGCTGCTGCTGGCGCTGATGTCGTCCGAGAACCGCGCCGCCTCGGCGCTGGGCCGCCACTATCCGGGCGGGCTGCCGGCTTTCGTGCAGGCGATGAACCGCAAGGCGCGCGAGCTGGGCATGAACGACAGCCATTTCGTCGACTCGAGTGGCCTGTCGAGCAGCAATGTGTCGAGCGCGATGGACCTGGTGCGCATGGTCAATGCCGCGTACCGCAACCCGACCATCCGCGAGTTCTCGACCCAGACCGAGCATGAAGTCAACGTGATGGGCCGCACGCAGCACTATGTCAGCACCAACCGCCTGGTGCGCGGCGGCAACTGGGAGATCGGCCTGCAGAAGACTGGCTTTATCTCCGAGGCAGGCCAGTGCCTGGTGATGCAGGCGCGCGTGCAGGGCCGCAACGTGGTGATGGTGTTCCTGGATTCGGCGGGCAAGCTGTCGCGTTTTGCCGATGCCAACCGGGTCAAGGACTGGCTCGAGCATTCGCCGTCGCAGCCGCACGGCTTTCCCTCTTCCCCTAACCTGACGCAGCGCCCGGGCGGCGCGCACGCGATCCTGGCTTCGCAGCAGGCTCGCGGCATCTGATCGCTGACCTGCAATGAAAACGCGCCGGAGCCCGGCGCGTTTTTTTTGCCAGCGCGACAGCGCTCAGAGCAGCTTGCCGGGGTTCATGATCCCGGCCGGATCGAACACCGCCTTGATCTCCCGCATCAGCCGCAACTCCAGCGGATCCTTGAGCGCCAGGAAGGCATGGCGCTTGAGCTGGCCGATGCCGTGCTCGGCGCTGATGCTGCCGCCGTAGCGCATCACTTCATCCAGCACCGCGTCAGTGACCGCATCGCCATGGGTCGCTGCCCAGTCCCTGGTGGCGCCGGCCGGGCGCGACAGGTTGTAGTGCAGGTTGCCATCGCCGAAGTGGCCGAAGACAAAAGGCCGGATCGCCGGGTCGAGCGCGCGCAGGCGGCTTTCCATTGACGTCATGAACGCCGGGATCTGCTCGATCGGCAGCGACACGTCGTGCTTCAGGTGCGGGCCATCGGCGCGCTGCGCTTCGGAGATTTCCTCGCGCAGTTTCCACATCGCCTGCAACTGCGCCAGCGATGCCGAGACCGCCGCGTCCAGGCACAGTTCGCGCTCCAGCGCTTCGCCGATCACGCGCTCCAGCAGCGCGTTGAGTGCGTCCTCATCCGTGGTGTCCGCCAGTTCCACCAGCACATAGGCCGGGTAGCGCTGCGCGAACGGTTCCTGCACGCCTTCCGCGTGCACCAGCACCAGGTCCAGGCAATCGCCGGTAAAGAACTCGAACGCCTGCAGGCGCGCGCCGCATTGCGCGAACAGCAGTGCATACAGTTCCAGCGATTGCGCCGGCGAGGCAACCGCCGCCAGTACCACGCTGCGCGTATCGGTGCGCGGGAACAGCCGCAACGCCGCCGCCGTGATCACGCCCAGCGTGCCTTCCGAGCCGATCAGCAGCTGCTTCAGGTCGTAGCCGGTGTTGTCCTTGCGCAGCGTGCGCAAGCCGTTGAACACCTCGCCGTTGGGCAGCACGGCTTCCACGCCAAGTACCAGTTCGCGCGTCATGCCGTAGCGCACCACGTTGACGCCGCCGGCATTGGTGGCAAGGTTGCCGCCGATCTGGCACGAATCCTCGGCCGCCAGCGAAAGGGGCAGCAGCCGGTTGGCTTCCTGTGCGGCACGGCGCAGGTTGCCGAGGATGCAGCCGGCTTCGGCCACCATGGTATTGGCGATGGTGTCGAGCGAACGTACCGCGTTCATGCGGTCCAGGCTCAGCACCACGTTGGCGGCCTGCGCGTCGGGCGTGGCGCCGCCGCACAGGCCGGTATTGCCGCCGCGCGGCACCACTGGTGCCGCTGCCTGCTGGCACAGCGCCAGTGTGCGCGAGACTTGTTCCACATTGCGCGGACGCACTACTGCCTGTGCCTGCCCGCGATAGATGCCGCGCCAGTCCGACAGCCACGGTGCGATGTCGTCCGGGTTGGTCAGGACAGTGTCGGCACCGAGCGCTTCGGTGAGGCGTTGGGCGAGTTGAGCGGTTTGCATGTTGTTCCGTGTTTCCGTGGTGTCAGGACTGTGCGAGGGACGGGGTGGCGGCACGCGCGCGCAGCGTCAGGCCAAGACGCCGCGCCGCGTTCTGCAGGTGGGTGACCGCCGCGCTCCGGGCCGCTTCGGCGTCGCCGCGGCGGATCGCGTCGACGATGGCTTCATGCTCGCCATGCACGCCTTCGGCCAGCCCAGGCTGGCGCAGCGTGTTGGCGCGCGCGGTGGCGACCGCCTGGTGCAGCTGCAGGTTCAGGTACTGCAGCAACTGGCGGTAGTACGGGTTATGCGTCGCCGCGGCGATGCCGATATGGAAGGCCGCGTCGATATCGGCTGCCGGCTGCCCGTCGTAGAGGTGGGCATGCAGCCGCTGCAGCAGCCCTGCCAGCGCGGCGATGTCGTCATCGGTGCGGCGCACCGCCGCCAGTGCGGCCGCGGCGCCCTCCAGGTCGATGCGCAGGTCATACAGGTCCGCCAGGCCGGCGGCGTCGATATCGGGCTCGCGCGGCAGCTGGAATCCCGCCGCGCCGGTGCGCGAGCGCACGGTGCAGCCGACACCCTGGCGCGTCTCGACAAAGCCCTGCGAACGCAGATGCTCGGTGACTTCGCGTATCACCGCGGCGCTGACGCCGTACTGCTCCGAGAGCTGCTTGCCGGTCGGCAGCCGGGTGCCGACCGGGTACGCGCCGCTTTCGATATCGGCGCGCACCTGGCGGGTGACCTGTTCGGTGAGGGTGACGGCACGGGTTCGCATGGGGGGCGATTATAAGGTTTGCTGGTTATCTGAAAACTAAGGGTAAACGTTAGTGTTGAGCCTGATTCTGATATGTCCGGCGCCGGATGCAAAAAAAACGCGCGGGGCGCCATCGCTGGCGGCCCGCGCGTCGTGGCGCTGGCGGAACGAAGCTGCGCTCAGGCAGCGGCTTCTGATACGTAGCCCATGCCGCGCGAGATCTGCAGCGCGGTTTCCTTCAGGTTCTGCAGCCAGCTGTCCTGGAGCCGGTCGGCCGGGGCAGACAGTGACAGGCCCGCCACCAGCCGGCGCGAGTCGTCGTAAATGCCGGCGGCAATGCAGCGCACGCCCAGTTCCAGCTCTTCGTTGTCGCGGGCATAGCCGTTGGTGCGGACCCAGTTCAGCTCGCGCTCCAGCTTGGTCAGGTCGGTGATCGAGGTCCGGGTATGTCCGGCCAGCCCGGTGCGGGTGGCGTAGTTGCGAACGCGCGCCGACTCGTCGGCGGCCAGGAACAGCTTGCCGACCGAGGTCAGGTGCAGCGGCGCACGGCCGCCGATGGCGCGCACCACCTGCATGCCGGAGCGCTCGCTATAGGCGCGCTCGATATACACGATCTCGTCGCCCTGTCGCACCGACAGGTTGACCGTCTGCCCGGTGACGCGGTGCAGCGCGCGCATCGGCGCCAGCGCGGCGTCGCGCACCGACAGGCGCGCCTTGACCAGGTTGCCCAGTTCCAGCAGGCGCATGCCAAGACGGTAGCTGCCCGGATCGGAGCGATCGACGAAACGGCAGGCCACCATGTCGTTAAGGATGCGGTGGGCGGTCGAGGGGTGCAGGCCTGTGGCCAGCGACAGCTCTTTCAGGCTGACCGGGTCGGCGTGCTGGGCGAGGGCGTCCAGCAGCGTCATCATGCGCTCGATGACCTGGATGGACGTCTTGCCCGGTGACTTGTCTGCTTCGGACATAGCTAGGAGAGAGAAATGTTGCTTTGCGGCATTTTTATGCGTTTGCCTGATTCTATCTCGCATCGTGAAAATTTCAATAGGTGAAATGACATTACCGTAAGAATCCTGGGGTGATGTCATCCGGCAAAGTGATCTGATTTGCACCGGATTCAATGCGGCGATGAACCGTTTGTGCGCCACGCGCGGTCCAAGGCGCGCATAATTGCGGGGTTTTTGGGGTCTGGAGAAGCCAACAATGCGAGTCGGTCTGTTCGCCACCTGCCTGGTGGACCTGATGCGTCCGGAGATCGGATTTTCGGTGCTCAAGCTGCTGGAAGCCGCCGGCTACGAGGTCATGGTGCCCGAGGCGCAGACCTGCTGCGGCCAGCCGGCGTACAACTCGGGCGAGCGCGCCGTCTCGCGGGATCTCGCCGAGAAATTCCTGCGCGAGTTCGAGATGTTCGACTACATCGTGGTCCCGTCGGGAAGCTGCGGCGGCATGATCAGCCACCACTACGGCGACCTGCTGCGCGACGATCCGGAATTGAACGGCCGCTATGCGCGCCTGCGGGAACGGGTGTACGAGCTGACCGATTTCCTGGTCAACGTGGCGCGCGTCGAGACGCTGCCGTCCAGCTTTGCCGGGCACATTACCTACCATGACTCCTGTTCCGGCTTGCGCGAGCTGGGTATCAAGCAGCAGCCGCGCGAGCTGCTGTCGCGCCTGCCCGGCGTGCAGCTGACCGAGATGAAGGACTGCGAAGCCTGCTGCGGCTTCGGCGGCACCTTCTCGGTCAAGTACGGCAATATCTCGACGGCCATCGTCGACGAGAAGTGCGCCAACATCAAAGCCAGCGGCGCTGGCGCGGTGGTGCTGGGCGACCTCGGCTGCATCCTCAATATCGAAGGCCGGCTGCGCCGCACCGGCGACAGCCAGACCCGCGTGCTGCATATCGCCCAGGTGCTGGCCGGCGACGCCTGACCACGAGAGACGCCACGATGCAAGTCCACAGCATGGAATTCAAGGCGCGCGCCGGCCAGAAGCTGGCCGACCAGCGCCTGCAGCAGAACCTGAAGAAGCTCTCGACCAAGTTCGTCACGGCACGCGCCGATGCCATCCGCGACATCGACTTCGACGCGACGCGCGAGGCGCTGAAGGAACGCCGCAACCGCGCGCTCGAAGACCTCGACGTCTGGCTGGCGACGTTCGAGCAGAACGCTACCAGGCGCGGCGCCACGGTGCTGTTCGCCGAGACCACCGCCGACGCCGCGCGCCTGGTCGCCGAGATCGCGCAGAAGCACGGCGTGAAGAAGGTCATCAAGAGCAAGTCGATGGTGACCGAGGAAATGCGCCTGAACCAGGTGCTGGGCGAGATGGGCGTGCAGAGTATCGAGACCGACCTCGGCGAGTACATCCTGCAGATCAACGACTCGGAGCCGCCGTCGCACATCATTGCGCCGGTGGTGCACAAGGACAAGGACGAGATCGCCGACCTGTTCGCCAAAGTCCACCACAAGCCGCGCCTGACCGACATCCCGGAGATGACCCGCGAGGCGCGCGAAGTGCTGCGCCCCGAATTCCTGAGCGCCGACATGGGCGTGACCGGCGGCAACTTCATCATCGCCGAGACCGGCTCGGTGGCGGTGGTCACCAACGAAGGCAACGAAGGCATGTGCACGGTGATGCCGCGCGTGCACGTGGCCGTGACCGGCATCGAGAAGGTGTTGCCGACGCTGGAAGACCTGGCCACGGTCATGCGCCTGCTGCCGCGTTCGGCCACTGGCCAGGCGATCTCCAACTATTTCTCGCTGCTGACCGGCCCGCGCGCCGAAGGCGAACGCGACGGCCCCGATCATATGTACTTCGTACTGGTCGACGGCGGCCGCTCGGGGCTGATCGGCGGAGACTTCCAGGAGATGCTGCGCTGCATCCGCTGCGGCGCGTGCATGAACCATTGCCCGGTCTACCAGAAGATCGGCGGCCATGCCTATGGCTGGGTCTATCCGGGGCCGATGGGCAGCGTGCTGACGCCCAGCTACGTAGGCCTGGCGAATGCGGTGGACCTGCCGCAGGCGGCGACCCTGTGCGGCGAGTGCAACCGGGTCTGCCCGGCTTCTATCCCGCTGTCGGATCTGCTGCGCAAGCTGCGCGAGAAGCAGATGGAACGCGGTCTGCGGCCGTGGCAGGAGCGGTTTGCGCTGAAGGCCTGGGGCTACGTGGCGAAGCGGCCCGACCTGTATGCCTTTGCCACGCGCATCGGTGCCTGGCTGCTGGGCCGCATGGGCGGCGGCAACCGGCTGATCACCAGCCTGCCGATGGCCGGCAAGGGCTGGACCGAAACCCGCGACATGCCGGCCCCGTCGGGCCGCACGTTCCGCGAACTCTACAAGGAAAGGAGGGCGCGTTCATGAGCGCAGCCAACACGGAAACGCTGGCGCGCATGCGCGCCGCACTGGACCAGCACGTTACCGGGTCGATGCCCGCGCAGGAACTCGTGCGCGCATGGCGCGATGCCGGCAGCGGGCTGACGCTGCCTCCTGTCTATGGGCAGGCGATGGAAGAACTGCTGCGCAGGCTGGAGATGTCGGCAGTGTTTGCGCAGGACAGCTGCTCGTTCTCGAGCAGCGCGGTGACGGACCAGCTGGCGCGCTGGCTGGACAAGGCGGCAACGGCCTGAGGCCGCAACGCTTCGCCGGGGCCCTTCAGCGGCCCCTTCCGCGCAACGCTTCATCATCCCTTCAGCGTCTCCACGAATTCCAGCGACAGCCGCGACAGCGGCTCCGCCTGCACAAAGCCCCCGCCACACAGGCCCGCTCGACCTGAACCTGCATGCCGGGCCGGTCGCCAGCGTTGCCGAACATCTCGTGCCAGCAGGCTCGATCCCTTCAAAGACCGCCTTGACTTCGCCAAGCGACCGCCTCGCTTGCGCGCAGGTTCATTTTCGTGGGATTAACCTGATGTTAAGGGTGGCGGACATATAAGCATATGACAGTCAATGGCGCCATACCTAAACTGGACTCCATCGATACACCACACACACTGATCTGGAGGGCGGCGACCGTATGGCTGATATTCATCTTACCTACCTCAACGGCCGGGACATTGCGCGGCTGGAAATGACCGACGCCGAAATCATCGAGGCGGTGGAGCAGGCACTGGTCGCGCAGGGCAACGGCCAGACCGTGATCGAGCCGCGCGTGCACCTGATGCCGGATCCCGCCTTCAACGGCCACTTCAACGTGCTGCGCGGCTACGTGGCGCCGCTGGGGCTGGCCGGCGTCAAGGTCGTCGGCGATTTCGTCGACAACTACAAGCTTGGCCTGCCTTCGGAGATGGCCATGCTGAACCTGTTCGATCCGCGCACCGGCATGCCGGTAGCGGTGATCGATGCCACCTTCATCACCGATGCCCGCACCGGCGCGCTGACCGCGCTCGGCGCCAAGCACCTGGCACGCCGCGACAGCAAGGTGCTGGGCCACATCGGCGCGCGCGGCACCTCGTACTGGAACGTGCGCCTGCTCGACAGCCTCTATGACTTCGACGAGATCCGCGTGCATTCGCGCCGGCCGGAAAGCCGCAATGCCTTTGCCGCGCGGCTGGAGCGCGATCTCGGCAAGAAGATCGTCGTGACCGAGGACTGGGAGTCGTGCGTGCGTGGCGCCGACATCGTGGTCGAGGCCTCGCGCCTGGAACGCCCGACGCCAATGCTCAAGACCGAATGGATCAAGCCCGGCGCGTTTGTGGTGCCCTACGGCACCATGAGCGCGGTCGAGTTGTCGCTGACCGACATCATGACGAGGATGGTGGTGGACGACTGGGGGCAGTGCAAGGGCGGCATGTTCGGCTCGCTGCGCGCGCATGTCGAAGCGGGCAAGCTGTCGGAACAGACGCTATACGGCGAACTGGGCGAGATCGCCGCCGGACGCAAGCCGGGCCGCCAGAGCGACGACGAGACCAACCTGTTCTGGCACCGCGGCCTGTCGCTGAGCGATATCGCGCTGGGACACGCCATCCTGAAGAAGGCCGGGCAGCGCGGGCTGGGCCAGAAGCTGGTGTACGCATGATCGCCAATGCCCGCATGTACGCGGTAACGCCGCAGGCCGAAGGGGCATGGCGCGCACTGCTGGCGCGCGTGTCCGAGCGTGCGGGCGTGGCGTTGCCGTATGTCGGGCATCCCGCGCCAGAGCCGATTAACGCGCTGTGGGCGAGGCAGGACTGCGGCTGCGTGTTCATGTGCGGCTATCCGTACGCGAGCGCGCCGGTAACGCCGCAGTTGCTGGCCGCGCCGGTTCCGTCGCGGTCGCGTTACGACGGACGGCCAGTGTACTTCACGGAGTTCATCATGCGCGCCGATGCGCCGGCGCAGTCGCTGGCGCAGACTTTCGGCGGGCGGCTGGCATGCATGTTGCCTGAGTCGAACTCGGGCTATAACGCGCCGCGCCATTACCTGATGCGGCTGGCACCGGCGGGTACGCGGGCGCTGTACCGGCCCGCTGCGATGGTGACGCCAACGCCGAGCGAGGTCATCGGTGCCGTGCTTGCAGGCGATGCTGAGGTGGGGGTGATCGACAGCTATGTGATGGACCTGCTGCGCCGCTATGCCCCTGGGCTTGTTGCGCAACTGAAGACGCTGGCGCTGACGCCGCCCGCACCGATCCCGGTGCTGGTCGCATCGGCGGGAGCCGATCCGCAGCAGTGTGCGCGCGTGCGCGCGGCATTGCTGGGCATGCATGAGGATGCCGCGGGCGCCGCGCTGCTGGCCATGCTGGGGCTGGCGCGCTTCGCCGCGGTGCAACCCGCCGACTACGCCTGCCTGCCCGCGATGGCGAACGAAGCGGATCTGGCGAGCTTTGCGCTGACCGATCCCGCGGCCGGAGAGCGGGGCACGGGCTAGGCAACGCGTCGGACCGCACACGGCCATTGGCGAGAACAAGACTGCCCGCGCGGTGGAGGAGCCATAGCCTGATTACTGCCAAATTGGGGAAACCGTCATGAAATTCGCTGTAAATGCTGCTTTGAATCCTTTCATGAATCCTGACATCCGGCGCCTTGCCACGCAGTGCCTGTTCGCTTGCGCGGCAGCCTGCGCGACATGGTTCGGCGCAGCGGCGGCGCATGCCCAGCCGCCGGCGTATCCCGCCAAGCCGGTGCGCATTGTGGTGCCATTCGCCGCCGGTGGCCCGGCCGACGTGCTGGCGCGCGCCGTCGGGGAAGGCGTTGCCAAGGCCACCGGCCAAAGCGTGCTGGTCGAGAACAAGGCCGGCGCCGCCGGCACCATTGGTGTCGACATGGTGGCCAAGGCCGCGCCCGATGGCTACACCCTCGCGCTGGTGCCGGTCGGCAATATCGCGGTGAATCCCACGCTGATGCCGAACCTGCCTTACAAGCAGTCCGACCTGGCGCCGGTGGCGATGCTCGCCACCGCTGAAAACGTGCTGGTGGTCAACGCGGCCACGCCTGTCAGGTCGCTGGCGGATCTGCTCAAGCTTGCCGCGCAGAAGCCCGGCGAACTGAGCTTCGCCTCGCCCGGCGCCGGCAGCCAGGCGCACCTGGCCGGCGAACTGCTGCAGCTCGATGCCAACGTCAAGCTGAACCACGTACCGTACAAGGGCGTGAGCCCCGCCATAACCGATGTGGTCGGCGGGCAGGTGACGATGATGTTCGCCCAGCTGTCGGCGGCACTGCCTTACATCAAGGCCGGCAAGCTGCGTGCCTTGGGCGTGGCCAGCGCCCAGCGCTCGACGGTGCTGCCCGATGTGCCGACGATCGCGGAGCAGGGCTTCCCGAAGTTCGAGGCGGTGTCATGGTATGCGTTGATGGCACCGGCGGGTACGCCGCCTGAGGTCGTGCGCAAGCTCAGCCAGCACGTCGACGCGGTGCTGGCCGATGCGGTGCTGAAGGAAAAGCTGGCGACGCTGGGGATGGAGGCGGCGGGCGGTACGCCGCAGCAGCTGGCTGCGGCCATCCAGAAGGAGAGTACGCGGTGGGCGGGAGTGATCAAGCAGCGCCGTATCACGATCGACTAGCCGTCGGTTCGCCAGGCCAAAGAAACGGGGAGCCGAAGCTCCCCGTTTCTTTTTGCGCCAGGGGTTTCACCCCAGCAACAGCGCATCATCATCCAGCTGCTCATGCCGCGTCTGCTCGAACATCTTCAGCAGGTCCGGCACATCCAGCCCCTTGCGCTTGTCACCCGAAACATCCAGCACTACCTGCCCCTGGTGCAGCATCACCGTGCGTTGGCCATAATCCAGCGCCTGGCGCATGCTGTGCGTCACCATCATCGTCGTCAGCCTGCTTTCCTCGACGATGCGCGCGGTCAGTTCCAGCACGAACGCGGCGGTCTTCGGGTCCAGTGCGGCGGTATGCTCGTCCAGCAGCAGGATGCGCGACGGCTGCAGCGATGCCATCAGCAGGCTCACCGCCTGGCGCTGGCCGCCGGAGAGCAGGCCGATGCGGTCGGTCAGGCGGTTTTCCAGCCCCAGGTTCAGCAGCCGCAGCTTCTCGCGGAAGAGCTCGCGCGAGGCGCGGTTCAGCGCCGGGCGGAAACCCCGCTTCGCGCCGCGCGCCATCGCCAGCGCCATGTTCTCCTCGATGGTCAGCGCCTCGCAGGTGCCGGCCATCGGGTCCTGGAACACGCGCGCCACCAGGTGCGCGCGGTCCCAGGCCGGCTGGCGGGTGACGTCGGTGTCATCGATGGTGATGCGGCCGGAGTCGACCATCTGGTCGCCGCTGATCGCATTCAGGAAGGTCGACTTGCCGGCGCCGTTGGAGCCGATCACGGCGACGAACTGGCCGCTGGGGATTTCCAGCGTGAGGCCGCGCAGCGCGCGGGTCTCGATCGGAGTGCCCGGGTTGAAGGTGAGCTTCAGGTCTTGTGCGCGCAGCATCTCAGGCACCTCCGTTCTTGCGGGCAAACAGCTTCTTGCGCGTGGCCGGCAGCACCAGCGCGATCGTCACCAGCGCGGCGGTGACCAGGTTCAGGTCCTGCGCCTTCAGGCCGATGAAGTCGCTGTTCAGCGCCAGCGCAATGAAGAAGCGGTACAGGATGGCGCCCAGCACCACGGCCAGCGTGGTCCAGATCAGGCGACGCGCCGGCAGCACGGTTTCGCCGATGATCACCGCGGCCAGGCCGATCACGATGGTGCCGATGCCCATCGAGATGTCCGAGCCGCCCTGGGTCTGCGCGAACAGCGCACCGGCCAGTGCCACCAGCGCATTGGACAGCGCCATGCCGGCCAGCGTAGCGCGGCCGGTGGGGATGCCCTGCGCCCGCGCCATGCGCGGATTGGCGCCGGTGGCGCGCATCGCCAGGCCCAGTTGCGAGCTGAAGAACCAGTCCAGGCCGAGCTTGGCGATCACCACCACGATGAACAGCACCAGCGGACGCAACACATAGTCGGGCATCCATTCCGGCTGCAGGATGGTGAACAGGGTCGGCTCGGTGATCAGCGGCACATTCGGGCGGCCCATGATGCGCAGGTTGACCGAGTACAGCGCGATCATCATCAGGATACTGGCGAGCAGGTCCATGATCTTGAGCCGGACATTGAGCCAGCCGGTGATCCAGCCTGCCAGCGCGCCGGCGGCGATCGCCACCACGGTCGCCAGGAAGGGATCCTGGCCGGCCGCGATCAGCGTCGCGGCAACGGCGCCGCCCAGCGGGAAGCTGCCGTCAACGGTCAGGTCGGGAAAGTTGAGGATGCGGAAGGAAATCAGCACCCCGAGCGCCACCAGGCTGAAGATCAGGCCGATCTCCAGGGCGCCCAGAAGGGAAAAAAGGGACATGGGGGAATCCTGTTGCGGGGGCCGGCGGCTACCCTGGCGCCGGCTTTTGGGGCGGGCAGCGCTGCCCGTGTGGGGCTGCCTGCCGCCTCGCCCTGTCATGCCCTGCCGGTCCGGATAGGACCGGCGGGGCGCCCTCCGTCCAACGACGGCAGGGACGGGCTTGCCGTGATTACTTGATGACCGTCTTGGCTTCCTTGATCAGCTCCGGCGACAGCGTGGCGCCTTGCTTGGCGGCGGCGCCCGTGTTCACGAACAGCTCCAGGTTGTCGCTGGTCTGCGAAGCGATCGCACCGGGCTTCTCGCCCTTCAGGATGCGCACCACGACCTTGCCGGTCTGGTGCCCCAGGTCGCCGTAGTTGATGCCCAGCGCGGCCACGGCACCACGCTTGACGCTGTCGGTGTCGGCCGCCACCAGCGGGATCTTCGATTCGTTGGCGACCTTGACCAGCGACTCATACGCCGACACCACGTTGTTGTCGGTGTTGGTGTAGATCACGTCGACCTTGCCGATCAGGCTCTTGGCGGCCGGGCCGATGTCCACGGTGCGCGGCGCGGCGGCTTCCTTCAGCGTCAGGCCTTCCTTGGCCAGCAGCTCCTTCAGTTCCTTGACCACCACGACCGAGTTGGCCTCGCCCGGGTTGTAGACCATGCCCACGTTCTTGGCCTTGGGCACCACACGCTTGATCAGGGCGACCTGCTTGTCCAGGGGCAGCTTGTCCGACACGCCGGTCACGTTGGTGCCCGACGGCGACCAGCTCTTGACCAGCTGCGCGGCGACCGGATCGGTCACGCCCGAATACACCACCGGCACCGTCTTGGTCGCGGCGACCACGGCCTGGGCCGACGGAGTGGCGATGGCAACGATGGCGTTCGGGTTGTCGCCGACGAACTTGCGGGCGATCTGCGCCGCCGTGCCGGTGTTGCCCTGGGCGCTCTGGTATTCCCACTTCAGGCTCTTGTCGGCGTCATAACCGGCGGCCTTCAGCTCGGCGCGCACGCCGTCGCGGATTGCATCCAGTGCAGGGTGGTCGACGATCGACAGCACCTTGACGGTCTGGGCCTGCACGGCGCCGCCGTACAGCAAGGCCAGCGCCACGGCGCCGCCCAGGATCGACTTGGTTGCTGCGAGACCCTTGATGGACTTCATGCTTGTTCTCCCCCGAAAGCTCGGTTCTGGATTGGATGCGGCCGCGGATGGTTCGGTCCGCTGTCCTGGCGCACCCGCGCATGGGCGGGCGGTGCCGGTCCGCGGCGGGCGCAAGGGCTTCCTGCGGCGGGAGGGAGCGTGCGCGGACGCGTCGGATGCGACAGCGATAAGCCTGCGAGGATACCACTTCTCGCGCACGAAATGCGTAGTCATCATGCCGATTGAGAGCATCCGATGCTGTCGGAAGCCTGCAATCGGCCATCGGGGCGCATATTATTGCGCGGGATTCGTGATTTGCCTGTGGATTACCCCGATTGCGGCGATCCGATCTTCATGCAATTGCGCATCCCGGCTTCGAGGTTTTCCTCGAGTTGGATCGCGTGGCCGCCCCCGGGGGGCGGATAAGCGTCAGCGGCGCAGCGCCGCGGCGCAGTCGCGCACCAGCGCCGGGCCGCGGTAGATCAGCCCGCTGTAGACCTGCACCAGCTTCGCGCCGGCGTCGATCTTGGCGCGCGCATCCGCGCCGCTGAAGATGCCGCCCACGCCGATGATCGGCACCGCGTCGCCGACCACGGCGTGCAGCGCGCGCACCACGCGCGTGGAGGCCTCGAACACCGGGCGCCCCGACAGGCCGCCGGCTTCCTCGGCATGCGGCAGGCCCTTGACTGCCTCGCGCGAGATGGTGGTGTTGGTGGCGATCACGCCGTCGATCTTGTGGCGCACCAGCGCGTCGCCGATATTGCCGATCTGGTCGGCGTCGAGATCCGGTGCGATCTTCAGCGCCAGCGGCACATAGCGCTTGTGCTGGTCGGCCAGGCGCCGCTGCGCGTCCTTCAGCGTAGACAGCAGGCTGTCCAGTTCGCTCGCGCCCTGCAACTGGCGCAGGTTCTTGGTGTTGGGCGACGAGATATTGACCGTCACGTAGCTTGCGTGCGGATAGACGCGCTCCAGGCAGTACAGGTAGTCGTCGTTGGCGCGCTCGATCGGGGTGTCGGCGTTCTTGCCGATGTTCAGCCCCAGCACGCCGCCCTCGGCCTTCCAGCGCGACGCCTTGACGTTGGCGACAAAGGCATCGACGCCGCCGTTGTTGAAGCCCATGCGGTTGATCAGCGCATCCGCCTGCGGCAGCCGGAACATGCGCGGGCGCGGGTTGCCCGGCTGCGCGCGCGGCGTGACCGTGCCCACCTCGATAAAGCCGAAGCCGAACGCGGCCAGCCCGTCGATATACGCACCGTCCTTGTCCAGCCCGGCTGCCAGCCCGACCGGGTTGGGAAAGCGCACGCCCATCACGGTGCGCGGATCATCCGCAATCTTGTTGCCGAGGCAGCCGGCCAGGCCCATGCGGTGGGCGCGCAGCAGGTTGTTCAGCGTGAAATGGTGGGCGTCCTCGGCATCCATCGAGAACAGGGCGGGGCGAAACAGGGGGTAGAGCGCGTTGAGCACGGGGCAGCCGGCCGGCGGGGCCGTCACAGAGTGAATTCCAGCCCGGCATTGTAGCGGCTGGGCCGCTTGCCCGGTGGCGGGCTACCCCTGCGCGGAAGGCGTCTCGGGGGTGTCGGGGGCCGCGGGCGCGGCGTCCTTTTCCTCGAAGGCGTGCCAGTGGTTGCCGGTCAGTACCTGTAGCGGCTGGAAGCGTGCCTTGTACGCCATCTTGCGGCTGTCTGCGATCCAGTAGCCCAGGTACAGGTGCGGCAGGCCGAGCGCATGGGTCTGCTGGATCTGCCACAGGATGTTGAAGGTGCCATAGCTGGCATTACGCTCGAGCGGGTCATAGAAGGTGTAGACCGACGAGAGACCGTCGTCCAGCACGTCGATCATGCTGACCATGCGTAGCCGGCCGGCCTCGGGCGATCCCGGCGGGTCGCGGAACTCCACGAGGCGCGAATTGACGCGGCTCTGCAGCAAGAACTGCTCATACTGGTCGCGGCTGTCCTGGTCCATGCCGCCGCCGGCGTGGCGCATCGACTGGTACAGCAGGTACAGCGAATAGTGCTCTTCGACGTAGGTCAGCGGCGCCACCAGCGCCTGCAGGTGCTCGTGCCGCCGCCACGCGCGGCGCTGCGATCGGTCGGGCGTGAACTGGTCGACCAGCACGCGGCATGGCGTGCACGCGTGGCAGTCGTCGCAATACGGCCGGTAGGTGAAGATGCCGCTGCGCCGGAAACCGGCGCGCACCAGCCGCGAATAGACGTCGGCGTTGATCAGGTGCGCGGGCGTGGCGACCTGCGAGCGCGCCATGCGGCCTTCCAGATAGCTGCAAGCGTAGGGCGCCGTGGCGTAGAACTGCAGCGCAGAGAGCGGTAGTTCCTTCAGCTTGCTCATGACTCTGGGGGCTCCGGGCGGGACGATGCGGGCGAGGGGGCGGACGGGCGGTGAGCGGTGGCGGCGTCCTTCCCTGGATTCAACCGGCTGGCGCGGCTGGTGTCCCGGCCCAGCGCTCCAGCACCGACTTATCGAACCGCCACGGGCTGATCGCGGGCTGCACCGCCGCCGCGCGCACATGTGCCACGAATTGCGCGCGGGGGATCGGGCTGGCGCCCAGCGAGGCCAGGTGATCGGTCTCCTGCTGGCAGTCTATCATCGCCACGCCGTGGTTGCCGAGGAAGGCGCACAGCGCCGCCAGCGCGATCTTGGAGGCGTCGGTGCGGTGCGCGAACATCGACTCGCCGAAGAACATCCGGCCCAGCGCTACGCCATACAAACCGCCGACACGCTCGCCGCGATACCAGCTCTCCACCGAATGCGCCATGCCGTTGCGATGCAGCGTGCCATAGGCGGCAATGATGTCGTCGGTGATCCAGGTGCCGTCCTGGCCATCGCGCGGCGTGATGGCGCAGGCGCGCATCACGGCCAGGAAATCGTCATCGACGCGAATTTCCCAGTCGGCATCGCGCAGCACACGGCGCAGCGTCTTGCGCAGTGTCACCGACACACGCAAGGCATGCGGCGCCAGCACCATGCGCGGGTCGGTGCTCCACCACAGCACCGGCTGGCCGCTCGAATACCAGGGAAAGATGCCTTGCCGGTACGCCAGCAGCAGCCGCTGAGGCGACAGGTCGCGGCTCGCCGCCAGCAGCCCCGGCGCATCCGAATCGGCGCCGAGCGCCTGCTCCACCGGCGGAAACGGGTCGTGCGGATCCAGCCAGGCGATCATGCGGGCTGTGCCGGGAGTTGTGCTGCGCGCGCCGGCCGGGCGCTCAGGGCGTGACCGTGGCCCGGCTGGTCAGCGGGCGCATGGGCTTGTCGATATCCAGGCTATGCAGCCGGAAGCTGCCGTCCTGCAGCCGGCCGGCGGCGCGGTCGGCAAAGAAGCAGCGCAGCGTGTGGATCACGGTCGGGAACGCGAGTTCGTCCCACGGCACGTCGGCTTCTTCCACCAGCTTGACCTCCAGGCTTTCCTCGCCCGGCGCGATGTCGAGGTCGTCCAGCGTGGCCAGGTAGAACAGGTGCACCTGGTGCACATGCGGCACATTCAGGATCGAGAACAGCTCGCCAACCTGCACGCGCGCGCCAGCTTCTTCCAGCGTCTCGCGCGAGGCGGCTTGTGCGGTGGTCTCGCCGATTTCCATGAAGCCGGCCGGCAGGGTCCAGAAGCCATAGCGCGGCTCGATCGCGCGCTTGCAGATCAGGATCTTGTCTTCCCAGACCGGAATCGTTCCCACGACATTGCGCGGGTTGACATAGTGGATGGTGCCGCAGCTGTCGCAGACACTGCGCGGCCGGTTGTCGCCATCAGGCACACGCAACACGACCGCATGGCCACAGTTCGAGCAGAATTTCATGAGGGGCGTCCGGGAGGAATGGCGAAAGTGTATCACCCTCGCGAAGGGCGCCGGGGCGGGCCAGCAGGGTAGTGCGATGCGGTCGGTTGCATGCGGCACGGATGATGCCCTCGGCGTTTGTGCGGAGCCTGTGCGAAGCGGCGCGGCCAAAACAAAAAACCCGCCAGCGGCGGGTTTGTCTGTCGGACGGATCGGATGACTTGCAGTGTCCAACCGCATCATCAAGCGGTTGGTTGCGGGGGCAGGATTTGAACCTGCGACCTTCGGGTTATGAGCCCGACGAGCTGCCAGACTGCTCCACCCCGCGTCCGTCGAAGAGAAGATTATAGGGCACTTGGTTGCGCATTGCAACACCTGATTCGAAATATCATCAGGCACGGCGACAACCCTCATGCCACAACGATTAGATCGCCGCGTGCGCGAACAGGTTCAGCCCGCGCCGGGACTATCGCTTGTGCGCTGCCACAGCGTAGCGGCGAACTCGAAGCTGTCGCGCTGCTGCAGGTCGTCGCGCTGCCAGATCACGCGGTCGCGGCGCACGGTCAGCATCCAGGTGGTGGTCGCCAGTGGCTGCGGGTGGGCGAAAGCGCGCGGCGTCAGCACCGCGCCGCACAGGCCGCGGAGCGGGTCGCGGACCGAAGCGTAGCGGATCATGCCAAGGCCGGCTTCGCGCGCGATGCGGCCGAAGGCCTGGCAGGGCTCATGTTGGTCGGGGTCGGTCCAGGTGTCGCGGTCACGGTCGAAGGGCGGGGCGTCGAGCGCCACGCCGTCGGTGGCGATGCGCACTTCGAACAGCGTCTGCGCGCGCGCGTCGATGCGTGGCAATGCCGGGCTGTCGTTGAGGAAGCGCCAGCGCCAGTAGCCCAGTTCCGCGCAGGCGGTGCGGATCTCCGCGGCGCCGTAGAACACGCCCGGGTCCTGGGCGGCGCGGAAGCGCGAGCCCCAGGGGGATGGCGGATAGCGAAAAGGGGTGAACAGCAGGTAGTGCAGGTGGCGTGCCTCGATCGGCACGGCGGGTTTGCCGGCATCTAGCACGGCTTCCAGCACAGCCTGTTCTTCGAGGCTGTCGACCAGCGGCATGGTGGAGACAACGTGCTGGGCTTCCACCGCCCGCCACAGCGTGAGCGCGAACTGCCGGCGCTCAGATGCGACCGCGGGTGGCGTCCAGGTAGTGAACGACACGGACCAGACCTTCCGTTGTGCGGATCATTTCGATGGGCTTGCCGCCGAGTGCCAGGTTTTCATGGGTGAGCCACAGCCGCGCCTGGTCGCCATGGCCGAGGATTGCATCCAGCGAGCGGAACAGGCGCACGAACAGAACGCCGAATTCCCACTCCTTGCGGTGGGCATCGAGCACATAGCCGCCGGATGCCATGCGCGATACAGAAGCCGTGCTGATGCCGAGCACACTCGCTACCACCGCCTGGCTGATGCCGAGGAAGCTGGCGGCGCGCATGACCGCCTTGGTCAGCGTGGTGCCGGGGTCGGGGCCGCCGGCGGGGTCTGTTTCCGGGATCCGCCTGGATTGCATCGCCTTGCTCCTGTTTCTTGAGAAATATTATAGGCGAACGATTTCAGAAGGGAAGCGTTTGGCGCAAAAAGCGCCGGCCCGCCGGATTCTGGCGGGCCGGCATCGGTTAGACAGGCGTGCAGGCTAATAGGTCTCGATATGCAGCCGGCCCTCGGCTTTCATGGTGGCTTCCAGTTCGGCCCAGTTGCGGCCGGCACCGGCGCAGACCGCGTCGAAGGCGGCCAGCACGCCTTCCTCCATCCCTTTGAGGCCGCAGATGTAGACATGGCCGTTCGGGTCCGTGAGCAGGGCGGCCGCGGCATCGGCGGCCTCGCGGATCGCGTCCTGCACATAGCGGCGCGGCGCATCGGGGTCGCGCGAAAAGGCGAAATGGATGTCGAGGAAATCCCTGGGCAGTTTGAGCAGCGGGCCGAAGTAGGGCAACTCATTGGCATTGCGAGCGCCGAAAAACAGCATCCGGCGCCCGCGGAAGTGCGCCAGGTTGCGGCGCATGCGCTCGGTCATGGCGCGCATGGGGGCAGAGCCGGTGCCGGTGCAGATCATCATCACGCTGGCTTCGGCGTGGTTCGGCATCAGGAAGGTGGCGCCGAACGGGCCCACCACCTGCACGGTATCGCCCTTGGCCAGATCGCACAGGTAGCTGGACGCCACGCCGCGCACCGGCCGGCCGGCATGGTCCTGGTCGACCCGCTTTACCGTCAGCGCGAGGTTGTTGTAGCCGGGGCGCTCGCCGTCGCGCGGGCTGGCCACCGAGTACATGCGGATGTAGTGCGGCTTGCCGGCGGCGTCGGTGCCCGGCGGCACGATGCCGATCGACTGGCCTTCCAGGATCGGGAAGAAGTGGGTGCCGAAGTCCAGCACGATATGGTGGATATCGCTGGACGCGTCCTCGGCGGTGAGCCGATAGTTGCCGGCCACCGTCGCCGTGACCGGGGCGCGCACGCCGTGCAGGTTCACATACGGGTGTGCCGCCGACCAGGGCGCGCGCGGCGAGGTGTGGCGGCTGGTTTCCACCGATTGGATCGTGACTTCAGGCGCGGCCGGCGCCGCGGCCGCGGCACCTTCGATCGCGGTATCCAGCTCAGGCAGCGGCACCTCGGCCGGCAGTTCGTCCCACAACAGCTGTGCCTCGATGGTATAGGCGTCGCCGCGCAGCATGGTGCGCCAGTTGTCGATGGCGCCGGTCGGGCACGGCGACAGGCAGGCGTTGCAGCCGTTGCAGACGTCGGCCTTGACCACGTAGTTGCGGTCGTCGTGGGTGATGGCGTCGATCGGGCAGGTGTCTTCGCAGGTATTGCAGCGGATGCAGATTTCCGGGTCGATCAGGTGCTGCTTGATGATGTCGGGGGCGCCCATCGCTTATCTCCGGTATCTCCTTGCTCAGTTGAAACGCACGTACTCGAAATCCATCGGCTGGCGGTTGATGCCCACCGCCGGCGGCGCAATCCAGTTGGCGTACTTGCCGGGCTCGACCACTCGGCCCATCAGGCTGGCGACAAAGGCGCGGTCCTCGTCCGTGGCGAGCCACTTGCGCTCGCTGGCTTTCCACTCGGCCTCGGAGATCAGCTCGCCTTGCGGCGACACGTGCACGTTGGCAAGCGTGCCGATCTTGCGGTTGAAGGCCTTGTGCGGAACGGTCAGGCGGAAGGGAATGCCGGCTTTCTCGATCACCTTGTTCCAGCGCGCCACGCCGCCCATGCTGTCCTTGATGTAGTCGTCGCGCAGCACTTCATTGAGCGCATTGAGCATCGGCACCTCGCGCTCGCCGAGATGGCCGTCGCGCACTTCCAGCACGCGGTAGACGTCGCCCTTGAGCACGTGGTCGTCGGCGCGCTTGCCTTCCTCGAAACGGCCCTTCAGGCCGGCGCTGTAGAAGGTGGCCGCGTTGGACGACTGGTCCGCGCCAAAGAGGTCGATGGTCACGCTGTAGTGGAAGTTCAGGTAGCGCTGGATCGTCTCCAGGTCGATTACGCCGGCAGCGCGCACCTGTTCCGGATCTTCGATGCCGCGTTCGCGCATGACCTCGCAGGTGCGCTGGATCACGCGCGACACGCCCGATTCGCCGACGAACATGTGGTGCGCTTCCTCGGTCAGCATGAAGCGCGTGGTGCGCGCGAGCGGATCGAAGCCCGACTCGGCCAGCGCGCACAGCTGGAACTTGCCGTCGCGGTCGGTGAAGTAGGTGAACATGAAGAACGACAGCCAGTCCGGCGTGCGCTCGTTGAAAGCGCCGAGGATGCGCGGATTGTCCTGGTCGCCGGAGCGGCGCTCCAGCAGCGCCTCGGCTTCTTCGCGGCCGTCGCGGCCGAAGTAGCGGTGCAGCAGATAGACCATGGCCCACAGGTGGCGGCCTTCTTCGACGTTGACCTGGAACAGGTTGCGCAGGTCGTACAGGCTGGGCGCTGTCAGGCCCAGGTGGCGCTGCTGCTCGACCGATGCCGGCTCGGTGTCGCCCTGCGTGACGATGATGCGGCGCAAGTTGGCGCGATGCTCGCCGGGCACGTCCTGCCACGCGGCTTCGCCCTTGTGCTCGCCGAAATGGATCTTGCGCTCCGGGTCGGCCGGCTGCAGGAAGATGCCCCAGCGGTAGTCGGGCATCTTGACGTGCTCGAAGTGCGCCCAGCCCGACGGGTCGACCGACACCGCGGTGCGCAGGTACACGTCGAAATTGTGCGAGCCATCCGGTCCCATGTCGCGCCACCAGTCGAGGAAGGCGGGCTGCCAGTGTTCGAGCGCGCGTTGCAGCGCGCGGTCGTCGGACAGGTTGACGTTGTTGGGGATCTTCTGGCTGTAGTCGATGCTCACGGTGTCTCCTCGTTGTGCTCGCTGGCGCAAGGCGGGCGTTACACCCGGTCCCAGTCGAAGCGCGCCTTGTTGCCGGTGCCGAATACCTTCAGCGCGCCGTTCTCGCCGACGGCGTTGGGCCGCTGGAAGATCCAGTTCTGCCATGCGGTCAGGCGGCCGAAAATGCGCGTTGCCATGTTCTCGGCGCCGCCGAAGCGCAGATTGGCTTCCATGCCGGTGAGTGCGTCGGGCGACAGGCTGGCGCGCTCTTCCAGCGCGATGCGGATCTCGTCCTCCCAGTCGATGTCGTCGGGCGCGGCGGTGATCAGGCCGAGCGAGTCGGCGCTGAGCGCGTCGAGCGGCGCGCCGATGTGTTCGCGCACCGCGGCCAGCGCGGTCTCGTCGCCATAGAAGCGCGCGGCCAGCCGGGTTTGCCCGTTCGGCATCGGGTAGCGGCCGAAATTGACCGCGGACACGAAGATGCGCGGCGCGTCGTCGGGCGCGTCGGGCAGGTGCAGCATGTAGCTGCGGTCGGCCGCCAGCACCAGTTCCAGCAGCGTGCCGGCGAAGCACGAATCCTGCTCGATCAGCGCGATCAGGCTGCGCGACGACACATCCAGCCGCGCCAGCGTGCGGCGCAGCATGCCGATGGTCTCGCGCACGAACCAGTGGCCGGCATTGGCTTCCAGCAGCGCATCGGCTGACAGTACCTGCGCCGGGTCCCCGTCAGTCTTCAGCACCCAGATGCCGATGTCGAGGTGGTTGGTGCGCAGCGTCAGGATGGCATCGTCGAGCTCGCGCGCCATCTTCAGCGGCCACCATTGCGCCCCGGCCGCGACCACGCCGGCGAGATCGGCGGGCTGGTGCTTGTCGGGGCCGAATACGGTGAGCGTGGCCTTGCGGGCCGCGGAATCGATGTGCACGCGCACGGTCTCGTAGCGGTAGCCGTCGGGCTCGACGGTGCGCGACAGCGGGGTCAGCGTGATGCCGTGGTGGCCCTGCGGACGGTCGCTGGTGGCGGCGAGTGCCGCAGCGCGCTCGGCGACGTATTCGGCAAAGCGCGCCGGCTTGACCACTTCATCGACCAGTTTCCAGTCCCTGGCGCGCTGGCCGCGCACGCCCTCGGTGGTGGTGCAGAAGATATCGGCATGGTCGCGCCGGACCTTGCGCTTGTCGGTCACCCGGGTCAGGCCGCCGGTGCCGGGCAGTACGCCCAGCAGCGGCACTTCGGGCAGGCTGACCGCGGAAGAACGGTCGTCGACCAGCACGATCTCGTCGCAGGCCAGCGCCAGCTCGTAGCCGCCCCCGGCGGTGGTGCCATTGCAGGCGGCGATGAATTTCAGTCCCGAGTGCTCGCTGGCATCCTCGATGGCGTTGCGGGTCTCGTTGGTGAACTTGCAGAAGTTGACCTTCCAGGCGTGCGACGACTGGCCCAGCATGAAGATGTTGGCGCCGGAGCAGAAAATCCGCTCGCGCGCGCTGGTCAGCACCACGGTGCGCACTTCGGGATGCTCGAAGCGGATGCGCTGCAGCGCGTCATGCAGTTCGATATCGACGCCGAGGTCATAGGAATTCAGCTTGAGCGCGTAGCCGGGGCGCAGGCCGGCTTCCTCGTCGACGTCCATCGCCAGCGTGGCGACGGGGCCGTTGAAGCTGAGCTTCCAGTGGCGGTACTGGTCGGGATGGCGCTCGAACGTGACGGGGGCGGGGGCTGCTGCCTGGGCGGCAGGCTGACGTGGGGCGGGTGCCGGCGCGGACATGGCTGTCTCCTTGATGCACTATAGTGCCTTGCGGCTTTTGATGAAATATAGTGCAGAGGAAGGCGCGGCGCAATGCCTGATTGCCCCGCGCGCGGAATGCGGCGGGGTGGGAGGGGATGAAGCCGGTCAGGCGCCGGCGGCCTGCAGTTGCGCGCGCAGCTGTTGCAGCGAGGTCGCGGCATCCAGGCCGCTGGTGTCGATCGAGATATCGGCGCGGGCGTACAGCGGCGTGCGTGCTTGCAGGATGCGGCGCAGGTCGGCCATGGCTTCGCGGTTGCCTTCCATCGGGCGCATGTCGCCCTGGGCCACCACGCGCGCCATGTGCTCTTCCGGCGAGGTGCGCACCCAGATGGTGTAGCACTGTGCCAGCAGCAGGTTGAAAGTTGCCGGCTCCGATACCAGGCTGCCGGGAGTGGCCAGCACCATGCGCTCGTTCTCGCGCAGCGTGCGTTCCAGCGCCCGCATCTCGTAGCGGCGGTAGGCGGCCTGGCCGTACAGCGAATGGATTTCGGACAGGCTGGCGCCGGCTTCCTGCTCGATCACGGTGTTCAGTTCGACAAAGGGTACATCGCGCGCGGCCGCCAGCGCGCGGCCCAGCGTGGACTTGCCGGCGCCGCGCAGGCCGATCAGCGCGATGCGGCGGTGGCGCGCGTCACCGGATTCCTCAGGCGCCAGCGCATGGCGGCAGGCTTCGCGCACCCGCGCCAGGTCCGCGGCCGGCAGCTGCGCGAGCCATTGCACCATCTGCGCGAACTCCGTCGCCTGCTGGCCGTTCAAGCCGTTCGGGCCGTCCACCTCGGCCAGCACCACCGGCAGCGGCACGTCGAGCGCGCCGGCCACCTGGCGCAGCAGCAGCACCGAGGCATTGCCGGTGCCGGTTTCGAGGTTGGCAAGGTAGCGCTCGGACACGCCGGCGCCGCGCGCCAGGTCTTTGCGCGACATGCCGCGCGAGGCGCGCAGCGAGCGGATGCGGTCGCCCAGTTGCGTCAGGTAGGGGTCGCGCTCGCTGTTGGCGGCCGGCGCGGACGCGTCGCGTGCGGGGCGGGCGTCGGAATCGATGGCGGGCAGCGGGGCTGGGTCGCGGCGCATGGTGTCGAAGGTCATGTTGGCCAAGCGGCACCTGGGCCGCCCGGCAAAAAAACAAGGGCGCATTATACGAGCAGGCTTGCGGTGTCTTGTGGCGCGTCGGGCTCCCCGCTCAGCGACTCCCCGCAAGGCGCTGTCTTATAGTGCATCCCCTTGCTTGCATAATAGTTGATATGAAATAAAATGCATCGCAAAGCGCGGTGCCGGCACGTAACGTGATCCGGACATCGCGATAACTGCGACTGGCCTGGCGCCTGGCGCGCAGCTACCGGTCCCGGTGGCGCGCGGCTTGCGACACCAAGGAGTGGAGACATGACGCCCCCCAATACTGCCGCGACCGCCGCCGGCACCGTCGCGGTGCTGCCGCCGCGCTACAACGCCGCCGAAGACCTGCTTGCGCGCAACCTCGCTGCAGGACGGGGCGACAAGGTCGCCTATGTCGACGACGCCACTTCGCTGACCTATGCCGCACTCGATGCCCGCGCCCGCCGCTTTGCCGGCGCGCTGCGCGACGCGGGGTTTCGGCAGGAAGAGCGCCTGCTGCTGTGCGCGCTCGATACCGTCGACTTCCCCACGGTGTTCCTTGGCTGCCTGCTGGCGGGAGTGGTGCCGGTAGCGGTCAATACGCTGCTGACCGCGGACGACTATGCCTACATGCTCGAGCACAGCGGCGCCCGCGCGGTGGTGGTATCGACGCCGTTGTTACCGGTGATGCAGGCCGCGATCGACAAGAGCGGTCTGTCACCGACGGTGATCCAGGCCGCTCCGCACGGCGATGCGGCGCCGGCATGCAGCGTGGGCGCGATGCTGGCTCGCACCCGTTCGCCAGCGCCGGTCGCGCGCACCGGCCCCGATGACATGGCGTTCTGGCTCTATTCGTCGGGCTCGACCGGCCGTCCCAAGGGCACGGTGCATACCCACGGCAACCTGTTCCATACCGCCGACCTCTATGCCCGCCAGGTGCTTGGTATCCGCGAGGACGACGTCGTGTTCTCGGCCGCCAAGCTGTTCTTTGCCTACGGGCTGGGCAATGCGCTGACCTTCCCGATGTCGGTTGGTGCGACCACCGTGCTGATGGCCGAACGGCCCACGCCGACGGCAGTGTTCCGGCGCCTGCGCGAGCAGCGGCCCACCGTTTTCTACGGTGTGCCCACGCTGTTCGCGGGCATGCTCGCCGCGCCCGACTTGCCGGCGCGCGACGAAGTGGCGCTGCGCGTGTGCACCTCCGCCGGCGAGGCATTGCCGCGCGATATCGGCGAGCGTTTCCTGGCGCATTTCGGCTGCGACATCCTGGATGGCATTGGCTCCACCGAGATGCTGCATATCTTCCTGTCGAACCGGCCCGGCGAGGTACGCTACGGCACTACGGGCCAGGCCGTGCCGGGCTACCAGCTGAAGTTGCTGGACGAGCGCGGCGAACCATGTGCGCCCGGCGAGATCGGCGACCTCTACATCAAGGGCCCGAGCGCGGCGCTGATGTACTGGTGCAATCGCGACAAGACCCGCGACACCTTCGTCGGCGAATGGACGCGCAGCGGCGACAAGTACCTGCGCGATGCCGACGGCTACTACACCTATGCCGGGCGCAGCGACGACATGCTCAAGGTCGGCGGCATCTACGTCTCGCCGTTCGAGGTCGAGGCCGCGCTGGCGCTGCATCCGTCCGTGCTGGAAGCCGCGGTGATCGGCGTGGCCGATGCCGACGAGCTGGTCAAGCCCAAGGCCTTCGTCGTGCTGCGGCCGGGCCAGCAATGGCATGGCGGCATGGCCGCGGAGCTGCAGGCATTCATCAAGTCGCGGCTGGCGCCGTACAAGTACCCGCGCCAGATCGAATGCGTGACGGAACTGCCCAAGACCGCCACCGGCAAGATCCAGCGGTTCCGGCTGCGCCAGCGCGAAGAAGCCGCGCGCCAGTCCCCGACAACGCCTTCCTGAAGCGATGCAAGAGCGATGCAAGACAACGAGATGCCGATGCCGGCCGGCCTGGTGGAAATCCCCTTCGATGAACGTCGTATCCAGATCGAATACCAGTGGCTGCGCCCCGCGCGTACGCAGCGTCCGCTGGTGGTCTTTTTGCACGAAGGCCTGGGCTCGGTCAGCATGTGGCGCGATTTCCCGCGCAATTTCTGCGAGGCCGGCGACTATCGCGGCCTGGTGTTCTCACGTTACGGCTACGGCCGCTCCACGCCGCGCCCGCATGCCGAGAAGTGGCGCCCCGATTTCATGCACCGCCAGGCGCGCGAGGCCTTGCCGGCATTGTTCGACGCGCTCGAAATCGGCCCCGGCCGCAAGCATGGCGTTCCCTGGCTGATGGGGCATAGCGATGGAGGTTCCATCGCGCTGATTTATGCCGCGAGCTTTCCGCAGGCCGTGGACGGCATCACCGTGCTGGCACCGCATATCGTGGTGGAAGACCTGTCGGTGCGCAGCATCGCCGCCACGCGTCAGGTCTACCTCGACACCGACCTGCGCGAGCGGCTGGGGCGCCATCATGACGATGTCGACTCCGCATTCTGGGGCTGGAACGATATCTGGCTCGACCCGGAATTCCGCCAGTGGGACCTGCGCCCGCTGCTGTCCGGGCTGAAGGGACCTGTGCTGGCGGTGCAGGGCGAAGACGACGAGTACGGCACCATGGCGCAGATCGAGGGTATCCATCGATATGCCCCACAAACCACCTTGCTTAAACTCGCGCGATGCGGGCACTCGCCACACCGGGACCAGTTTGAGGCGTTGACGCAGGCCGCGGTTCGGCATATAAACACACATACTTCATACCTAAAATAATTGGGCTTCCCGCCCGCTCCGCAGGGTCCGCGGCGCACAATGCGCCGTCGCAGGCCACGGCAGCGGCAGGGGGACCGGCAACGGTCCAGCGAGCCGTCGGCTTGACCACCAGGAGACAACATGCGTCGCATCCCCCCGCGCAGGCTCGCGCCTGCCTGCCTTGCCGTCGCCACCGTGTTTGCCATGGCCGGCGCCTTCGCCCAGACCGCACAGCCGGCGCCGGCCGCGGCGGGCGGCAAGATCAAGGTCGGCTTCATGCTGCCGTACACCGGCACCTATGCGGCGCTCGGCACCGCCATCGAGAACGGCTTCCGCATGTATGTGCAGCAGCAGGGCGGCAAGCTCGGCGGGCGCGAGATCGAGTACTTCAAGGTCGACGATGAATCCGACCCTGCCAAGGCTCCGGAAAACGCCACCAAGCTGGTCAAGCGCGACCAGGTCGACGTGGTGGTCGGCACGGTGCATTCGGGCGTGCAGATGGGCATCGTCAAGGTCGCCAAGGAAAACAACACGCTGCTGATCATCCCCAACGCCGGCGTCGACGAAGCCACGGGTCCGCTGTGCGGCCCGAACATCTTCCGCACCTCGTTCTCGAACTGGCAGCCGGGCTATGCAATGGGCCAGGTGCTGGCCGAGCGCGGGCTCAAGAAGGTGGTGACGCTGACGTGGAAGTACGCGGCCGGCGAGCAGTCGGTCAAGGGCTTCAAGGAGGCTTTCGAGGCCAAGGGCGGCAAGGTGGTGAAGGAACTGAGCCTGCCGTTCCCCAACGTCGAGTTCCAGGCGCTGATCACCGAGGTGGCTTCGCTCAAGCCGGATGCCGTGTTCGTGTTCTTTGCCGGCGGCGGCGCGGTCAAGTTCGTCAAGGACTGGGCCGCGGCAGGGCTGAAGGACAAGATCCCGCTGTACGGCTCGGGCTTCCTGACCGACGGCACGCTGGAAGCGCAGGGCAATGCCGCGCAGGGGCTGGAGACCACGCTGCACTATGCCGACGGCCTGACCAATGCGCGCGACAAGAACTTCCGGCTGGACTATGCCAAGGCCTTCAAGCTGCAGCCCGATGTCTATGCGGTGCAGGGCTATGACGCGGCGCAGCTGCTCGCGGCCGGTGCCAATGCGGTCAAGGGCGACATGACGCGCAAGGCCGACCTGTACAAGGCCATGGGCGCGGCCAGGATCGACAGCCCGCGCGGTGCCTTTACGCTGTCGAAGGCGCACAACCCGGTGCAGGACTTCTACCTGCGCAAGGTGGACGGGCGCGAGAACAAGGTCAGCTCGGTGGCGGTGAAGGCGCTGGCTGATCCGGCGCGCGGGTGCAGGCTGTAACTTTCCATATCGCTTGGTTTGCTCCCCCTCTCCCGCTCGCGGGAGAGGGGCCGGGGGTGAGGGGAGCCTCCACGAAGTAACGGCAGGTCGCCACGCGCAAACGCCGGCCCTCTCCCCCAACCCCTCTCCCGCGCGCGGGGGAGGGGAGCTTGCCACCAGCATGCGTGGCGTTTCCGTTCCTTGATGTATTGCCCGCATGGACATCGTCTCCTTCTTCATCCAGTGCCTGAACAGCGTGCAGTACGGCCTGCTGCTGTTCCTGGTCGCCAGCGGCCTGACGCTGATCTTCGGCATCATGGGCGTGATCAACCTGGCGCACGGCAGCTTCTACATGCTGGGCGCGTACCTTGCCTTCACGCTCGCCGGGCTGACCGGAAACCTGTTTACCGCCATCCCGCTCGGCATTGTGCTGGCCGTGGTGTTCGGCTACGTGCTCGAGTGGGCCTTCTTCAGTTACCTTTACGAGCGCGACCATCTGCAGCAGGTGCTGATGACGTACGGCCTCATCCTGGTGTTCGAAGAGCTGCGCAGCATCCTGGTCGGCGACGATGTGCACGGCGTGCAGGTGCCGGCGCTGCTGGACGGCGCGCTGCCGATCGGCAATGACATGACCTACCCCGTGTACCGGCTCTTTATCTCGGCGGTGTGCCTGGCGGTGGCCGGGGCCATGTACTACGTGATCCGGCGCACGCGGCTGGGCATGATGATCCGCGCCGGCGCGGCCAACCGCGAGATGGTGCAGTCGCTCGGCATCAACATCACCGTGCTGTACCGCTTCGTGTTCGCCCTTGGCGTGGCGCTGGCGGTGCTGGCGGGGATGATCTCGGCGCCGGTGTCGTCGGTGTATCCGGGCATGGGCGGGCAGGTGCTGATCGTGTGCTTCGTGGTGGTGGTGATCGGCGGTATCGGCTCGGTCAAGGGCGCGCTGGTGGCGTCGCTGCTGCTGGGTTTCGTCGATACCTTTGGCAAGGTGTTCTGGCAGGAGGCGGCCGGCGTGCTGATCTACCTGCTGATGGCGGTGATCCTGCTGTGGAAGCCGCAGGGGCTGTTCAAGGCGGGATGACATGAATCCGACAACATTGCCGGCGCGCCGGCATTCCCGCGGCAATGCCGCGCTGCTTGCCGCACTGGGCTGGCTGGTGGCCTTCTCCGTGCTGGCCGTGCTGCCGCTGCTGTTGACCGCGGACAGCCACAAGTTCTATGTCGAGCTGCTAAGCAAGGTGATGATCATGGCGATCTTCGCGTTGTCGCTGCAGCTGCTGATCGGCTATACCGGGCTGGTGAGCCTGGGGCATGCCGCGTACTTTGCCATGGCTGCCTACGCCACCGCGATGCTCGCGCCGCAATCCGGGCCGGGCAACGGCTGGCTGCTGCTGGCCGGCGCCCTGGCCGCCTCGGCAGGGCTGGCGCTGGTGGTGGGCGCGCTGGTGCTGCGCACGCGCGGCGTGTATTTCATCATGGTCACGCTGGCCTTCGCGCAGATGGTGTACTTCGTCTTCCATGACACCAAGCTCGCGGGCGGCAGCGACGGCACCTATATCTATTTCCGTCCGGAATTCCCGGTGCCGGGTGAGCAGTTGCTGACCGTCACCGATCCCATGCACTTCTACTGGCTGGTGTGGGCGGGCCTGCTGGCCACGGTCGCGCTGCTGGCGCTGGTGCTGCGCTCGCGCTTCGGGCACGCGCTGGTGGGCATCCGCCATAACGAGCAGCGCATGCGTGCCGCCGGCTATGCCACCTATCGCTACCAGCTTGGCGCCTTTGTCGCCGGCGGGGTGCTGGCGGGGCTGGCGGGCTTCCTCTATGCCATCCAGTTCGGCTTCGTCAATCCGGAGATCGCATCGTGGCACCAGTCGGGCAATGCCATGCTGATGGTGATCCTGGGCGGTGTCGGCAGCCTGGCCGGGGCGGTGCTGGGTGCGTTTTCGTTCGTGCTGCTCGCCGAATGGTTCAGCACGCTGACCAAGCACTGGCAGCTGGTGATGGGCGGCTTCATCATTGTTGCCGTGGCACTGCTGCCGCGCGGGCTGGTGAGCCTGCCCGCGGTGCTGCGGCACGGGCGCCGCGGTAAGACGGGGCGCAACAACGGCGGGCACGGGACCGAAGCCAGTGAGACCGGCAAGGCCGGTGATGGCAACGCGCGCAATACGGAGGCCGCATGAATACGCCGGTACTGCAGGCGCAGCAGCTCACGCGCCGTTTTGGCGGCCTCACCGCCGTGGCCGGCGTTGACCTGTCGCTGGCGCTGCACGAGATCCATGCCGTGATCGGCACCAACGGCGCCGGCAAGTCCACGCTGATCAACATGCTGTCGTGCGAGCTGCCGCCCACGTCCGGGCGCCTGTTCCTGAAGGGCGAGGACGTCACCGGCTGGTCGCAGCCGCGGCTGGCGCGGCACGGCGTGGGGCGCAGCTACCAGCGCAACAATATCTTCCTGCCGCTGACCGTGCGCGAGAACTGCCGGCTGGCGGCGCAGTCGCGTGCGCAGCGTGCCTGGCGCCTGTGGGAAAGCGCGCAGGGCTGCCGCACCAGCGCCACGCTGGCCGACGAGGCCATGGAGCGCGCCGGACTGGCGCCGCTGGCGGACCGGCTTGCCAGCGACCTGGCGCATGGCCAGAAGCGCCAGCTCGAGGTGGCGATGTGCCTGGCGACGCAGCCGGTGGCGCTGCTGCTTGACGAGCCGCTCGCCGGCATGGGCGCGGAAGAGTCGGCGCGCATGTTGGGGCTGCTGCGCGGCCTGCGCGAGGGCCATGCGATCCTGCTGGTCGAACATGACATGGACGCGGTGTTCTCGGTCGCCGACCGCATCACCGTGATGGTCAACGGCACGGTGATCGCCACCGGCACGCCCGAGGCGATCCGGGCCAACCGCGAAGTCCAGCTCGCCTACCTCGGCGAGGAAGAAAGCGAGGCCGCATGAGTACGCCCGTCACCACGCCAATCAGCACGCCAATCAGCACGCCAATCAGCACGCCAATCAGCACGCCGATGATCGAAGCCACCGGCATCAACGCCTGGTACGGTTCCAGCCATGTGCTGCGCGGTATCGATTTCACCGTCGGCGTGGGCGAGACCGTGGGCCTGCTGGGCCGCAACGGCATGGGCAAGAGCACGCTGTTGCGCACGCTGCTGGGTCACGTGCGCCAGCGCCAGGGGCGGATCCGCGTGGCCGGCCGCGATATGTCGCGTGCGCAGCCGTACGAGGTGGCGCGCCTGGGCGTTGCCTATGTGCCGGAAGGGCGGGGCATCTTCCCCAGCCTGTCGGTGCGCGAAAACCTGCTGATGGCCGCCCGCAAGGGCTGCAACGGCCGCAACGACTGGGACGAGGCGCGCGTGCTCGACCTGTTCCCGCGCCTGAAGGAGCGCCTGTCGCACGGCGGCCAGCAGCTGTCCGGCGGCGAGCAGCAGATGCTGTCGATCGGCCGCGCGCTGATGACCAATCCGGACTGCCTCGTGCTGGATGAAGCCACAGAAGGGCTGGCGCCGCGCATCGTGCGCGAGATCTGGGAGGTCATCGCCACTGTGCGAGCCACCGGGATCGCTTCGGTGGTGGTCGACCGGAACTTCCGCTTTGTGCTGGCGCACGCGGACCGCGCGGTGGTGCTGGAAAAGGGCCGGGTGGTGCTGGCCGGTCCGGCGGCCGACCTGGCCGGCAAGCCTGAGGCGCTGGACCGCTACCTCGGCGTCTGATCCTCGTGAGTGCGTTTTGGCGCACAAATGTTGCCTTGCCGCCACGGAGCTTGCGGGCGTAAGCACTGCTGTTTTGCCTATCCGCCCCTTGACCACCGGCCACTTCCCCACCATGCTTGCCGAGTCCCGAAAACGGCACCCGAATCATCCGGAGTGGTCGTTGGCGGGCAGTTCATCTAGAATTGCGCGGGTTTGTGCGATGCAATAGAACGCTAAAAGCGCCGTAAATCGGTCGCAGCAGTCCGTGCCCATGCGTCGGGTGGCGACTGCCAGAGCCAACCAAACCGCCGGTGAGCCGGCCGGGCAGACCCAATCTCATGACTACCCAGTCCACAACCAGCCATTATTTCGTCGAGAGTCCCAGCACGCGCGCTCTGGTGCTCGGCGCGGTCGGCGTCGTCTTCGGCGACATCGGCACCAGCCCGCTGTACGCGCTCAAGGAGTGCTTCAGCAAGGAACATGGCATCGCCTTCAGCACCGACGCCGTACTCGGCGTCATCTCGATGCTGTTCTGGGCCATGATCATTGTGGTCTCGATCAAGTACGTGGTGTTCATCATGCGCGCCGACAACGACGGCGAGGGCGGGGTGCTGGCGCTGATGGCGCTGGTGCTGCGTTCCGTGGCGCCGCGCTCGGGCAAGGCCAAGGTCCTGATGATGCTCGGCATCTTCGGCGCCTGCATGTTCTATGGCGATGCCGTCATCACGCCGGCGATCTCGGTGCTGTCGGCGGTGGAAGGGCTGGAGATCGCCGCGCCGCAGCTGTCGCAGTTCGTGATACCGATCACGCTGGCCATTCTGGCCGGCCTGTTCCTGATCCAGCGGCATGGCACCCACGCGGTGGGCAAGCTGTTCGGGCCGATCATGACGGCATGGTTCCTGACGCTGGGCGCGCTGGGCGTGTTCAACTTGGTCCAGGCGCCGGAAATTCTCAAGGCGGTCAATCCCCTGTACGGCATCACCTTCCTGGTCGAGCATGCGCTGCAGGCCTTCATCGTGCTGGGCTCGGTGTTCCTGGTGCTGACCGGGGCCGAGGCGCTGTACGTCGACATGGGTCATTTTGGCGCGCGCCCGATCCGCATGGGCTGGTTCATCCTGGTGATGCCGTGCCTGATGCTGAACTACTTCGGCCAGGGCGCGATGTTGCTGCAGAACCCGGCCGGCGTTGAGAACCCGTTCTACCTGATGGTGCCGGAGCCGCTGCTGATCCCGATGGTGCTGCTGGCCACCTGCGCCACGGTGATCGCTTCGCAGGCGGTTATCTCCGGTGCGTTCTCGCTGACCAGCCAGGCGATCCAGCTGGGCTTCGTGCCGCGCATGCGCGTGCGCTACACCTCTGCCGCGGAGATCGGCCAGATCTACCTGCCGGTGGTCAACTGGCTGCTGCTGGTGCTGGTGTTCGGCGTGGTGATCTCGTTCAGGAAGTCAGAGAACCTGGCGGCGGCCTACGGCATCGCCGTGACCACGACCATGGTCATTACCAGCATCCTGGCGGCGGTGTGCATGCGCAACGTGTGGAAGTGGAACACGGCGCTGGTGGCCTTGGTCGGCTCGGCCTTCCTGCTGGTCGACCTGTCGTTCTTCGCCGCCAACCTGCTCAAGGTTGCCGAAGGCGGCTGGTTCCCGCTGCTGCTGGGCAGCATGGCCTTCTTCATGCTGATGACCTGGTACAGCGGCCGCAAGCTGCTGCGCGCGCGCAGCCTGGAAGACGGCATCCCGCTGGAGCCGTTCATCGCCGGCCTGCTGGCGCACCCGCCCCACCGCGTCGAGGGCACCGCGGTGTTCCTGACCGGCAATACCGAGTCGGTGCCGGTGTCTCTGCTGCACAACCTCAAGCACAACCGCGTGCTGCATGAACGCGTGGTGTTCCTGCATTTCATCACGCGCGACGTGCCGTATGTCGACGACGATCATCGCCTCAGCTGCAAGGACCTGGGCGGCGGCGTCTTTATCCTGAAGTCGGAATACGGCTTCAAGGAGACTCCGGACGTGCAGAAGGTGCTGGACCTGGCCGACCGCAAGCTCGGCATGCATTTCGAGCTGATGGAGACCTCGTTCTTCATCGCGCGCGAATCGGTGATCCCGTCCAAGCTGCCGGGCATGCCGATGTGGCGCGAGAGCTTGTTCGCCTGGATGCATCAAAACGGCGCCAAGCCGTCGGATTTCTTCCAGATCCCCGCCAACCGCGTGGTGGAGCTGGGCACCAAGGTCGAGATCTGAAGCCGGCGGGCCCGTTGCCCGCCGCTGCAAGCCCCGGGATGGCGCTGCAAGGCGTGTCCCGGGGCTTTTTGTTTCACGCTGCCAGCGCGGACAAGGGGCGGATCTGCCATGCGCCACCCGCCGGCGCCTTCCCGGGGCGCTTGTCCCGGAATCCCGGGCGTCGAAGCAACCCGCCCGGGACCACGGCCTCATGCGCGGCCCGTCCCTCGCGCCGGACAATGCAACCCTCAACCTGTCACAGGACCCCTTCGTGGCGTCCACCTCCTCGAGGAGCCGTGCCATGCGTTCGTTGCAGCAGTGGTCTCGCCCGTCCAGCCGGCATGCCGACGAAGCCCGTCGTGCACGCCTGCCGCGACGTGCGCTGCCGCCATGGCTGCGACGCATGCTGCGCCAGCGCATCGCGCCCACCGGCGCGGTGTTGCTGTTGCCGGCTCTGCTGCTGCTCTACGTCTTCTGTCATTCACACGCGAACTGGGAGTCGTGGCTCGCCTCGTTGCGCGAGCTGGACCACGATCACGGCGCGCCGGCGCGCGAGCTGGGACGCGCGCTGTCGCTGGCGCGCTCCCTGCGCGGTCGCCAGGCACCGGATGCGGCGCTCTGGCGCACCGCGGTGCAGCTGGCCGCCGACCGCGTGTCGGCGTGCCTGGCGGCACGCTGGCGCAGTCCGGCGCGGCTGATGCGGCCGCTGCCGCCGCTGCCGCTGCCGCCGCTGCCGCCGCTGCCGCTGGCGCCGCTGATCGCGATGTTCGGATGGCTGCACTGACGTTGAGCGACCGAAGCGGGGCGCCGGGCGCGCCCGCTCCCCCACACCCGCCATCTTCCTGATCCAGGAGTCAGGCGCCGCGCCGCTGCAGCGATGCGAGGCAACCGGCCGGCGCCAGGCAATCGGCCCGCACGGCAAGGGCGATCCCGTGCGGCCCGTGCTTTCCGTTGGTGATCGCCTGCATGAGGGACCGCAGCAGCCTTGCTGCCGGCATCCCCGGTTGGAGATAGCAATGCATCAGAAGTTTGCCAAGACCCTGCTCACCGTCACCACGATCGCCGCCGCACTGGCTGCAGGTGTAAGCCCGGCGGCCCACGCCGCGGTGGGTGGCGAAACCACGTGGACCGCCGCGCATGCCCGCCATGGACAGCGCGACGCCCTCACCGCCGGAGCGCACCGGCCCGCGACCGAGGCCTCGATGCTGCCCGTGGTGGCACGCCAGGGCATGTCCGTGTGCGCGGTTCGTGGCTTTGATCCGTACCGGGACGGCATGCGCAGGCCCGATCCATATACCGACGGCGCCCGCATGGGAGCGTTCGACCCGTTTACCGAAGGGGCCCGCATCAGTTCGCGCGACGGCTACAGCGACGGCGCGCGCAGCGGCTCGCGCGACAGTGGCGAATGCCTTAGCCATGCATAATCGGGTGCCTCAGTGACACACCATGCCAGCGCATGTGCGCCCGCATGCGCGTCATGACACGCGAGTGCCCAGCGCTGGCACACGCTCATCCCTGACCACCGGCCCGGTTTCATGCCGGGCCGCCGCATTCGCGCAAACGCCGTGAGCGCTGGCGCAATCCCCTGCAAGGTCGCACCGATCCTTTCCTACACTAGTGAAGTCACGCGGCGCGCCCGCCTGGCAGCAAGGCCCGATGGCCGCGCTGCCGGCAGGCCGTCCCAGCACCGCGCGGCCCGACATGCCGATGTTCAAGCAGCAGATACGCCTGTGCACCAGCCGGGATGGCGTTCGTCTTGCGTACGCCGTCACGGGCAGCGGCGCGCCGCTGGTCAAGGCGGCCAACTGGATGAGCCACCTCGAGTTCGATGTGGGCAGCCCGGTGTGGAGCCACATGATCACGGCGCTGTCGGCGCACCACACGCTGATCCGCTATGACGAACGCGGCTGCGGGCTGTCCGACCGCGATATCGAAGACCTGTCGTTCGACGCATGGTTGCGCGACCTGGAAACCATCGTCGATGCCAACGGCGTGGAACATTTCCCGCTGCTGGGTATCTCGCAGGGCGCATCCATTGCGGTCGCCTACGCCGTGGCGCACCCCGGCCGCGTCAGCCACCTGATCCTGCACGGCGGCTATGCGCGCGGGCGGCTCAAGCGCGACAACCTGAGCCCAAGCCTGCGCGAGGAAGCCGAGCTGATGAACAAGCTCGCTGAACTCGGCTGGGGCCAGGAGAATCCCGCCTTTCGCCAGTTCTTCACGACCCAGTTCATCCCGGGCGGCACGGCCGAGCAGCATGCGTGGTTCAACGAGCTGGAGCGCGTCTCCACGTCGCCGCTGAATGCCGCGCGCTTCATGCGCGTGTTCAACGACATCGACGTGGTCGCACTGCTGCCCAGGGTCACGTGTCCGACGCTGGTACTGCATGCAGTGCGCGACGCGCGCGTGCCGTTCGACGAGGGCCGCCTGATCGCCAGCGAAATTCCCGGCGCGCGCTTCGTGCCGCTGGAAAGCGGCAACCACCTGCTGCTCGAAACCGAGCCCGCCTGGCGCCGCTGGCTCGACGAGGTGCGTGCCTTCCTGCCGGCCGCGGCGCCGGTGCGCGATCCCGCCTTTACCGCGCTGACGCGGCGCGAGCGCGATATCGTCGAACTGATCGCCCAGGGCCGCGACAACGCCCAGATCGCCGCGCGCCTGGACCTGTGCGAGAAGACCGTACGCAACCACATCACCAGCATCTTCGCCAAGCTGGAAGTGGAGAACCGTGCGCAGGCCATCGTGCTGGCGCGCAAGGCGGGGTTCGACCGCGCGGACGCTTAGTGGCTCGTTCGTCGCGCTTGGGGCCGTTGCCGCTTGCCCGAGCCTAAGACTGGTTCACCAGCGTGCGCGCGTCGGATACGTGACCGCGATACGCCTCGAAGATGCGGCGCAGCGACTGCTCCATCGTGACCTCGGGCTTCCAGCCCAGCTCTTCGATGGTATTGCCGATCTTCGGCACGCGATGCTGCACGTCCTGGTAGCCCTTGCCGTAGAAGTCGCCCGACGAGGTCTCGACGATCTGCGTCTTGCGCGCCTCCTCGGCGTACTCGGGGTAGTCCGCGGCCATCTTGAGCATCATCTCGGCCAGCTCGCGCACCGAGTGGATATTGGCCGGATTGCCGATATTGAAGATCTTGCCGCTGGCGATGCCGCCGGGGTTCTCGATGATGCGCATCAGCGCGCTGATGCCGTCCGAGATATCGGCGAAGGCGCGCTTCTGCGCGCCGCCATCGACCAGCTTGATCGGCTCGCCGCGCACGATATGGCCGAGGAACTGCGTCACCACGCG
>NZ_AUFE01000022.1 GCF_000426345.1 Cupriavidus phytohabitans | reverse complement strand
TCGCCACGACCTCGTCCTCGGTGTCGAAGCGGAACAGCGGCGCCAGCGGCCCGAAGGTTTCCTCGCGCGCGACCTGCATGCCGGGCGCGACATCGGCCAGCACGGTCGGCTGGAAGAACGAATGGCCGAGCGCGTGGCGCTGGCCGCCGTGCAGCACGCGCGCGCCCTTGCCGAGCGCGTCGGCGATATGCTCCTCCACCTTGGCCACGGCCTTGTCGTCGATCAGCGGGCCGATGCGCACGCCGTCGTCCATGCCGTTGCCGACCTTGAGCGCCGCCACCGCGGCCACCAGCTTCTGCGCAAAGGCGTCATACACGCCCGACTGCACATAGATGCGGTTGGCGCAGACGCAGGTCTGGCCGGCGTTGCGGTACTTCGACACGATCGCGCCTTCCACCGCGGCGTCGAGGTCGGCATCGTCGAAGACGATGAAGGGCGCGTTGCCGCCCAGCTCCATCGACACCTTCTTGATGGTCGATGCGGTCTGCGCCATCAGCACGCGGCCCACCTCGGTCGAGCCGGTGAAGGTCAGCTTGCGCACCAGCGGGTTGCTGCTCATCTCGCCGCCGATGGCGCTGGCCGACCCCGTCACCACCGACAGCACGCCGGCCGGGATGCCGGCACGCTCGGCCAGCGCAACCAGCGCCAGCGCGGTCAGCGGCGTCTGCGAGGCGGGCTTGAGCACCATGGTGCAGCCGACCGCCAGCGCAGGGCCGGCCTTGCGCGTGATCATCGCCGCGGGGAAGTTCCACGGCGTGATCGCCGCGCACACGCCAACGGGCTCCTTGGTGACGACGATGCGCTGGTTGGTGGCCGGTGCGGGAATGGTGTCGCCATAGACCCGCTTGCCTTCTTCGGCGAACCATTCGATAAACGAGGCCGCATAGGCGATCTCGCCGCGTGCCTCGGCGATGGGCTTGCCCTGTTCGGCGGTCATGATGCGCGCAAGGTCCTCCTGGTTGGCGAGGATCAGCTCGAACCACTTGCGCAGCAGCGCCGAGCGCTCCTTGGCGGTGCGCGCGCGCCAGGCGGGCAGCGCGCGGTTGGCGGCTTCGATGGCCTGACGGGCCTCGTCGGCGCCCAGTTGCGGCACCTGGGCGACGCGTTCGCCGGTGGCGGGGTTGGTGACATCAATGCGGCGTTCGCCGTCGATCCAGCGGCCGTCGATATAGCACTGCTGCCGCAGCAGCGAGGAATCTTGCAGGTTCAGCATAATCGGTGTGATGGGTTGGGCCGTATCAGCCGGCCATATAGAGGCCGCCGTTGACGTGCAGCACCTCGCCCGTGATGAAGCTGGCGGCGCCGCTGCACAGGAAAGCGATCGCGCTGGCGACTTCGCGCGGGTGGCCGAGGCGCCGCAGCGCGGTCTGCTCCACCGATTCGGCGCCGCGCGTGCGCACCAGATCGGCCGTCATCGGCGTCTCGATGATGCCAGGCGACACCGCGTTGACGCGGGTACGCGGCCCCAGTTCGCGCGCCAGGCTGCGCGTGAGGCTCAGCAGGGCCCCTTTGGAGGCCGCATAGTGGGCATTGCTGTAGGCCCCGCGGTGCGCCGCCACCGAGGTCAGGTTGACGATGGCGCTGTCCTCGCGCAAGGCGGGCATCGCGCGGCGGACCAGGTAGAAGACGCCGTCCAGGTTGACGCCAAGCGTCTGGCGCCACTGCGCGTCGGTCATGTCCGCGACGGGCTGGGCCCGGTACAGGCCGGCCGACGGCACCAGGAAATCGATGCCGCCGAAGCGCTCCACCGCCGTGGCCACGGCGCGCGCGCTATCGTCGGGGCAGGCAGCATCCATGGGCAGCGTAACGACGCGGTCCGGGTCGCCGAGCGCCTGGGCAAAGCCGTCCAGGCCGTCCGCATCCAGGTCGGTCAGCACCAGGTTGGCGCCGCCGGCGTGGAACAGGCGCGCGACCTCGCGGCCGATCCCCCCGTTGGCACCGGTCAGCAGCAGCGTGCGCGATGCAAAATCAGACATGCGGTGTCTCCATACGGTCGTCTGGTAGTTTGGTCGTTTCGACTCAGATATGCAGGGCGCGGCCGTAGGCGGCCAGCACGGCCTCGTGCATCGCCTCTGACATGGTCGGGTGCGGCAGCACTGCGGCCATCAGCTCGGCCTCGGTGGTCTCCAGCGCCTGCGCGATGCCGTAGCCCTGGATCATCTCGGTCACCTCGTCGCCAACCATGTGGGCGCCCAGCAGCTCGCCGCTGCCTTCGTCGAATACCACCTTGGCCAGCCCGGCCGTCGCGCCCATCGCGATGGCCTTGCCATTGGCCGAGAACGGGAACCTGCCGACGCGCACGCGGTGGCCCGCCGCAATCGCCTGCGCCTCGGTCAGGCCAACGCTGGCCACCTGCGGATGGCTGTAGGTGCATGCCGGGATCCGGCGCGGGTCGAGCGCATGCGGCTGCAGCCCGGCAATGCGCTCCACGCAGATCACGCCTTCATGGCTGGCCTTGTGCGCCAGCCACGGCGGGCCGGCCACATCGCCGATGGCGTACACGCCCGGCTCTCCGGTCTGGCCGAATGCGTCCGTGACGATATGCGTGCGCTCCACCTTGACCCCGGTGCATTCCAGCCCGAGCTCCTCGACATTGCCGACGATGCCCGCGGCGACCAGCACCACGTCGGTCTCAAGCTGCGTGGATGCGCTGCCTGCCAGCGTCACCCTCCATCCAGACGCAACGCGTTGGGCCCCTTCCAGGCGGGTGCCGTCGTGGATGGCGATGCCGTCGCGCCGAAGCTGGCTCGCCACCTGCGCGGAGATCTCAGCATCCTCCGTTGGCAGGATGCGCCCGGCCATCTCGACCAGCGTAACCTGCACGCCCACCGCGTGATAGAAGCTCGCGAACTCCACCCCGATCGCCCCCGCGCCCACGATCAGCATGCGGCGCGGGATCGCCGGCGGCGCCAGCGCCTCGCGGTAGCTCCAGACGGTGCTGCCATCGACCGGCAACTGCGGCAGCGCCCGCGCGCGTGCCCCGGTAGCGAGGACGATATGGCCGGCGCCGACGGTGCTGGCCCTCCCGTCGGGCCCGCGCACCTGCAGCCGGCCCTGGCCCGCCAGGCGTCCATGACCGTTGAGCACCGAGATCCCGTGTTTCTTCATCAGGTGCGCCACGCCCTTGTTGAGCTGCGCCGCAACCGCGCGCGAACGCGCCACCATGGCCGGGACATCCGCCCGCGGCTCGGCCACGGTGACGCCGTAAGCGGCGGCGTCCTTCACCAGCCGCAGCACGTCGGCCGAGCGCAGCAGCGCCTTGGTCGGGATGCAGCCCCAGTTCAGGCAGATGCCGCCGAGCGCCTCCTTCTCGATCACGGCCGTGCGCATGCCCAGTTGCGCGGCGCGGATGGCGGCCACGTAGCCGCCGGGTCCGCCGCCGACGATGGCAAGGTCGAACGAAGATGTCATCGCACGCCCCTTCAGACCAGCATCGCCAGCGGGTTTTCCAGCAGGCGCCGGAACGCGCCCAGCCACTTCGCCGCGAGCGCGCCGTCGATGGCGCGATGGTCGACCGACAGCGTGCAGCGCATGACCTGGGCCACCTCGACCTGGCCATCGCGCACCACCGGCACCGGCTGCGTCGCGCCCACCGCGAGGATGGCCGCCTGCGGCGGATTGATGATGGCGGAAAACTCGGCGACGCCATACATGCCGAGATTGCTGACGCTGAAGCTGCCGCCCTGGTACTCGTCCGGGCGCAGCTGGCCCGCGCGCGCGCGCGCCGCCAGTTCGGCGATCTCCGCGCTGATGGCCGACAGCGGCTTGCGGTCGGCCGCGCGCACGATCGGCGTGATCAGGCCGGTGTCGGTGGAAACGGCCACGGCGATATCGGCGCTGCGGAACTGGCGCATCGCGGTGTCGGTCCATGCCACGTTGGCTTCCGGCACCTCGCGCAGCGCCACGGCCACCGCGCGCACCACGAAGTCGTTGACGGAAATCTTGCGCGCAGCACCGGCATTGATCTCGGCGCGCAGCGCCAGCAAACGGTCCATCTGGCAATCCACCGACAGGTAGAAATGCGGGACGGTGGACTTGCTTTGCGCCAGCCGGCGCGCGATGGTCCGCCGCATATTGCTGTGCGGAATCTCGATAAAGTCTTCCGCACCGATATCCCGCCCCGGTGCCGGCCTGGCGGTGGGCGCCTCAGCCCGGGCCGCCTCCACGTCGCGCCTGAGGATCCGCCCGTTCGGGCCGCTGCCCGCCAGCGTGGCGAGATCGAGGCCGCGTTGCGCGGCAAGCCGTCGTGCCAGCGGGCTCGCGAAGATACGGGCTGGCACGGTGGCGACTTCGGCGGCCAGGGGCGCCACAGGCACCGCGGGCTCCTGTGCCGGCTGCTGCGCCGCAGGCACCACGATGGCGCCAGACGACGCGATCAGCGCATCGATATCCGCATGGGTCTCGCCATTGACCAGCAGCACGCCGATCGGCGCGCCAACCTCCACCTCCTGGCCGGTGCGGACCAGCATCCGGCCGAGCGTGCCGGCGGTGTCGGCATTGAGTTCGACGATCGCCTTGTCGGTCTCGATCTCGGCAATGCAGTCGCCCACGGCAATCTTGTCGCCTTCCTGCCGGCTCCAGGCCTGCAGGGTGGCGTGGGTGGCATTCGCGGCCACCTCGGGCATGCGCAGCAGGATGGCCATCAGGCATCTCCCCTGGCAAGCAGGTCGGGACGATAGCCGGCGATGTCCGTGTACTGGACGATCTCCAGCACATTGCCCTCCGGATCCCGGCAGAACGCCAGGTAGGTGCCCGGGCGGACTTCGACGCGGCGGGGACCGGTCATGAACTCGATGCCCTGCGCCACCATGGCATCGACCACGGCCTGGATATCGTCGACGATGAAGGTCAGGTATGAGGCGTTGGCCTTGTCCAGGATATACGCTGTCGCCGGCTCGGCGGCGGGCTGGTGCTGCGGCGCCAGCAGCTTGATGCGCTCGCCGTATGGGGTCTGCAAGCGCACGACGGTATAGCCCTGCGCATGCATTGCGGCCTGCGCCGATTTTTCCGCCGGCACCGCCACCTCGCTGACGAAGGTGAAGCCCAGCACGTCTTCGTAGAAGCGGCGCATGCGGGGCAGGACGCGGACCGCGATGCCGACTTCGAGTGGTACCACCATGTTCATCTTCATTTCCATGACTCCCCGGTTCAGGCCTGGCCTTTCTCGCGCATCACGTGGCGCAGGCCGTCGATGACTTCTTCGGTGCGCGCCGCCGCCGCCCGTTCAAGCACCTTGGAGATGCTGGGCGCCGCTTCCGCGCCGGTGACGCGCTGCACGGGCTGGTCCAGCCAGTCGAAGCAGCGCCGCTGGAGTTCGTCGGCAAGCCAGCCGCCGTAGGACGTCCCGCGCGCGCCCTGCTCCACGATCAGCACGTTGTTGGTCTTGCGGATGCTGGCTTCGATGGTCTCCCAGTCCAGGCTGGCGCGGTCGAGCCAGCGCAGGTCGATCACCTCGGCGTCCACGCCGGTCTTTTCCACGGCTTCCAGCGCGTGGCCGACCATCGACAGGTAAGTGATGACCGTAACCTCGCTGCCCTGGCGCCGCACCGCCGCCTTGCCTAGCGGCAGGCAGTAGTCCAGGTCGTCCACCGGGCCGAGCGCGGAACTGTTGTAAAGGTCCACGTGCTCGATCACCAGCACCGGGTCCTTGCAGGCCAGCGCGGTGTTCATCAGCCCCACGTAGTCGAACGGGTTCGACGGCGCCACGATGCGCCAGCCCGGATTGGTCGCGAAGATCCCGGCCGGATCCATCGAATGCTGGGAGCCGTAGCCGGTGCCCATCGCCACCTTGGTGCGCAGCACCAGCGGCACGTCGCTCTCGCCGCCGAACATGTGGCGGGCCTTGCCGATCTGGTTGAAGACCTGGTCGGCGGCCACCCACATGAAGTCGGGGTACATGAACTCCACCACCGGCTTGAAGCGGCCGTCCAGCGCCACGCCGCCGCCCAGGCCGACAAAGGCGTTCTCGCTGATCGGCGTGCCGAGCACGCGCTCCGGGAAGCGGTCGCGCAGCCCGCGCGTGGCTCCGTTGGTGCCGCCCTTGAGCCGATGGACGTCCTCGCCCATGACCACCACCGTGCTGTCGGTCTCCATGCGGCGGCCCATCACGTCGGCCACCACGTCGACGAACTTGCGGGTGTCGAGCATGCCGGTGAAGGTCCCCTGCTCTTCATAACGCAGCCCGTTGAGCTCCTTCAGCTCGCTGCGGATGCCCACGTCGCGGAAGTCCGGGCTCGGCCACAGTTCCGGACGGATGATGCGCTTGCCCGCCTTGCCGGACGGATCGGGCTGCGTCAGCGCCGCCATGGCGGCCTGCATGGCCGCCCCGACGCGCTCGCGCAGGGCCTGCACCTGCTCGGCCGTGACCAGGCCGCGCGCTTGCATGCGGCGCGCCAGCAGCTCGAGCGGGTCGCGCGCGCGCCACTGCTGTTCTTCTTCCTTGCTGCGATAGCCGAACGCGCTGCCCGGGAACGGGCCGTTCTGGTGGAAGAAGCGATACACCTGCGCCTCGATCACGGCCGGGCCATGGCCGGCACGCATATGCGCCAGCGCCTGCTGCATCGCCAGGTGCACGGCCAGCGGGTCCATGCCGTCGACCTTCCAGCTGCGGATGCCAAAGCCCAGCCCGCGCGCCGACAGGCGCGGTTCGGCAGTCGATTCCGCCACGGTGGTGGACACCGCGTAGCCGTTGTTCTCGATGAAAAAGCACAACGGCAGCTTCCAGGCGGCGGCCAGGTTCATCGTCTCCAGCACCGAGCCGATGTTGACCGCGCCGTCGCCGAAGTAGGTCACCGCCACCGCGTCGGTACCGGCATGCTTGTGCGCCCAGGCCGCACCCGCCGCCAGCGGCACGCCGCCGCCGACGATGGCGTTGGTGCCCAGAGCACCAGCCTCGGCCCACTGCAGGTGCATCGAGCCGCCGCGGCCCTTGCAGAAGCCCTGCGCCAGCCCGAGGATCTCCGCCAGCGTGCGCTGCAGCAGCGTCTGCACGGCGGCGGGAAACGGCGCATCCGGATCCAGTCCCTGCGGCGCCAGGTAGCCGAGCGCCTTGGACAGGAACTGGTGGTGGCCGCGGTGCGAGCCATTGACCTGGTCCGCGCCGGTCAGGCCGACGATGGAGCCGGCCGCGCCGCCCTCCTGCCCGATGCTGGAGTGCGCCGGCCCGTGGACCAGCCCCTCGGCGGCCAGCTCCAGCACGGCTTCTTCGAAGCCGCGGATCAGGTGCATGTGGGTCAGCATGGTGCCCAGCAGGCCGGGAGCAGCGTTGGCCCAGTCTTCCTCCGTGGTGCGCAACTCGACCCAGTCGGCGCCAGGTTGCAGGGCGATGCATTCAGACATGGAATAGTCCTTGGTTCAGGATGTTCGGATCGTAGGGACGGGGCCGCCCGGGCTCAGAAGCCGTCGGCCGTCCAACCGCCGTCGGAGACCAGCGCTTGGCCGGTGATGAACGCGGCCGCGTCCGACGCCAGGAACAGCGCCACCTCGGCCATCTCCTCGGGCGTGCCGAAGCGGCGCAGCGGCGTGCGCGCCATCAGCGCCTCGGCGTCCAGCGCGCGGCGCTCGATCAGCGCGTCGGTCAGCGCGGTGCGCGTATAGCCCGGACAAACGGCATTGACGCGGATATTGTGCTGCGCCCATTCGGCCGCCAGCGACTTGGTCAGCGACACCACGCCAGCCTTGGCCGCGCAATAGGCCAGCCGGTTGGCCGACGACACCAGCCCCCACATCGACGCCGTGCTCAGGATCACCCCGCCGTTCTGGCGGATCATGCGGCGCGCGGCGGCCTGGGTGCAGTAGAAGACCCCGGAGAGATCGATGTCGATGGCGCGGCGCCACTCGGCCGGCGTCAGCGTGATCGACGGCTTGTTCATCGAGATGCCGGCGTTGTTGAGCAGGATGTCGATGCGGCCGAAGCGCGCATCGGCCTCGGCGCACGCGCGCTCGACCGCCTCGTCGTCGGTAATCGACGCCTGCACGGTCAGCACCTGCACGCCGGGAAAGGCCGCCTCCAGTTCGCTCCGGGTAGCGGCCAGCCCCTCGGCATTCAGGTCCAGCAGCACCAGCCGCGCACCGTGGCGCGCGAAGCCGTGGGCCATGGCGCGCCCGATGCCGCTTGCGCCGCCGGTGTTGAGCACCACCTTGCCTTCCAGGCCCGGGTAGCGGGCCGGGGCAAACGCTTGCGCGTCGGGAAATCCGGTAAAAGAAGGGGCGTTCATACCGCGAGCCAGTCCTTGAGTAGTTGGGGGTTGGAGGTCAGTTGTTCCGGGGTGCCTTCAAACACGATGCGGCCGTGGCCCATCACGCAGACGCGGCTCGACACCTTGAGCGCGATGGCGAGCTTCTGCTCCACCAGCACCACCGAGACGCCGCGCCGATGGATGTCGCGGATGGCCTCGCCGACCACGGCGACGATCTTGGGCGCCAGGCCTTCGGTCGGCTCGTCGATCAGCATCACCAGCGGGTTGCCCAGCAGCGAGCGGCACATCGTCAGCATCTGCTGCTCGCCGCCGGACAGGCTGCCGGCCCTGGTGTTGCGGCGCTCCTTGAGGCGCGGGAAGTAGTCGAACATCTGCGCCACGGTCCACTGCGGCGCGCCCTGCGGCGCGCGCTGCTCGCCCATGCGCAGGTTCTCGTCGACGGTCAGGTTGGCGAACACCTCGCGCTCTTCGGGCACATAGGCGATGCCGCTGCGGCAGATGGCGTACGAGCGCGCGCCGGTCAGGTCGCGGCCGCGCAGGCGGATGTGCCCGGCCGAGGGCGGCACCAGCCCCATGATGGCCTTGAGCGTGGTCGAGCGGCCGGCGCCGTTGCGGCCGAGCAGGCTCACCACCTCGCCCTGGCCGACCTGGAAATCCACGCCATGCAGGATGTGGCTCTTGCCGTAGTGCGCGTGCAGCTTTTCCACCGACAGCAGCGGTGCGGGGTTCATACGCTGACCTCCTCGCCCAGGTAGGCTTCCTTCACGCGGGCGTTGTTGCGGATTTCATCGGGGGTGCCGGTAGCGACGATCTCACCGTAGACCAGCACGCTGATGCGGTCGCTGAGCGAGAACACCACGTCCATGTCGTGCTCCACGATCATCAGCGTGCGGCCCTGCGTGACCTCGCGGATCAGCCCCGCGGTGTAGCTGGTCTCCTCGTGCGACATGCCGGCCATGGGCTCGTCGAGCATGATCAGCTGCGGATCGGATGCCAGCGTCATGGCGATTTCCAGCGAACGCTGCTCCGAGTAAGACAGCTCCCCGGCAATCGCCTGCGCACGGCGCGCGAGCCGCACCCGCTCCAGCAGGTGCACGGCCTCCTCGTTGACCGCGCGCGCCTTGTGGGCGAACTTCCACAGCGTGTACTGGAGGCCATGCCGGCGCATCAGCGCCAGACGCACGTTCTCGAACACGGTCAGGCCGGCGAAGATATTGGTGATCTGGAACGAACGAGCCAGGCCACGGCGGTTGATGTCCTGCGGCGAGAGGCCGTGGATCGGCTTGCCGCCGAGCAGGATCTCGCCGCGCGTGAGCGGCAGGCGCCCGGAAATCAGGTGGAACAGCGTGGACTTGCCGGCGCCGTTGGGACCGATCAGCGCGTGGCGCTCGCCCGGCACGATGTCCAGGTCGACGCCGCGGATGATGTCGACGTCGCCGAACGACTTGCGCAGCCCGCGCAGCGACAGGATGGGGGATGCAGTCATGCTGGGTTCCTCCCGGCCTCGATGGCATCGCCGGCGGCGACGTCCGTGGTGTCAGCGTCCTCGCGCAGCCGTTGCCAGCGCTGGCTGGCATGGCGTGCCAGCAGTGTGCCCGCGCCCACCAGCACCGCCGGCGGCAGCCACGTCAGCGGCGACAGCGGCGCCCATTCGCGGCCGAACAGCGGGATCGGCGGCCAGCCGGCGCCGCCGTTCAGCGCGGCCAGCGCGCGATAGTCCTGCGAGAAGAAGCGCTGCAGCAGTTCCACGCTGAACACGGTGCCGCCCGCCAGCAGCAGCGTGGCGGCGACGAAGGCGGCGGCGATCGGCAGCAGGCGGCGCGCGCCATAAGTCTTGCTGCCGGCGATCCACCAGGTCAGCAGGCCCGAGATGCCGGCCGGCATGAACAGCATCACCAGCACGAATACGATGCCCTGGTACAGCAGCCACGAGCGCGTCAGGTCGGACACCGCGTAGCCGAAGAAAGTCATCAGCGCCGCACCGAGCGCGGGCCCCAGGAACACCTTGACGCCGCCGATATAGCTATTGAGCACCACCGCCGCGGAGACGCTCGACTCGAACACGACATAGTTGGCGGCCTCCATGTTGATGGCCTGCAGGCCGCCGGCAATGCCCGAGAACATCGTGGAGATGGCAAACACCAGCACGCCGAGCCGATGGATGTCGTAGCCGAGGAAGCGCAGCCGGTTGGCGTTCTCGCGCAGGCCCAGTGTCAGGCGGCCGACCGGCGTCAGCGTGTACAGGTAGAGCAGCGCCAGCGACAGCACCACCCAGGCCAGCGTCAGGTAGTAGACCTGGTTGCTGTCGCCGAAGGTCAGGCCCCAGGCCGGCATGCGCATGGTGGAGATGCCGGCTTCGCCCCCGAACCAGCTCTTGATGTGCGGCGCCAGCGCATGCAGCAGCTCGGCCAGCGCCAGCGTGATCATGGCGAAGTAGACACCGGTGCGCTTGGTGGCGAACCAGCCGGCGACCAGGCCGACGGCAAGCCCGGCCGCGCCGCCCGCCAGCGGCAGCAGCGGCGTGGGCAGCAGGCCGTTGCCGCCCACGGCATTCATCGCATGGACGGTGGCAAAGGCGCCCACGCCGAAGTACGCCGCATGGCCGAACGAAAGCATGCCGCCCTGGCCGCTGAGCAGGTTGAAGGCCATCGCGAACAACACCGCGATCAGCATCTGGATGGTGGCGTTCACCAGCGAAGGCGACAGCACCGCCGGGGCCGCGACCAGCGCGGCGACGGCCAGCGCCAACAGGATATTGCAGGAATGACGCATGCTTACTCCTTCTCGCCCATCAGGCCGGACGGACGGCACAGCAGGATCAGCAACATCAGCGCGAACGGGATCGTTGCCGACAGGCTGGACAGCTTGAGGGTCAGCAGTCCGCCTGCCTCCCTGGCCCAGTCGCCCGCGCCCACCAGCGCCAGCAGGTCGGCCAGGCTGCGGTCCACGCCGACCGACAGCGCCGTCATCAGGCCGATCAGCAACGACGCCACCATGGCCCCCTCCAGCGAGCCGAGGCCGCCGACCACGACCACGACGAAAACCAGCACGCCAAGTTCCAGCGCCATGTTGGGGTTGGTGGTATAGAAGGCGCCCGCCACCGCCCCGGCCAGGCCGGCCAGCGCCGCGCCGATGCCGAACACGCCCATGAACACCAGCGGCACGTTGTGGCCCAGCGCCTCGGCCATGCGTGGCTTGTAGATGGCCGAGCGCACCACGATGCCGACGCGGGTGCGGGTCAGCAGCAGGTAGATGACGACGAACATCGCGATGGCCACGATGCCCATGAAGACGCGGTAGAACGGGTAGGTAGACGCGCCCACGTGGAACGCGGCGAAATCCAGCGACGCGGGCACCCGGTAGTCGACCGGGAAGTTGCCGAAGAACAGCTTGACCAGCTCGGCGATGATGAACGACAGGCCGAACGTGAGCAGCAGTTCATGGGCATGGCCGTGGTGATGGACACGGCGCAGGAAAAAGCGCTCCACGGCCACGCCGACCAGTCCCACCAGCAGCGGCGACACCACGATGGCCGGCCAGAAGCCGATCACGCCCTGCAGCGTGAAGGCAAGGTAGGCACCCAGCATGTAGAACGATGCATGGGCAAAGTTGAGCACGCCCATCATGCCGAAGATGAGCGTCAGGCCGGCGGAAACCATGAACAGCAGAAGGCCGTAGATGGCGCCGTTGAGCAGCGAGACGATGAAGTATTCCATGTGCGCTTCCTGGGGACGAGCCGGGCCGCCGCACGCCGGGACCAGCCCGTGCGCGCGTGGCGGGTGCGGCCCCTGCGGGCCGCGGACGCGGGGGAAGAGGGCTAGGCTGGTCGCTGCATCTTGCAGCTGGCCTGCGGCGGCGTGGCGGCTTCCGCGGCAGAGAAGGTCTTCACCGGCTTGAAGCCCATGTCGGTGCCGTCCACCTTGAACCGGGCGTCCTTGCTGACCACCGACACCACCATCGGGAGCAGCACCTGGTGGTCGTCGGCGCGCATGCTCAGTTCACCCAGCGGCCCCTTGAGCGTGGCCTTCTCCAGCGACTTGGCCAGCGCGGTGACATTGAGCTTGCCGTTCTCGGGCTTGACCGTCTTCAGGGCCTGGCCCAGCATCTCGATGCCGAACACCGCCTGCGGCTCGACATACGCGGGCAGATGCCCTGCCTTGGCCTTGAAGTCGCTGGCGAACTTCTCGCCGTCGCCGCCGCCCGCTTCCGGATTGAACGGATGGGCGACATAGTGGCCGAGCGCCACGTCGCCAGCGTTGCCGAGATTACCCGGCTGGTCCAGGAACACCGTGGCGAAGCGGGTCTTGAGGCCTGCCGCCTTGGTGGACTTCATCAGCAGCAGCAAATCGTTCGACCAGTTGCCGGTCATCGCGGTATCGGCCTTGGTCGCGGCAATCTTGGCCACGTAAGGCGAGAAGTCCTGCACCTTGTTGACGTCGTGCAGCGTCTTTTCCACCACCTGGTAGCCGCCCGCCGCCGCATCCTTGGCGATCGCCTTCTCCATGTCCATGCCCCAGGAATAGTTCTGGTTGATGGAGTACACGCGCGTGCCGAGCGCGTTGAGCGGCTTCATCGCGCCGACCAGCGCCTTGACGCGGATCTCGGCGTTGGTGGCGAACTTGAAATGGTAGAAGTGGCATTTCTCGCCGGTCAGCTCCAGCGCTTCGCCGCCGACGTTGAGGAACAGGATCTCCTTGCCGGGATTGCGCAGGTTGTACTTGCGCACGTCCTCGGTCAACTGGCCCGATACCGCCGACGATGCCCCCTGGACCACGATCTGCACGCCATCGGCAATGGCGGCCTTGAGCTTGTCGGCGGCGCCGGCGGGGCCGCCCTGGTTGTCGTACTCGACCAGTTGCAGCGGTTCGCCGTTCCAGCCCCCTGCGGCATTGACCTTGTCGATCGCATAACGCGCCGCGGTACGGAACATCAGGCCGGTGGAGGCTTGCGGCCCCGACAACGTCTCCACGATGGCGATCTTGACCGGAGCCGCGTTTGCGGCGCCCCCCAGCAGCGAAAGGGCCGCGCAAGCGACAAGACGACTGGGAAAACGGCTACCGCTCATGGTTGTCTCCTCTTTTGATGCTTTTGATGGTCTTGCGGATCTGGCCTGGATCGGCCCCTCCAAATTGGCCCGACCACTATGAAAAGTGGTCAGACCAGTGAAATATAGGTAGTCACTCCCATGCAGTCAATGCTGTATAGCCGGATCTAGGGTTTCCACGGGGCCCGTAATTTCCGGGAGAGTAACGCGCCGGGCGTGCTACATTAACCTGTAAGACCAGTTACGGCACACGGACCCATGCCAGGCATCAAGCGCCCGTCCGAGGGAGAAAAAACATGACATCGAGGGGATCTGCCCAAGTGCTGAAGACACCCAGACGCGCGGAAGGGACATCGTTCTACCCCGAGCCCAGGCACCTGCCCGACGAGATCGCGTCGCGGCTGACACAAGCCATCCAGGCCGGCGAGTTCGCCGTCGGCGATCGGCTGCCCAGCGAGCGCGACCTTTGCGAACAGTTCTCGTGCAGCCGCGCGGTGGTACGGGAAGCCCTCTCGCAGCTCAAGAGCGAGGGGCTGGTGTCGTCACGGGCCGGCAGCGGCGTGTTTGTCACCGAGCGCAGCCAGAAGCAGGCATTCCGGATGCAGGACGTCACCATCGACGAGAAGGACTCGCTGGCGATGGTGATGGAACTACTGGTGACCATCGAGGTGGCCGCTACCCGGTTTGCCGCCATGCGCCGCTCGCCGGAAGACCTCAAGCGCATCAAGCGCGCACTGATCGGCATGGAATACGAGATCGCCAACGACCGGCTTGGCGACGAGGAGGACTTTGCCTTTCACCAGGCGATCGTGGACGCCACGCACAACCCGCATTTCCGGGCCTTGTCGGAGCACCTGGAGCATGGCGCGAGGCGCGTCATCCGGCAGGCACGCAGCAACACCAAGGCGCAGCATGCCGACCTGATCGAGGCCGTGCAGCAGGAGCACAAGGCCATCTACGACGCCATCGCCGCCGGCGATTCAGCGCGCGCGGCGGAGGCCGCGGAAACCCATCTGCGCAATGCGGCAGAACGGCTGAATATGTACCTGAAGGGTTGAAGCGGTCCCCCGGTCTCCAGCCCAACCTTTCGCTCCGCGCCCAACGCTGCCCGCTGGCAAAAAACAAAACGGGCTACGCGTTTGTCGCGTAGCCCGTTCTCTTAATGGTGCCGGCTGCAGGACTCGAACCCGCCACCTGATGATTACAAATCAACTGCTCTACCTGATGAGCTAAGCCGGCATGTCTGGTGCAGACCGCGATTCTACTGCATCGTGGCCCACTTTGGGATGGCTTACTTCACCACCTTCAACGCTGGCTTCTTGCCGCCGATGCGCGGTACCGGGGGCGGCGTTTCATCGTCTCCCGGGCCGGAGTCGGCAGTGGTGGCCGGCGTTTCGGCTTCCACCGGCGCCAGCTTGGGCGGCGGGTTGTTTTCGCGTTCGGTGGCCGCCTGCGTTTCCGGCAGGCTGCGCTCGACCGGGAAGGCCATGCCCTGCCCGTTTTCGCGGGCGTAGATGGCCAGTACGTTCTCGACGGGGACGTCGATCTTGCGCGACACACCGCCGAAGCGTGCGCTGAAGGTGATCCACTCGTTGCCCATATCCAGGCCGCTGGTGGCATCGAAGCTCACGTTGAGCACGATCTCGTTGTTCTTCACGAACTCGCGCGGCACGTTGGTGTTGGCATCGACGAACACGGCGACGTACGGCGTGAAGCCGTTATCCGTGCACCACTCATAAATGGCGCGGATCAGGTAAGGCTTGGTGGAGGTTTCAGGCATTGTGCTTCCAGTGGCGCCGTGTGGCCCGAGGGCGGGATGCCTTCGGGCCGGTGCCGATTAGCGGCGCATCACCTTCTCGGAGGGGGTGAGCGCTTCGATGTACGCGGGACGGCTGAAAATGCGTTCAGCATACTTCAGCAGCGGCGCGGCGTTCTTCGACAGTTCGATGCCGTAGTGGTCCAGGCGCCACAGCAGCGGCGCGATGGCGACGTCAAGCATCGAGAACTCTTCGCCCAGCATGTACTTGTTCTTGACGAAGATCGGCGCGAGCTGCGTCAAACGGTCGCGGATCGCGGCGCGGGCGCGTTCGTGGTTTTTCTCCGCGGCCTTGCCCTTTTCGTTCTCGAGCGTGTACACGTGCGTGAACAGTTCCTTTTCAAAGTTGAACAGGAACAGTCGGGCGCGGGCGCGCTGGACCGGGTCGGCCGGCATCAGCTGCGGGTGCGGGAAGCGCTCGTCGATGTATTCGTTGATGATGTTCGACTCATACAGGATGAGGTCGCGCTCGACCAGGATGGGCACCTGGCCGTAGGGGTTCATCACCGAAATATCTTCGGGCTTGTTGAACAGGTCGACGTCGCGGATTTCAAAATCCATGCCCTTTTCGAACAGGACAAGGCGGCAACGTTGGGAAAACGGGCAAGTCGTACCCGAATACAACACCATCATGGTTGGATTCCTTGGGCTTAGCCGGAGCTGGGTCGGACGGTAAGGTCTGCCATTCTGCCAAAAGCGGACACCGAAAAGCAAATTAGTGGCACTTGATCCACTTACCAAGGCATGTTTGATCACCCCATCCAATGAAAAAGGCCAGAGCGATGCTGCTTTCGCAACATCCGCATCTGGCCTTCGGCGTGGCTGCCGGCTCCGGGCCGCCACCAGCGAGACTTACTTCACATCCTTCCAGTAGGCCGCGTTCAGGCGCCACGCGAAGACGGTGAACATGCCCAGGAACAGCAGCACCCACACGCCAAGGCGCTTGCGGTGGTTCTGCGCGGGTTCGGCCATCCAGTCCAGGAAGCCGACCAGGTCGGCGGTGGCCTGGTCATACTCGACCTTGCTCATCTTGCCCGCGCTCAGTTGCTCGAAGCCGGCGAACTTGTGGACCTTCTCGCCGTGCTCTTCCACTTCCGTGAACTTGGCGGCGCGCTGGCCCTGCAGCTCCCACAGCACGTGCGGCATGCCGACGCTCGGGAACACCAGGTTGTTCCAGCCGGTGGCGCGGCTGTCGTCACGGTAGAAGGTGCGCAGGTAGGTATAGAGCCAGTCGTCGCCGCGGGCACGCGCAATCACCGACAGGTCCGGCGGCTGCGCGCCGAAGAAGGCCTTGGCTTCCTTCGGCTGCATGGCGATGGTCATGGTCTCGCCGACCTTGTCCGCGGTGAACAGCAGGTTCTGGCGGATCTGGTCGTCGGTGAGGCCGATGTCCTTGAGCCGGTTGTAGCGCATCATCGATGCGCCATGGCAGTTCAGGCAGTAGTTGACGAACAGCTTGGCGCCGCGCTGCAGCGACGACAGGTCGGCAGTGTTCACCGGTGCCGGCTCCAGCGGGAAGCCTCCCTCTGAAGCCATGGCAGGCGCGCCGGCAAAACAGGCGCCGGCCAGCGCGATGATCGAAAGCAGCTTTTTCATCTTGTGTCCTTGTGCTCTTGTCGGGGTTCGCGTCGCTCAGTGCGGATGGAACGTGACACGCTCAGGCACCGGCTTGAACTCGCCGGCACGGCTCCACAGCGGCATGGTCAGGAAGAAGGCGAAGTACAGCAGCGTACCAAGCTGCGACACCTTCTCACCAACCGGCGACGGCGGTTGCACGCCGAGGTAGCCGAGCACCAGGAACACCACCACAAAGACGATCAGGATGGTCTTGTGGAAAGCGGGACGATAGCGGATGGACTTGACCGGCGAGCAGTCCAGCCACGGCAGGAAGAACAGGATCACGACCGAGCCGCCCATCACCAGCACGCCCCAGAACTTGGCGTCGATGAAGTAGAAGCCCACGGCCAGGATCACGGCGATGGCGATCGCACCGATCTTGACGCGTGCGTCCTTGCTGCGCAGGAACACCATGCCGAGCAGCAGCGCGAAGAACACCCACAGGATCGGCAGGAAGTTCGACGTGGTGGCGCGCAGCATCGAGTAGAACGGCGTGAAGTACCAGACCGGCGCGATATGCGGCGGCGTCTTCAGCGGATCAGCCGGGAAGAAGTTGTTGTGCTCCAGGAAATAGCCGCCCACTTCCGGGAAGAAGAAGATCACCGCCGAGAAGATGATCAGGAAGCCGGCAACGCCCAGCGTGTCGTGCACCGAGTAGTACGGGTGGAAGGGGATGCCATCCAGCGGCACGCCGTTCTCGTCCTTCTTGGCCTTGATCTCAACGCCATCCGGGTTGTTCGAGCCCACTTCATGCAACGCGATGATGTGTGCAATGACCAGTGCCAGCAGCACCAGCGGCACCGCGATGACGTGGAACGAGAAGAAGCGGTTCAGCGTTGCATCGCTCACCACGTAGTCGCCGCGGATAAACAGCGACAGGTCCTGGCCGATCACCGGAATCGCCGAGAACAGGTTCACGATCACCTGCGCGCCCCAGTACGACATCTGGCCCCACGGCAGCAGGTAGCCCATGAAGGCTTCCGCCATCAGGCACAGGAAGATCAGGCAGCCGAAGATCCAGACCAGTTCACGCGGCTTGCGGTACGAACCGTACAGCAGTCCGCGGAACATATGCAGGTAGACCACGACAAAGAAGGCCGAGGCGCCGGTCGAATGCATGTAGCGCACCAGCCAGCCCCACGGGACTTCGCGCATGATGTATTCCACGCTGGCGAAGGCCACGGGAATGCCGGCGGCGTTGAGCGTGCCGTCCGGCTTGTAGTTCATCACCAGGAAAATACCCGTGACGATCTGGATCACCAGCACCAGCAGCGCGAGCGAACCGAAGAAGTACCAGAAATTGAAGTTCTTCGGCGCGTAGTACTTGGAAAGGTGGTCTTCCCACAGTTGCGTTGCCGGGAAGCGGGCGTCGATCCAGCCCATCAGGCCGGTCGTCTTGACTTGTTTTTCGGCCGCCATGATCAGGCTTCTCCTTTCTCATCCTTGCCGATCACGATTTTGGTGTCAGTCAGGAATTGGTAGGGGGGAACATCGAGATTCTGCGGAGCCGGCTTGTTCTTGAAGACGCGCCCGGCCAGGTCGAATGTGGAGCCATGGCAAGGGCAAAGGAAACCGGGATCGGCGCCGAGTTGGGGATTGGCACCGGAAGCAAAGGGGCCGGAAGGCGAACAGCCGAGGTGGGAACAGATGCCGACCACGACCAGTACGTCCTTGTGCTCCGCACGCGAACGGGTTTCGTTCTTGCAGTAGTCCGGCGTCTGCATGGTAAACGGAATCTCGGAATCCGGATCGGCCACCTCGCCGTCCGTCTTCTTCAGCGATGCCAGTTGTTCCTCGGTCCGCTTCATGATCCAGACCGGCTTGCCGCGCCACTCGACAGTCATCATCTCGCCCGGCTTCAGCGCACCGATATCTGCTTCAACTGGCGCGCCCGCGGCCTTGGCTTTCTCCGATGGTGCAAAGGTACTGACGAAAGGAACCGCTACCGCTACGCCTCCGACGCCGCCGGCGACGGATGTCGCGATCAACCAATTGCGGCGACCTTTATCCACGCTCTTCACGTCTTGCTGGTCACTCATTCCAAACCCCAGGGGAAGTCAATTTAGATTTTGCGTCAACCATAAAGTGTACCTTAGACATCTGCGCGCTAGATAGGCGCAAATTGCCTTGTCCATGCGCGATAATCGGACATGCAAGCCGGAAAGCCGCCACCAGACTTGCTTTCAGGGCAGTGATGCGGCAGGCTGATAGCTTGATACCGTTCATCGCTAGCAACAAGAAGGAGAACCCCCCATGGGCATGATCTCGGAATTCAGGACCTTCGCAATGCGCGGCAATGTCATCGACCTTGCGGTCGGTGTGATCATCGGCGCTGCATTCGGGAAGATTGTTGATTCAGTGGTCAATGACCTGATCATGCCGGTAGTGGGCCGCATCGTCGGCAAGCTGGACTTTTCTAATATGTTTGTCACGCTGGCCGATCCACCGCCTGGAACGCCAATGACGTTGGATGCGTTGAAGAAGGCAGGTGTGCCCGTATTTGCCTATGGAAATTTCCTGACTATCGCTGTCAACTTTGTGATCCTGGCCTTCATCATCTTCATGATGGTGCGCGCCTTCAACAAGATGCGCGAAAAGGAACCGCCCCCGGCCCCGGCCGCACCGCCTGAAGAAGTGGTACTGCTGCGCGAGATCCGCGACGCCCTCAAGACGCGCTGAGTCCAGAACGATAGTACGGCCCCGATGGGGCCGTATTGTTTTGCGTCAGACGGGATTGGGAATATCGATGAACGTGTGCCGCAATCCGAAGCGTTGCGCCACATGCTCGCCCAGTGAGCGGATGCCATAGCGCTCGGTGGCGTGATGACCAGCTGCCAGATATGCCACGCCGCTCTCGCGCGCAAGGTGCGTGGTCTGCTCCGAGACCTCGCCACTCAGGTAAGCATCGACGCCAGCCGCCACCGCCGCATCGAAGTAGCCTTGCGCCCCACCCGTGCACCAGCCGATCGTGCGGATCATCTGCTCCGGCTCGCCAATGGCCAGCGGCTCTCGCCCGAGCACGCCACCAACATGCGCTGCCAGGGCAGACAGCGGCATCGGCGCGGGCAAGGTGCCGGTCCAGCCGAGCTGGTCATCGCTGAAGCGTCCGGTCGGTGTGAAGCCGAGCTGCAGCCCGAGCTGCGCGTTGTTGCCGAATTCCGGATGGTTGTCCAGCGGCAGGTGGAAGGCGAACAGGTTGATGTCGGCGCCAAGCAACCGCTTCAAGCGCGCGTGCTTCTGCCCGACCACACGCGCATCTTCGTTTTTCCAGAAATAGCCGTGATGGACCAGGATGGCATCGGCGCCGGCTTCGGCAGCGGCCTCGACCAGGGCCAGGCTAGCCGTGACGCCGGTGATGATGTGAGTGACTTCCGGGCGACCTTGCACTTGCAGCCCGTTGGGACAATAGTCCTTGTAACGGGAAACCTCCAACAGGGCGTTCAAGTACAATTCAAGCTCTTTTGTTTTCATTTTCTGCTCAAAACTCCAATATGTTGCGGCGCTTTTGGCTGTTCTTTGCCCAGGCTGTCACCGTCGTGCTGGCGGTCTGGTTCGTCGTGGCAACGCTCAAGCCGGATTGGCTGCAGAGGGGGCGCGTCGCGGTCCAGTCTGGGTCGCCCATTGTGGCGCTGAAGGAAGTCGTGCCTAACGTCTCCGGCCCGGCCGCCGAAGGGTCTTACAGTGAAGCGGCCCAATCCGCCATGCCGGCGGTGGTCAACATCTTTACCAGCAAGAACGGCAACAAGCGCTCGCCCAACCCGCAGGCCGAGGATCCGTGGTTCCGCTTCTTCTTTGGCGACCGCCTGCCTGAACGGCAGGAGCCGGTATCGAGCCTGGGATCGGGCGTGATCGTCAGTGCCGAGGGTTACATTCTAACCAACCACCACGTGGTGGATGGCGCCGACGAGATCGAGATTGCGCTGACTGACGGCCGCAAGGCCAACGCCAAGGTCGTCGGCTCCGACCCGGAGACCGACCTGGCTGTGCTGAAGGTGACGCTGAAGGACCTGCCCGCGATCACTCTGGGCCGGCTGGAGAACGTCAAGGTCGGCGATGTGGTGCTGGCGATTGGCAACCCGTTCGGCGTGGGCCAGACGGTGACGATGGGCATCGTGTCGGCGCTGGGGCGCAGCCATCTCGGCATCAATACCTTCGAAAACTTCATCCAGACCGACGCGGCGATCAACCCGGGCAACTCGGGCGGCGCGCTGGTCGACGCACAGGGCAATCTGCTGGGCATCAATACGGCGATCTACTCGCGTTCGGGCGGTTCGCTCGGAATCGGCTTCGCGATACCGGTATCGACAGCCAAGCAAGTGATGGAGTCGATTATTTCCACCGGAAGCGTCACGCGCGGCTGGATCGGCGTCGAGCCGCAGGATATGACGCCGGAGATTGCCGAGTCCTTCGGGCTGGATGCCAAGGAAGGCGCACTGATCGCCGCGGTGGTCCAGGGTGGGCCGGCCGACAAGGCAGGCGTGAAGCCGGGCGATGTCCTGACCAAGGTTGACGGTCTTTCGATCACTGACACAACGGCGCTGCTCAATGCCATTGCGCAGCTCAAGCCGGGCGTAGACATCAAGATGACCGTGATCCGTCGCGGAAAGCCTGCCGATCTGACGGTGACGATCGGAAAGCGGCCACCGCCGCCGCGTAGGGTCTTGCCGTTTGATGAAGAGGAGTGAGGCCGGGCCGTTACCTCCCAGCCCCGTCTCCAAAGAGCCCCGTCAGCGATGACGGGGTTTTTTTGTGCGTTGGGATTGGAGCGTCGGTTGTGAGCGCCTGATTGATTACCCTGAGGCGCTTGCTGCCATATCTTTCCGTCGCGGTTAGCTACTCGTGACAAAAACCGCCCATACGTCGGCCACTACAAAGGGCAAGCACCGGTCACCCGCGAAGTTGCGGCAGACCCAAGGCAGAAGCGCCCGAGCGGGCCGTACCAAGTGCTCATCCGGACGGCACCTCCACGCGTGCCACGGCCGCAAGCCTCGATTGGGCCCGCGAGCGGCCCATCCTTGGTCGAGTGGCTCGCACAGCGCTACACCGTGAAATAACAAAAGGCCGGCATCCTTGCGGACGCCGGCCTTCTGCAAGCCAATCTCAAGCGAGCTTACGCCCGCATCAGATTAGAACTTGTGGCGCAGACCAACCACAGCACCGAACTGATCCTTGTTCGGCTGAACGTTGGTGGTCGTGGCGGTGTTGAAGCCGTTCACGCCCAGGGCCGAGCCCTTGTCGTTCAGAGCGTACGACAGCGAGGTGTACACGTCGGTACGCTTCGACAGCGCGTAGTCGGCCGTGATCACGAACTGCCACGGATCGGCTTCGCTCTTGCGGAAGTCCTGGTAGTACGCAGCGCCCGACAGCGAGAACGCCGGGGTCAGCTGGTAGCCCAGACCCAGCCAGTACAGGTTCGACGAGGTGGACGTGGTGACAACACCGTTGTCGACCGTCGTGCCGCCGGTCAGCGGGGCGCCGTCGAAAGCCTTGGCCCAGCGATAGCCAGCGTAGACCTTGGCCGGACCGAAGGCGTAGTTAGCGCCAACGGTAGCACGGCGGGTGCGCTGACCGCTTTGGTCAACACCAGCGGCCGACACGGTGCCGTGGATTTCGTCGTAGGCAGCACCAACCGAGAACGGGCCGGCTGCGTAGTTCAGCATTGCGCCGTACTGTTGGCCGCGGCGGAACGCACCAGCGGTTTCCTGGCCGTTGTTGTTAAAGCTGTAGAAGGCGTTAGCGGTCAAGCCACCGAAGGTGCCGATGTACTTGACGGTGTTGTCAGCGCGAGCAGCGAACTGGGCGTCTTGTGCCAGGATGCCGTAGCGCGACGAGATGGCCATCGGGTCATAAATCAGACCGAAGTCATAGAACGAGGTCTGTTGACGGCCCAGCAGCAGCGAACCGAACTGGCTTTGCACACCGACGTAGGCTTGACGACCGAACAGACGACCGCCTTGGGCCGAACGGCCGTCATCGAGGTCGAAACCGCTTTCCAGGACGAACACGCCCTTCAGGCCGCCGCCCAGATCTTCCACGCCACGCAGGCCCCAGCGCGAACCGGACTGGTTACCCGAAGCCATACGGAACAGGTCGTCGCCAGCGGCGTTGGCATTGCTGTTGTACTCGAGGCCAACGTCAGCCACGCCGTACAGGGTTACGCTCGATTGGGCATACGCGCCACCAGCGGCCAGAGCGGCGACGGCAGCAGCAAACAGTTTCATCTTCATATCGACACTTTCCTTGTCAACTGATTGGGAAATCTTGGTTGCCCAAGTGCTTGGGCGACGTATTTACATTCACGTCTGCTGCGTATTATGTGCCAGCCCCCCCAGCCCTCAGAAGGCTTTTTCGGCGTAAACCATGCTTAGCAGCGGTTTTTGTTGTGATCGAACAACACGATCGGGCAAAAAAATCCCCGTTTTGGTGCAAAAACGGGGATCGATGGCTAGGAATACCTGCCTCAGCGGCACTAATCCGTTTGTGTTTCCCCTGAAGCCTCGGCTTGCCCGGCCGGACGGCCGACAAAGCGGGCCATGAGCAGACCAAGTTCATAGAGCATCACGAGCGGCACCGCGAGAAGCAACTGAGACAGCACGTCCGGGGGCGTCACGATGGCGGCAATGATGAACGCCCCGACGATCACATACGGGCGAATCTGCCTCAGCTTTTCCAACTCGACCACGCCGAACCGAACCAGCACGATCACCACCACCGGCACCTCGAAGGTGATGCCGAAGGCCAGGAACGTGGTCATGGCAAAGCTGAGGTATTTGTCGATATCCGTAGACATGTCCGCGCCCAACGGCGCGTTGTAGTGCGCCATGAAGTGGAACACGGTTGGGAACACCAGGAAGTACGCAAAAGCCACGCCGCACAGGAACAGGATGTAGCTGCTCGATACCAGCGGCAGGATCAGCCGCTTCTCATGCTGGTACAGCCCGGGCGCAACGAACTGCCAGACCTGGTAGAGGACCCATGGCAGCGCGATCAGGAAAGCCACCAGCAACGTGACCTTCATCGGTACGAAAAATGAGCCGGTGACGTCGGTCACGATCATCTTGCCACCCTTGGGCAGCGACTCCATCAGCGGCGCCGAAAACAGGTTGAAGATGACAGGCGCCCAGTAGACGAGGCAAACGAAGACCAGGATGATCCCGGCCACCGCCTTGACCAGGCGCTGGCGCAGCTCGATCAGGTGGGAAATGAAGGTTTCCTGCTGCGACTCGTCTTGCGGGTCTTGGGGATCTGGGGACCGGGTGTCGCTCATGGCGTGAACCGCTCAGCCGCACTGGCTGGCAAGTTGGGGATCGATGTGCCGCTCGCGCGGCGCGGTTGGACGGGCATGGCGATGGCAGCGGCGGCCCTGGCTCGGGCCATCGACCCGTCGCCGCGCAACGTGCTCACTCGAAGAAGGAACGGGACGGCCGGCTGGCCGGACGGTGGCGCTTCACGCGCGCGGCGCCCGACTGCGCCCAGACCCGGACATTATGCTGGCGCTTGAACCACAGTGGCCGTGCGCCCTGCTTCACGCGCCAGCTCTTGCGGCCGTTGTGCGCCTTGTGCGCCGCGTCCCAGCTGGGCACGAAGCTGTTGCCGCCGGCGCTGACGCCTTCGGTGCTCGCTTCGGTGCCGCCGAGCGCCTCGTTCAGCGCCTGGGTCTGCTCGTTGACTTCCTTGTGGATGGTGCGCTCGACGTCGCGCGCCGCTTCCTCAAATTCAGAACGCATCTTGCGCAATTCTTCCAGCTCGACTTCGCGGCTGACCTCGGCCTTGACGTCATTGATATAGCGTTGCGCGCGGCCGACCAGGGCGCCAACGGTGCGTGCGACCTTGGGCAGCCGCTCGGGACCGATCACGATCAGTGCCACGGCACCGATCAGCGCCAGCTTGGAAATGCCGAGATCAATCATGCGGACATCATGCGAAAGACAGCAAAGACGCGGGGCTGCGCGCAGGCAGCCACAATCACGGGAAGGGGACGGCTCACCGCCGGCTTACTGCTGCTGGCGCGACTTTTCCTTGGCCTCGACATCGATGGTGGTGGAGTCGCGCAATTCCTTGGACTGGGTGGCCTGCGCCGACTTGTCCTTGTCTTCGCCATCCTTCATGCCATCCTTGAAACCCTTGACCGCACCGCCCAGGTCCTGGCCGATATTGCGCAGTTTTTTGGTGCCGAACACAAGCATGACGATCACCAGCACGATCAGCCAGTGCCAAATGCTAAACGAACCCATCTCTTGCTCCTGATGAAGCCTCGGGCGTAGTCATAGTCGCCCGGACCCGTTGTTCCGTCCCGTTATGGCCGCGCCGGGCGACGGTTGCCGGCGCAGCATTTGCCCAGGCGTTGCCGCCGCGGGCGCTTCCATGCCAAGGCTGCCCGGTCAGGGCAGCGGTCCCTTCCACTGGTGGCGCGGCCCACCGAGCACATGCAGGTGCAGGTGGTAGATTTCCTGGCCGCCGTCCGGTCCGGTATTGATCACCGTCCGGAAACCGTTGCCACAGCCTGCCGCGCGCGCCAGTTCAGGCACCTTCAACATCATTCTAGCAAGCACCTCACCTTCGCCGGCGCCGCAATCGGCCAGCGAGTCGACATGCGACTTGGGGATGACCAGCAAGTGTACCGGGGCCTTGGGATGGATATCGTGGAAGGCCACCATGTCGTCGTCTTCGTACACCTTGCGCGACGGTATCTGGCCGGCCACGATCTTGCAGAAGATGCAATTATCCTGAACGTTCATGAAAATTTCATTGCGGCGAACCCTGCACCCGGAGGGTATCGGGTCCGCCCGGCATCAGAACGGCTGATCCGGGTACATCGGCTTGCTGTCGTTGAGGTACAGCCAGCCCTTGACGATACGATACAGCATCCATAGCGACAGCACGCCCCAGGCCGCAAACGCCAGCGGCATCAGCACCACGGTGGCGAAGAGCACGCCGCCCAGCACCGCCCACACCACCGACCACCAGAACGAGCGGATCTGCCAGGCGAAGTGCGAGGCATACAGCGAACCGCGCGCGTCGTCGCGCTTGACGTAGTCGATGACGATGGCGATCAGCGCGGTAATGCCGCCGGTCAGCCAGAAGATTGCGTACAGCGCGTACAGGATATGCAGCAGCTTGCGCAGGCTGCTCTGCTGTTCGTCGCTGGGGCCTGTAACCTGCGCGGTGTAGTCGTTCGCCATGTTTGCCCTTGTTCTGCGATGGCCTGCCTCGCGGCAGGCGGGAGACTGGCCAGCACAGCGACTGGTCAGCCGGTCATCCCTCTTCCTTGCGCCGGGCCTTTTCCTCGAGGCCGGAGAGGCCTTCGCGCCGCGCCAGTTCGTTGACCACGTCGTCGGGGCCCAGCCCGAAGTTTGCCAGCAACACCAGGGTGTGGAACCACAGGTCCGCCACTTCATAGACCAGCTTGCCGGCCTCGGTGCCGGTGTGGCCAGCAGCGCGCGCATCCTTGGCCGCCATCACGGTTTCGGTGGCTTCCTCGCCGATCTTCTTCAGGATGGCGTCGTCGCCCTTGCTGTACAGCTTGGCAACATAGGATCTGGCGGGGTCGCCGCCATTGGCGGGCTTGCGCGATTCGAGCACTTCGGCCACGCGCGCCAGCACATCGCTGCTGCTCGGTCGGGAGTCGGTCATGGCTTGCTATAGATCTGTGCAGGGTCCTTCAACACGGGCTCGACGGTCTGCCAGTCGCCCGCTTCCGCATCGCCCTCGAATTTCTGGAAGAAGCAGGAATGGCGCCCGGTATGGCAGGCGATGCTGTCGACCTGCGTGACCTTGAGCAGCACCACATCTTCATCGCAGTCGAGGCGGATCTCATGCACCTTCTGCACGTGGCCGGACTCTTCGCCCTTGTGCCACAGGCGCTTGCGCGAGCGCGACCAGAACACGGCCTCGCCCAGTTCCACCGTGCGTTGCAGCGCGTCGCGGTTCATGAACGCGAACATCAGCACGTCGTTCGAACCCATTTCCTGCACGATCACCGGCACCAGGCCGTTATCGTCCCACTTGACCTTGTTGAGCCACTTCTTTGCCATGATCAGATCCGCACGGGAATGCCCTCGCGGGCCATGAATGCCTTGGCTTCGCCCACGGTATGCTCGCCGTAGTGGAAGATGCTGGCGGCCAGCACCGCGTCGGCGCGGCCCTTGGTGATGCCGTCGGCGAGGTCCTGCAGCCCGCCGACGCCGCCCGAGGCAATCACCGGCACCGGCACCGCGTCGCTGACGGCACGGGTCAGTTCCAGGTCGAACCCGCTCTTGGTGCCGTCGCGGTCCATGCTGGTCAGCAGGATCTCGCCGGCGCCGCGTGCGGCCATCTCGCGGGCCCATTCGACCGCGTCCAGGCCGGTCGCCTTGCGCCCGCCATGGGTGAAGACTTCCCAGCGCGACGGCTCGCCCGGGGCGGAGCTGCGCTTGGCGTCGATCGCCACCACGATGCACTGCGAACCATATTTGGCCGTGGCGTCGGACACCAGCTGCGGATTGGCAATAGCCGACGAGTTGACGCTGATCTTGTCCGCGCCGGCATTGAGCAGGCGCCGCACATCTTCAACCGTGCGCACGCCGCCGCCGACCGTCAGCGGGATGAAAACTTGCGAGGCGACGTCCTCGATAATGTGCAGCATCAGGTCGCGCCCATCGCTGGTGGCGGTGATGTCGAGGAATGTGATCTCGTCGGCGCCCTGTTCGTCATAGCGGCGCGCGATTTCCACGGGATCGCCCGCATCGCGCAGCTCGACGAAATTGACGCCCTTGACCACCCGCCCGTTGGTCACGTCCAGGCAGGGGATGATACGTTTGGCTAGCATGAGAGTCCTTGTCCGCCGCCGCGCCGGCAAGTGACCGGTGCGACAGCGGCTGCGCCCGAGGCGCGTTGGCTTGCGTTTGGCTTACTGGCCGTCGCGCAGCTTGTCGGCACGAGCCTGCGCATCGGCAAAGTTGAGATCACCGGAGTAGATTGCGCGACCGCAGATGACGCCTTCCACACCCTCGCCTTCGACCGCGCACAGGTTGTCGATATCCGCCAGGTTGGACAGGCCGCCGCTGGCGATCACCGGGATCGACATCGACTGCGCCAGCTTGACGGTGGCGTCGATATTGATCCCCTGCAGCATGCCGTCGCGGCCGATGTCGGTATAGATGATGGCTTCGACACCGTAGTCTTCGTACTTGCGCGCGAGGTCCGCCACTTCATGGCCGGTCAGCTTGCTCCAGCCGTCGGTGGCGACCTTGCCGTCCTTGGCATCGAGGCCGACGATGATGTGGCCGCCGAAGGCCGAGCAGGCGTCCTTCAGGAAGCCGGGGTTCTTCACCGCCGCCGTGCCGATGATGACGTACGACAAGCCGTCGTCCAGCCAGCGTTCAATGGTGTTCAGGTCGCGGATGCCGCCCCCCAGTTGCACCGGGATCTCGTCGCCGACCTCGGCGATGATGGCCTTGATGGCCGCCTCGTTGCGGGGCTTGCCCACGAACGCGCCGTTCAGGTCCACCAGGTGCAGGCGCCGCGCGCCCTGCTCCACCCAGTGGCGTGCCATGGCGGCGGGATCTTCGGAAAAGACGGTGGCCTGGTCCATGTCGCCTTGTTTGAGGCGTACACACTGACCGTCCTTCAGGTCGATGGCCGGAATGAGCAACATATGCGTGACGAGCGTGGTTGAGTAAGTGAGGTTGAGCGAGACCGGCGGGGCCGGTCAGGTCGGGTCGATGTTTCGATCGGGAACTGGTCGCTTGACGGGTTGCGTGAAGGGTCCGGTGACGGGTCTGTCTGGTTCTCGGTCTAACAATCGTCAAACAAGCGATCCGGGGTGTCCGGTGCGCCTTATGGATTCCAGTGGACGAAGTTCCGGTACAGCCGCAGGCCAAGGGCCGCGCTCTTCTCGGGGTGGAACTGCGTCGCGAAAATATTATCGCGGGCTACCGCGCTGGTAAACACGACTCCATACTCCGTCTCACCGGCGATATGGGCCGGATCCTGCGCCTGCACGTAGTAACTGTGGACGAAATAGAACCAGCTGTCGTCCGGAATCCCGCTCCACAGCGGGTGCGGCTTAGCCTGGCGCACCCGGTTCCAGCCCATCTGCGGCACCTTGAAACGCGAGCCGTCGGGCTGCGTCATGCCTTCCAGCGCAAAACGCACAACGTGCCCGGGCATCAGGCCCAGCGCTGGCGTGCGGTCCGCGCCAGCACGACTTTCGGTGCTGAACTCAAACAGCATCTGTTCGCCGACGCACACACCCAGCATCGGCTTGCTGCCGGCGGCCTCGACCACCGCTTCCTGCAGGCCCGAGGCGCCCAGCGCCGACATGCAATCGGGCATCGCGCCCTGACCGGGCAACACCACGCGATCCGCGCTGCGGATGCCTTCGGGGGCATCCACCACCCGCACGTCCGCTTCCGGCGCCGCGGCACGCAGCGCCTGCGCCACCGAGCGCAGGTTGCCCATGCCGTAATCCACAATTGCTATGGTAGTCATGATTTCAAAACAGGCAACAATGTCTTCAGCCCGTCCACAATGAATTCGACGGCCAGCGCCGACAGGATCAGCCCCATCAGGCGCGTGCCGATATTGATGCCGGTGCGGCCGATGACCCGGGCGATCGGGTCGGCCGCGCGGAACACCAGGTACACCACCGAGCCCAGCAATGCGCCGATGCCTACCAGGATCAGCAACTGGTACCAGTGCTGGGTCTTGCCGGCATAGACGATCACCGTGCTGATCGAGCCCGGCCCGGTCAGCAGCGGCAGCGCCAGAGGCACCACCGCAATGCTGGACTTTACCTCGGCCTCATCCTCTTCTTCCGGCGTGGCCTTGGTGCGGCTGGTCTGCGCGTTCAGCATGTTCATGGCCATCATGATCATGATGAGACCGCCACCCACCTGCAGTGAAGCCACCGAGATATTGAAGAACTCGATGATCTGCTGCCCCAGCAAAGCCGACACCGCCACCACGATCGCCACCGAGATCGACGCGATCTTGATGGTACGCAGCTTTTCCGCTTCAGTCTGCTGGCTGGTCAGGCTGATGAAGAACGGGATCGCCCCGATCGGGTTGATCAGCGCCAGCAGCGAGATAAACGACTTGAGCGTATCCATCGGTTGCGGGTTGCCAGCATCGCTGGCCGGGATTCAGGCAGGAAAAAAAGTGGGCGGGCGCCGCAACCAGCCGGCACGCCTACGGGTTCAGGAAGCTCAGAGCGTACCCTTGGTCGACGGGATCGTGTTGGCCGCGCGCGGATCCAGCTCAACCGCCATGCGCAGGGCCCGGCCAAAGGCCTTGAACACGGTTTCGCACTGATGGTGGGCATTGATGCCGCGCAGATTGTCGATATGCAGGGTGACGCCGGCATGGTTGACGAAGCCGCGGAAGAACTCGATGGTCAGGTCGACGTCGAAGCTGCCCACGCGCGCACGCGTGAACGGCACGTGGAACTCCAGGCCGGGGCGGCCGGAGAAATCGATCACCACGCGCGACAGGCACTCATCCAGCGGCACGTAGCTATGGCCGTAGCGGGTGATGCCTTTCTTGTCGCCAATGGCCCTGGCGACGGCCTGGCCGAGCGTGATGCCGACATCTTCCACCGTATGGTGGTCGTCGATATGCGTGTCGCCGGTGGCTTCGACCTCCAGGTCGAACATGCCATGCCGGGCGATCTGGTCGAGCATGTGGTCGAGGAACGGCACGCCCGACGCCAGCTTCTGGCGACCGGTGCCGTCGAGATTCAGGGAAACGCGGATCTGCGTTTCCGAAGTATTGCGGGTGACCTCTGCAACACGCATGGTGTTAATCCTGCAGCGACGCTGCGAATGCCTCAAGGAACTGCGCGTTTTCTTCGGGCGTGCTGACCGTGACGCGCAGACAATTGGCCAGCAACGGGTGCATTTTACTCACGTTCTTGATCAATACCTTCCGCGCCAGCAGCCGGTCGAAGGTCTGTGCCGCATCCGGCACGCGCGCCAGCAGGAAGTTGGCGGCGCTGGGGAACACCGTGACGCCGGCATGCGCGGCCATGCCGTCGGCCACGCGGGTGCGCTCGGCGCGCAGCTGCGCGGCCTGTTCGTCCAGCACCGACACATGCTCCAGCGCGAACAGCGCGGCGGCCTCGGTCAGCACGTTGACGTTGTATGGCGGACGCACCTTGTCGATCTGCGCCAGCCACTCCGGCGCACCGGCCAGGTAGCCCAGGCGGATGCCGGCCAGGCCGAGCTTGGACACGGTTCGCATCACCAGCAGGTTGCCGAAGTCCGACAGGCGTGGCATCCAGCTGTGCTGCGCGAACGGCTGGTAGGCCTCGTCGACCACCACCAGGCTGTTGCAGACGTCGCCCTGTGCGGCACGCAGGATGGCCTCCATGTCGGCGGCGTCAAACAGGTTGCCGGTGGGGTTGTTCGGATAGGCCAGGTAAATGATGGCGGGCTGGTGCTCGGCCATCGCCGCCAGCATGGCTTCGCGATCCAGCGTGAAGTCCGCGCGCAGCGGCACGCCGACGAACCCGAGGCCGGCAAATTGTGCAGACATCGCGTACATGACAAAGCCCGGCACCGGCGCCATCACCTTGGCGCCCGGTTTGGCCGCGGCCAGCGCCAGCATGCTGATGATCTCGTCCGAGCCGTTGCCCAGCAGCACGTCCATGCCGGCGGGCACGGCCATCACATCCTTCAGCCTGGCGCGCAGCGCTTCGCTGCTGGGCACCGGATAGCGGTTCAGCGCCACCTCGCCCAGCCGCGCGGCCAGTTGCTGGCGCAGTTCGGGCGGCAGGCGGTACGGGTTCTCCATCGCGTCGAGCTTGACCAGACCGTGCGAATCCGGCACGTGGTAGGCGCCCATGGCGCGCACGTCGTCACGGATGATGCGTTCGATCAGGGAGGGCTCTACGGCTGACATGGGAACTCCAGGTTTGACTGCGTTGGTTCAGGAAATCAACTGCGCTTGAAACGGTATTCCGCGCTGCGCGCGTGGGCCTGCAGGCCTTCGCCATACGCCAGCTCGGCGGCGATCTGGCCCAGCATCTGCGCCCCGCCCTCGCTCACCTCGATCAGGCTCGAGCGCTTCAGGAAGTCATAGACGCCCAGCGGCGACGAGAAGCGCGCGGTGCGCGAGGTCGGCAGCACGTGGTTGGGGCCAGCGCAGTAATCGCCCAGCGACTCGCTGGTATAGCGGCCGAGGAAGATGGCGCCGGCGTGGCGGATCTTCTCGCTCCACTGGCGCGGGTTTTCGGCGGAAATCTCCAGGTGCTCCGGCGCGATCGCGTTGGCGATCTCGCAGGCTTCCTCCATGTCGCGCACCTTGACCAGCGCTCCACGGCCCGAGATCGACGCGGCGATCACTTCGCGGCGCGGCATGGTCGGCAGCTGGCGCTGGATGCTGGCCTCGACGCGGGCGATGTACTCGGCGTCCGGGCACAGCAGGATCGACTGCGCCAGTTCGTCGTGTTCGGCCTGCGAGAACAGGTCCATCGCCACCCAGTCGGGGTCGGTGGTGCCGTCGCAGATCACCAGGATCTCGGACGGCCCTGCGATCATGTCAATGCCGACGGTGCCGAACACGCGGCGCTTGGCGGCAGCCACGTAGGCATTGCCCGGGCCGACGATCTTGTCGACCTGCGGCAGCGTAGCGGTGCCGTAGGCCAGCGCGCCCACGGCCTGCGCGCCGCCGATGGTGAAGACGCGATCGACCCCGGCGATCTGCGCGGCGGCCAGCACCAGCTCGTTGCGCACGCCGCCGGGCGTGGGCACGACCATGATGATTTCCTTCACGCCGGCCACGCGCGCCGGGATCGCGTTCATCAGCACCGACGATGGGTAGGCGGCCTTGCCGCCCGGCACGTAGATGCCGACGCGGTCCAGCGGCGTCACCTTCTGGCCCAGCATGGTGCCGTCGGCCTCGGTGTACTCCCAGCTGTGGCTGCCGCACTCGATCTTCTGCTTCTCGTGGTAGGCGCGCACGCGCGCGGCGGCTGCTTCCAGCGCGGCGCGGCGCTTGGGCTCGAGGTCCTCGAGCGCGGCTTCGAGCTCGGTTTGCGACAGTTCGAGCGCCGCGATCGAAGGCGCGGCCATGCGGTCGAAGCGTTGCGTGTACTCCAGTACCGCGGCGTCGCCGCGCGCCTTCACGTCGGCCAGGATCTGTGCCGCGGCGCGGTCGATGGCCTCGTCCTCGCCAGCCTCGAAGGCCAGCACCTGGCGCAGTGCCTCGGCAAAGCCCGGCTCGCTGGAATCAAGCCGGCGGATCGGCAGGTTTTCCATTTCGGATACGGTTGCGTTCATGACTTCTTTTCCTTCTCAGTCGGCACCGGCCTGGTGTGGCCCGATGTGGCCTTACACCAGCGCCGCCGAAGCGCGTTCGAATGCGTCGAGGATCGGCGCCAGCCGCTCGCGCTTGAGTTTGAGCGCGGCCTGGTTCACCACCAGCCGCGACGAAATTTGCACGATCTCTTCCACTTCGACCAGGTTGTTGGCGCGCAGCGTGCTGCCGGTGCTGACCAGGTCGACGATGGCATCGGACAGCCCCACCAGCGGGCCCAGCTCCATCGAACCGTACAGCTTGATCAGGTCGACGTGAACGCCCTTTTTCGCAAAATGCTCGCGCGCGGTCTGCACGTATTTGGTGGCCACCGCCAGGCGCGCGCCCTGGCGCACCGCGCTGGCGTAGTCAAACCCGGCCGGCACCGCCACCGACATGCGGCAGCGGGCGATGTTGAGGTCGATCGGCGCATACAGGCCCGCCATGCCATGTTCCATCAGCACGTCCTTGCCGGCCACGCCGAAGTCGGCGGCGCCATACTGCACGTAGGTCGGTACATCCGAGGCGCGCACGATCACCACGCGCACGGCGGGGTCCGAGGTCGGCAGGATCAGCTTGCGCGAGGTCTCGGGATCCTCGGTCACCTGGATGCCGGCGGCTTCGAGCAGCGGCAGCGTTTCGGTAAAGATGCGGCCCTTGGACAGCGCCAGCGTCAGCTGGTTGGGCGAAGCATTGAATGTGGGGCTCATCGGCGTCAGTCCTCGTGCTCAGGCAATGCGGCGGATCTTGGCGCCCACTGCAGACAGCTTGTCTTCCATGCGGTCGTAGCCGCGGTCCAGGTGATAGATACGGTCGATCACGGTGTCGCCCTCGGCGACCAGGCCGGCGATGACCAGGCTGGCGGAGGCGCGCAAGTCGGTCGCCATCACGCTGGCACCGGACAGGCGCGGCACGCCGTTGACCACCGCGGTGTTGCCTTCGACGACGATGTCGGCGCCGAGGCGGTTCAGTTCCTGCACGTGCATGAACCGGTTCTCGAAGATGGTCTCGGTCACGCGCGCGGTGCCTTCGGCCACGGCATTCAGCGCCATGAACTGGGCCTGCATGTCGGTCGGGAAGGCGGGATATTCCGAGGTGCGGAAGCTCACCGCCCTGGCGCGGCGCGGCATCGCCAAACGGATCCAGTCGGCACCGGTCTCGATGCGGGCGCCGGCTTCGCGCAGCTTGTCGAGCACGGTGTCGAGCAGGTCCGGGCGCACGTCGCGCAGCACCAGTTCGCCCAGCGTCGCGGCCGCGGCGCACAGGAAGGTGCCGGCCTCGATGCGGTCGGCGATCACGCTGTGGCGCGCACCGTGCAACTTGTCGACGCCCTGCACCACCAGCCGGTCGGTGCCGATGCCGTCGATCTTCGCGCCCATCCTGACCAGCAGGTGCGCCAGGTCGCTGACTTCGGGCTCGCGCGCGGCGTTTTCCAGCACGGTCTCGCCTTCGGCCAGCGTGGCGGCCATCAGCAGGTTTTCGGTGCCGGTCACGGTGATCATGTCGGTGACCACGCGCGCGCCCTTCAGGCGCCGGGCGCGGGCATGGATAAAGCCATGCTCGATGCTGATCTCGGCGCCCATCGCCTGCAGGCCCTTGATGTGCTGGTCGACCGGCCGGGCGCCGATGCCGCAGCCGCCGGGCAGCGAAACCCGGGCCTCGCCGAAGCGCGCCACCAGCGGACCCAGCACCAGGATCGACGCGCGCATGGTCTTGACCAGCTCGTACGGCGCCTCGAGCGAGTTGACGTCGGCCCCGTTGAGCGCGACGGTGGCGCCATCCTGTTCGGCACGCATGCCCATCAGGCGCAGCAGCTTGAGCGTGGTGCGCACATCCTGCAGGTCGGGCACGTTATCCAGCGAGACGGTATCGGCCGTGAGCAAGCCCGCGCACAGGATCGGCAGCGCGGCATTCTTGGCGCCCGAAACGCGGACTTCACCCCGTAGCGGACCGTTGCCCTGGATCTGGAATTTGTCCATGTTGTGTCGGTTCTGGCCGGGCCTGCGCCCGGAGTCATTGTTCTCGGACCGCGCATGCGGCGCGGTGCGGCACGGCCGGCTTACTTGCCCTCGCCTGCCTGCCACTCGGCGGGCGTCAGCGTCTTCATCGACAGCGCATGGATCTCGGCGCGCATGCGGTCGCCCAGCGCGGCATAGACACGCTGGTGGCGCTGGATCAGCCGCTTGCCTTCAAACTCGGTACTGACGATGGTGGCAAAGAAGTGCTGGCCGTCGCCCTCGACTTCCAGATGTTCGCAGGGCAATCCTTGGGCAATGTATTCCCTGACTTGTTCCGGTGTAGGCAGCATGGAGTTCTCTTCAGCGTATTCAGTAAGTGCGCGGTGTCAGTGCGGCCGCGCTCAGTGGCGCAGCTTGTATCCGGACTTCAGCAGCCGCAGCGCCAGCGCCGCCAGCACCACGAAGGCCGATCCCACCACCGCCAGGCTGAACAGCGGCGACACGTCCGAGACGCCGAAGAAGCCATGGCGGAAGCCGTCGATCATGTAGAAGAACGGATTGGCATGGGACACCGCCTGCCAGAAGGCCGGCAGCGAATGGATCGAATAGAACACGCCGGACAGGAAGGTGGCCGGCATGATCAGGAAATTCTGGAACGCGGCGAGCTGGTCGAACTTCTCGGCCCAGATGCCGGCGATCAGGCCCAGCGTGCCGAGAATGCCCGCGCCCAGCAGCGCGAACACCACGATCCAGCCGATGCTGGCGAAATGCAGGTTGGCAAACCACGCCGTCACCAGCAGCACGCCCAGGCCCACGGTCAGCCCGCGGATCACCGAGGCGAGCACATAGGCACCGAACATCTCCCAGTGCGACAGCGGCGGCAGCAGCACGAACACCAGGTTGCCGGTGATCTTGGACTGGATCAGCGACGACGAGCTGTTGGCGAAGGCGTTCTGCAGCACGCTCATCATCACCAGGCCGGGCACCAGGAAGGCGGTGTAGCTGATCTGGTCGTAGACTTTGACGCGGTCTTCCAGCACATGGCCGAAGATCAGCAGGTACAGTACCGCGGTCAGCACCGGCGCGGCCACGGTCTGGAAGCTGACCTTCCAGAAGCGCAGCACTTCCTTGTACAGCAGGGTCCGGAAGCCGACCAGGCCGCCAACGGCCATCGGGCCCAGGCGGGCGTCTTCCACCAGTTCGATTTCGCCAGGCTGCTTCATGCCGCGGCCTCCATGGCGGGGTCGGGCAGCGCGCCCGGCATGTGGCCCTCGCGGCGCATGATCTGGACAAACACGTCTTCGAGGTCGGCCTTGTTGATTTCCATGTCTTCGATGTCACAGCCGGCTTCACGGCAGGCGGCCAGGATTGGCTCGACCGCCTGGTAGCCGGACAGCCGCAGCCGCACCGCGCGCTCGCCCGGGTTGGCCGGCATGCGCAACGGCTCCAGCGCCGACGGCAGGCTGCCGTGCGCGAAGGTCAGCACCAGCTGCAGCCCGGCGAACTGCGTCAGCAGGTTGCTGGTGCGGTCCAGCGCCACCACTTCGCCGAACTTGAGCATGGCGATGCGGTCGCACAGCGCCTCGGCCTCTTCGAGGTAATGCGTGGTCAGGATGATGGTGTGGCCTTCCCGGTTCAGGCGCGAGATGAACTTCCACAGCGTCTGGCGCAGCTCGACATCGACGCCGGCGGTGGGCTCGTCCAGCACGATCACGGGCGGGCGGTGCACCAGCGCCTGGGCCACCAGCACGCGGCGCTTCATCCCCCCGGACAACTGGCGCATGTTGGAATCGGCCTTGCTGGTCAGGTCCAGGTTGGCCATGATCTCGTCGATCCAGTCGTCGTTGCGGGTCAGGCCGAAATAGCCGGACTGCAGCCTCAGTGTCTCGCGCACCGTGAAAAACGGGTCGAATACCAGTTCCTGCGGCACCACGCCAAGCATACGCCGCGCCATCCGGTAGTCGGACACGACATCGTGGCCCAGCACACGGACGCGGCCGGAGTCGGCGCGGTTCAGGCCGGCGAGGATCGAGATCAGCGTGGTCTTGCCGGCGCCGTTCGGCCCGAGCAGGCCGAAGAATTCGCCGCGTTCGACGGTGAAGCTGACGCCCTTGAGCGCCTGCAGGTTGCGGTAGCGCTTGCGAACGTCGTGGATTTCAATGGCTTTCATGGCCGATTGTCTGTGGCGTGTCCAGCCCTTTTGGGAGGCCAGCCGCCTGAAATGGGGAGCTACTGCGTGCCCGGATTTCCTGGGCCGGCTTGGCATACACCGGAATCAGGCGGGGGGAAGGGCGAACAACCCGGAATTATAGGGGATGCGGGGTGGGTCCCGCTTGATCCCCACCGGATCCGCCCGCTGGGCGCGGCGACAGCGTCAGGCCGTCGCCGGGGCATCGCGGTCGGACGCAATCGCTGCGTCCGGCGATGCCGGATCAATGTCGGTGGTGGTGGCCCGGGCGGGAAAGCGGCTCGGCGCTGGTCGCCAGGCCCAGCAGGCTGTCGACGCCATACAGGTTGGCCAGCTGCGACAGTTGCGCCGGCACCCCGCGCAGCGCCAACGCCAGGTTGCGCGCGGCTGCGGCACGATGCCATGCCAGCAGCACGGCAACCGCGGAGGAATCCACCTGCGCCAGGCCCGTGCAGTCGACCTGCACCTTGCCCTGCACCCCGCCCTGGCCCACGCGCGCCAGCCCGTCGCGCAGCACGGCGGCGGCGTTCTGGTTGGTCAGCGAGGTGCCCAGCGAAAGCATGGTGGCGTCAGGAAGCGTGATCGGCGTGATGGATGGCAATGCGGTGCAAACAAAAGCTCCCGCGCTGAGGCGGGAGCCAGTGCCGCGAACGGTCATTGTAGTGCAAGATCGGCGCGCCGTGCTGCATTGCAGCGGCGCGCGCTCGCCGCGGCTTAGCTCTTGGCGTTGGCCAGCTGGCGGTTGCGGTCCTGCAGCGTCTTGATCACGCCCTCGACGCCCTGCTGGCCGACGATGGTGTTGAAGCTGCCCTTGTAGGCCTCGGTCAGCCACGCGCCCAGCACGTTGATGTCATAGACCTTCCAGCCGTTCGCGGTCTTCTCCAGGCGGTAGTCCATCTGGATCGGCTCGCCCTTGTTGATGACCTGGGTGCGGATGGTGGCATCGGTGTCCTCAGGCGTACCGCGGTACGGGCGGTACTGCACGGCCTGGTCGCGGATCTGGGCGATGGCGCCGGCGTAAGTGCGGATCAGCAGGGTCTTGAACTCCTCGGTGATCTGCTGCTGCTGCTCCGGGGTCGCCTTCGACCAGTTGCGGCCCATCGCGATTTGCGTGGTCTTCTGGAAGTTGGCGTTCGGGATGATCTTCTGCTCGACCAGCGCGGTGATCTTGGCGATATTGCCGCCCTGCATGTCCTTGTCGGACTTGACGGTCGTCATCACGTCGCTGACCACGGCCTTGACCAGCCCGTCCGGAGTGGCCGCGTCCGTGCCCGACACCTGCGCGTGGGCAGCGCCGGCGAAGGCTACTACCGTAAGGAAGGGGACCAACAGTCGCTTAATCATGGATTTTTTCCTTCTTTCTCAAAGACGTTTGCCGGCGAGGTCCACCGGACGATCGCCGCCGGGCGGCAGCGGCCTTGCGGTGATTGGAACATAAGCGCGGGCCCCGGGTTGCACCGGCCAGCGCCCTCCCCGCCACTTCCAAACAAATTGTTTCAGCCCTGACAGGGCATTCACAGCCTGGCGCCAGCCCGTTGGGACTAGTGCCACAAAGACCACAAAGGCGGTCAGCGAATCCGGATCACGCCCGGGACGATACGCTGCATCGGCTCCACCGGTGGCACCGGCAGGCTCTGGCCTTCCGGCTGGATGTCGCCTTTGGGCGGCGTCGCCGCGGGCGTGGAGGCGTCGGCGGGCGGCGCGGCCGCAGGGGCGGAGGCGTCAGCGGGCTGGGCCGCCGGCGCCGGCTGGGCTGGCGTTTGCGGTACCGCCGGCGCCTCTGGTTTGCCGCCTTCGCTCGCATCCGGAGCCGCGGGAGCAGCCTCATCGCTGTCGGCTTCGGCGTCCGGCGGATTGCCGTCGTAAACCAGGTACTGACGGCGCTGCAGGTAGGAGTCGCGCAGGAACGAGTACTTGTCCAGCGCCGCCTGCTCCAGCAGGTTGCTGGCGCCCAGCAGCTGCGCGCGGCCCGCCACGATGCGTACGCCGACCAGCGAATTGCGCAGCGATACCGCGTTGAGATAAGCCGACGGGTCGAACTGGCGGTCGACCAGCATGCCGCCCGTGTCGCGCACCGAGCTCGGCCCGAACAGTGGCAGCACCAGGTACGGGCCCGGCGGCACGCCCCACACACCCAGCGTCTGGCCGAAGTCTTCCTTGTACTTGGGCAGGCCTGCAGGCGTGGCGATGTCGATCAGGCCACCCAGGCCCAGCACGCTGTTCATCGCCACGCGCATGGAGTCTTCCGCCGCGCGCGTGGGCTTGCCCTGCAGCAGGTTGTTCACCGCCGAATAGACATCGCTGACGTTGGAGAAGAAATTCTCCACCGCGCGCTGCACCGGCGTCGGCATGTAGTCGGCGTAGACCTCGGCCACCGGGCGCAGGATGCCCTTGTCGAAGTCTTCGTTGATCTTCGAGACTTCGCGGTTAAAGGGCTCCAGAGGATCCTTCGGGTTGGCCGTCGGGCCCGTGGCACAGCCGGCGAGCAACGCGGCGGCGGCGGCCATCAGGCCAGCCGCCGGGCGGCGCGCGGCGCGGCCCGGCTTGCCGGGGGGAACAGCACTCATTTGGCATCCCCGCCCAGCGCCGGCGCGCTGGCGCCGGCTGCGGGCGAGCCGCTGGCACCGGCATCCGCCGCCTTGTTGTACAGGAACTGGCCGATCAGGTTTTCCAGCACCACCGCGGACTGCGTCATGGTGATGCGGGCGCCATCGGCCAGCATCGCGGTGTCGCCGCCGGCCTCCAGGCCGATGTACTGCTCGCCCAGCAGGCCCGAGGTCAGGATCTTGGCCGAGGTGTCCTTGGGAAACTTGTAGCGCTTCTCCAGGCTCATCTCGACGGTGGCCTGGTAGGTCTTGTCGTCGAAGCGGATCGCGGCAACGCGGCCGACCACCACGCCGGCGCTCTTGACCGGCGCACGCGGCTTGAGTCCGCCGATATTGTCGAAGCGGGCCTGCACAGCGTAGGTTTCCTGGAAGGTGAAGGCGCTCATGTTGCCGGCCTTGAGGGCCAGGAACAGCAGGGCGACGAACCCCGCCGCCACGAACAGCCCCACCCAGAAATCGAGTGTGTTCTTTCTCATTGGAATCTCTTTCTTCAACCCCGTAGTGTCTTGTCGCTGTGTTGCAGTCAGAATGGTCCGCGCCGGCTGCCAGCCGTCAGTTGCTGAACATCAGCGCGGTCAGCAGGAAATCCAGCCCCAGCACCGCCAGCGACGCGATCACCACGGTGCGGGTGGTCGCGCGCGAGACGCCCTCGGGCGTCGGCTTGGCCTCGAAGCCCTGGTACAAGGCAATGAACGTCACGGCAATGCCAAAAATAAAGCTCTTGATCACGCCATTGAGCACGTCGGCGCGCACGTCGACGCCGCCCTGCATCTGCGACCAGAAGGCACCTGCGTCGACGCCGATCAGCTGCACGCCGACCACGTAGCCGCCCAGGATGCCCACCGCGCTGAAAATCGCCGCCAGCACCGGCATGGCAATCACGCCCGCCCAGAAACGCGGCGCGACCACGCGCTGCAGCGGGTTCACCGCCATCATTTCCATCGCGGTCAGTTGCTCGCCCGCCTTCATCAGGCCGATCTCGGCAGTCAGCGAGGTGCCGGCGCGCCCCGCAAACAGCAGCGCGGTCACCACCGGCCCCAGTTCGCGCACCAGCGACAGCGCCACCAGCAGACCCAGCGCCTGCTCGGAGCCGTAGCGGTTCAGCGTGTAGTAGCCCTGCAGGCCGAGCACGAAGCCGACGAACAGGCCCGACACGGCGATGATTACCAGCGACAGGTTGCCGACAAAGAAAACCTGGTCGGTCACCAGGCGGAAACGGCGCAGCAATGCCGGTGACAGGCCCAGCACGGTAAGGAACATGCGGGTGGCATGGCCCAGGCCCGTCACGTTGCGGCGCACGGCCGCGCCGATGGTGGTAAAGAAACCGATCACCGCGCCCTCCCGGCAAAGTCCTCGGCCAGCGACGGCCCCGGGTAGTGGAACGGCACCGGGCCGTCGGCCTCGGCGTGGACGAACTGGTGCACGAACGGATCGGTGGAGGCGCGCAGTGCCTCGGGCTCGCCCTGCGCGGCGATGCGCCCGTCGGCAATGAAATACACGTAGTCGGCGATCTGGAAGGTCTCGTGCACGTCGTGCGAGACGATGATCGTGGTCGCGCCGAGCGCGTCGTTCAGGCTGCGGATCAGGCGGGCGGTCAGGCCGAGCGAGATCGGGTCGAGGCCAGCGAAGGGCTCGTCATACATCAGCAGCGCGGGATCGAGCGCGATCGCGCGCGCCAGCGCCACGCGCCGCGCCATGCCGCCCGAGATCTGCGACGGCATCAGGTCGCGCGCACCGCGCAGGCCGACCGCGTTCAGCTTCATCAGCACCAGGTCGCGGATCATCGAGTCCGGCAGGTCGGTATGCTCGCGCAGCGGAAAGGCCACATTGTCGAAGACCGACAAATCGGTAAACAGCGCGCCGAACTGGAACAGCATGCCCATCTGGCGCCGCACCGCGTACAGGCCGCGGGTATCGAGCTGGTGGATATCGGTGCCGTCGAAGCGAACCGCGCCCGCCTGGGGGCGCACCTGGCCGCCGATCAGCCGCAGCACCGTGGTCTTGCCGCACCCCGAACCGCCCATGACCGCAATCACCTTGCCACGCGGAAATTGCATGGTGAGGCCGGACAGGATGGGCTTGCCGTGGTCCGCATAAGCGAAATCCACCGCATTCAGTTCGACGAGGTTTTGAGCAGAATCGGTCACGTTGGCACCGGTCGGGACAGGGGCGCATTATAAGGTGTACTACCTAGCCCTGCTGGCACCCGTGTGTCGCGCGCCACATCGCTGCGGACCGATGCAATAGGAAAGCGTCTGATTCTGTGAGCGGAAATTTTTCCTTCAGGGTTCCTGCACCTGGCTGGCGTCCCGCAGAATCACCTGCCACTGGATCGATTCCGAACGGATCGCCGTGGCGAAGGCCTCCGGCGAATCGCGCAGCGTGGTCAGCCCGGCGGCCTGGAGCCGGGAGCGCACTTCGCGCTCGGCCATCACCGCGTCGAGTTCGACTGCCAGCCGCGCAACGATCGCCCGCGGCGTCTTGGCGGGCGCCATCACGCCAAACCAGGCCGCCGCCGCGTACCCATCCAGCCCCGACTCCTGCAGCGTCGGCACCAGCGGCGCCAGCGGCGAGCGCGCCACGCCGGTCACGCCGATCAGCCGCAGCCCGCCGCTGCGGACCTGGCTCTGTACCGCGGCAAACGAACAGAAGCAGGCGCTGATGCGACCGGCCAGCATCTCCTGCACCACCGCGGACTCACCCTTGGCGGTGACCAGCGGCACGCCGCTGCGGACGCCGCGCACGGCGTACTCGGCGTACAGATGGGAAGGGCTGCCCGGCTGGCCGTAGCCATAGCTGTAGGAACCCGGGTTGGATTTCACCGCGGTCATCCACTGCTCCGGCGTACGCATCGGCAGCCGGGCGTCGATCACCAGGAACAGCGGCGTGGTGGCGACCCGCGCCACCGGGGTGAAATCGCGCACGACGTCGTATGGCACCGGCTCCAGCCCCGGCTGGATCAGCATATTGGCCTGGTGGAACAGCAACGTGTGGCCGTCCGAGCTGGCCTTGGCGACGACATCGCCCGCGGTGGTGCCGCCTGCGCCGGGGCGGTTGTCGACCTCCATTGGCACGCCCAGCCGCTCCGACAGGCGCTCTGCCAGCAGGCGGGCGACCGCGTCGGCCACCCCGCCGGCCGGGAACGGCACGATCAGGCGCATCGGCCGGTTCGGGAAAGACATGCTGCGTACCAGTCCCGGCCCGGCTACAGCGGGCGTCGCGGGCACGGCAAGGGCGAGCGAGGCACAGCCCAGCGCATACAGGCACAGGAAAGGCTGGAGCCAGCGTCGGAGCACCGCCCATGCGGACGGCCACGACGCAAACTTCACTTTACCTCGCCAAAGTTGCGGCATATTGCGCACTTCGGTCATCAATTTCCTCCCACCCATCCCCTGAGGGGACGGCGAGCTGGTTCTGGGGAAAAAGGATTCGCGAGGCGGTTTCCGTTAGTTGTTTTCTGAAAATTGTAAGTACATCGCCCGGATGGCCACAGGCACGTAAACCATAGCCGGGAGAACCCTGAAGGCCTTGTCCAGCCTTGCCAAACGCGCCATGCCCGCAATGCTGCCGCACCGCGGTCCCGCCTGGGCCGCCGGCTATAATCGCGCGATGACGATGTTTCCCCTGCGGCCCATGGCGGCCGCCGACCTGCCTGCCGTGCTGGCCGTGCAGGCCGCCTGCTATACCGAAGTGCTGCTGGAAAGCCGCGACGCGCTAGCCAGCCGGCTGGCGCTCTCCCCCACCACCTGCTGGGTCGCCGACGATCCGCGCCAACCCGGCACCCTGGCCGCCTACCTGTTCACCCACGCCTGGCCCGAGACCAGCCTGCCGCCGCTCGATGGCCTGCTCGACGACGGCTCGCGCCAGGCGGCGGCGCCGGCACCACTGACCTGGTTCGTCCACGACATGGCCGTGGCGCCCACCGGGCGCGGCGGCGGGCTTGCGGCACGGCTGTATGCGGCAGCGCAAGCGGCTGCGCTGGCGGCCGGACTGAAGCATTCGCGGCTGATCGCCGTACAGTCGGCCGCGCCCTGGTGGCGCAGGCTCGGGTACGCGCCGGTAGCGGCAGAGACCGCGGCACGGCACGCCGGCGAGCTGGCAGACTATGGTGCCGCTGCGATCCTGATGGAAAGGACGCTGGCCGGCTGAAACCGGCTACGGCATCGCGCCCGCAACGAAAAAAGCCCGCCGGCTTGCGCCGGGCGGGCTTTTTGCTGCGGCAGTGACCTGCGGATCAGCGCGGCAGGTCGGTATGCCCCATCAGGAAGGCATCGACCGAACGCGCGGCCTGGCGGCCTTCGCGGATCGCCCAAACCACCAGCGACTGGCCACGGCGCACGTCGCCGGCGGCGAACACCTTGGGCACGTTGGTGTGGTAAGCGCGCTCGCCTTCGGTGGCGGCCTTGGCGTTCTTGCGCGCATCCGTGTCGACGCCGAAGGCTTCCAGCATCGAGCCCACCGGGTTGGTGAAGCCCATCGCCAGCAGGACCAGGTCGGCCGGCAGGATGAACTCGCTGCCTTCCACTTCCTGCATGCGGCCATCCTTCCATTCGACGCGGCAGGCCTTCAGCGCGGTGACCTTGCCGTTCTCGCCGATGAATTCCTTGGTGGCGACGGACCAGTCGCGCTCGCAGCCCTCATCGTGCGACGACGAGGTACGCAGCTTGATCGGCCAGTACGGCCACACCAGCGGCTTGTTCTCTTCTTCCGGCGGCTGCGGCAGCAGTTCGAACTGGGTCACCGAGGTGGCGCCGTGGCGGTTGGACGTGCCCACGCAGTCGGAGCCGGTATCGCCGCCGCCGATCACGATCACGTTCTTGCCCTCGGCGCGGATCTCGTTGGCGCCGTCGCCGGCCACCTCCTTGTTCTGCGGGATCAGGAATTCCAGCGCGAAGTGGATGCCGTTCAGGTCGCGGCCCGGCACCGGCAGGTCGCGCGGCACTTCCGAGCCGCCCGCCAGCACCACGGCGTCGAACTGGTCCATCAGGGCCTGGGCCGAGATGGTTTCACGCGCATAGTTCTTGATGCCGGCCGGCAGCTCGCCGTCGGTCACCATGACGCCGGCGCGGAAGGTCACGCCTTCGGCCTGCATCTGTTCCATGCGGCGGTCGATCAGCGACTTCTCCATCTTGAAGTCGGGGATGCCGTAGCGCAGCAGGCCGCCGACGCGGTCGTTCTTCTCGAACACGGTCACGTCATGGCCGGCACGCGCCAGCTGCTGCGCGGCAGCCATGCCGGCGGGGCCGGAGCCGACCACGGCGACGGTCTTGCCGGTCTTGTGGCGCGGCAGCTGCGGCTTGACCCAGCCCTCTTCCCAGGCCTTGTCGATGATGGCGTGCTCGATCGACTTGATGCCCACCGGCAGCTCGTTGATGCCCAGCGTGCAGGCGGCTTCGCACGGCGCCGGGCAGATGCGGCCGGTGAACTCGGGGAAGTTGTTGGTCTGGTGCAGCACCTCGATCGCCGACTTCCAGTCCTGGCGGTACACCAGGTCGTTGAAGTCGGGGATGATGTTGTTGACCGGGCAGCCGTTGTTGCAGAACGGGATGCCGCAGTCCATGCAGCGCGCACCCTGGAGCTTCGCTTCGCTGTCGGACAGCGCGAACACGAATTCCTTGTAGTGCTTCACGCGCTTGACTACCGGTTCGTAGCCCTCATTCTGGCGCGGAAATTCGAGAAAGCCAGTCGCCTTACCCATGTTGCGTCCTTGGTCATGCTGCGCGGGACCGGCGGCTTCGCCGGCCCTGCGGTGGGGTCAGTATCTTGTCAGGGCCGCCGCGGCTTGCCGCGACCCGTCGCTACGTTGGTTTGCTGCTGCGCTCAGGCCGCGATGGCTTCGCGGTCGCTGTCGCGGGCTGCCTGTTCCTTGGCGTACATCTCGCCCAGCGCGCGCTTGTACTCGGTCGGGAAGACCTTGACGAACTTGCGGCGTGCCGTGGTCCAGTCAGCCAGCAGCGCCTTGGCGCGCTCGGAACCGGTGTAGCGGAAGTGCTGCTCGATCAGGTTGCGCAGGATGGCTTCATCCAGCACGCGCTTGCCGTCGACCTTGTGCCACGAGGCCTGGGGCTGGCCCTTCTCCTGGTCGGCCGAGGCCAGCACGGCTTCCAGCGCCACCATCGAGGTGTTGCAGCGCTTGTCGAACAGGCCGTCCTCGTCATAGACGTAGGCCACGCCGCCCGACATGCCGGCCGCGAAGTTGCGGCCGGTGCCGCCCAGCACCACCACCGTGCCGCCGGTCATGTACTCGCAACCGTGGTCGCCGGTGCCTTCCACCACTGCCACGGCGCCGGAGTTGCGCACCGCGAAGCGCTCGCCGGCCACGCCGTTGAAGAACGCTTCACCGGCAATGGCACCGTACAGCACGGTGTTGCCGACGATGATGTTGCGGGTCGGGTCGCCGCGGAACTCGTGCGGGGCACGCACGATCACGCGGCCGCCCGACAGGCCCTTGCCGACATAGTCGTTGCCGTCGCCCACCAGGTCCAGCGTGATGCCGTGCGCCAGGAACGCGCCGAACGACTGGCCGGCGGTGCCTTGCAGCTGGATGTGGATGGTGTCGTCGGGCAGGCCTTCGTGGCCGTGCTGCTTGGCGACCACGCCGGACAGCATCGCGCCGACGGTGCGGTTGACGTTCTTGACCGGCTGGATGAACGACACGCGCTCGCCCTTCTCGATCGCCGGGCGGGCCTTGGCGATCAGCACGTGGTCCAGCGCCTTGCCGGCTTCCTGCGACAGGCCGTGATCCTGCACGTCGGTGTGGTACAGCGGCACGTCCGCGCCCAGCGACACCTGGTGGAAGATGCGGCTGAAGTCCAGGCCGCGTGCCTTCCAGTGTTCGATGCCTGGCTTGGTGTCGAGCAGGTCGGCGCGGCCGATCAGCTCGTCGAAGGTGCGGATGCCCAGCTGGGCCATGATCTCGCGGGCTTCTTCGGCAACAAAGAAGAAGAAGTTGACCACGTGCTCCGGCTTGCCCTGGAACTTCTTGCGCAGCTGCGGATCCTGCGTGGCCACACCCACCGGGCAGGTGTTCAGGTGGCACTTGCGCATCATGATGCAACCCTCGGCGACCAGCGGTGCCGTGGCGAAGCCGAATTCGTCGGCGCCCAGCAGCGCGCCGATGACGACGTCGCGGCCGGTCTTCATCTGGCCGTCGGCCTGCACGCGGATGCGGTTGCGCAGGCCGTTGAGCAGCAGCGTCTGCTGCGTCTCGGCCAGGCCCAGCTCCCACGGCGTGCCGGCGTGCTTGATCGACGACCACGGCGAGGCGCCGGTGCCGCCATCATGGCCAGCGATCACGACGTGGTCGGCCTTGGCCTTGGACACGCCCGCGGCCACCGTGCCGACGCCCACTTCGGACACCAGCTTGACCGAGATATCCGACGACGGGTTGACGTTCTTCAGGTCGTGGATGAGCTGTGCCAGATCCTCGATCGAGTAGATGTCGTGGTGCGGGGGCGGCGAGATCAGGCCCACGCCCGGCACCGAGTAACGCAGCTTGCCGATGTAGTCCGAGACCTTGTGGCCCGGCAGCTGGCCGCCTTCGCCCGGCTTGGCGCCCTGTGCCATCTTGATCTGGATCTGGTCGGCGGAAGCCAGGTACTCGGCGGTCACGCCGAAGCGGCCCGACGCCACCTGCTTGATCTTCGAGCGCAGCGAGTCGCCGTCCTGCAGCGGCAGGTCGGCCTCGACCACGTCGCCCAGCAGGCTCTTCAGGCTGTCGCCCTGCTTGATGGGAATGCCGCGCAGTTCATTGCGATAGCGCTTCTCGTCTTCGCCGCCTTCGCCGGTGTTCGACTTGCCGCCGATGCGGTTCATCGCCACGGCCAGCGTGGCATGGGCTTCGGTCGAGATCGAGCCGAGCGACATCGCGCCGGTAGCAAAGCGCCGCACGATTTCCTTGGCAGGCTCGACTTCTTCCAGCGGAATCGCCTTGGCCGGGTCGACCTTGAACTCGAACAGACCGCGCAGCGTCATGTGGCGCTTGCTCTGGTCGTTGATGATGTTGGCGTATTCCTTGTACGTCTGGTACGCGCCCTTGCCGTCGTCGGCGCGCACCGAGTGCTGCAGCTTGGCGATCGAGTCCGGGGTCCACATGTGCTCTTCGCCACGGATGCGGAAGGCGTACTCGCCGCCGGCGTCCAGCATGTTTTCCAGCACCGGGCTGTTGCCGAAGGCATCGGTGTGCAGGCGCAGCGCTTCCTCGGCCACTTCGAAGATGCCGATGCCCTCGACGTTCGACGGCGTGCCGTGGAAGTACTTCTGCACCAGCTCGCGCGACAGGCCGATGGCTTCGAAGATCTGCGCGCCGGTGTACGACATGTAGGTCGAGATGCCCATCTTGGACATCACCTTGAACAGGCCCTTGCCGACCGCCTTGACGAAGTTCTTGACCGCCTTTTCCGGCGACAGGTCGCCCGACAGGCCGCTGGCCATGTCGGCCAGGGTTTCCATCGCCAGGTACGGGTGCACGGCTTCCGCGCCGTAGCCGGCCAGCAGCGCGAAGTGGTGCACTTCACGCGCGGTGCCGGTCTCGACCACCAGGCCGGTCGACGTGCGCAGGCCCTTCTCCACCAGGTGGTGGTGGATCGCGGACGTGGCCAGCAGAGCCGGGATGGCGACATGGTCGGCATCCACCGGGCGGTCGGTCACGATCAGGATGTTGTAGCCCGAGCGCACCGCATCCACGGCTTCGGCGCACAGCGAGGCCAGGCGCGCTTCGATGCCTTCCTTGCCCCACGCGGTCGGGTAGCAGATGTTCAGTTCATACGAACGGAACTTGCCGCCGGTGTAGTGCTCGATGTTGCGGATCTTGGCGATGTCCTTGAAGTCCAGCACGGGCTGGGACACTTCGAGGCGCATCGGCGGGTTGATGTTGTTCAGCTCGAGCAGGTTCGGCTTCGGGCCGATGAACGATACCAGCGACATCACCATGTTCTCGCGGATCGGGTCGATCGGCGGGTTGGTCACCTGGGCGAACAGCTGCTTGAAATAGTGGTACAGCGTCTTGTTCTTGGACGACAGGATCGCCAGCGGCGAGTCGTTGCCCATCGAGCCGGTGGCTTCTTCGCCGGCCAGCGCCATCGGCGCCATCAGGAACTTGACGTCTTCCTGGGTGTAGCCGAAGGCCTGCTGGCGGTCCAGCAGCTTGGCCACCGGCTTCTTCTCGGCGGCGACGTCTTCGGGCTTGGCGTCGATCTCGTCCAGCTTGATGCGAACGGCGTCGATCCAGCTCTTGTACGGCTTGGCGTTGGCCAGGTTGTCCTTGAGTTCCTTGTCGTCGATGATGCGGCCCTGCTCCATGTCGATCAGGAACATCTTGCCCGGCTGCAGGCGCCATTTCTCAACGATGCGCGACTCGGGGAACGGCAGCACGCCGGCTTCCGAGGCCAGCACCACGACGTCGTCCTCGGTCACGTAGAAACGTGCCGGGCGCAGGCCGTTGCGGTCCAGCGTGGCGCCGATCTGGCGGCCATCGGTGAAGCAGATCGCGGCGGGGCCGTCCCACGGCTCCATCATGGCGGCGTGGTACTCGTAGAAGGCGCGACGGTTGTCGTCCATCAGCGTGTGCTGTTCCCAGGCTTCCGGGATCATCATCATCATTGCGTGGACGAGCGGGTAGCCGGCCATCGTCAGCAGTTCGAGGCAGTTGTCGAACGATGCCGTATCGGACTGGCCCGGGTAGATCAGCGGCCACAGCTTGGGCAGGTCGTCGCCCAGCACCGGCGACGAGATCGCGCCGGTACGCGCGTTGATCCAGTTGACGTTGCCCTTGACCGTGTTGATTTCGCCGTTGTGGGCGACCATGCGGTACGGGTGGGCCAGTTCCCAGGCCGGGAAGGTGTTGGTCGAGAAGCGCTGGTGCACCAGGGCCAGGGCCGACACGGCGCGCTGGTCCTGCAGGTCCAGGTAGTACTCGCCGACCTGGTTGGCCAGCAGCAGGCCCTTGTACACCACGGTACGGGCCGACATCGACGGCACGAAGTATTCCTTGCCGTGCTTGAGCTTGAGCGCCTGGATGGCGTGGCTGGCGGTCTTGCGGATGACGTAGAGCTTACGTTCCAGCGCGTCCGTGGTCATGATATCGCGGCCGCGACCGATGAAGATCTGGCGGATCACGGGTTCGGTCTTGCGCACCGTCGGCGACATCGGCATGCGGGCGTCGACCGGCACGTCGCGCCAACCCAGCACGACCTGGCCTTCCAGGCGGACCGTGCGTTCCAGTTCCTGCTCGCAGGCCAGGCGCGAAGCGTGCTCCTTCGGCAGGAAGATCATGCCGACGCCGTATTCGCCGGCGGGCGGCAGGCTCACGCCCTGCGCGGCCATTTCCTCGCGGTAGAACTGGTCCGGAATCTGGATCAGGATACCGGCACCGTCGCCCATCAGCGCGTCCGCGCCGACGGCACCCCGGTGGTCCAGGTTCTCCAGGATCTTCAGGCCCTGGGAAATGATCTCGTGGGACTTCTTGCCCTTGATGTGCGCGACCATGCCGACGCCGCAGGCGTCATGCTCGTTGGTCGGGTCATACATGCCTTGCGCCTGCGGACGCAGGTCGAGGGCGGAGGAAGACTCGCTGATTTGCTCGCTGGTCTGCGCTTGGGCCGAAAGGTTCTTCATTTGGTCCACGGGCTGAATTCCGGTGAAGGCTGCGCGAACTGCTGGACTACCGGAACGGGGACCGCGCGCTCTCTTTAAATCCACCCAAACCGGTGGACCGGCGGGAAGGGAAATGGGGACGAAGCTGTCTGCGGGCCGCAGCGGCGTACACGAGCGTGACGCGCCGCACAATGACTGTGGGTGGAGCAACTATATGGGAATCCTGAAAAGCCCGCAAAAATTTTAAATGGGGTCAGAACACATTTAATATCGCACCGTTTCGGTGATCCAATTAAATGGGGACACATTAATTCTGCGCGGCTGGCGTCACCTCCTCCGGCGCGGAACGCACCTTTTTGGGGCGTCCTTTCGGGAGGGGCTGGACACGTCGGGTTGCGCCACGCTCGAGTTGCGCCAGGAATACCTCGCCGCCGAGAGGCCAGCCACTGTGAGCGTGGCTGCGGAGGGTCTCCAGCGTGCGGCTGGAAAGCCCCTCGGCGGTCAGCATGCGGTAGTTCGACTGCCGCTCGAACGGAGTATTGCCAAGTTCCCAGTAGGCGGAGTGATCGCTCACAAATGGGCTGGCCTCAATGCCGGCGTGATGGCGATAGCTGCTCCAGCGATCGGCTTCCGGCGTCGATACTTCGCCCGCGCGCATAGCATTGCCTTCGACGTACAGCATGGCTGGCAGAATCCACGGTGTCGGGTCGAATACCGCCGAGCGGAAGCGTCCTTCCCACAGCGTGCCGGTACGATTGGCGACGCGATTGAAGTAGCGCGCATAGCGGCGGCCGACCGCCTGCATGGTCAGGCTCAACGAGTCCGGGCCCTTGGGCGTGGCCACGAGGTGGACATGATTGGGCCGCAGCGCGTAGGCGTGGACCGCCAGGTCATGCTCGCGCGCGGCCATGCGCAGGCAGTCGAGGTAGTGCAGGTAGTCGTCCGGGCCGAGAAAGACGTCCTGGCGATTGTTGCCACGTTGCAACACCAGGGCGGGAAGTCCGGCGGGGGAAAAACGGGGAAGTCGGGCCATGGCAGGTCATGCGAGCGTCGATGCCCACATGATAGCCTGATCCGTCCCCACTTTATCTGAAGAGCCGGCGCGCTTCCGCGCGTCTCGGTCAGTTGCCCTCGCTGACCGCGAAGATGCGCCGGTGCTCGCGGATCGCATAGCGGTCCGTCATGCCGGCGATGTAGTGGGCGATCAGCCGTGGCTGATCGGCGCCATGGCCGGCCTGGTATTGCGGCGGCAGCAGGCGCGGATCGGACATGAAGGCTCCGAACAGGTCGCCGACAATGCGCTGGGCCTTGGCCGACATCCGCATTACCAGGTAATGCCGGTACAGGTGCCGGAACAGGAAGCGCTTCAATGTCGCCGCTTCCTCATGGAGTTGTGGACTGAAGCCCACCAGCGGGCCGGCGGCGCGCACGGCGTCGATATTACGCGGGTTGGCGGCGGCGATATTGCGGCTGGTGGTCTCGATCAGGTCGACGATCAGCGTGTTGATCATGCGCCGGACGGTCTCATTGATGGCACGCCGGCCATTCACGTCCGGGAAGGCATCGGCCACCTCGGCGCGATGGCGCGCCCACATCGGGACTTCGTCCAGCTGCTCCAGCGTCAGCAGGCCGGAGCGCAGGCCATCGTCGATATCGTGGTTGTTGTAGGCGATCTCGTCGGCCAGGTTGGCGAGCTGTGCCTCCAGCGACGGCTGCGTGCCCTCCAGGAAGCGCCGGCCCAATTCGCCCAGCGCCGCGGCATTGACGCGCGAGCAATGCTTCAGGATGCCCTCGCGGGTCTCGAAGGTGAGGTTCAGGCCATTGAAGCCGCCGTAGCGCTCCTCCAGCTCATCCACCACCAGCAGGCTCTGCAGGTTGTGCTCGAAGCCGCCATGATTCTTCATGCAGGCGTTGAGCGCATCCTGCCCGGCATGGCCGAAGGGCGTGTGGCCGAGGTCGTGCGCCAGCGAGATGGCCTCGACCAGGTCTTCGTTGAGGCGCAGGTTGCGCGCGATCGAACGGGCGATCTGCGCCACCTCCAGGCTGTGCGTCAGCCGGGTGCGGAACAGGTCCCCCTCATGGTTGACGAAGACCTGGGTCTTGTACTCGAGCCGCCGGAACGCGGTGCTGTGGATGACCCGGTCGCGGTCGCGCTGGAATTCGCTGCGCGACTGCGAAGCGGGTTCGGCGTGCACCCGCCCGCGCGTCTGCGCGGAGCGGGCGGCGTACGGGGCGAGGTGGCTTTCAAAGTCGGTCATGCGGCAATCCATTGGCTGGAGGTTTGGGGGCCTGGGTTGCGAGGCATAACCGGTCAATCACGCGACCGTGGCCTCGGTGGGAGGTTTAAGCACCGCGTGCTGCAGCGTGGCACGCAGGTCGGCGTCCGGCACCGTGGTGATGAACGCCTCGCCGAGCTTCTTCAGCAGGATGAACTTGATGCTGCCGGCCTCGGCCTTCTTGTCGACCTTCATCAGTTCGATATACCGGTCGGTGCCCAGTTCCGGCGCCACCACCGGCAGGTTGGCTGCCTGGGTCAGCTGGCGGATGCGGGCGCGCGTCTCGGTATCGATAAAGCCCAGCCGCAGCGACAGGTCCGCGGCCATCACCATGCCGCAGCCCACCGCTTCGCCGTGCAGCCAGGCGCCGTAGCCCATACCGGCCTCAATCGCGTGACCGAAAGTGTGGCCGAAGTTGAGGATGGCGCGCAGGCCGCCTTCGCGCTCGTCCTGCGCCACCACGCCGGCCTTGATTTCGCACGAACGCTGCACCGCCACCGCCATCAACTCAGGATCGCAGTCGTTCAGCGCCTTGATGTTGCGCTCGATCCAGGCAAAGTATTCGGCGTCGGCGATGGCGCCGTGCTTGATCACCTCGGCCATGCCGGCGGCCAGTTCGCGCGGGGGCAGCGTGCGCAGCGTGTCGATATCGGCGATCACCGCATTGGGCTGGTGGAACGCGCCGATCATGTTCTTGCCGAGCGGATGGTTGATGCCGGTCTTGCCGCCCACCGACGAATCCACCTGCGACAGCAACGTGGTCGGCACTTGGATGAATGGCACGCCGCGCATGTAGCAGGCGGCGGCAAACCCGGTCATGTCGCCCACCACCCCGCCGCCCAGCGCGACCAGCGTGGTCTTGCGGTCGGCGCCGGCCTGCAGCAGCGCATCGAAGATCAGGTTCAGCGTTTCCCACTGCTTGAAGGCCTCGCCGTCGGGCAACGTGACCGTGCGTACGGTCTTGCCGAGCGATTTCAGGCAGGCCTCGACGCGCGCAGCGTACAGCGGCCCCACTGTTTCGTTGGTGACGATGACGGCGTGCTGGCCGCGCACGTGCGGGCGCAGCAGCTCGGCATTGTCGAGCAGGCCGGTACCAATATGGATGGGGTAGCTGCGCGCTCCCAGGTCGACTTCAAGCGTGATCATGGATGGGTGGGGTCCTGCGGCGCCGGTTGCGCGGGATCGATCGCAAAGCCGGCCATTTCGAGTTGCATCAGCACCATATTAGCAAGCTGCGCCACCGAAGGCTTGCCGGTTTCAATAATGAAATCCGCCACCTCGCGGTAAAGCGGGTCGCGCTGGGCGTACAGCGCCTCTAGCTTGCCCTTGGGGTCTTCGGTCTGCAGCAGCGGGCGGTTCCGGTCGTGCCGGGTACGCAGCCACAGGTCGTGGGGGCTTGCGCGCAGGTAGACCACGGTGCCGCGGGCTTTCAGCACCTCGCGGTTTTCGGCGCGCAGCACCGCGCCGCCGCCGGTGGCCAGCACGATGCCCTGGCGCCCGGCCAGTTCGCGGATCATCGCGGCCTCGCGGTCGCGGAAACCGGCTTCGCCCTCGACCTCGAAGATCACCGGGATGCGCACGCCGCAGTGGGCCTCGATCTCGTGATCGGAATCGAAAAACGGATAATGCAGGCGCCGCGCCACCGTGCGGCCCACGGTGGTCTTGCCGGCGCCCATCAGGCCGACGAAAAAGAGATTGGGTCGATCGGATTCCGGTCGGTCGGATTCCTGTCGATCGGGGTGCGGGCGCGGTGCCGACCCTGTCGCAGAGGCTGTCACGGGACTGTCGTTCGGGAGCGCGGCGCCTGGGCCACCCTCCCCGGTTAGGAACTGCATCATCTTCTTATGTTGTGGTGCGCACGGCAAGTGCCGGCATGCAGCATCAGCCACATCCACGCATGTCTTGCCGCGCATGCCGGGCTCCTCCTGGCCTGGCCGGCCACCGGTCCAGTCCGGCGGCAACAAAAAAGGCCGCATCTGTCGATGCGGCCTGCCAGTCTACTGTATCCGGCGTCGAACCCCCGGCGCGGTCACCGCAGCGACACGCTTTCGTTAAGGATCCGCGGCGTGAGGAACACCAGCAGCTCGGTCCGGTTGCGGACCTTGGCGTTGTTCTTGAACAGGTAGCCGAGCACCGGGATATCGCCCAGCAGCGGCACCTTGTCGGTGTCGTTGGACTCCGTCTGCGTGTAGATGCCGCCGATCACCACGGTGCCGCCGTTTTCCACCAGCACCTGCGTCTGCACGTGCTTGGTGTCGATGGCAAAGCCCGAAGTGGTCTGGATACCGACGCTGTCCTTGTTGACGTCCACGTCCAGCAGCACATTGCCTTCAGGCGTGATCTGCGGCGTCACCTCCAGCTTCAGGTTGGCCTTGCGGAACTGCACCGAGGTGGCGCCGCTTGAGGTGGCGGCCTGGTACGGCAGCTCGGTGCCCTGCTCGATCAGCGCCTTGATGTTGTTGGCCGTGACCACGCGCGGGCTGGAGATGATCTTGCCCTTGCCGTCCGCCTCGAGCGCCGACAGCTCCAGCGCCAGGAAGCGGGTGGCCGCGCTGTTGAACAGGCTGACCGCGATGTTGGCCGGGTTGGTGCCGTTGATCGAGGCGGCCGGCAGACTCAGGAACGGGCCGTTGTCCGAGGTTGCGCCCGGCAGCACGTTGTTATAGGTGTTGCCGACTCTCGCGTTGTTGTACTGCCCGGCAAAGCCCAGCTTCACGCCGAGATTGCGGCTGAAGGAATCGGTCGCCTCGACGATGCGCGCCTCGATGATGACCTGGCGCACCGGGATGTCGATCTTGCCGATAAAGCTCTGCACCTCTTCCAGCTTGCTGGCGATATCCGACACGAACAGCTGGTTGGTGCGCGCATCGGCGGTCAGCGAGCCGCGCTTGGACAGCATGCGCGCGCTCGCGCCCGCGCCACCCGCCACGCCGGCCGGGGCCGCTGCGCCGCCGCCGGCACTCATGCCCAGCAGCATCCGGCGCACGTCTTCAGCGCGCTGGTAGTTGAGCTGGAATACCTGGCTGCGGATCGGCTCGAGGTCATTGATCTGCTGCTGCGACTCGAGCTCGAGCTTTTCCTTGGTCTGGAGTTCCGCCTTGGGCGCCACCCACAGCACATTGCCATTACGGCGCGAGGCCAGTCCCTTGGCATCCATCACGATCTGCAGGGCCTGGTCCCACGGCACATCCTTCAGCCGCAGCGTGATATTGCCCTGCACGCTTTCGCTGGTGATGATGTTCAGGTTGGTGAAGTCCGCGAACACCTGCAGCAGTGAACGGATGTCGATGTTCTGGAAGTTCAGCGACAGGCGCTCGCCACGGTAGCCCGGGCCGCTGATCAGCTTGGTCGGGTCTTCCTTGACTGGCCTCACCTCGACCACGAACTGCGTGTCGGTCTGGTAGGAACTGTATTCCCAGTGGCCGCGCGGCTCGATGCTCAGGCGCGCATTGCCATTGGTGTCGGAGGCAACCAGGCTCTGCACCGGCGAGCCGAAGTCGCTGACATCAAAGCGCCGCCGCAGGTGCTCAGGCAGCGTGGTGCCGAGGAAATCGACCACCACGTTCTTGCCCTGCTGCGCGATATTGATGCCCGAATCGCGCGAGGACAGGTCCACCACGACGCGTCCGGCGCCGTCCGCACCGCGCCGGAAGTCGATATGGCGCACCGACGGCCGCGCCGCCGCGGCCGCAGGCGTCATCGCCGCCGGCGCGAACGTGGGCGCGGCGTTCTTGACCGCGGGCGCCACATTGTCCAGCGCGACCACGAAGACATTGCCGCGCTGGTCGGTGCGATAGGTTGCGTTGCGCGTGAGCTCGAGGATCACGCGGGTGCGGTTGCCGATCTGCACCACGTTGGCGGCCTTGACCAGCTTGCCGTTGTAGTCATACTGCGCGCGCCCGTTGGCGATGCCGGTATCGGCAAAATCGATCGCCAGCCGTGCCGGGTTCTGCGTGGTGAAATCCATCGGCTTCTGCGCCGGTGGCCGTTCGAGTTCGATCGTGAACACGGTCTGCTCGCCGACCGTACTGACGTCGACCGCCTTGATCCGGTTGCTTTGTGCCAGTGCTGCCGGCGCGGCAATCAGCAGCAACAGCGCCAGCATTGCGCTTGCGGCGCCCGCGAGCGCACGATACCAGCGCGCGGGGGTCATGCCGACACCTCCAGCTTGAGGCTGGTCATTTTCTCTTTCCACTCGGATACCCCCTCCCGGACTAATTCGCGCAACACGATCTCCTGATCGGTGATGCGGACCACCCGGCCGTAACTCTGGCCGAGATACTGACCCACCTTCACGTGGTGGATCTTGTTATCGACGCGTACGATGCCGAAGGTCTCCCCCTGCTTTTTCAGTATCCCGAGCATCTTGAAATTCTCGAGGGGGTAGTCTTCCAGCGGCTGGCGCGGCCGCCCGGCTTCGGGCGAATCCGGCAGCGTCTTGTTCAGTTCGCCGATCTTGGCCTGGGCGAAGGGCTCCGGAGCATTGGCCGCGGCGTATTCGCGCGCCACGTAGGGCCTGGCTTCGGGCAACGGCTCGGGCGGCTTGGCGCGGGCGTTGCGCGTGGCATCCATCCACTGGCGCAGCGCGTCTTCGTCGCTGGCGCCGCAGGCGCCCAGCAGGCCCACGGCAAGCGCCGCAGCCGCCATCACGCGTGGCGATGCCTGCAGGCCCGACCATGCCGAGCCGCGAGCACGATGGGTGCGATGAGTGCGGCTCATTTGGCACCTCCCGTCTTGGCGGCGGCGGCAGCCGCGGCGGCCTTGCGTTGCGCGGCCTGCTCGTCCGGATCGAGCGCACGGTACGCCATTGCGACGGCCTCCATGGAGAGGCCGCCCTCCTTGGTATGGGCAAGCTGCAGGCTTTGCATCGACACGATCCGCGACAGCGCGGCCACGTCGGCGTTGAATTGCGCCACCTCGTGGTACCGGCCGGTCACGCGCAGGTTCACCGGGATCTCGGCGAAGTAAGGCTTGAGCACCGCCGCCTGCGGCTTGAACAGCTCGAACTGCAGGCCGCGCGCCACGCCGGCATGGTTGACGTCGGCCAGCAGCGCATCCATCTCGGTCTTGTTGGGCAGTTGCCGCTCCAGCAGGGCAACGCGCTGCTCGACCTGCTTCTTCTGTTCGCGCAATGCGTCGAGGTTGGCCACCTGCGCCACCTTGGACTGGTACGCCTGCTTCAGGTTTTCCTGTTCCAGCCGCTGGCGGTCGAGCTCGTCGAACTTGCCGCTCCAGTAGAACTGCCAGCCCAGCAGCAGCACCAGCGCCGCCGCCATCACGGCAAACAGCACGCGCGGCGCGGCCGGCCACGTTTCCGGCTCGTTGAGGTTGAGCCCGCGGAACTGGCTCGTCAGGTCGGCCAGGTTGATTTCACTATTGAGCGCCATGGTCAGGCTGCCTTTCCGGATGCGGCTGCTGGTGCGGGAGCTGAAGCGGGTGCGGTGGCGGGATTGCCCGGCGTAGCCTGCTTGCCATTGGCGCCCGGCGGCGTCTCCGGCGCGCGGTACGCGAAGCGCATCGAGAAATCGAACAGCCGGCGCTGCTCGCGCAGGTTGTTGGTCATCGTGACCGCCTTGGACTCGACCAACTCGGCCTTGTCCAGCCACGGCACACCGCCAAGGTTGCGCAGCAGTTCGGAAATGCGCTCGTTGGACTGCGCCACGCCAGCGATGGTGAAGGCCTCGCCCGCCTGCTTCAGGCTGGTGAGGTAGACGCCTTCCGGCACCTGGCGCACCAGTTCTTCCAGCAGCTGGACCGGGCGGTTGCGCTCGGTCTGCAGGCTTTCCACCGCCTTCTGGCGCTGCAGCAGCGCGTCGATATCCTTCTTGAGGTTGTTGACCTCGCGGATCTGGCCATCGAGCCTGGCGTTCTCCGCGCTCAGCACCTGGTTCAGCGCGACCACGGAGTCGATGCGCCCGTCGATATAGAGCCCGCCCAGCAGCAGCACCGCGGCACCGGCCGCGGCAGCGCCGCCCAGCATGGAATACACCTTCTTGCGCCGCGCCGCCTTGCGGGCTTCATGGTAAGGCAGCAGGTTGACCGAAGGCAGCGTGTTCGTGGACATTCGAATGCCTCCGGTGCGTTATTGCAGGCCGCGCAGGGCCAGGCCGGCACTGACGATATACGCCGGCAGGTCGCGCTGCAGGTAGCGCTCGTTGACCTTGGCGTGGGTCGCCATGTTGGCGAACGGATTCGCCAGCGTGGTCGTGATCTTGGTCTGCTGCTGGATCGCCGCCTGCACGCCCAGCAGCGAGGCATGGCCGCCGGACAGCAGGATCTCGTCGACGCGTCCCAGGCTGGAGCTGGCGATGAAGTTGCCGATGGCGGCCTGGACTTCCAGCGCCAGCGCATCGAGTGACGGCTTGAGCAGCTGCGCGCGCCACGCTTCGGGCAGCGTGTTCTTGCGCTTCTTGATCTCGGCCTTGAGCGCGTCGAGCGTGAACATGCGCGCCGCGCTCTGCGTGAGCTGGTCGCCGTAGCTGTTCAGCGGTTGTTCGTAGAGCTCTTTCCAGCCCTGGTAGAAGATCGCCTTGGAGCGGCTGCCGCCGAGGTGGACCACCGCCACCACGGGCAGCGCGCGCGCGTCGGCCTCGGACATCTCCTGTGGCACGCCCAGCATCTGCACGATCGAGCGCTGCACCGCGTACTCTTCGACGTCCATCACCTGCGGCTTGAGGCCGGCCATTTCGGCAGCGGTCACACGCTCCTGCACGCGGTCGCTGTTGGCCGCGGTGACGCGCACGCCGATGCCGCCCTCGGTCTCGCTGGGGCCGATCACGGCGAAGTCGAAGTTGACCGCCTGCGATGGCGGATAGAGCCGGTGTGCCTCGGACTCGACCTGCGAATACAGTTCGTCCTCGGACAGGTTGTCCGGCAGGCTGACCGTCTGCGATTCGGTCAGCATGGACGGCACGCCCAGCACCACCTCTTTCGAGCGGATGCCGGCCTTGCCGAGCGCACGCTTGAGCGCGATCCCGACGGCTTCAATGTTGATGACGTTGCCATCGGCAACGGCATTGCGGTCCAGCAGTTCGCTGGCGCACTTTTCCAGCCGATAGTCGTGCTTGCCGCCACCGACGGACAACTCGACTACCTTGATACTGGACGACCCGATATCCACGCCGACCGTAGTCCGGCGCAGAAGCCCCGACAAAATGCCCCGTCGCAAGGTGACCCCCCTGACTTTGAACTCGCCCACGGCATGTACGCTCTAATCGGGCGAGCCTTGTTTCTTGACCGAAACACTTGCTCTTATATGTTGGCCGATTCTCACAAAAACCGGCATCGGTGGCAACGTGCCGGTCTGACCACGATTTTTTTTTCAGAAGGCTCTCGCCAATCCGTTGCCAAAACCCCACGGTCGTCGGGTTCCCTTCCTCCTGAGCTTGCTGCATGCAACTTCGCCCTGCTTGCCGCCTTCCGCTGTCTTACATCTTGTAACAGCGCGGTAGCGGCGCGCGGGGCACTGCGCGCGCGGAGCGCCCGATGCCGGAAGATATAATGCCCGGCACCCCTGACTAGGTATTTTCCTTATGGCCACAGCACAACAGAAGCCGACCCATCCTGCCCGCCGCCCGATCTGGGCGCGCTTCATGTTCTGGGCGGTGGGGCTGGTTGTTGCCGGTGCCGTCATGATCGCGCTGCTGCTTGGCTATGCGCTGCTGGTGGCCGCGCCCAACCTGCCCTCGCTGGACACCATCACCGACTACCGGCCCAAGATCCCCTTGCGGATCTACACGGCGGACAATGTGCTGATCGGCGAGTTCGGCGAAGAGCGCCGCAACTTCGTGCCGATCGCCGAAATCCCCGATGTGATGAAAAAGGCCGTCCTGGCGATCGAGGACGACCGCTTCTACGAACACGGCGGCGTCGACTTCGTCGGCGTGATGCGCGCGGGGCTGGCCAACTTGCGCGGGGGACTGTCGCAAGGTGCGTCGACCATCACCATGCAGGTGGCGCGCAACTTCTTCCTGTCGAGCGAGAAGACCTATACCCGCAAGATCTACGAGATGCTGCTGGCGTACAAGATCGAGGCCAACCTGAACAAGGACCAGATCCTCGAGCTGTACATGAACCAGATCTACCTGGGCCAGCGCGCGTACGGCTTCGACAGCGCCGCGCGCGTGTACTTCGGCAAGTCGGTGCGCGACGTGACGCCGGCCGAAGCCGCGATGCTGGCCGGCCTGCCCAAGGCGCCGTCGGCGTACAACCCGGTAGTCAACCCGCGCCGCGCCAAGGTGCGCCAGGAATACATCCTGCAGCGCATGCGCGACCTGCGCTACATCACGCCCGAGCAATATGACGCAGCGGTGCGCGAGGAACTGAAGGTGCGCACCGAGGGCAACGAGTTCTCGACCCACGCCGAGTATGTCGCCGAAATCGTGCGCCAGCTGATGTATGCGCAATACCGTGAAGAAACCTATACGCGCGGGCTGACGGTCTACACCACGCTGACCAAGCCCGACCAGGATGCGGCGTACGAATCCGTGCGCACCGGCATCATGAACTACGAGCGCAAGCACGGCTACCGCGGCCCCGAGGCCTTTATCGACCTGCCTTCCGATCCGGCCGAGCGCGAGCAGGCGATCGACGATGCGCTGGTCGAGCACCCGGGCAGCGGCGACCTGCGCTCGGCCGTGGTCACCAGCGTGTCGTCGAAGCAGGTCAGGGCCACGCTGCTGTCGGGCGAGGTGGCGACCATCGAAGGCTCGGCGCTGCGCTTTATCTCGCCATCGATGTCGGCAAACGCGCAGCCCAAGATGAAGATGCGCCCCGGCGCGATCATCCGCGTGACGCAGGATGACAAGGGCAACTGGTCGGTCACGCAGCTGCCGGAAGTGGCAGCCGCGTTCGTGTCCCTGAACCCGCAGGACGGCGAGATCCGCTCGATGGTGGGCGGCTTCGACTTCAACCGCAACAAGTTCAACCACGTGACGCAGGCCTGGCGCCAGCCGGGTTCGAGCTTCAAGCCGTTCATCTATTCGGCGGCGTTGGAGAAGGGCTTCTCGCCAGCCACGGTGATCAACGACGCACCGCTCACGATCGGTCCCGATACTGGCGGCCAGGTGTGGGAGCCGAAGAACTACGACGGCCGCTTCGAAGGGCCGATGACCATGCGCCGCGCGTTGGCCAAGTCGAAGAACCTGGTTTCGGTGCGGATCCTGCGCGCGATCGGCACGCAGTATGCGCAGGACTACATCACCCGCTTCGGCTTCGAGGCCGACAAGCATCCCGCCTATCTGCCGATGGCGCTGGGCTCCGGCGCCGTGACCCCGCTGCAGATGGCGGGCGCGTATTCGGTGTTCGCCAACGGCGGCTACCGCGTCAACCCTTACCTGATCCAGAAGGTGGTGGACGCGCGCGGCAACGTGATCTCCGAAACGCATCCGCAACGCGCCGGCACCGATGCCGTGCGCGTGCTCGACGCACGCACCGCGTTTATCGCCGACACCATGCTGCGTGACGTGGTCCGCTACGGCACCGCCAACAGCGCCAAGCAGCGCCTGGGCCGCAACGACCTGGCCGGCAAGACCGGTACCACCAACGATGCGGTCGATGCCTGGTTCGCCGGCTACACGCCCAACCTGGTGGCGATCGCCTGGATGGGCTACGACCAGCCCAAGAGCCTGGGCGTGCGCGAGACCGGTGGCGGGCTGGCGCTGCCGATCTGGGTCGGCTACATGAGCAAGGCGCTCAAGGGCGTGCCCGAGTCGCCGGAGCGGCCGGCGCCCGAAGGCGTGCTGATGGTGGGTGGCGACTGGACCTTCGAGGAGAACGCGGGCGGTGCCGGCGTGGCCTCGGTCGGCCTGGGCGATCCGTGGCCGGGCAAGCCGGACGAATCCACGACACCGTCGCCGGATACCGAGCAGGAGAAGAAGAAGATCCTGGAAATGTTCGGCGGCGCCTGACGGGCCGCCAGCATCCGCCAGAAAGCAGAAAAGCCGGCCCGTGGCCGGCTTTTTCTTTGCACAACGCGTGCTGTGCTTCAGCCCAGCCTGAGCGCGGTGCCGGCCTGTTCGCTCACATAGCCCGACAGCGCCGCGTACAGCTCGCCGCCGTTGCGCGTGTCGACCCAGCGCTCGCCTTCGCGGCGGAAGTGGAAGCCGCCGGAGCGCGCCGCCACCCACAGTTCCTGCATCGGCGCCTGGCTGTTGATGATGATCTTGGAGCCGTTCTCGAACTCCAGCTCCATCACGTTGCCGGTGCGGCTGATTTCCACATCGGCATCGGCCGCGTCGGCGGCCGCTTCGACCGCGGCTTCGATGCGGTCCAGCTCCTGCGTGGCCAGGGCCAGGAACTCGCTTTCGCTCAAGGGGGGCATGCTAAACTCCGAGACCGCCGTTGCCGCCGCTGCCCGGATCGGGCGTACGTGGCGCGAACGGCTTTTTTGTTGAGAATTCATGTAGCGCAGAGCTTGGACGACCCGGCCGGATATGCGTCATTGGCGTCATTGCGCCGGAATCCGCCAACGCCATGCCAACAGCCTAAAGGACGACCGATGCTGCGTCGTGTTGCGATTGTATCGGCGTTTGCCGCCACCCTTGCGATGCCCCTGCTGGCCGGATGCGGCATCCGCGGGCCGCTGACCATGCCCAAGGTACCGCCCGAGCCGACCGCGCCAACCGTGGCCGATCCCGGACTGGGCCGCACCGATGTGGTGCCGCTTCCGGCGCCCGCTCCGGGCCCGGCCAGCCAGCCGGCATCGTCGCCCGCCGCCCCCACTACCCGATAACCATGACCGCTTTTTTCCATCGCCAGGACGGTGCGCTTGCCGTCGAGCAGGTGCCGCTGGCGCAGATCGCCGCTGAATTCGGCACGCCCACCTACGTCTATTCGCGCGCGGCGCTGACCGCCGCGTACCAGGCCTATGCAGCCGCCTGCCAGGGCCGCAAGGCGCAGGTCCAGTACGCCATGAAGGCCAACTCCAACCTGGCGGTGCTGCAGGTGTTCGCCAGGCTGGGCGCGGGCTTCGACATCGTTTCGGGCGGCGAACTCAGGCGCGTGCTGGCCGCCGGCGGCGACGCGCGCAAGGTGGTGTTCTCGGGCGTGGGCAAGAGCGCGGCGGAGATGGAACTGGCGCTGGCGCACGACGTGCGCTGCTTCAATGTCGAGTCGATCCCCGAGCTGGACCGCCTGAACGAGGTTGCCGGCCGGGTCGGCAAGCGCGCGCGCGTGTCGCTGCGCATCAACCCGGATGTCGACGCCAGGACCCATCCGTATATTTCCACCGGCCTGAAGGGCAACAAGTTCGGCATCGCCTTCGAGGACGTGCTGCCGACCTACCGCGCCGCGGCGGCGCTGCCGCACCTGGAAGTGACCGGCATCGACTGCCATATCGGCTCGCAGATCACCGAGGTCGAGCCCTACCTGGAAGCGCTGGACAAGGTGCTGGACGTGGTCGAGGCACTTGAGCGCGAGGGCATCAACCTCGAGCACATCGACGTGGGCGGCGGCCTGGGCATCACCTATACCGACGAGACGCCGCCCGACATCACCGGCTTTGCCACCACGCTGCTGGAACGCGTGGCCGCGCGTGGCCACGGCCACCGCGAGGTGCTGTTCGAACCGGGCCGTTCGCTGGTGGGCAATGCCGGCGTGCTGCTGACGCAGGTGGAATTCCTCAAGCCCGGCGCAGCCAAGAATTTCTGCATCGTCGATGCGGCCATGAACGACCTGGCCCGACCGGCGATGTACGAGGCTTACCACCGCATCGAGCCGGTCGCGCTGCGCGACGCTGCGCCGGTGACTTACGACATCGTCGGCCCGGTGTGCGAGTCGGGCGACTGGCTCGGCCGCGACCGCGCGCTGGCGGTGCAGCCGGGCGACCTGCTGGCGGTGATGTCCGCTGGCGCGTACGGCTTTACCATGAGCTCGAACTACAACACCCGCCCGCGCGCCGCCGAAGTGATGGTGGACGGCGCCCGCGTGCACCTGGTGCGCGAGCGCGAACTGGTTGAAGACCTGTTCCGCGACGAGCGCCTGCTGCAGGACTGATCGCCACCGCGCAGCCGGCTACGCGGCCGGTTGCGGCGCTGCGGGGCTGCTGCGCTGCGGCGCTGCGGCGCATCAGGCAGCCCTGCCCTTGCGCGCCCCCCACCAGACCCGCATCCCCAGCAGCACGAACACCACCGCGGCATAGATCGAGACTTCGCCGAAGTCGTTCTTGCCCGCCTTATGCCACCAGTAGTGCAGGATCGCCAGCACGGCGGTTGCATAGACCAGCTTGTGCAGCGCCTGCCAGCGCTTGCCGCCCAGGCGGCGCACCATGCCGTTGGTCGACGTCAGCGCCAGCGGCACCATCAGCACGAAGGCCGTGAACCCCACCGTGATAAAGGGACGCTTGTACACGTCCTTGATCATGTAGGCCAGGTCAAAGCCGCGATCCACCCCGATCCACAGCAGAAAGTGCTGCAAGCCGTAGAAGAACGCGAACAAACCCAGCATGCGGCGCAGCCTGATCAGCCAGTTCCAGCCGGTCAGCCGGCGCAGCGGCGTGATCGCCAGCGTCAGGCACAGCATCACCAGTGTCCAGGTGCCGGTGGAGCGGGTGACGAATTCCAGCGGGTTGGCGCCGTATTGCCCGGTTGCGCCCAGGTAAAGCAGCCGGATGAACGGCAGCAGCGCCAGCAGCCACAAGGCGATCTTGATGGCGCGCACGCGCTGCGGCGACAGGGCAGCCAGGCCGGCCGGCTGCTTGCGCGCCACACCGCCTGCGGCAGTCGCGGCGTTGGTAGTGGAAGCCATGCGTTCACCCACCATCAGAAGTTCTTCTTCAGGTCCATGCCCTGGTACAGCGATGCCACCTGCTGGCCGTAGCCGTTGAACGGCAGCGTCTTGCGCTTGGGCGCGAAGAGCGCGCCGAAACCGCCGCCGCGCTCTTCGCCGATGCGGCGCTCGGTCGCCTGGCTCCAGCGCGGGTGGTCGACGTCGGGGTTCACGTTGGAATAAAAACCGTATTCCTGCGGCGCCGCCAGGTTCCAGCTCGTGGGTGGCTGCTTGTCGACAAAGCGGATCCTGACGATCGACTTGGCGCTCTTGAAGCCGTATTTCCACGGCAGCACCACCCGTACCGGCGCGCCGTTCTGGTTGGGCAATACCTCGCCGTACAGGCCGAAGGTCAGCAGCGCCAGCGGGTGCAGCGCCTCGTCCATGCGCAGGCCTTCGCTGTAGGGCCAGTCGAGCACGCTGCTGCTGATGCCGGGCATCTGCTTCTTGTCGGCGAGCGTGATGAATTGCACATATTTCGCCCCGGGTTGCGGTTCGACGCGCCTGATCAGCTCGGCCAGCGGATAGCCGATCCACGGGATCACCATCGACCATCCTTCGACGCAGCGCAGGCGGTAGACGCGTTCCTCCATCGCCGCGATTTTCATCAGCTCATCGAGATCGTAGACCTTGGGCTTCTTCACCAGCCCTTCCACCGACACCTGCCATGGGCGCGGGCGCAGCGTGCCGGCGTTGCGCGCCGGGTCGGACTTGTCGGTGCCGAACTCGTAGAAGTTGTTGTAGGTGGTCACATCCTCGTAAGGCGTACGCTTCTCGGTCACGACGTAGGCATTGTTGGGCGTGGCCGCCAGCTTCGGGCCGTGCTGTCCCTGCGCCCAGGCGTTGCGGGCAAACCATGGCGCCAGCGTGGCGCCGGAGACGCCTGCAGCGGCCAGCGCCAGCATGCGGCGACGCGCCTCGAAGACATGGCGGGGGGTGATCTCGCCGGCGGCGATATCGCCGCCGCGCAGCCATTTGGGGGAAGGAATCAACATGGTTTTCCTCGTTGCCTTGCGCTTGCAGGATTGGACTCAGGGCTTGGTCGTGGCGTGCGGGCCAATCCTGACAAAATTTTTCGGTGCGGCGCAGGGGCGGCGCATGTGCGGCGTAGGCGCCGCGCCAGCGGCTACCCGCCCTGGTATTGCTGGTAGACCGCCTGCGCCAGCGTCAGCAGCCGGGCGCGCTCCAGTGGCCCGGCCAGCGCAAAGCCGAGGTCGCGGTCGATCCAGTAGAACGCCATCGGCGCCGGCCCTGTAGCCGGCCTCGCAGGCGGCCGCAGGGTGCCTTCGCGCGGCATGCGCTCGACGCGGAAGCCGGTGTCGGGCGTGCCCTGCGCCATGCGCCGCAACTGCAGCGACAGGCGCGTGCCGTCGTCCGCTTCGTACATCAGAATGGCGGACGGGCCGCCTTCGGCCACGCCCAGCCGCCCGCCGATCAGGTGGAAGCCCTGTGCGCGCAGGTCGGGCACTTGCAGCGCCATGCCGAGGCGCTTGGACAACCACGCGATCAGGTGTGCCTCGTCGCTGGCGGCGACCTCCACCGGGTGGCGCATTTCCGGCGCGTAGACCACGTGCGTGGCAAGCGCCTCGCGAGCAAAGCGCTCGCCGGGTGCCATCGCCACGGTGCTGCTACCCATCCGATCGTGGGCCATCCAGCCGAGCACGCCCCCGAGCGCCAGCAATGCCATCGACGCGCAGCCCGCGGCCAGCGTGATGGTCCAGCGCGGCGCGCGCCGGCGCACGGCCTGGCGCGGCTCGCCGTGAAGGGCGGGCGGCAGCGCGGCCAGCGGCACTGGTTCGTTCAATACGGGATCCAGCATGCCGTGCAGCGCATCGGCCTGGCGACGCCACGCGGCGACCTGCGCCGCTGCATCCGGGTGCTGCGCCAGGTACGCTTCCACCGCGGCGCGACGCGCGCCGGACAACTGGCCGTCGGCGTAGGCATGGAGATCGGCTTCGTGGATCGCGGACATCATTTCACCCGCTGCAGTGAGCTGGCGGCAGCCATTGGCTGGGCGGAGGCAGCGCCGTCGAGCAGTCGCCGCATCTGCTCGCGTGCACGTGCCAGCCGCGACATTACCGTGCCTTGCGGGATGTCGAGCACGCGCGCCGCCTCGGCATAGGTCAGTTGCTCCAGGCTGACCAGCAGCAGCACCGAACGCTGGGCTTCGGGCAACTGCGCCAGCGCCTGAAGCAGGTCGCGGCGCAGGCCAGGGTCCGCCACAGGCGCGCTGACCTCGGGCAGGGTATCGGTGGCCACCACCAGGTCCTTGCGCCGCAAGCTGTTGAGGCGCAGCCGGTGCATCAGGGTCAGCAGCCACGGCAACAGGCCGTCGGCGCCGTCGCCCCACCAGGCGCCGGGGCGCAGGCGGAAGTGCCAGCGGTAGCGCAGCGCGCGCTCGAGTGTGTCCTGCACCAGGTCGTCGGCCTGCGCCGCGTCGCCGGTGAGGCCGCGCGCATGGCGCCGCAGCCGCGGCGCCAGCGCTACGAGCTGGCCTTCAAAGCCTTCCATGCCGTGGCTTGCTTCAGGGCGTCCCGGACATCAGCCCGTCAGGGCTTGGCGACGTGCCAGACGTTGTTGAGATTGTCGCCAGTCTTGTCGCCAGGCTTGGCGTCCTTGGCAAAGCGGTACAGCGGCATGCCGCGGTAGGCCCACTGCTTGGCGCCGTCATCACGCGTGATGACGGTGTACTGGCCCGACGCGCTGGAGCCCGGCGCGGCCATCAGCGGCGGCCAGTTGGTGGCACAGGGGCCGTTGCAGGCGCTCTTGCCGCTGTTGGCGGTGTCGCGGTCGAAGGTGTACAGCGTCAAGCCCTGCGGATCGGTCAGCACGCCACTGGTCACCTTCACCGTGGGCGGCATGTTGCCGGCGCTGCTGCCGCCCATGCCCATGCCGGAACATCCGGCGAGCAGGACTGCCGCGCAGCCGACCGCCAGCGCGGCGGGACGAACGAGGGATGCTGCAGAGGTAAGACGCACACGTGCCATGATCTTGTTCTCCATGCTAACCGGTGCCGCCAGCCGGCACCGCTCCTCCAGTAAACACCGGATGGGATGCCTTTATTCCGTCACGTTGCAAAAATGTCGAAAAAAAACCTGCCCGGAGGCAGGTTTTTTTGCATTGCACCATGGTGCGTCTCGCGTGGCGCTCAAAGTTCGCCGTAGCTATGCAGGCCGGACAGGAACATGTTGACGCCAAGGAAAGCAAAGGTCGTCACCAGCAAGCCGACCAGCGCCCACCACGCAGCCACCGTCCCGCGCAGCCCCTTCATCAGGCGCATGTGCAGCCATGCCGCGTAGTTCAGCCACACGATCAAGGCCCAGGTCTCCTTCGGATCCCAGCTCCAGTAGCCGCCCCAGGCTTCGGCCGCCCACAGCGCGCCGAGGATGGTGGCGATGGTGAAGAAGGCAAACCCGACCGCGATGGCCTTGTACATCACGTCATCGAGCAATTCCAGCGACGGCAGCCGCTCGGCAAGGATGCCGCGCTGCTTGAGCAGGTACGCGACCGACACCATCGCCGCCAGCGCAAAGGTGCCGTAGCCGATAAAGTTGGCCGGCACGTGGATCTTCATCCACCAGCTCTGCAGCGCCGGCACCAGCGGCTGGATTTCCTGAGCGTTGCGGGTGACCGTGTACCACAGCAGGAAGCCCACCGCTGCCGACACAACCAGCATCACGAACGGGCCCAGCGCGCGCGTGCCGTAGCGGCCTTCGTAATACAGGTAGAACAGCGAAGTGATCAGCGTGAACAGCACGAACACTTCATACAGGTTCGAGATGGGGATATGGCCGATGTCGGTGCCGATCAGGTACGACTCGTACCAGCGCACCAGCATGCCGGTGAAGCCCAGCACGATCGCACCCCAGCACAGCTTGCTGCCGATGCTGTAGCCGGTGTCCGAGCGCGTTGCCAGCCCGACCCAATAGAACAGCGTGGACAGGAACACCAGCGCGCTCATCCACAGGATGGCCGACTGGCTCGACAAGAAGTACTTGAGGAAGAAGGCCTGGTCCGCGCGCGCGAGCTGGCCCTGGTAGAGCTGGATCGCGAACAGCGACAGCACCGTCAGTCCCAGCATCAGCGGACGTACCGCCTTCCAGTGCCAGCCGAGCAGTGCAAAGGTAGGCACCGCGCTGATCAGCACGGCCTTGTCGTAGCCATCCATCCACTGCCCGTATTGCGATAGCGCAATGCCCGCGCCGACGGCCAGCGCCAGCGCGAACAGCCAGTCCACCCACGTCAGCCGGCGCAGGAAGGAAGGTTCGAGATAGGCCTCATCGCCGGCGCCCCCGTGGGCGGGCGTGGCTTGCGTGGCGCCACGCATGGTTTGGTCGCCCGGATTCACGTTTGAAGACATAGCGTACCTGCTCGTTTAATGGCTGCCGCCTTGATGAGGCGCTTCAGCGGGGGTTCCGCCGGCGGCACGGCCGACGTCGTCGCGCAGTGCCGTGAATTCCTTTTCGAAGTCCATCGTGCGGCGCTGGGTCGACATCGCCATCAGTACATGGCTGCTGGACGGCGTGGCCATTCCCTCGGCGGGCTTGTCCTTGATCCAGACCCAGACGCGGCGCTCGCGGATATAGAACATCGCGAACACGCCCAGCGTCAGCAGCAGACAACCAAGATACACGATGTTCTTGCCCGGCGCACGGGTCATCTGGAACACGCTGGCCTTGATTTCCTTGAACTCGTCGAGCTGCAAGAATACCGGCGCGCCGTAGAAAAAACTGTCCGACAGCGCACTGATCGCCTGCTGAAGGAAGGTGCCGCTTTGTGCGCTGTTGGGCACCACCGGCAGGTTGTCCTGGGCGCGTGCCAGCTGCCACAGCTCCCACATCGAGCCATTCAGGATCTTCAGCAGCACGTCGGCGGCCTTCTGCTGGTCGGCCTGTGGCACCGACTTTTCCAGGAATGCCGCGATCGCGGTGAAGCCGCCCGGCGGCGAGTCCGGCGTCGGTCGCGTGGCGCCGGCAAACAGGTCGAGCGCGCGCAGCGCGCTTTCGGCAAGCTGGCGGCGCAGGTCGGCCTTGTCATCTCCCGGCATCGAGGCCAATGCAAAGCGGCGCGCGGCCTCGCCGCGCAGCGCGCGGTCCTGCAACGCAGCGCGCAGGCGCATCCAGTCGGCAACGCTGCCCTGGTCGTCAGCGGGAATGCGCAGGTAGCGGAATTGCTCGCTCGGCGATTCGCGCATGCCGGCCAGGAACACCGACTGCCCGTCCATCTGCACGGGCACCATGTAGTTGTTGTACTCGCGCGCCTGCCCGGTGCGATCGCGCAGCTTGTACTGCACCGAGGGGCCGACGTTGCGCAGCGTCTTGGCGCGGTCGGCACTGGCCGCGGCACCCAGGTGCTTCTCCAGCGTCTCGTTCAGCGATTTGCGCGCGACGCCGCGCGCATCGGGCTTGCCCGAGGCGTCAGTGACATTCTCGATATTCATCAGCCGGAAGTCGCTGAACTCCACCGTCACGCCTTCGCTGTCCGCACTGGTGCCGGTGCCCTTCAGCGGCGCATTGCCGCCCACGGCACCGTCGATGGCGAAGGTGCCGCGTGCAGCGCCCTGCATCGGATAGCCGACGAACTTCAGGCGCGAGCCGCCATCCTCGAAGCTGGACTGGTAAATGGCGATGCCGTTGACGATCAGCGGCTCGTTCACCTTGATGGTGGCCTCGGTCTGCTTGCCAGTGACGCGGTCGGTGACGATCACGTCGGAGGCGAACAGCTTGGGCATGCCGGTCTCGTAGAAATCGATCGAGAACTTCTTGAGCGTCAGCGCGAACGGCAGGTCCTGCACCAGCGCGCCGTCGGCGACGTTCAGGATGGCCGTGGACACGGTCTGCCCCTCGGGCACATACGCATTGCCGCGAAAGCCAGGGTTGGTCGCCGGCAGGCGGTGCTGCGGCGGTATCTCGCTGATCACCGCGTTGCCGCTGATCGGGGTCTTGCCGCCCAGCCACATCTGCGCGCGGATCAGCATGTCGCCATCGAGCAGGCCGCCGATGCAGATCACCACGATGGCGGTATGCGCCAGGATATAGCCGACCTTGTTGGCGGCCCCCGCCTTGCCCGCCAGCAGCGTGGCGCCCTCATGGTCGACGGCCTTGACGCGGTAGCCGCGGTTGCGCAGCAGCGCCGACAGCCTGCCGACCGCCTCGGTGCGCGTGCGAGCGCCGTCGAATTCGCCGCGATGGTGGAAGGCGCGCAGGCTGCGCTCGCGCACATGGTCCTTCCATGAGCGCATGTCCCCGATCATCTTGGGCGTGTTGCGCACCAGGCAGAGCGTGGTGGACACCACCAGGAAGGCCAGGATCAGCAGGAACCACCACGAGCCGTAGACCTTCTGCAGCGACAGCGTATGGAACACATCGGCCCAGAACGGACCGAACTGGTTGACGTAGTTCGGATACGGCTCGTTCTGCTTGAGCACGGTGCCGATCACGCTGGCGATGGAGATCACGGTCAGCAGCGCGATCGCGAAGCGCATCGAGGACAACAATTCGACCGCGTCGCGCAACACGCGGTGAGAGGTCTTCAGGTGCAGCCCTGAAGTGGAAGCGGTCGACATGTGCAGTGAAACCTAAGACAACGTGCTGCTTTGAAATGAAAAAGGGTGGACTTGCTGGAACGAGCAGGCCACCCTTTTCGATTTTGACTGGCGCGTTCGGTTGCATGCCACGCGGGCAGCATGCCGAAGCGCCGGCGCCCGGCGGCGCCAGCGTACTGCGCTAACGTCGTTACCGGACGCCGGCGACGTAGTCCGCCACCGCCTTGATCTCGGCATCCGACATCTTGGCGGCGATGGTCGTCATGACCGAATTGTTCTTGCGGGTGCCCTGGCGGAACGCCACCAGCTGTGCCTCGGTGTATTCCGACCATTGTCCGCCAATACGCGGATACTGGGCCGGAATGCCGGCGCCGGTGGGGCCATGGCAGGCGGCGCAGGCCGGCACGCCCTTGGCGGCGATACCGCCACGGTAGATCTTCTGGCCTTCCTCGATCGTGTTCTTGTTCTTGGCGGTGGCCGGCTTGATCGGCTGCTTGGCCAGGTAGGCGCCAATGTTGCGCATTTCCTCGTCAGTCAGCACCGATGCCATCGGCACCATGATTGCGTTGTTGCGCGCCTTGGACTTGAAGTCGGCCAGTTGCTTGTGGACGTATTCCGGATGCTGGGCGGCCAGCTTGGGGTTGGCGGCGGCCGCGCTGTTGCCGGCTGCGCCGTGGCAGCTCAGGCAGGCGGGCACATTGCGATCGGGTGCGCCTTGCGTGTACAGCGTCTCACCCTTGGCCGGGTCGGCCTTTGCGGCGGCCTGCTCTGCGGCAGATGCCAGTCCGGAAAGGGCGGCTGCAGGAACGGCCAGTGCCAGGACACCCAGAATCTTCGCAATGCGGTTCATTCGCACACCTTCTCTGAATTGTTTTTGGATACCGTAATGCGTGCCGGCCGGCACTCTGCCGGCGGTGAGGACGCGCCGGGACAAAGGCCTGACATCGTGGCGACCCGCGCGGATGACCGATCCGCTGCGGTTTGCCTGGCGGCAGACTCCCGCCAGCCCTTGCTCCGCCGCTGCGGCACCTGAGGTGCAACACATATGCGAAACAAGGCCGTGCCCACGATAGGACGACACAACGAGGCTTCCCGTCCGGACAACGGCAGCCGAGCCACGCGGCAAAGGGATGTCGCGCGTCACCCGGTCAGGAGACCGTAAACCGGCGTATTGTACAATAAGTTATGTGCCGGATTGATGCCTTGCGCCCTGCTGTGCCGTGTTGAAACGGGCTTGCGCTGCGCCAAATCAAACCCGGCAAGCGGCCCGGCCGCACCCCTCCCCACCCTGGCGGTAACCCGGCCACGGCCAGCGCCAATTGCGCCGCCGCGGCGCCCCGCCCTACCGCTATCGCGTATGTCCCTTCTCCACCAGGCCCGCTTCTTCATTACCGTCAACCACCTGCGGGACCTGCCCGCCACGGCCGTTCCCGAGGTCGCGTTCGCCGGCCGCTCCAACGCCGGCAAGTCCACCGCCATCAACATCCTGTGCAACCAGAAGCGGCTGGCGTTTTCCTCGCGCACGCCCGGACGCACGCAGCACATCAACTATTTCACGGTGGCCCCGGTCAAGGCGCCGGAACCGCAGGCGTTCCTGGTCGACCTCCCCGGCTATGGTTATGCAGAGGTGTCGGGCTCGGCCAAGTACCACTGGCAGGGCCTGCTCAGCGACTACGTGCAGACGCGGCCGCAGCTGTCGGGCCTGATCCTGATGATGGATGCACGCCGGCCGTTCACCGATCTCGATTGCCAGATGGTCGAGTGGTTCCTGCCCACCGGCAAGCCGATCCACGTGCTGCTGACCAAGGCCGACAAGCTCACCAACAGCGAGAACGCCAAGGCACTGCGCGAGACGCGCAAGATGCTGCAGGGCTATGCGGAGCAGCTTGAAACGCCGGTGCCCCTGACGGCACAGTTGTTTTCGAGCCTCAAGCGTCGCGGCATCGAAGAAGCGCAGGGTGTGATCGCCGGGTGGCTCAACCTGCCGGAAGCGCAGAAGAACGCGGCGCAAGACGTTGTCACGGCACCGACGGCGGCTGAACCTCCCGCTTCGGAAGGTCCTGCGGCATAACGCCGCAGCGTAGCCAGCACGCAAAAAAAACCCCGCTGCAAGCAACGGGGGCGAACTTTCCCGCCGCTGGGGCGGGTACCCGCTCAGGGAGGAGTAGCGGGGGACACCCGCGCCACGCAAGGCGCAACGCATAGTGTCCGCGAGTATGATGGCGGGCACGCACAAAAGTTTAGTTTTTCTTCAGCCGGCAACTTTGCGCCGCGCGCGCAGTGCTCGCCGGCTGGCAAATAGGACACTTCTGTCCCGTCTCCAGCACAAGAAGCCTGCCATGTCGACCTTCCCCGAGTACCGCCCGCGGCGTATGCGCCGCGACGATTTCTCCCGCCGCATGATGCGCGAGCATCGCCTGTCGCCGGACAACCTGATCTACCCCGTGTTCATCCTTGACGGCCAGAACCAGCGCCAGTCCGTGGCCTCGATGCCGGGCGTCGAGCGGGTTTCCGTGGACCTGCTGATGCCGGTGGCCGAAGACTGCGTCAAGCTTGGCATCCCGGTGCTCGCGCTGTTCCCGGTGATCGACCCGTCGCTGAAAACGCCGGACGGCATCGAGGCCATCAATCCCGAAGGCCTGGTGCCGCGCGCGGTTCGAGCGCTGAAGGACCGCTTCCCCGAACTCGGCGTGCTGTGCGACGTTGCGCTCGACCCCTACACCAGCCACGGCCAGGACGGCGTGCTGGATGAGAACGGCTACGTCATCAACGACACCACCGTCGAGATCCTGGTGCGCCAGGCGCTGGCCCAGGCCGACGCGGGCGTCGACATCGTGGCCCCGTCCGACATGATGGACGGCCGCATCGGCGCGGTGCGTACGGCGCTGGAAGACAACGGCCACATCCACACCCGCATCATGGCCTATTCGGCCAAGTACGCATCGGCCTTCTATGGCCCCTTCCGCGACGCGGTCGGCTCTGCGGCCAACCTGGGCAAGGGCAACAAGATGACCTACCAGATGGACCCATCCAACACCGACGAGGCCCTGCGCGAAGTGGCGCAGGACATCCTCGAAGGCGCCGACATGGTGATGGTCAAGCCCGGGATGCCGTACCTCGACATCGTGCGCCGCGTGAAGGACGAGTTCCGCTTCCCCACCTACGCTTATCAGGTCAGCGGCGAGTACGCGATGCTGAAAGCCGCCGCGCAGAACGGCTGGCTCGACCACGACAAGGTCATGATGGAATCGCTGCTGGCCTTCCGCCGCGCTGGCGCCGACGGCATCCTGACCTATTTCGCACGCGACGCCGCGCGCCTGCTGGCCGCCTGACCTGTATCGCCCTATCGGGAACCAAGCGCCTATGGAACTGCTCGGCTTCTCGGCCAGCCAGGTACACCCGCTCGCCTCGCTCGCAGAGGCGGGCAGCTTCCTCAGCGGCAATGCCGCAGCGCTGTTCGTGTGGGCGGACTTTTCTACCGAGGAAGTCACCGCCGCCCCTGATGCGTGGCGCGAAAATGTGCGCCAGCTCGCCGGCGCCGCGATCCTCGACCTGCACCTGGCCGACGCCACCAATGCCGCGCATCCGTCGTATTTCGACACGACCAATGCATACGACATGGTGATCTTCCGCAAGCTGACCTTCGAGACCAGCCGTGCAATCGCCGAGGCCGAACCGCAGGAGCCAGCGCCGGCCGGCGCGCCCAAGACGTCGGGTGATGGAACCGCCCGCGCACGGCGTTATCCACCCGGCTTCCTGCCCGCGCTGGCCAGGATCGATACGCAGCCGGTTACGTTCTTCGTCTTCGATACGCTGCTGGTCACGGTACGCAATGGCCCGTCGCGCACCGTCGACCAGGTGCGCCAGCGCCTGCTCGAGCTTTGCCAGGCACCGCGCCCGCAGACGGCACCCGCGCGCGGCAATGGCCAACCGTTGCTGCACGGCGTGCGTCCGCCGAACCGGCCCGAGGACCTGATGCTGCGCCTGCTCAATGCGATGGTGGACCGCTACCTCGAGCTGCGCGCCCCGCTGACACGCCAGCTCGACCGCTGGCAGCGCGCGCTGCTGAACTCGCGCCGCAGTTTTTCCAGTTGGGAAGGGCTGCTCGACGCGCGCATCCAGCTGCGCAAGCTGGAACACCTGAGCGAGGAGCAGCGCGATGCGCTGCAGGAATTCCGCGACAGCTTGCTGGACAACCGCTACAGCAGCGACCAGCACGGCCCGGTAGCCATCCCTGGGCGCGATGAAGTGTTGCTGGTGCGCATCAACGACGTCATGGAACATATCCAGCGCGTGCTTGCGCATGCGCGCCGGCTGGAGGATTCAATCGAGTCGGCGGTGCAGATCCACTTCTCGGCGGTGGCCCACCGCACCAACCGCACCATGCGCATGCTGACGCTGATCACGGCGCTGTTCATGCCGCTGACGCTGATCACCGGCATCTTTGGCATGAACTTCGAGCGCATGCCGTGGCTGCAGGCACCAGACGGATTCTGGTGGTCCATGGGCCTGATGGGGGCGGTGGTGGTGGTGCTGGGCGCGCTGTGGGCAGTGGCGCGGCAGCTGGAGCGCTAGCGCAGGCGCAAGTACGCCTCTCAGGTGCTGGTGCGCTTGCCGAAGGCGCGCTCCAGGCTCTCCAGGAAACGGTTGGCCGACTGGTAGCCGATCACCCGCACCGGCCGCTCGCGCCCATCCGGCCCGAACAGGATGATCCCTGGCGGCCCGAACAGCCCGAAGCGCTTGAGCAGCGCCTTGTCGTCGGCATTGTTGGCGGTCACGTCCGCCTGCAGCAGCACGATTTCGGACAACCGCGCGCGCACGCGCGGGTCGACGAAGGTCATGCGCTCCATTTCCTTGCAGCTGACGCACCAGTCGGCATAGAAATCGAGCAGCACCGGCTTGCCCGCGGCGGCGGCCTGTGCCACGCGGGCATCCAGTTCGGCAACGCTGCGCACGCGCTCGAAGCGCACTGCCTGGGCGGCGCTCGCGCCTTCCGCACCACTGCGGCCCGCGCTCAGGTGCGACAGCGGCTGCAGCGGATCGCGCCCGCCCGACGCCACGCCGATCAGCACGATGGCCGCGGCGATCGCGAACAATACGCCAAGCCCCTTGCCCACGCGCGCCAGGTTGCGCGGATCGGCCCCGAGCCCGTCAAACGCGCCGAGGAACACGGCGGCCATCAGCAGCAACGCCGCCAGCAGCAGCATCGTCGTCCATGCCGGCAGCACCGGCCCGAGCATCCACAACGCCACACCCAGCAGCAGGAAGCCGAAGAAGCGCTTGGTCACCTCCATCCAGCGGCCGGCGCGCGGCAGCAGGTTGCCCGCGCCCACGCCCACCAGCACCAGTGGCACGCCCATGCCGATCGCCATCGCAAACAGCGCCGCGCCGCCGATGACCGCGTCGCGGGTCTGCGCGATATAGGCCAGCGCCCCCGCCAGCGGCGCGGTCACGCACGGGCCGACGATCAGCGCCGAGATCGCGCCCATCGCTGCCGCACCAGCCACCTGGCCGCCCTGGCGGCGGTTGGACGACTCCGTCAGCCGCGTCTGCCAGCGCCGCGGCAGCTGCAGCTCGTACAGGCCGAACATCGACAGTGCCAGCGCCACCATCAGCGCGGCGAACAAGCCGAGCACCCATGGCGTCTGCAGCGCGGCCGACAGGCCTTCGCCCAGCAGCCCGGCAGCTACCCCGACGGCGGTGTACACCACCGCCATGCCCAGCACATAGGCCAGCGACACCACCAGCGCACGGCTGCGCGTGACATGCTCGCCGACGACGATCGACGACAGGATCGGCACCATCGGCAGCACGCACGGCGTGAAGGTCAGCAGCAGGCCCAGGCCGAAGAAAAGCGCCGCGATCAGGCCCACGTTGCGGCTCGCCAGCGCGCCGGCGATGCGGTCGCTGTCATCGGCACGCAGCGACGCAGCGGGAGCCGGCTGGGCCGGCAGTGGGGCCGCAGCGGGCGCATCGGAGCGCCCGCGCTTGCCGAACAGGTCGGCCAGGCCGGTGCTACCGACCTTGTAGACGCTTTCCATCGGTGGATAGCACAGGCCCTTGTCGGCGCAGCCCTGCGAAGTGACCGTCAGCGTCCACTTGCCGTCAGCCGGCGCTGCCGCCACCGGCACGCGGATGGTCACGCTGTCTCGATACGTCTCCATCTCCTTGCCGAAGGTATCGTCGAACTTGACCTTGCCTGGCGGGAAGTCCGGCGTGCCGAGCTTCACGGCGGCAGGCTCCGTCGCAAAGGCGAATCGCTCCCGGTACATGTAGTAGCCGGGCGCGACATCGAAACGCACCTCCACGGTGCTGTCGTCGATCTGGCGCGCAGCGAAGCGGAAGGCTTGCTCCGGCGGCAGGAAGTCGTCTTCCGTCGCTGCCTGCGCCGCACCAGCCAGGCAAAACCAGGCCAGTACCGCCAGCAGGACTGCGGCAATATGCCGCGCCTGGACCAGCCCGCGTGCCCGCTCCGGAAGTGCCAAACCGATGTTCATGAAGCTGTTTCCTGTCTGTCCTGAGCAATCGATCCTGCCGTACCCGCTGCTGCGCGGCAGTCCCATTGGCCCTTATTCCGCCGGGCGCACGCCGGTATTGGTCTCGGTGCCGACCCACGCCAGGTAAGGCGCAAAACCCGCTGTCACCGGCACTGCGATAATCTCCGGCACGTCATAGGGGTGATGTTGCCGGATCACCGCCTCGAGTGCAGCGTAACGCGCGCGCGTGGTTTTGATCAGCAGCGGCCATTCCCGCGCCTGCTCCAGCACGCCTTGCCACCAGTACTCGGATTCCACCGGGGCCAGACGGTTCACGCAGGCCGCCGCGCGCGCCTCCAGCACGGCCCGGGACAGCCGCGCCGCGGTCTCGTCATCCGGGGTATTGGTGATCACCACGAGCACCTCGGCGGGGTCGGGTGACTTGCTGGCATCGGGCATCGGCACTCTCCTGGAACGGCTGGCAATGGCGGCTGGCGCCCAAAACAAAAGAGCCAGGCGGATGCCTGGCTCGATTGTAAGCGGTGTGCCCGGAACCGTCGCATGACGGCAGCGGACAGGAAATGCACTTATTCCGCGGCTTCTTCAGCCGGGGCTTCGGTGATTTCCGGACGATCCACCAGTTCGACCAGCGCCATCGGCGCGTTGTCGCCCTGACGGAAGCCGAACTTCAGGATGCGGGTGTAGCCGCCCGGACGGGTGGCGTAGCGCGGGCCCAGTTCGGTGAACAGCTTGGTGACCATGTCGCGGTCGCGCAGGCGGGCGAAAGCCAGGCGGCGATTGGCAACGGTGTCCTTCTTGGCCAGCGTGATCAGCGGCTCGACGACCTTGCGCAGTTCCTTGGCCTTGGGCACGGTGGTCTTGATCAGCTCGTGCTGGAACAGCGAGTTGGACATGTTGCGCAGCATCGCGAGGCGGTGCGACGAGGTGCGGTTCAGTTTCCGCAGACCATGACGGTGACGCATGATGATTCCTTTCAGTTAAGTGTTTGACCAGCTCTTCTATCGTCCGATACGGCTGGACGCGGGCCGGTAGTCATACGAGCCCCGGCCGAAGCCAGGGCGGTTACCGCGGTACAGGGGGCTAAGCCCCTGCGCCACAATTACTTTTCCAGACCTGCGGGCGGCCAGTTCTCGAGCTTCATGCCGAGGGTCAGGCCACGCGAGGCGAGGACTTCCTTGATCTCGTTGAGCGACTTGCGACCCAGGTTCGGGGTCTTCAGCAGCTCGTTCTCGGTACGCTGGATCAGGTCGCCGATGTAGTAGATGTTCTCGGCCTTCAGGCAGTTGGCCGAACGCACCGTCAGCTCCAGGTCGTCGACCGGGCGCAGCAGGATCGGATCGATCTGCGGCGTGCGGCTCGAAGCAGCCTCGGCTGCCGACTCGGTGCCTTCCAGCGCGGCGAACACGGACAGCTGGTCGACCAGGATGCGGGCCGACTGGCGGATCGCTTCCTCGGGCGAGATCACGCCGTCGGTTTCGATGTTCATCACCAGCTTGTCCAGGTCGGTACGCTGCTCGACGCGAGCGGACTCAACGGCGTACGACACGCGGCGCACCGGCGAGAACGAGGCGTCCAGCACGATGCGGCCGATGACCTTGCCCGACTCGTCGCCAAACTTGCGCACGTTGCCCGGCACATAGCCACGGCCCTGCTCGACCTTGATCTGCATGTCCAGCTTGCCGCCGGCCGACAGATGGGCGATCACGTGGTTCGGGTTGATGATCTCGACGTCGTGCGGCAGCTCGATATCGGCAGCCGTGACTACGCCTTCGCCATCCTTGCGCAGCGACACCGTGACCTCATCACGGTTGTGCAGCTTGAACACCACGCCCTTCAGGTTGAGCAGCAGGTTGACGACGTCTTCCTGCACGCCGTCGATGGTGGAATACTCGTGGACCACCCCAGCGATCGTGACTTCGGTCGGGGCATAGCCGACCATCGACGACAGCAGCACGCGACGCAGGGCGTTACCGAGCGTATGGCCGTAGCCGCGCTCGAACGGCTCCATCACGACTTTGGCGTGATGGTCGCCCAGAGGCTCGACGGCGATGATTTTTGGCTTGAGGAGTGCTGTTTGCATTAGGTTGTCCTTTTCAATACCCTCGGCTCGTTACACCGATAAGGCTGACGTTTGGAACCTGAAAATTCCCATCGCAACGATGGGCGAAGCCCGACCGCGCGTAGCGCGCGTCGGGCTGAAAGAGAAGCTTTGCGGAGCACGCAAGCGCTGCGCCATCTGCTCGCGGATTAACGCGAGTACAGTTCGACGATCAGGCTTTCGTTGATGTCACCGGAAATATCGGCGCGATCCGGAACTTGCTTGAAGGTGCCTTCGAACTTCTTGGAATCAACGGCAACCCAGGTCGGGAAGCCCGACTGCTCGGCCAGCGACAGCGCTTCGGCGATACGGACTTGCTTCTTCGACTGCTCGCGGATGGTAATGACGTCGCCCGACTTGATCTGGGCCGACGGCACGTTCAGGGTCTGGCCGTTCACCAGGATCGCCTTGTGCGAAACCAGCTGGCGCGCTTCAGCGCGGGTCGAGCCGAAGCCCATGCGGTACACCACGTTGTCCAGGCGCGATTCCAGCAGTTGCAGCAGGTTTTCGCCGGTGTTGCCCTTGCGGCGGTCGGCTTCTGCGAAGTAGCGGCGGAACTGGCGCTCGAGCACGCCGTAGATGCGCTTGACCTTCTGCTTTTCACGCAGCTGGTTGCCGTAATCGGAGGTGCGGGCACCCGAGGTGCGGCCGTGCTGGCCCGGCTTGCTGTCCAGCTTGCACTTGTCGGCGAGCGAGCGACGCGAGCTCTTCAGGAACAGGTCGGTGCCTTCACGGCGGGAAAGTTTGGCCTTCGGGCCGGTATAACGTGCCACGTTGTCTTCCTTTGGTCTATCACGGCGCCTTCTTGACGCGCCGCGAGTCCGTCAACGCAGTGCCTCCCAGAACACTGGGAAGACCGTGACGGACGGTGGGCTTATGAAGCGCGTCCTGGCCGGATGTGGCCGGGTGCGACGCTGAAAGCATTTACAGTACATCGACCACCGGATGTGCTTTATGCGACATCCCGTCGATGCAAAACGAAAACCTGCCGCATCAAATGCAGCAGGTCAACGCGCGATCTTACCATATCCGAAACCGGCAGGTAAACCCGCCGGGCCCGGACAACGCCAGCGCTTAGATGCGGCGGCGCTTCGGCGGACGGCAGCCGTTATGCGGAATCGGCGTGACGTCTTCGATGATCGCGATCTTGATGCCCAGCGCGTTCAGCGCGCGGACAGCCGACTCACGGCCAGGGCCGGGGCCCTTGATGCGCACTTCCAGGTTCTTGATGCCCTGGTCTTGCGCCACGCGGCCGGCGTTTTCGGCAGCAACCTGGGCAGCGAACGGGGTCGACTTACGCGAACCCTTGAAGCCCTGGCCACCGGCGGTCGCCCACGACAGAGCATTGCCCTGACGGTCGGTGATCGTGATGATGGTGTTGTTGAACGAGGCGTGGACGTGCGCAATGCCGTCGGCAACGTTCTTCTTGACCTTCTTACGCGCGCGAGCGGCGTTATTCGGACCTTTTGCCATTAGTTTCTTCCTCTGCCTTCGGCTTTACTTCTTCAGAGCCACGCCGGCCTTGCGCGGACCCTTGCGGGTACGGGCGTTGGTACGGGTACGCTGACCGCGCATGGGCAGGCCCTTGCGGTGACGCATGCCACGATAGCAACCAAGGTCCATCAGACGCTTGATGTTCATCGTGGTTTCACGACGCAGGTCACCCTCGACCGTGACCTTGCCCACTTCGTCACGAAGCTTTTCCAGGTCGGCGTCGGTCAGATCCTTGACCTTCTTGTCAAACGGTACACCGGTGGCCTCGCAAATCTTGCGAGCGCGCGAGCGGCCGACACCATAAATGGCCGTCAGGCCGATTTCGGTGTGCTTGTGGTTCGGGATGTTAACCCCTGCGATACGTGCCATTCGTCAATCCTCTTTCCGATTAGCCTTGGCGTTGCTTGTGGCGGGGATCCGACGAGCAGATCACGCGCACGACACCGTTGCGCTTGATGATTTTGCAGTTGCGGCAAATGCGCTTAACAGAAGCCAGCACTTTCATAATTTTCCTCTTCCTTCAATTCCTGTTCGCTCACTTCGTCCGGAAGACGATTCGTGCGCGCGACAGATCATATGGGGTCAGCTCGACCGTCACCTTGTCACCCGGAAGGATCCGGATGTAGTGCATTCTCATCTTGCCGGAGATATGACCCAGGACTACATGGCCATTCTCCAGCTTGACTCGGAACGTCGCATTGGGCAGGTTTTCCAGGACCTCGCCCTGCATCTGGATGACGTCGTCTTTAGCCATACCTAGCCTGTACCGATCCGAAGTCAGCGCAAGGTCAGATTGCCCTTGAAATTCGCCTTCTTCAGCAGCGACTCATACTGCTGCGACATGACATAGGACTGAACCTGAGCCATGAAGTCCATCGTGACGACCACGATGATCAGCAGGGAGGTTCCGCCGAAATAGAACGGAACGTTCCAGCGCAGCACCAGGAATTCCGGCAACAGGCAGACCAGTGTGATGTAGATCGCACCAGCCAGCGTCAAACGCACCAGGATCTTGTCGATATAGCGCGTCGTCTGCTCGCCCGGACGAATGCCCGGAATGAAGGCACCGCTTTTCTTCAGGTTGTCTGCCACTTCACGGCTGTTGTAGACCAGGGCCGTGTAGAAGAAGCAGAAAAATACAATCGCAGCAGCGTACAGCAGGATGTAGACCGGCTGGCCCGGCGACAGCGTGGCAGCCAGGTCCTTGATGAACCCACCCACCGAGCCGGTCGCGTCAGACGTGAACCAGCCCGCGATCGTTGCCGGGAACAGGATGATCGACGATGCGAAGATCGGCGGAATCACCCCTGCCATGTTCAGCTTCAGCGGCAGGTGCGACGACTGGCCGCCATACACCTTGTTGCCGACCTGACGCTTGGCATAGTTCACCAGGATCTTGCGCTGGCCCCGCTCGACGAACACCACGGCGAAGGTCACACCGATCACGATCGCCACGATGAAGATCGCCGCGATGATGCTCATGGAACCCGTGCGGACCAGTTCGAACAGTCCGCCGATCGCGTTGGGCAGGCCCGCCGCGATACCGCCGAAGATGATGATCGAGATGCCGTTGCCGAGACCCCGCTCGGTGATCTGCTCACCCAGCCACATCAGGAACATCGTGCCGGTCACCAGCGTGATCACCGCCGTGGCCCGGAACATCAGGCCAGGATCCAGCACCAGCCCAGGCTGCGACTCCAGCGCCACCGCAATCGAGAGCGCCTGGAACGTGGCCAGGACCACGGTGCCGTAGCGCGTGTACTGCGTGATCTTGCGCTGGCCTGCCTGCCCTTCCTTCTTCAGCGACTCCAGCTGCGGCAGCACGATCGTCAGCAATTGCATGATGATCGACGCCGAGATGTACGGCATGATGCCGAGCGCGAAGACGGTAAAGCGCGACAGCGCCCCGCCCGAGAACAGGTTGAACATCCCGAGGATGCCACCCGACTGACTCTGGAAAAGCTTCGCAAGCTGCTCCGGATCGATACCGGGCACCGGAATATGAGCGCCGATGCGGTACACGATCAGGGCCAGCACCAGGAACATCAACCGGCGCTTGAGGTCGCCGTACTTCGCCGTGTTCCTGGCTTGCGCGCTTGCATTGGGTTTCGCCGTGGCCAAACGATGCTCCGACTATAACTGCCTATGCTGCGATAAATGCCTTGTCAGGCTGCGATCTGGCCGCCGGCGGCTTCGATCGCGGCCTTGGCGCCAGCGGTGGCGCCCAGACCCTTGATCGTTACCTTGCGGGTCAGCTCGCCGGCCTTGATGACCTTGGCGCTCTTGACCAGGTCGCTGACCAGGCCAGCCTGCTTCAGAACCAGCAGGTCGACTTCGGCCGCTTCCAGGCGCTCGATGTCACGCAGCGTGACTTCGGCGGTGAACGCCTTGGTCAGCGAGGTGAAGCCGCGCTTCGGCAGGCGACGATACAGCGGCATTTGACCGCCTTCGAAGCCCACCTTGTGGAAGCCGCCCGAACGCGACTTCTGACCCTTGTGACCGCGACCGGCGGTCTTGCCCAGGCCGGAGCCGATACCGCGGCCGACGCGACGCTTGGCGTGCTTCGAACCGGTGGCCGGTTTCAGGTTGTTCAGTTGCATCTTGCTCTCCAAGTCCCGATCAGGCCAGAACCTTGACCAGGTACGAGACCTTGTTGATCATGCCGCGCACGGCGGGCGTGTCCTGCAGCTCCGACACCGAGTTGATGCGGCGCAGGCCCAGGCCACGCACGGTGGCGCGATGATCCTCGCGCGTGCCGATCAGGCTGCGCACGAGTTGCACTTTTACGGTTTTCTGCGACATTGCGTTCACCTTAACCCAGGATGTCTTCGACCGACTTGCCACGCTTGGCGGCGATTTCGCCCGGCGTGCTCATCTTCTGAAGGCCGTCCAGCGTGGCGCGAACCATGTTGTACGGGTTGGTGGAGCCGTGCGACTTGGTCACCACGTTGGTGACGCCCATCACTTCGAAGATCGCGCGCATCGGGCCGCCGGCGATCACGCCGGTACCTTCCTTGGCGGGCATCATCAGCACCTTGGCGGCGCCGTGCTTGCCAACGACTTCGTGTTGCAGCGTGCCGTTCTTCAGCGAGACCTTGACCATCTTGCGACGGGCTTCGTCCATTGCCTTCTGAACAGCAACCGGCACTTCCTTGGCCTTGCCCTTGCCCATGCCGATGCGGCCATCGCCGTCACCAACCACGGTCAGCGCTGCGAAACCGAGAATCCGGCCACCCTTCACCACCTTGGTGACACGGTTGACCGAGATCATCTTCTCGCGGAGGCCGTCGTCGCGTTCGTCCTGTTGGACTTTTGCTTGCATCTTTGCCATGACGTATCTCTCTCTATGCGCTTAGAACTTCAGGCCGGCTTCGCGGGCGGCGTCTGCCAGGGCCTTCACGCGGCCATGGAAACGGAAGCCGGCGCGATCGAACGCGACGGTTTCCACGCCGGCAGCCTTCGCCTTCTCGGCGATGCGCTTGCCAACCACGGTGGCGGCAGCGGCGGTAGCGCCCTTGCCATCCAGTTCCTTGCGCACTTCCACCTCGGCGGTCGACGCGGAAGCCAGCACCTTGGTGCCGCACTCCGAGAAAACCTGGGCGTAAATATGCGAATTCGTACGGAACACGGTCAGACGATTGACTTTCATCTCCGCGATCTTGGCGCGGGTCTGACGTGCACGGCGCAAACGAGCGTCTTTCTTGTTCATCATTGCACCCCTTACTTCTTCTTGGTTTCCTTCAGGATGACGCGCTCGTCGCTGTAACGCACACCCTTGCCCTTGTAGGGCTCGGGCGGACGGTACGCGCGGACTTCCGCGGCAACCTGACCGACTTTCTGCTTGTCCGCACCCTTGATGATGATCTCGGTCTGCGTCGGCGTTGCCGCCGTCACGCCTTCCGGCATCTCATGGATCACGTCGTGCGAGAAACCAAGCTGGAGCTTCAGCGCAGCGCCTTGCAGCTGGGCACGGTAGCCCACGCCAACGAGGTTCAGCTTGCGCTCGAAACCGGTGGTCACGCCCTTGACCATGTTCGCCACCAGGGCGCGCATGGTGCCTTGCAGGGCGTTTGCTTCACGCGACTCGTCAGCCGGCGAGAAGGTCAGCGTGTCATTCTCGACATTGACCTTGACCAGGCTGTGAATCGGCTGCGACAGCGTACCCAGCGGACCCTTCACGGAGAGCACGCCAGCTGCCACGTTCACTTCCGCGCCCTTGGGGAGCGCGATGGGAGCCTTACCTACACGGGACATGGTTCTCTCCTTAAGCGACGTAGCAGAGAACTTCGCCGCCCACGCCGGTGGCGCGAGCCTTGCGGTCGGTCATCAGACCCTGCGGGGTCGAGATGATCGCCACACCCAGGCCGTTCATCACTTGCGGAATGTCGCTGCGGCCCTTGTACACGCGCAGGCCGGGCTTCGAGACGCGCTCGATGCGCTCGATCACCGGACGGCCGGCGTAGTACTTCAGGCCGATGCTCAGTTGTGCCTTGCCGCCATCTTCCTGGACGGCGTAGTCGTCGATGTAGCCTTCGTCCTTCAGGACCTTGGCGATTGCCACTTTCAGCTTCGACGACGGCATGACAACCGACGCCTTCTGCACGCCCTGGGCGTTGCGGATGCGCGTCAGCATATCGGCGATAGGATCGCTCATGCTCATACTGTTTCTCCTGTAGCCTGTGCGTAATTACCAGCTGGCTTTCGTCAGACCCGGGATTTCGCCCTTGAAGGCGATTTCGCGGATCTTGTTACGCGCCAGGCCAAACTTGCGGAAGGTACCGCGGGGACGACCGGTGATCGCGCAGCGGTTGCGCTGGCGAGTCGGGTTCGCGTTGCGCGGGAGCTGTTGCAGCTCGAGACGCGCGCTGTAACGCTCTTCTTCCGACTTCTCTTGGTCGTCGATAATGGCCTTGAGGTTGGCGCGCTTGGCGGCGTACTTCGCCACCAGCTTGGCGCGCTTCTTCTCACGTTCAATCAGAGCCAGTTTAGCCACGGTTACCCCTTAATTGCGGAACGGGAACTTGAACGCACCGAGGAGTGCCTTGGCTTCCTCGTCGTTCTTTGCCGTCGTCGTGATGCTGATGTTCAGACCACGCAGTGCGTCGATCTTGTCGTACTCGATTTCGGGGAAAATGATCTGCTCTTTCACACCGATGTTGTAGTTGCCACGACCGTCAAACGAACGGCCCGACACACCACGGAAGTCACGCACGCGCGGCAGGGCCACGGTGACGAAACGATCGAGGAATTCGAACATGCGCTCGCCGCGCAGGGTCACCATCGCACCGATGGGGTAGCCCTGGCGGATCTTGAAGCCGGCGATGGCCTTCTTGGCCTTCGTCACGACCGGCTTCTGACCGGCGATCTTGGTCAGGTCGCCGACGGCGTTTTCAATGATCTTCTTGTCATTGATCGCTTCGCCAAGGCCCATGTTCAGGGTGATCTTGGTGATGCGCGGCACTTCCATGACCGACTTGTAACCGAACTGTTCGATCAGCTTCGGCACAACCTGTTCTTTGTAAAACTCTTGCAGACGTGCTGCCATGCTCAACTCCTAAACGTGCCCAGAATCAAGCTGCCACGACGGCGCCGGTGGTCTTCAGCACGCGCACGCGCTTGCCGTCTTCCACCTTGATGCCGACGCGCGACGGCTTGCCATTGGCATCCACGAGCGCAACGTTGGAAATATGCAGCGGCATGACCTTGTCAACCACGCCACCGGTGGTGCCCAGCATCGGGTTCGGGCGCGCATGCTTCTTGGCGATGTTCACGCCTTGCACCGCAACCTTGTCACCGAGCACGGCCTGCACGGTACCGCGCTTGCCCTTGTCCTTGCCGGTCAGGACGATGACTTCATCGCCTTTGCGAATCTTGTTCATGTCGGCTCCTTACAGCACTTCCGGAGCGAGCGACACGATCTTCATGAAGCGCTCGGTACGGAGTTCGCGAGTCACCGGCCCGAAGATACGGGTGCCGATCGGCTCGAGCTTGTTGTTCAGCAGGACGGCGGCATTGCCGTCGAACTTGATCAGCGAACCGTCAGCGCGGCGCACGCCCTTGGCGGTACGCACGACGACGGCGTTGTAGATGTCGCCCTTCTTCACGCGACCGCGCGGCGCTGCGTCCTTGACGGTCACCTTGATGATGTCGCCAACGCTTGCGTAGCGGCGCTTGGAGCCACCCAGCACCTTGATGCACAGCACTTCGCGCGCACCAGTGTTATCGGCCACTTCGAGCCGGCTTTCTGTCTGAATCATGGTGTTTGTCTTCCCAACTTAATCCGCCAGGTGCCATAGCGCCCGTCGGTCAGTCTTGGTCCCGTCGGTTCCGGCCTTGCGCCAGCACCGTATGGGTTGATCAACTTTGAAGTCGGTAGGAACCTGGCAATCCCGACAGATCGTCGAGGCCGCCTGGCCCTGGCTCGCTCAACAGGCCCGCCCGGGTGGTACTGCTAAGGCGAACGCAATAAAGCGGAAGTCCAGGATTATAGCTACATAATCCTGGACTTGCAAGTCAAGCTAAGAACGTGTTGTTCTTAGATGACGCGTGCAGCCTCTACCAGCCGGGAAACCACCCAGGACTTGGTCCGCGACAGCGGACGGCCTTCCTGGATTTCGACCTTGTCGCCTTCCTTGTACTGGTTGGCTTCGTCGTGTGCGTGGTACTTCTTGGAACGCAGCACGTACTTGCCGTACAGGGGATGCTTGACGCGGTTTTCCACCAAGACCGTAACGGTCTTGTCCATCTTGTCGCTCACGACACGGCCGACCAGGGTGCGGCGAAGCGACTTTTCCGTTTGTGCAGCTTCAGTCATTTCGCGTTCGCCTTTTCAGTCAGCACGGTTTGCACGCGCGCGATGTCCTTGCGAACCTTCTTCAGCTGGCTGGTGTTCTGCAGCTGTTGGGTTGCCTTTTGCATGCGCAGGCTAAATTGGGCCTTCAGCAGCTCGGAGAGCTCCTGGTTCAGGCCTGCGGCGTCCTTGCCGCGAAGTTCGGATGCTTTCATCCCTGCTCTCCTTACGTCCCGACCTGGCGCACCACGAAATTGGTGGCGATCGGCAGCTTGGCCGCCGCAAGGCGGAACGCCTCACGCGCCAGCTCTTCGCTCACGCCATCCATTTCGTACAGCATCTTGCCCGGCTGGATTTCAGCCACGTAGTATTCCGGATTGCCCTTGCCGTTACCCATACGGACTTCAGCGGGCTTCTTCGAGATCGGCTTGTCCGGGAAGATCCGGATCCAGATGCGGCCGCCACGCTTGATGTGACGGGTCATCGCACGACGTGCCGACTCGATCTGACGAGCCGTCAGACGGCCACGGCCCATGGCCTTCAGGCCGAATTCGCCGAAAGACACGGCGTTACCACGGGTAGCCTTACCCGTGTTGCGGCCTTTCTGCTCCTTGCGGTATTTTCTGCGCTTAGGTTGCAGCATCGTTATTCTCCACTCTTCCCATCTGCGCCAGGCGCAGCGCGACGACCGGCACCGGCACCGCCGCGGCGGTTGCCACCCGGACGGCCTTCGCCTTCACGGCGGCGACCTTCCGGACGACCCGGGCGACGACGACGGTCGTCTTGCGGCTCTTCCACCACCGGCGCTTCATTGCGGCCGAGGTGATCACCCTTGTAGACCCACACCTTGACACCGATGATGCCGTAGGTGGTTTCTGCTTCGGAGAAGCCGTAGTCGATGTCGGCGCGCAGGGTGTGCAGGGGCACACGGCCTTCGCGGTACCACTCGGTACGTGCGATTTCGATACCGTTCAGACGGCCGGCGCTCATGATCTTGATACCCTGGGCACCCAGGCGCATCGCGTTCTGCATGGCGCGCTTCATGGCGCGGCGGAACATGATGCGGCGCTCGAGCTGCTGGGTGATCGAGTCGGCGATCAGCTGAGCATCGGTTTCCGGCTTGCGGATTTCCTCGATGTTCACGTGCACGGGCACGCCCATGCGACGCTGCAGTTCGGCCTTCAGCAGTTCGATGTCCTCACCCTTCTTGCCGATCACCACGCCCGGACGCGAGCTGTAAATGGTGATACGGGCATTGCGGGCGGGGCGCTCGATGACGACGCGGCCAACCGATGCGTTCTTCAGCTTCTTCTTCAGGAAGTCGCGAACTTCGATGTCTTCCTTCAGCATGCCGGCGAACTTCGTGTTGCTGGCGTACCAGCGCGAAGCCCAGTTACGGCTGACAGCCAGACGGAAGCCAGTCGGATGAATCTTCTGTCCCATCGTGACTCCTTAGTTGCCGAGCGTCACAGTGATGTGACAGGTTTGTTTCTCGATGCGGTTGCCGCGGCCCTTCGCCCGTGCGGTGAAGCGCTTGAGCGAGGTTGCCTTGTCGACGTAGATCGATTTGACCTTCAGTTCGTCGATGTCGGCGCCTTCGTTGTGCTCAGCGTTGGCGATGGCCGATTCGACCACCTTCTTCACGATCCCGGCAGCCTTTTTCGGGCTGAACGTCAGGACATTGAGCGCGCGCTCGATCGGCAGACCACGGATCTGGTCAGCGACCAGGCGCGTCTTCTGGGCGGAGATGCGGGCACCGCGATGAATCGCTTTCACTTCCATGATGGCACCTTACCTCTTCGCTTTCTTGTCAGCCGCGTGGCCCTTGAACGTGCGGGTGATCGCAAATTCGCCGAGCTTGTGGCCAACCATGTTTTCCGTCACGTACACCGGCACGTGTTGACGGCCGTTGTGCACGGCGATCGTCAGGCCAATGAACTCCGGCAGAATGGTCGAGCGGCGCGACCAAGTCTTGATGGGCTTCTTGTCCTTGCCGCTGACTGCAACTTCCACCTTCTTCAGCAGGTGGGCGTCGCAGAACGGACCCTTTTTAGCGGAACGAGTCATATCTTTAGCTCCTACCTACCGATTAACGCTTGTGGCGCTTCTGGACGATCATGCTGTCCGTGCGCTTGTTGCTGCGGGTGCGGTAGCCCTTGGTCGGGGTACCCCACGGCGACACCGGATCGCGGCCAGCAGCGGTCTTGCCCTCGCCACCACCGTGCGGGTGGTCGACCGGGTTCATCACAACGCCGCGGACCGTCGGGCGGATACCGCGCCAGCGGGTCGCACCGGCCTTGCCGATGACGCGCAGGCTGTGCTCTTCGTTGCCAACTTCACCGACGGTGGCGCGGCACTCGATGTGCACGCGGCGCACTTCGCCGGAGCGCAGGCGAACCTGGGCGTACAGGCCTTCACGGGCCAGCAGCACAGCGGAACCGCCTGCAGCGCGGGCGATCTGGGCGCCCTTGCCCGGCAGCATTTCCACGTTGTTGATCGTGGTACCGACCGGAATGTTGCGGATCGGCAGGTTGTTGCCAGCCTTGATCGGCGCTTCCGAGCCATTCAGCAGCGATTGGCCGGCAACCATGCCCTTGGTGGCGATGATGTAGCGGCGCTCGCCGTCGGCGAACACGACCAGCGCGATGTTGGCGCTGCGGTTCGGATCGTATTCCAGGCGCTCGACCTTGGCGGGGATGCCGTCCTTGTCGTTGCGCTTGAAATCGACCACGCGGTAGTGGTGCTTATGACCACCGCCCTTGTGGCGGGTGGTGATATGACCATTGTTGTTACGTCCCGACTTCTGGAATTGCTTTTCCAGCAGCGGAGCGTGCGGGGCGCCCTTGTGAAGGTCCTTGTTGACCACCTTCACCATCGAGCGACGACCCGGGGAAGTCGGCTTGGTCTTGACGAGTGCCATGATTACTTGGCCTCCGCTTCAAAATTGATTTCCTGACCCGGCTTCAGCGACACGTAAGCTTTCTTCACGTGGTTGCGACGGCCCATGAAACGGCCGAAGCGCTTTTGCTTGCCCTTCTGGTTCAGGATCTGAACGGACTGCACCTCGACCTTGAACAGCAGTTCGACGGCGGCCTTCACTTCTGCCTTGTTGGCATCGCGGGCGACTTCGAACACGACCTGTTCATTCTTGTCGGCGACCAGGGTTGCCTTTTCGGAAACCACCGGCGCGAGCAGCACCTGCATCAAACGATGATCGTTCTTGGCTACTTGCGTCATTTCAGCAACTCCTCGATCTGCGCGACAGCCGCCTTGGTCACCAGCACCTTCTTGTAGTGCACGAGCGACAGCGGGTCAGCCTGGCGCGGCTCGACAACTGCCACGTGCGGCAGGTTGCGCGAAGCCAGGTAGAGGTTTTCGTCGAGGCTGTCGGTGATGATCAGCACCGAGTCCAGGCCCATGGCCTTGAACTTGTCGGCCAAGAGCTTGGTCTTGGGCGCGTCGACGGTAAAACCGTCCACCACATTGATACGGCCTTCACGTGCGAGCTGCGAGTAAATCGAGCGCATGCCGGCACGGAACATCTTCTTGTTGACCTTCTGGCTGAAGTTCTCTTCCGGCGAATTCGGGAAGATACGGCCACCCCCGCGCCACAGCGGCGACGAGGACATACCGGCACGGGCGCGACCCGTACCCTTCTGGCGCCACGGCTTCTTGGTCGTGTGCTTGACCTCTTCACGATCCTTCTGCTTACGGTTACCGCTGCGAGCGTTGGCCTGGTAAGCGACGACGATCTGGTGAACGAGGGCTTCGTTGTAGTCACGGCCGAACACTTCGGGCGAAGCGGCAACGCCTGCGCCGATCTGGCCATTGTCCTGGAGGAGCTTGAGTTCCATTACATGCGCTCCTTAAGCTTTGGCTTTGGCCTTGACGGCCGGGGTAACGATGACCTTGCCGTTCTTGGAGCCGGGGATGGCGCCCTTGACCAGCAGCAGCTTGCGCTCTGCGTCGATCTTGGCGATCTCCAGGTTCTGCACGGTGCGGGTGACATCGCCCAGATGACCGGTCATGCGCTTGCCCGGGAACACGCGGCCCGGATCCTGCGCCATACCGATCGAGCCCGGCACGTTGTGCGAGCGCGAGTTACCGTGGGTGGCACGGCCGGAGGCGAAGTGGTAGCGCTTGATGGTACCGGCGTAGCCCTTACCGATGGTCACGCCCTGCACGTCGATCTTCTGACCGACTTCGAACAGGTCGACCGACAGCGAACCGCCAGCTTGCAGTTCGGCAGCCTTGGCTGCGTCGATACGGAATTCGCGGATGATTTCGCCGGCTTCCACGCCGGCTTTGGCGAGGTGACCCGCCAGCGGCTTGGTGACGCGGCTTGCGCGTCGTGCGCCGAAGGTGACTTGAACCGCGGTGTAACCGTCGGTCTCGTCCGTCTTGATTTGCGTCACGCGGTTGTCGCCGACCTCGACCACGGTCACGGGAATCGCTTCACCGTCGTCCGTGAAAATACGGGTCATGCCAACCTTGCGACCTACAAGGCCAAGGCTCATGGTTTGCTCCATTCCCAGCTGCGATTGGCCGGGGCTGATTGATACACGAAAACTGTGCTTGCGCTGTGCGCGAATGGGCTGCGCTAAAGAGGACTGCGCCTGGCCAAAACGGCCAACCCACTACCCGGAGACACGGGTAGCCTTACATTATAACCCTTCCATAAGGAAAGGGCAATAAGCAATTGCGATTTGCCGAGGGGTGTTGCACGCAGGATTCAGGCAGATGTGCGCAAAAGCTGGCACGAAGGCGGCGCGGCGGGCGGCACGCGCCGCCCGCCGGCACGCGCAGGTCAGGCCGCGACCCGCACAAACCCCCCGCCGTAGAAGACCAGCGGCTCGCCCTCCTCCGCCGCGATCGACTCCACCGCGCCCACGATCAGCAGGTGGTCGCCGACGGGGTCGGCGCGTTCGACGCGGCACGCGAGCGTGGCGAGCGCCTCGTCAAGGTAGGGCACGCCCTGGCCGCAGCGTGTATGACGCACGCCGGCGAACTTGTCCGCCGCCGGGGTGGCGAAGCGGCGCGCCAGGTCGCCGTGCCCCGCGCGCAGGATGCTGACGCCGAACGGCCGGCCTGGCTCGAACAGCCCGGCATTGGGCGAGTGCGACGCCAGGCTCCACAGGATCAGCGGCGGCGCCAGCGACAGGGACGCGAACGAGTTGACGGTGATGCCGACCGGGCGCTGCTGCGCCGTACAGGCACCGATGACCGCCACGCCCGTCGCGTAGCGGCCGCAAACCCGGCGCAGCTCGCGCGGATCGAGCAGGGGCGCGGCATGACTGGTGGTGTCCATGTCAGGCAGCCTGCGGCAGATGGTGGTCGATCAGCTGGTGGCAGGCCTGCGGGTCCATCCACCACGGGAAGTAGTCTGGCGGGTTGTCGAAGCCGTTGGCGATGCGCGCCGCCAGCGCCGGCGCCTGCCCCGCCGCGCCCAGCAACGCGAGGATATGGGGCGGCGGCGGGGTCAGCAGCGAGTTGGTCCACGCCACCACATCGCCGGCGTATTGCCAGTAGCGGGCGAAGGTCCGCTCCATCCAGTCGCGATCGAACGGCTGCTCGCCGCGGGCAAGGATGGCATCGAGGTAGACCTTGCAGCATTTGGCGGCATTGTTCGAGCCTTGCCCGGTGATCGGATCGTTGACCACCACGGCATCGGCCATGCCGAACACCGGCCGGCCCGATGGCAGCGTCAGCACCGGCTTGCGCACCGTCGGCGCGAAGCGGCCTGACAGGATGCCGTTGTCGTCGGTCAGCGCCACGTGCTCGCAGCGCCCGGCTTCCCACGGCGCATAGGTGCGCAGGATGCGCAGGCTTTCCGCAAGGTGCTGCGCGGGCGTGCGCGCTTCGGCCCAGCGGTCCATCGGACCGCCAGGAATGCCCTCGAACACCATGATCTCGCACGGCCCCGACAGCGTCAGCGCGGGAAAGACAAAGTATTCCCCGACGCCCGGGATCAGGTTGAAGCAAACCCGCGAGAACGGTTCGCGCGGCACCATGCCGGTCACGTAGGTCAGCGCCAGGGCGCGTTGCGGCTTGTCGAACGGGCTGCGCTGCGCATCGCGTTCGAAGCGGCTGACGATCTCGCCCTTGCCGGCAGCGAGCAGCACCAGGTCGTGGTCGCGCGCCAGGTCTTCCAGCTCGTCCACGCCGACATCGACGATGCGAAGGTCGCCGCCACGCTCGGCGAAGGCTTCCATCCACGCCGGCATCTTCAGCCGCTGGTCGACCGCCTGCGCCGGCCGGTCCAGCGGCGCGGCCCAGTCGATGACCTTTGCACCGGGCTGCTCGGGATGCGGCACGGCCAGCCCGATGCCCTCGACCGGCGGGCAGGTGTCGTCCCACCAGTTGAGGCCGAGATCACGCTCGGTCTGCAAGGCGCGGTCGAACATGCACTGGCTCGACATGACCTTGCCGGCGCGGACCTGATCCGGCGTGCGGTTGGACAGCAGCGTGACCTGGTAGCCGGCCGCCTGCAGCCCGAGGGCCATTTGCAGGCCGGACTGCCCGGCCCCGACGATGGCGATGCGTTGGCGCATGATGTTGTCTCCTGGTTTGGATGCGGGGATGGCGTCAGCCGGCCAGCTTGCCGATGGCCGGGACGTTCTGCTCCGGGCCCATGGCGCTGTAGCCACCGTCGACGGCGTAATCCGCGCCGGTCACGAAGCTGGCATGGTCGGAACACAGGAACAGCGCCACCTGCGCGACCTCGTCGGGTTCGCCGACGCGGCCCAGCAGATGGAATGGGGCTGCAACGGCATCGGTACGGGCGCGGTTGCCGCCGCTGACCTCGTCCATCAGCCGGCACCAGGTCCAGCCGGGCGAGACCGAGTTCACGCGGATGCGGTCGGGCGCCAGGTCCATCGCCATGCTGCGCGTCAGCTGCGCGATGGCCGCCTTCGATACCGGATAGAGCCAGCGCCCGGTCTGCGCGACGTTGGCCGAGATGCTGGTGAAATTGACGATGGCGCCGCCGCCGCGCGCGCGCATCAGCGGCTGCACCGCCTGCGCCAGCATCACGCCGGACACGACGTTGACGTCGAGCGCCGCCAGCCAGTCGGCACGGCTGGAGCGGAAGCCGTCGTCGAGATAGGTGCAGGCGAGGTTGACCAGGAAGTCCACGCCGTCAAAGCGTTGCGCGACCTGGCTGACCGCATCGCGGACCTGCTCGTCCTGCGTGATGTCGGCCGCGATGTAGAGTGCGTCCTTGCCCAGCTCGGCGGCGACCCGCTCGCCGTTGGCGGCGTCGATATCGAAGATCGCCACGCGCGCGCCGGCCTCGACGAAGGCCCGCGCCACGCCCGCGCCGATCAGTGTGGCGCCGCCGGTGACGATGGCTACCTTGTCCTGCAATCCCTTCATTGTTGTCTCCTTGTTTGCCAGCGGTGTCCGGTACCGGGCGGGCCTCTGCGGGCCCACTCCGGGTTCAATGCTGCAACGCTCGCTACCTGCCCTCGCTCTCCTGCCAGCGCGCCATCAGCGTGTTCGACGGCAGCGTTTCATCGAGCAGCTTGCGCGCGGTCTCCACACCCGCCACCGGCAGACCTGCCGGATCGAGCTTGCCGATCTGCACCAGCACGCTGGCCTGGTCCCAGTAGATATGCTCGTGATAGAGCTTGTCGCCACGGAATTTGACGACGGCGATCAGCGGAATCTCCACGCGCCTTCCGGTGGGCGGCACGCCCGGCAGCATCCAGTCGATCTCGCAGGTATGCGTGAAGCAGAACAGTAGTTCGTCGACGATCTGCGTGGCGCCGACCGTTCGCGACAGCGGGATCAGCGTAGTATCGGGCGGATTGCTGTGGACAAAGTGGTTCTGGTAGAAGCGCCGCAGCTGCGCGTAGCCGACGCCGCCGGTCATGGTCGGGATATGGTTCACATAAGGCTGCGGCACCATCGTCGCCATGGTGGCATCAACGTCGCGCGTGGCGAATTCATACTCGCAGTGCTTGTCCCACAGCGCGGAGAAATCGTAGTGCGGCCCCATCTCACGGCGCAGCGCGGCGATCGCGCGCTGGTGCGCCATCAGCGCGGAGGGCTTGTCGAAGTGCTCGCCGCCAGCGCGCGCAAAGGCGTGGTCGACACCGGGGTAGACATAGACCTCGATGTTGTCGCGCCCGGCGAGGGCTTCGCGGATCGCGGCCTGCGCCTGCGGTGGGCAGAAGCCGTCTTTCTCCGCGATATGCAGCACCAGGCGGCCCCGCACCTGGCCGGCTTCGCCCAGCGCGTGCTCGATGCCCACGCCGTAGTAGGCCACCGCGCAGGCCACGTCCGGCAGCCGGCACGCCGCAAGGTAAGCCAGCTTGCCGCCCAGACAGAAGCCCAGCACGCCAGTGTGGCCGGCGCATTCCGGGCGCGCCCGCAGCGTCTCCAGCGCCGCACCCACGTCCTGCACGCCCCTGGCTTCGTCGAACTGCTGGTAGAGGCCAAGCGCACGCTGGAAATCCTCGCCGCGATCAGTTAGCTCGATGCCGGGCGCGAGGCGCCAGAACAGGTCGGGAACCAGCACGGTGTAACCCTCTTCAGCGTAATAGTCGGCGACCTGCCGCATGGTGGCATTGACGCCGAAGATCTCCTGGCACAGCACGATTCCCGGACCCTTGCCTGTCGCGGGAACGGCGAGATAGCCGCTGAAACTGCCTTCGGGGGTCTGGATCTGGATGGTCTGGCCCATGGCCTGCTCTCCTTGTCGTAGTCTCTTGACGGTGTCCGCTGGCGCCGCCGTGCTGGCTTCCATGATGGTGGCTCCGCACCGCAGCAAACTAGCCGCCGGCTGCAGCGGCTATCCGATTAGTGCAGGAAACTGCGAACCCGGTCAACGCTGCATCGCTGACGGCAAGAGCATCCGCTATAGTGGATCGCGTGGGAAACCGCGAGCCGGCGTGCGTGCCGGCCGCGTTCCCCGGACCATGCGGCGCGCACGGCGCCAGGGCTCCGCCGGCACCCGCTGGCCGCCCTGCCCGGCAGCACCGCGGCCACGCCAGAGGAGCGAGACAATGCAGCTGCCCCCCGCCGCCACGGCGGTCCCGACCCAGGGCCCGCTGGCGAGCGCCCTGCTCGGCGATCCCGCCCGGTGCGTGTTCGCCTCGACCGACCTGGCCGAGACGCGCGCCGCCGTCGGCCGTGTATTCAAGCCGCACCGCCTCGACGTGCGCGGCACGCGCCTGCAGGCGCGCATGCACCATGCGCCGCTTGGCGCGGTCTCTTTCAACCGCCTCGCCTACGGGGCCGAGGTCACTATCGATCCCGGTCCGCTCGGCGACTTCCTGCTGGTGCAGATGCCGCTGTCAGGGCAGGCCGATATCCGCTGTGGCGACCAGCACATCATCTCGACGCCCGATTGCGCTTCGGTGCTGACGCCCAGCGATCCGCTGGCCATGCGCTGGAGCGCCGACAGCGACCAGCTGATCGTGCGCATCGAACGCAGTGCGCTGGAACGCGTCTGCGCCGCGCACCTGGGCCGACGCCCCGCGCGGCCGCTGCGCTTCGCGCTCGGCATGGCCTGGCGCTCGGGCGCCTGGCATGAGCTGATGCGCTACCTCGCGGCAATGCTTGAGACCGCGCCCGAGACCACGCGCCATCCGCTCACCGCCTGCCAGCTCGAGCAGCTGGTCATCGGCACGCTGCTGACATGGCAGCCGCACGACCTGTCGGAGGCGCTGCGCGAGCACGGCAAGCCGTTGGCGCCGCGGCATGTGAAGGTGGTGGAGGAATACATGCATGCCAACGCCGATGCGGAGTTGACGCCGGCCTTGCTGGCGGAGGTCGCTGGCGTCAGCGTGCGCAGCCTGTTTGCCGGCTTCCGCGAGCATCGCGGCACCGGGCCGATGACTTACCTGCGCACCGTGCGGCTGGAGCGGGTGCGGCGGGATCTGCTGAACGACGCATCGATTTCATCGGTCAGTGCGGCTGCGTTGCGCTGGGGATTTGCGCACCTGGGGCGGTTCAGTGCCGAGTATCGGCGGGTGTTTGGAGAGTGTCCGGCGCAGACGCTGAGGCGGCGCGGAGCAGGCTAGCCCGCTCCGCACAAGAGGGACCGCCCAAAACAAAACGGCGAACCACACGGTTCGCCGTTTGCTGCATCAAGCCGCCTGGGCGGCCCGAAACATCTTTACACCTTGATCTCGACGTCCACACCGGCCGGCAGGTCGAGCTTCATCAGCGCGTCAACCGTCTTGTCGGTCGGATCGACGATGTCCATCAGGCGCTGGTGAGTGCGGATCTCGAACTGATCGCGGCTGGTCTTGTTGACGTGCGGCGAACGCAGGATGTCGAAGCGCTGGATGCGGGTCGGCAGGGGCACCGGGCCCTTGACGATCGCGCCGGTACGCTTGGCGGTATCCACGATTTCGGCAGCCGACTGGTCGATCAGGCGATAGTCGAAAGCCTTCAGGCGGATACGGATCTTCTGGTTCTGCATGATATTTCCTTAAAAGAGCGATTGGGCAACATGCCCAGTTAGATGGGGACATGCCCGCGGGCATGTCCCAGGAAGTGCTTAGTCGAGGATCTTTGCCACGACGCCGGCGCCGACGGTACGGCCACCTTCGCGGATAGCGAAGCGCAGGCCTTCTTCCATGGCGATCGGGGCGATCAGCTTGACGGTGATCGACACGTTGTCACCCGGCATGACCATTTCCTTGTCCTTCGGCAGCTCGATCGAGCCGGTCACGTCGGTCGTGCGGAAGTAGAACTGCGGGCGGTAGTTGTTGAAGAACGGGGTGTGACGGCCGCCTTCGTCCTTCGACAGGATGTACACCTCACCGGTGAAGTGGGTGTGCGGCTTGATCGAACCCGGCTTGCACAGCACCTGGCCGCGCTCGACGTCTTCACGCTTGGTGCCGCGCAGCAGCAGACCGAC
>NZ_AUFE01000021.1 GCF_000426345.1 Cupriavidus phytohabitans | reverse complement strand
TGGGCCTGCGTCCTGGCGAAATCGGCCCGGGGCGCATGAGCTACGAGCTGCGACGCCTGCGCCTGCATGGCCTCATCGAGCGCGTGCCCAAGACCCACCGCTATCGGCTCACCAACCTGGGGCTGCAGACGGCACTCTTCTACACGCGCGTCTATTCCCGCATCTTACGGCCCGGCCTTGCATTGGTCAGCCCTCAGGCGCCTGCGGCCTCGCCAGCATCCTTGCAGCGCAGCTTCCGCACCGCCGAGCAGGCCGTCAACACATGGTGCGATCAGGTCAAAATCGCCGCGTAGAAAAACTTGACTCAATCACTACGCAATCAATTCAGTCAAGGAATCTAGCCAGGCGCGCCGGGGCTGTCTTGGCAATTCCGGCAATTCCGGCAACCCCGCTGGGATCCGGGCCTGAAAGCATTGGTAACAGTCCCTCGGCACCGTGACGTCAACGAAAACGCGCTTGCCACGTAACATTGACAGGGTGCGCATGACAAGGAGGCGGGCATGGAGGCGGGCATGGAGGCGGCGCAACAGGCGGGACATGGCACGGTGCGGCGGGCGCGGCTGGCGGCGTGGCGCGCCGCCGCGGCGCTGGCGCTGGCCGCCTGCGTTGGCGCCTGTGCCCGGGTACCGGCCGCCGGCGGCGACAGCGCGGCCGACCTGCGCTGGCTCAATACCGTCAGCTTCGGCGCCGACCAGGCCAGCCTGGCCGAGCTGCGGCGCCTGGGGCGTGCCGCGTACCTGGAACGCCAGCTGGCCATGCCGCCAGCCGATCCTCCGGAACTGGCCGCCGCCATCGCCGCGCTGCCGGCGCTGCAGGGCGCCCCCGGCGCGCCGCTGCAGGCCGCACGGCAGGCGCGCGAGCGCATCGAGGCGCTGCCCGACGAAGACAGCAAGCAGCAGGCCCGCCAGGCCCTGAACGCGCAGGGCCGCGAGCTGGTGGCCGACACCGCGCGGCGCCACCTGCTGCGGGCGCTGTACTCGCCGGCGCAATTGCGCGAGCAGATGACGTGGTTCTGGATGAACCACTTCAATGTCTATTCGGGCAAGGGGCAGGTGCGCTGGCTGCTGCCAGACTATGAGGAACGCACGATCCGCCCCCATGCCCTGGGGAGCTTCCGCGACCTGCTGATGGCCACCGTCACCGCGCCGGCGATGCTGCTCTATCTGGACAACGCGCAGAGCAGCGCCAACCGCATCAACGAGAACTACGCGCGCGAGCTGATGGAGCTGCATACGCTGGGCGTGGCGGGCGGCTCCAGCGGCTCGCGCTACACCCAGCAGGACGTGCAGGAGCTGGCGCGCGTGCTGACCGGCGTCGGCGTCAACCTGCGCGGCACGCCACCGCGGCTGCAGCCCGCGCGCGCGGCGCTGTACCGCAGCGACGGCGCGTTCGAGTTCAACCCGGCGCGGCACGACTTCGGCGCCAAGACCCTGCTCGGCCAGCGCATCGAGCCGGCCGGGTTTGCGGAAGTCGAGCGCGCGGTGACGATCCTGGCGCGCGAGCCAGCCACGGCGCGCTTCATCAGTGCCAGGCTCGCTACCTATTTCATCGCCGACAATCCGCCGCCGGGCCTCGTCGAGCGCATGGCCCGGACCTTCACGCGCACCGACGGAGACATCGCCGCGGTACTGCGCACCATGTTGCTGGCGCCCGAGCTGGATCGGCTGCCGGCGTCATCGCGCAAATTCAAGGATCCGATGGTCTACGTGGTGTCGTCGCTGCGGCTGGCTTACGAGGGCCGGCCGGTCGCCAACCTGCGCCCGGTGATGAACTGGCTGACCCAGCTCGGGGAGCCGCTGTACGGCCACGTGACACCCGACGGCTATCCCGCGGCGGAAAGCGCCTGGGCCAGTTCGGGGCAGATGGTGCGGCGCTTCGAGATCGCGCGCGCGATCGGTTCGGGGCCGGCCGGGCTGTTCGCCGGCGATGCGGGCATGCCGCGCGGCGCGCGCTTCCCGGTGATCGGCAACAAGCTCTACTACGACAGCATCGAAGCCACGCTCGGCGCGGCCACGCGCGCGGCGCTGGCGCAGGCGGCTTCGCAGGCCGAGTGGAATACCGTGCTGCTCAGCTCGCCGGAATGGATGCAGCGCTGACACGCATTGCAACGGAGTTCACCATGCACCGCAGACAATGGCTGAAGACGATGGGCGGCGCCGCGCTGGCGTGGGCGCTGCCCGCCACGGTTTCGCGCGTCTACGCGCTGCCGGCACAGGCCGACGCCCGCTTCCTGCTGGTGTTCCTGCGCGGCGGCTATGATGCCGCCAGCGTGCTGGTGCCGGCCGGCAGCGACTTCTACTACGCGGCCCGCCCCAATATCGCGATCCCGCGGCCGCCCGCCGCCGGCGCGGATGCCGACCCGGGAGCCGCGGTCGCGCTGGCGCCGGCCTTTGCCGCCGACAGCGCCGCGCGCGGCATCGGCGACTGGGCGCTGCACCCGGCACTGGGGCAGACCATGCTGCCACTGTGGCAGCGCGGGCAGTTGGCCTTCGTGCCGTTTGCCGGCACCCATGACCTGACGCGCAGCCATTTCGAGACCCAGGACGCCATCGAGGCCGGCCTGCCGGGCGCGGGCGATGATCCACGCGATAACAACCGCGGCCAGCTCGCCGCGCTGCGCGGCAGCGGTTTCCTCAATCGCCTGGCGCAGGCCATGGGCGGCCAGGCCGCGCCGGTGGCCTTCACCGACGGCCTGCCGATGGTGCTGGCGGGGCCGCGCGACGTGCCGAACGTCTCGCTCAAGGGCAGCGGCCGCACCCCGTTCGATGCGCGCCAGGAACAGCTGCTGGCGCAGATGTACCGCGGCACGCGCTTCGAGTCACTGATCGACGAAGGCTTCGAGCTGCGCCAGGCGGTGGCGCGCCAGGCCGAGGCCAGCGCAGGCGACATGGGCGGCGGCAACATGGCCGCGCGCCAGCAGGAGATGCAGGCCGCCAACCGCCGCTCGCTCAGCGCGCGCGGCTTCGAGCTCGAGGCGCGGCGCATGGCGGGGCTGATGCGCGAGCGCTTCAACCTTGGCTTTATCGACGTCGGCGGCTGGGATACCCACGTCAACCAGGGCGCGGCGCAGGGCCAGCTCGCCGGCCTGCTCGACAACCTCGGCCGCGGCCTGTCGGCTTTCGCCGACGGCATGGGTCCCGCATGGCGCGGGACCACCGTGGTGGTGCTGTCGGAGTTCGGCCGCACCTTCCGCGAGAACGGCACCCGCGGCACCGATCATGGCCACGGCACGGTTTACTGGGTGGCCGGCGGCGCGGTGCGCGGGGGCCGCATCGCGGGCGAGCAGGTCGCGGTGGAACGGGCGGCGCTGAACCAGGATCGGGACTGGCCGGTGCGCAATGAGTATCGGGCGGTGCTGGGCGGGTTGTTCCAGCGGTTGTATGGGCTGGATGCGGGGCGGCTGGGGCAGGTGTTTCCGGGCGTGGCCGGGCGCGATCTGGGACTGGTCTAGCAAGCCGACGCCACCGGCCAGTTGCAGCGCTCAGCCGCCACGCTCAGTTGCTGCCGTTGGCGGGCGAGATCACGGTGGGCGCGACCGGATAGATGGGCGCAGCGGGCGCTGGTGCCGCCGGGGCTGCAGGGCCAGTCGCGGGCGGCGGTGGCGGGAAGCCAGGAGCGGTGGCGCCGGCCGGCGCCGCGGGCGCCGGTTGGCCAGGCGGCGCTGTCGGCGCTGTCGGCGCGGTGGGTGCGCTCGCCGTCGCGGGGTCCTGCGGCGGCACCGCCATCACCGTCTCCCCGCGATCCAGCGCCAGGCTGGACTCTTCGTCGCCACTGCCAGCGCCGGTCACCGGCGCGGAGGACGACGCCATCGGCGTGCTGGCCGGCGGCTTCACATCCGCCTCGGGCGCCGGCAGCGCCGGACGGCGCGGCGCCGGGCGCGGCGCGGTGGCGTCGTTGGCCTTGTCACGGCTGAACAGCTGGGTCCACCAGCCGCGCATCTGGTTGCCGAGCGAGGCGAACACATGGGTTTCCTCGTACTCGGCAAAGCGCGCGCGGCCGTCGATGACGCGGCCGCGCAGCGCGCGCTGGTAGAAGTCGCCGACCATCGGCAGCGCGCTGTGCGCGCCCTGGCCCCAGTAGTCGCTGCGCAGCGTGACGCGGCTGTCGTTGAAGCCGACCCAGGCGCCGGCGACCAGCTCCGGGTGCATCATGATGAACCAGCCGTCGGCGTTGTCCTGCGTGGTGCCGGTCTTGCCGGCCACGTCGGCGCGGATGCCGAAGCGCGAGCGGATGCCGGCGCCGGTGCCGCGGTCGATCACGTCGCGCATCACGTCGAGCAGGATCTGCGTGGTGGCATGGGGCAGCGCGTGCTCGGCGCGCGCCGGGCGGAATACCTGCAGCACATTGCCATTGCGGTCCTCGATGCGAGTGACCATGGTCGGCGCGATGTAATTGCCGGCGTTGGCGATGGTGCCGTAGGCGGCCACCATTTCCTTGAGCGTGACCGGGCTGGTGCCCAGTGCCAGCGACGGCACCTCGTCGAGCCGGCTTTCGCGCACGCCCATCTCGCGCGCCAGCCGCGCCACGCGCCCCGGACCTACCTGCTGCATCAGCTGCGCGGTGATGGTGTTGCGCGAGTAGACCAGGCCGTCGCGCAGGCTCATCGCGCGCCCGGTGGGACGGCCCTCGTCCGACGGGCGCCAGATCTCGCCGCCGGCCAGTTCGATCTCGACCGGCTGGTCCATCAGCGTGTCGTCGGGCGATTTGCCTTCCTCGAATGCGGCGCCGTAGACGAAGGGCTTGAAGGTCGAGCCCGGCTGGCGGCGCGCCTGCTGCACGTGGTCGAACGCGTCCTGCGTGTAGTCGCGGCTGCCGACCCAGGCGCGGATCTCGCCATTGCGCGGATCGATGGCAAGGAAGCCTGCCTGGATGCGCGTCTTCTGCTGGTGCAGCGCGCGCATGAAGGTGCCATTGGCCAGCAGGTGCTTCATCGCGTCTTCAGGCGGCGTGCCGGCGGCGGTGGCGGCGCGGTATTCCGGCGACTCGCGCACGAAGGCCTGCACCAGCGCGCGGTCCGCGGCCCAGCCTGCGCGCGGCGCCCAGGCCGCGTTGGCGATCGCCTGCAGGCGGTTGCCCTGCTGCGCCACCGCCTGCGTGGCCATGGCCTGCAGGCGCGCGTCGATGGTGGTGTGCACCACCAGGCCGTCTGCGTAGATGTCGTAGCCGTTTTGGTCGGCCCAGCCGATCAGCCACTTGCGCAGCTGCTGGGCGAAGTGCGGCGCGGGGCCGGGCGGCTCGGTCTGGCGCTCGAAGTCGATGCGCAGCGGACGGCGTTTGAGCTGCTCGTAGCGGGCCGCGTCGAGCTTGCCGCGCTTGACCATCTGTCCCAGCACGATATTGCGCCGGTCCAGCGCGCGCTCGGGGTTCAGCACCGGGTTGTAGTAGCTGTTGCCCTTGAGCATGCCGATCAGCGTGGCGCTTTGCAGCACGTCGAGCGAGCGCGCCGGCTTGTCGAAGTACGTGCGCGCGGCCATCTCGATGCCGAATGCGTTGTACAGGAACGGCACCGTGTTCAGGTAGGTCTCGAGGATCTCGTCCTTGGTGTACAGGGCCTCGATCTTGAACGCGGTGATCGCTTCCTTGAGCTTGCGCGTCAGCGTGGGTGCCCGGCCGATCTCGTCGGGATAGAGGTTGCGCGCCAGCTGCTGGGTAATGGTCGAGCCGCCCTGGCGGTCGCCCGTGAAGGTATGGACCGCGGCCGAGGCGATGCGGCGCCAGTCGAGCCCGTGGTGCTCATAGAAGCGGTGGTCTTCGGTCGAGATCAGCGCCGCCACCACGTTGGGCGAGATCTGTTTCAGCGGCACCCAGTCGCGGTTGGCCCACTTGAAGACCGCCAGCTCCCTGCCGTCGGCCGACAGCACCTGCGCCGGCTGCTCGGACTTGGCCTTGCGGATGTCGCTGATGCCCGGCGTGAACGGCACCAGCACCAGCACGTACAGCAGCAAGGCTGCCGGCACGGCGGCCATGCCAACCAGCACGCCGCGGCGCGTGGGGCGCAGCGAGCCGGGCCGGGTCAGGCCCAGGCGCGCGCTGCGCGCGCACAGGCCGGACAGGCGTTGCTGGATCGAGGCGGGGAGCGGAGCCTGCAGCGAGGCAAGCCGGGTCTTGATCTCTGCCAGCTTCATGACGCGAAGCTGTCGAGGCAAAGGCACATGGCGGCACGGGGCACTGGCATTACCGTCGTCGGAAAAGCCTGCATCCTACCAAAACGATCCCGTCGCTCACAGGGAAAACCCCCATGCGGGTGCTATTCGGCACATTGTGCTGCGCACTATTCGTCACAAGGCCTTCATATTGCGCCATCAGAATGCGCGGGCCGCACATGTGCGGACGTGCGCCGCCCGCAGGGTCCGGCGCGGCCAGCCGGCTCAGGCCGGCATGGCCCCCCGGTTCCGGTCGGACCGGCGCGGTGTCATGGAATCACCATAAAACAGAGAAATCACAGTGAAGAAAGCTCTCCTTGCATTGACGGCAGCAGTAGCCGCTACGACGGCATCCGGGGCGGCATCGGCCCAGTCCGCATCGAACGTAACGCTGTACGGCATTGCCGATGCCGGCCTCGAAGTCATCAGCCACGTGCCCGGCAGCAACGGTGCCCAGGGCACGACCACCCGCCTGAACTCGGGCAACCTCTCCGGCTCGCGCTGGGGCCTGCGCGGCACCGAAGACCTGGGCGAAGGCCTGAAGGGTATCTTCGTGCTGGAAAGCGGTTTCGATATCGATACCGGCACCTCTGGCCAGGGCAACCGCCTGTTCGGCCGCCAGGCCTACGTGGGCCTGCAGGGCAGCTTCGGCGCCGTCACGCTGGGCCGCCAGCAGAACGCGCTGTACGACCTGTTCGGCGCCTTCGACCCGATGGGCGTGGGCCCGCGCTACTCGCTCAACAGCGTCGACTCGGCCTTCAACGGCCGCGCCGACAACGCCATCAAGTACACCGGCAAGTTCGGCGGCCTGACCGCCACCGGCTTCTACAGCTTCGGCCGCGACAACAACGGCGAAGTGCCGGGCGAACCCAAGGTCGCGCGCAATTTCGGCGGCGGGCTGTCGTACGGCGTCGGTGGCTTCTCGGTGGGTGCCGCCTACGACCAGTACCAGGGCGCCACCGTGGCACTGCAGGACCGCAGCGCCAAGCGCGCCGCGGTGGGCACCGCCTACGCCTTCGGCGGCGCCAAGGTGTTCGCCGGCTACCGCTGGCTGAAGGACGACGGCGTCTCCAGTGCCACCGCCGCCGCGACCCGCAGCAACGTCTACTGGGCCGGCGCGCAGTACCGCTTCACGCCTGCCTTCCTGGTGACCGGCGCCGCCTACTACAACGACACCCGCAACAGCGATGCCGATCCGTGGATGTTCGTGCTGTCGGCGGACTATTCGCTGTCCAAGCGCACCGACGTGTACCTGAACGTGGGCTACGCCAAGAACAAGAACGGCTCGGCCCTGGGCCTGAATGGCGTGGGCACCGTGGTCGCGGGCGAGAACCAGACCGGCGCCACCATCGGCATGCGTCACCGCTTCTGATCCCGGCCTGCCCGCCCGTGGCACGCCACGGCGCGCCACGGGCGGGCGCATGATGTTCATATCGACACCTTGCCTATGCGGGGTTCGTTGGGCCGGTTCCTCGATCGGCCCTTTTTTCTTGCGCGGTCTTGCACGGCCTAGCGGTACGCCGCAGCACTGATGAACTGCCCGAACCGCTCGCACCAGATCACCACCGCACGGTGCTGGCCAGGGTCGACGCCATCCGGCAGCGCCACGGTGAAATTGCCGAATGTTTTCAACGGTGCAACCTGCACCGCGCGGTCCTTGATCGCAAGGAAAGCCGCCTCGGTGTCGACGAATTCCGGCACCAGGTAGATCCGGTAGTCCGGCCCCGGCGCCACGCTGCCTTCGAAGGCAATGGAACGGGCCGACACATGCAGCCGTCCGCTGGCCCAGTGGAAGGCGTCACTGCCGGCCAGGTCCTTGCGGAAGTCGCCGGAATAGGCCGCCTGCCGCGACACCGCCTGTACCTGCCCGATACTCGCCCCCGCCTGCTCGGTCAGGATCGGCAGCACATAGATTCCGGCCGCGAAGCCGGTTGCCAGCATGGCGAGGTGCGTCAGCGCGAGGATCGCGATCTTGCGGGGAGACTTTGACGTCATGTCTGGCTCCAGTTTCCGGCGAGGGGACAGGGGTTGGTCGTTGCCGGTGCGGCTTCCTGACAGCAAGTTCCAACGGCAGTCATCAAAGCAACACAGGAATGTGGTTATGATTTGTCGTCCTCATGACGAGAAGCTGCCTATGACACTCCACGTCACGATCCGTACCATCCGTACGGGCGCGCTGCAAACGGCCCGCTACCAGGCCCAGGTTTACCCGACCACCGATGCCGAAGCCCTGCCCCTGCTGGCCACACCCTGGAGCGAACGCGAGGCCGAGGCCTTTCGCGACGCCCAGTTCTGGGCCCAGCGCCACGCCTATATCGTGTCCAACCCGCGGGCGGGGACGTACTACGGCATTCCATGCCGGCGCTGATGCCGGCACGCCGGCGCGGTGCGCTGGCGCTGGCAGCGGCATGGATGCTGGCGGGCTGCACCCCCGAGAAAGTGGTCGGCGTCCTGTCCGGCGGGCGCGACGGCCTGTGGCGCAACGTGCAGCAGCGCTGCCTGGCGCCGCCGCAGCCGCAGCATGCCGATTGCGCCAGCGTCGACCGCGCCCGCGGGCTGGTGCTGTACAAGGATGCGATCGGCTTGTCGCACTACCTGGTGATCCCGGCGCGGCCGGTGACGGGCGTGGAGGATCGCAGGGCGTGGGACGGCACCGGTGCCAACGCCTGGGCCTTCGGCTGGGATGAGCGCGGCATCGTCGGGCAGGCGCTGGGCAAGCCGGTGCCGGACGACATGCTGGGGCTGGCGGTCAATTCCCGCACCTCGCGCAGCCAGGACCAGCTTCATATCCACCTGGACTGCATCAGTGCCGCGGCGCGCGCCTTCGTCAATGGCGCGAGCGGGCCGATCGGCACCGAGTGGACTTCGCTGCGGTTCGACGGCAAGCCGGTGCGGGCCAGGTTTATCCCGGCTGCCGCGCCGGTCTTGTCGGCCGACCCGTTCGCGCTGGTCGGCGGCAGGGCTGACGACCCCGGCGCCAGCGCCATCGCGGTGCCGCCGCCCGACCGGGGCATCTTCCTCACCTATGGCCAGGACCGGCAGGGCCGCCCTGGCTTCTTCCTGGTGGACCAGCCGGTCCACGCGGCGGGCGGCAGCAATGGCCATGCGAGCGACTTCCTGGACCGGCGCTGCCGGCTGGCGGCGGAGTTGCCGGCGGCAGGATTGCGTGAGCGGCGATTTCGGGGCTAGCGGGCGCCCGGCCTGGATGCGCTGGCGGCCGGTGCCGATGCGGGCGCCGGTGCCGGTGCCGGTGCCGATGCCGATGGCGACGCGGGCGCCGGACCCCGCGTAGCCGGTCCTCCGGACCGCTGCCCCGGCGTGGCCGCCGTGCCCGCCGCCAGGCCGTCCAGCACCTTGGCCGCCGCCAGGTGCTGCGGAATCACCAGCCCTTCGCGCGCGGTCGCCACGTTGATCTGCCCACCCTGCGCGCTGCCACGCGCGACGAAGTCGCGGCCATGCCGGTACACCAGCCGCGTCAGGTCGGCCACCTCGGTGTCCGACAGGTCCGGCCCGGTCACCAGGATCGCCGCGGTGGCGATGGTGCGCACCGGCTCGCGCAGGCCAGGATAGGTGCCGGGTGCGATGCTGGCGCGGAAGTACCCCGCCTTCTGCCCGACCATCGCCGCGATCGCGCGCTCGTCCAGCGGCAGCAGCCGCAACGGCAGTTCGCTCACCGCATCGCGGATGCTGTCGGATGGCACGCCGATCACCTGCATCACCGCATCCACCTGGTTCTGGCGCAGTGCCACCAGCGCCGCGCCCAAGCCGACTTCCTCGGCCTTGAAATCCTTCTCGGTCAGCCCGTGCGCGGCCAGCACGCGCAGCACCGTGCCACGCGAGGCCGCGCCGCGTTCGCCTACCGCGATGCGCTTGCCGTGCAGGTCGGACACCGAGCGCGCCGGATCGCCGTCGCGCACGAGCACATGCACTGGTTCCGGGTACAGGCTGCCGATGGCGCGCAGCGACGCGTGCGGCCCGTCCTCGGCAAAGGCGCCCTTGCCCTCGTAGGCATCCAGCGCGCTGTCGCCTTGCGCCATGGCCGCCGAGACCTTGCCGTTGCGCAGCAGGTGCAGGTTCTCTTCGCCGCCGCGAGTGACCAGCGCGATGGCGCGCACGCGCGCGCCGTCCACCAGTGCGCGCACGAAGCGCAGGTACTGGCCATGCTCGGCGCCGGCAGCGATGGCGTAGCCCTCGTCGACGCGGGCCAGCCGGGCGCGGATATTGGCGTGCGCGGTGGTGAGTTCCTGTTCGATCACCGCGCGCTGCGCCGGCGAGGCGTCTTTCTGGACCGCCTCGACCACCTTGCGCATCGCGTCCAGGATTGCCGCCGGGCCGGTGGGCGCGTTGGTGGCCACGGCCGGCGCCTCGGCCGGGCGGTAACCGGCGGGCTGCACGCTGACCCAGCGCTCGCCGTCGCGCCGGTACAGCGCGGTGCCGTGCGCGCGCAGGACGTCGCCCGCCTTGTTGCCGCCGCTGGTGATCCCGGTAATGCCGCGCGGCCCCGCGCCCAGCGCCGAGATCAGCCCGGCCACGCCGGGCGAATCCCACGCGCCGAAGTCGTAGTCGCGCAGCAGCTTCAGTTCGGTGTCGAAATACACCACGCGCCGGGTCTCGCCGGCCGGCGCCTTGGTATCGGACTGCGAACCGCGCCGGTCGATGCCGACCAGCTGCACGGTGCCTGGCGGGAGCGCCTGCGCCAGGCGCTCGTTGAGGTCGGCGCGGATGCCGTCGGCGTTCGGGCCTCCGCCGCAGCCGGCCAGGCACAGGCTGGCCAGCAGCGCAAGGAGGAAGGCAAAGCAGGCACGGCGCATGTCAGCCTCCGATCAGCGGCAAGGCCAGCATCACGGTCAGCACGAACGCGTTCATCAGGTCGACAAAGAACGCGCCGGCCAGCGGCGTGATCAGGTAGCTGGTGGGCGCCGGCCCGTAGCGCGCGGTGATCGCGCGCATATTGGCCATGGCGGTCGCCGTGGAACCCATGTTGAAGCCGATGAACGCGGCCGAGGTGACCGCCGCCTCGTAGTCGCGGCCCATGAAGCGGAAGCAGACGAGCACCACATACAGGATGATGAACACGACCTGCATCGCGATGATCAGCAGGAACGGGCCGGCCGACAGCGCCACCTCGGCCAGGTCCAGCGCCATCATGGTCATGACCAGGAACAGCGACAGGCAGACGTTGGTGATCAGGTCGGTGGCGCGGTCGTCGAAGCGCATGCCGATGAACGGCAGCAGGTTGCGGATCGCGATGCCGAGCATCATGCACCACAGGAAGCCGGGGATGGTGATCGGGCCCGACGGCATCTGCGCCGCGATCCAGCGCCCGCCGATCACCGCGGCCAGGATGCCGGCCAGCGCCGCAAGCGCGCCGACCGTGGTGATCGGCGAAGCGGCGGCGGCTTCCTCCTCGGTGTCGCCGGCCTCGCGCGAGGTCGAGCGCAGCTTGTAGCGCGAGATCAGGTACTGCGCCACGGGACCCCCGATGATGCCGCCGACGACCAGGCCGATGGTCGCCACCGTCATCGACAGGTCCATCACCGCTTGCAGGTTGTTGACCTCGGCGAAGCGCTCGGCATACGCGGCCCCGGTGCCGTGGCCGCCCACCAGCGTGATGGAGCCGCTCACCAGCCCGAAGATAGGGTGCAGGTCGAGCGTCCTGGCCATGGCCACGCCGACGGTGTTCTGCACCACGATATAGGGCAGCAGGATGATCAGGAAGATCACCAGCGCCTTGCCGCCGCGCTTGAGCATGCGCAGGTCGGCGCCAAGGCCGACGCCGCCGAAGAACATCAGCAGCAGCACCGGCTTCATGCCGGGATCGATGACCACGCGGAAATTTGCCGCCGCCGCGGCCACTGACGCGACCATGGCGAACAGCAGCCCGCCGGTGACGGGGTCGGGGATGTTGTAGCGCGACAGGATGCCGACGCTGCGGTTGACCAGGGTGCCGATCAGCAGCACCACCACGGCGGTCAGCAATGAAGCCAGCAGGTCGAGATTCATCGGGGGCGTCCTGGCGGTAAGTCCTGCGGTGGGGCGCCGCTGGCCGTGCCGGTGCGCACTGGCCGCCAGCAAAGGCGTGGCGCGTAGCATGCATCACTACGGGTTGTAGACGGACGGTGGGGAGAAGGCAAGGAAAGGATCGGGGGCGATCGGAAACCTGTGGCGAAGCCAACGGTGTTTAGTGCACCTCAAGCCGTCCGGGCTGGCCTGAGCAATGTGTTCTCCCTCTCCCCACATGGGGAGAGGGTTGGGGTGAGGGGTGGTTCAGCCAGGCACCACATCAAGCGAGCCTATGGTTTTGATGAGCATAACTTTCGTGGAGGCGCATGCCCTCACCGCCGGCCCCTCTCCCGCGCGCGGGAGAGGGAGAAAACAAGGGGCAGGTGGGCCACTCAACGCGCCCGCAGCGCATCCACGATACTCATCCTGGCCGCCCGTACCGCCGGCAGGAAGCCGCCCACCAGCCCCATCGCCATCGCGAACGCCAGCGTCTGCAGTGCGATGCCAGGCGTCAGGATGAAGCGGAACGACAGATCGGCAAACGTCTGGAAATTGGTCGTCGAGAACGACGCGAACTGCATCAGCGCCGCAAACGCGAGCCCGGCCACGCCACCCACCAGTCCGAGCAATGCCGCCTCGATCAGGAACGCCACCAGCACGTTGGCACGCTTGAATCCCAGCGCGCGCAGCGTGCCGATCTCGGCCACGCGGTTGGCCACCGACGCGTACATGGTGATCATGGCGCCGATCATTGCCGCAACCGAAAAAATCGTGGACAGCGTAAAGCCCAGGATATTGATAAAGCTCGACAGCGCCTTGGACTGATCGCTGTAGAAGACCTGCTCGTGCTTGGCCTCGTCGGCCAGGCGCGGGTCGACGTCGATATCGGCGCGGAAGCGCTCGAACAGCGTGGGGTTGGCCAGCCGCACCACCATCGACGAATACGCATTGCGCCGGAACGACTGCATCAGCTGGTCGACATCGCCCCAGATCTCCGAGTCGAAGCCGCTGCCGCCGGCGTCGAAGTGGCCTACCACGGTCCACTCGCGCTGGGCGAAGCGCAGGTGTTCACCGATCCGCACGCCGGCAAAGCCGCCGGCAATGCTGCTGCCGACGATGATTTCAGCCGAGCCCGGGCGGAACATGCGCCCCGCCACGAGCCTGACCTGCGGACGCAGGTCCATGCCCAGCGGCGAAATGCCGCGGATCACCACGTTGGAGGGTTGCCCGGTGCTGGACTTGGTCAGCGAGATCAGCACGACCGCCTCGCGCGAGGCCATCGGCTGGCCGGTGCCGGTCATGGCCACCGCGGGGTGCATTTCCAGGATACTGGCCTGGCCGCGCTCGACGGCGCTCTGGATCTCGGTTTCGGCGCCCTTGCGGATCACCACCACGTTGTCGCGCTCGCCGGTGGTGACCAGCGTCTTCTTCAGGCCGGCATCCAGCATCAGCATGGTGGCGAAGACAAAAACCACCAGCGCCAGCCCGCCCGCGGTCAGCGCGGTCGTCAGCCGCCGGGCCCACAGGTTGCGCGCGATATAGGTAAGCGGGATCGCCATGGTTGTCCGCTGTGTCAGCCGATCGCCCGCAGGCCTTCGACGATGCGCACGCGCGCGGCCTGCACCGCGGGCACGATGCCGGCGGCGATGCCTACCGCGAGCGCGCACGCGGCCTGCGCGCGCATCGTCTCCGGCGATACCGTGAACACCGGGAACACGCCGCCTACCGCCTGCTTGAAGGCCGCCGCCATCGGCGGCGTGGCCAGCATGCCGAGCGCGCCGCCCGCCACGCAGATCGCCAGCGACTCGCCGAATACCAGCAGCGCGAGGAAGCCCGGGCCGAAGCCCAGCGCCTTGAGCGTGGCGTATTCCACGGTGCGCTCGCGCGCGCTCATCGCCATCGCATTGGCCATCACCGCCATGATGATCACGATCACCACGTAGGAGACCACGCGGATCGCCGCGATGATCTGGTTCGACATGGCGACGAAGCCGAGCTGGAACGCCTGCTCGGTCTCGGTCAGCGTCTCCGCCAGCGAGTTGCGGAACACGGCATCGACATTGCGCGAGATCGCCGCGGTGTTGTCGGGGTTGTCCACGCCCAGCACAAAGACCCCGACCTGGTCGGCCTGCCGCGGCGTCTTCTTGCGGATGGTTTCGTTCAGGTATTCCCAGTGGAACACCATCTGCTTCGTGATGATGCTTTCGTCGCGGCCGTCCATGATGCCGCGCACGACGAACTCCCAGGTGCCGGGGTAGATGGTGCCCTTGATCGGGATCACGTCGCCGATCTTGAAGCCGAACTGGTCGGCCAGCTGGCGGCCCACCAGCGCCCCCTTGCGGTCGCGCTGGTAGTCGGCGCGCTGCTGTTCGGGAACGATGAATTCCGGATAAAGATCGAGGTAGTTGTCCGACACCGCGAACTGCGCAAAGAAATTCTTGGGATCGCGATAGACGCCGCCGAACCAGTTCGAACGCGCCACCGAGGTCACGCCGTCGACGCCGCGGATGCGGCCCTCGTAGCTGAGCGGCAGCGGGAACACCAGCGAGATCGCATTGCGCGTCACCAGCCGCGCGCTGGACGCGGCCGACGCGCCGGCGTACCACGCGTCGATCACGGTCTGCAGCAGCCCGAACGCCAGCACCGCGATCACCAGCCCCAGCACGGTCAGCGCGGTGCGCAGCTTGTGCCGCAGTGCGTTGCGGGTGATCAGCTTGAGCGCGTACATGACAGGTCAGGCGACCTCGCCACGGATCAGCTCGCCCTTCTCCAGGTGCACCAGCGAGCTCGCCGCGGCCGCGGCATGGGCATCGTGCGTGACCATGATGATGGTCTTGCCGAGTTCCGCGTTCAGGCGCTGCATCATCGCCAGGATTTCCGCGGCAGAGGTGCGGTCGAGGTCGCCGGTGGGCTCGTCGGCGACGATCAGCGTCGGGTCGGTGATCAGCGCCCGCGCGATCGCCACGCGCTGCTGCTGCCCGCCCGACAGCTCGGACGGGTAGTGGCTCATGCGGTCGGCCAGGTTGACCATGTCCAGCACCAGCTCAACGCGCGCGCGGCGTTCCGCGCGCGGCAGGCTGGTCAGCATCAGCGGCAGCTCCACGTTTTCGAACGCGGTCAGCACCGGCATCAGGTTGTAGAACTGGAAGACGAAACCGACATTGGCCGCGCGCCAGTCGGCCAGCGCGGCTTCGGGCAGCTGCGTGATATCTAGCCCGGCCACTTGCAGCGTGCCGCTGTCGGGCCGGTCGATGCCGGCGATCAGGTTCAGCAGCGTGCTCTTGCCGGAGCCGGACGGGCCCATCAGCGCGACGAATTCGCCCTCGCCGATATCGAGCGAGATATCGGTCAGCACGGGCACGGTCTGCATGCCGCGCCGGTAGGATTTGGCGACGTGGCTGATGCGGACCAGCGGCGCGGCGCTCATGGGCTCACCCTCATATGGTCACCCTCATGTGGTCACACTCAAGGCTTGGCCGGCGTGACGCGGTCGCCGTCGCCGAGCTTGTCGCCGGGGGACAGCACCAGCACGTCACCGGGCTTGACGCCCTGCACCGCGACCAGCTCGCCGAGCTTGTCGCCGGTCTTGACCTGGGTCTCGTGCGCCTTGCCGTCCCGGACCACGTAGACCACCTGCCGGCCATCGCGCGTGACCACCGCGGCGGGCTGCACCGCGACCATCGGTTGGCGGTCCCGCGCCGTGGCGGCGCGCGACAGGAAGGCGATCTTGGCGCTCATGTCCGGCAGCACGCGCGCGTCGCGGTCGACAAAGCGCACCTTGACCAGCACCGTGGCCTTGGAGCGGTCCACGGTCGGCACGATGCGCGAAACCTGGCCGGCCAGGCGCACGCCCGGCAACGCGTCGAGCAGCAGCTCACACGGCTGGCCGGCGCGGATCCTGGCGATATTGGATTCGGCGACGTCGGCCTCCACTTCCAGCGTCTCCATGTCGGCAATGGTCACGATCGCGCCCTTGGTGTCGGCGGCGGCCGAGAACGGCGTGATGTTGTCGCCCACGTTGGCATGCTTGACCAGCACCACGCCGTCGAACGGCGCGCGCACCACGGTCTGTTCCACCGCCACCTCGGCCGCGCGCGCATTGGCCTGCGCCGACGCGATCGACGCCTGCGAACTGCTGACCGATGCCCTGGCCTTGTTGTAGCGCGCGACGTCGGCGTCATACTGGTTGCGCGAGATGGCGTTCGGCACGATCAGGATCTGCGAGCGGCGCAGGTTGACTTCCGCGTCCTTCAGCTCCGCCTGCTGCAGGGCCAGGTTGGCCTGCGCCACCTTGACCTGGGCCTGCGCCTGGGCGAAGGTCGCGGACACGTCCTTGCTTTCCAGCCGCGCGATGACCTCGTCCTTCTTTACGCGCGAGCCTTCCAGCACGCCCAGCCATTCGAGCCGGCCCTGCGCCTTGGAAGCGACTGCCGCCTTGCGCTGCGGCACGACATAGCCAGTGGCGTTGAGCAGCGTGAAATTCTGCGTGGGATAGGCCGAGGTAACCGTTGTGGTCTGCACCGACCGAGGGCCGGCGAGCCTGACGGCGATGCCGAGCACGGCCAGCAGGACCAGCGCGATGACCGCATAGCGCAGCCATCTGCGCCGGGGGCGGAGGCGCGCGCCGGGCGCGGCGGTGGCGCTGCGGTCGATTTTCAGCCTGGACAGGTCGTGGTCAGCCAATTGCGCGCTTCCTCCGGCAGGCCTGGCGCGATCGCGGCCTGCGTGTTGCCGTGGTGGTGGGCGGGGGGCTTCCCAGTATAGCGGGGTGCGCGGGGGATTACATGCTGCGGCTTCGCTCTGCCTGGCAGCTGCTCCCTCTCCCGTTTGCGGGAGAGGGGAGCAAACCAGTGGCTCGCAGTGCGTCCCAAGCTAGTGATTCGTCTCCACCGCAAGCTTCAGCTTGCCCAGCGCAAACTCCCACTGCCTCCCGATCGCCTCCAGCGACCGCCGCGCCGCCTCGACCTGCCCAGGCTCGAACATCCACAGCCGCTCGCGCCCGGCCTTGCTGTCGCGCACCAGCCCGGCCTGCGACAGCACCTGCAGGTGCTTGGTCACCGCCTGCCGTGTCATGGTGCTGCCGGCGGTCAGCTGCGCGATCGACATCGCGCCGCCCGCGCACAGCGCCGCCACCAGCCGCAGCCGGGTTTCGTCGCCCAGCGCGGCAAATACCGCGGCGGACTGTTGCAGATCCAGCGCTTCAGGCGGCGCCGGTGACATGCTTGTGGACATTCTTCACCTGTTGATCCCAGCCGCCGCTGTTCATGCGGAACGCTTCCATGCGGCGCTCGGGCGGGATCTGGTCGAAGCCTGACTCGACCACGGTCAGCATGGTGCCGCCGTCGACTTCGCGCAGCGTGAATTCCACCAGCGTGCTCGGTTCGCCGGAATAGTCACGCCCCCGTTCCATTGGCGCGGGGTGCCAGCGCCAGGACAGCAGCCTTTCCGGCTCCACGCGTTCCACCTGCACGTCGAACTTCAGGTATTCGTAGCCGGGGTAGGTGATGCTGCCGACAGCGCGCCGGCCAGGTGTGAAGGTGGCGCCATCGAACTTGACGCCGAACCAGCTGCCGAAGGAATCGGCATCGGCCAGCGCGTGCCAGACGCGCGCCACGGGGGCTTCTATCAGGATGCTGCGTTCGATGCGGTCGGTGTCGGAAGGCATGTCCGGTCTCCTGTTCGGGGTTGATGTGCAACGGTATGGTTGCATGTTAGGAGACCGGGGACGGAAACGCAACCAAACGGTTGCTGATGACGCGATCAGAGATCCAGCACCAGCCGCTGCCCCTTGCACCGCGACACGCACAGCATCATCGTCTTCTGCGCTGTCTTCTCCGCATCGGACAGGTACTGGTCACGGTGGTCCGCTTCCCCCTCCAGGATCGCGGTTTCGCATGAGCCGCAGATGCCCTCGCGGCACATGCAGTCCACCTGGATCCCGGCCTTTTCGATGGCGCGCAGCAGCGATTCCTCCGCGCCCACCTGCAGCGTCAGCCCGCTCTTTCGCAACACGGCCTCGAAGGCGCCGCCGGTGGCATCCACCTCGTTGCGGAACTGCTCGAAGTGGATTCGGCTGGCGTCCCAGCCGGCGGCGCGCGCGGCGTTGACCACGGCGTCGTTCAGCGGGGCGGGGCCGCACACATAGACGTGGGTTTCGGCCGGCTGCGTGGCGAGCAGCGAGGCGATGTCGAGCATCGTGCCGGAATCGCTCTCGTACAGGTGCAATTGTTCCGGCTGCAGCGTGGCCGGCAGCATGTCGAGGAACGCGGCGGACTGCGCATTGCGGAAGCAGTAGTGCAGCTCGAAATGTGCGTTGCTCGCGGCAAGCGCCTGGATATGCGTCATGAACGGCGTGATGCCGATGCCGCCGGCGATCAGCAGATGGCGGCCGGCGCCGCGGTCCAGGCCGAACAGGTTGCCCGGCGCGCCGATATGCAGCTCGTCGCCCTCGCGCACCTGCTCATGCATGTAGCGCGAGCCGCCGCGCGAGGCTTCTTCCAGCCGTACCGCGATCTGGTAGTGAGCAGGGTTGTCCAGCGCGCTGGTCAGCGAGTAGGCGTTGCGCAGCCGGCCGCTGTCCATATGCACCACGACGTGGCTGCCGCTGGAAAACGCGGGCAGCGCGCCGCCGTCGCAGGGTTGCAGGGTGAAGCGCTTGATGCCGTCGGCCAGCGGCTCGACGCGGCCGACGCGTACGCGGAGCGTGTCAGTCATGGCAATACCTCGGAATACAGGGAATATCGGGAGGGGAAGCCAGGCCGGCATGGCGCCGGCCCGTCACGGCAAATCAGGAGATCACGGTCAGCCGCGCCGCGATCCACACCACCAGGGCGCCGACGATCAGCGCCACGTAGGGCAGCTTGCCGGCACGCGCATGCGGCAGTTCCATGTCGCGGCGCATCGACTCGGGGAAGCGGCCCTTGTCCTGGACGTAGTGGCGATAGATGAAGACCGGCACGATCAGCAGCGCGGCGATCAGGCCATTGCGCAGCGTGTTCTCGCCCTGGAAGTTGGCGCCGGCGCCGACAAAGGCCAGGTCGAAGAATCCGCAGAACGCGCCCAGTGCCAGCAGCCAGTTCTTGCACTTGTACGGGCGGGCCCAGTCGGGTCGGTCCATGCGGTGGATCCAGCCCGCCTGCAGGTTCAGGAACACGAAGATCATGTAGCAGACGTTGCTGATCGACAGCACCGCCATGTAGTTCGACATCAGCAGCAGGAACAGGTTGAACAGCAGGTCCGTCCACATCGCGCGGGTCGGGGAGCCGTGCTCGTTCACGTGCGAGAGGTAGCGCGGCAGCCAGCCGTCGACCGAGGCCTGGTACAGCGTGCGAGACGAACCCATCATCGAGGTCATCACGATCAGCAGGATCGCCAGCACCAGCATCACCACGATCACGTTGAACACCACTGCGCCGCCGCCGACGAACTTCGCCATTGCCGCGCCCACGCCGGAACCGTCGACGATGTCCGGCGCCAGCATGCCTTGCAGGCCGAGCGAGCCCTGGAAGGCGATCGGCACCGCGATAAACATGAACAGGCACAGCACGCCGGACCAGAAGATCGCCTTGAAGGTGTCCTTCTGCGGGTCCTTGAACTCGCGGGTGTAGCAGACCGCGGTCTCGAAGCCGAAGGTCGACCAGCAGGCCAGGAACATCGCGCCCATCGCCGTGCTGATGCCAGCCGCGTTCCAGCCGCCCAGCACCGCGGCGCCGGTGGCGTCGTGCGTCAGCGGCAGCAGTGGCAGGAAATTGGTCGAAGGCATGTCGCCCGTGAACAGCGGCACCAGCGCGATCACCACCAGCGGCGTCAGGGAGGCAATGCCCAGGATGCGCTGCGTGGTGGCCGCGGCCGAGGCGCCGCTGTGCTGCAGCTTGAAGGTGATCAGTAGGAACGCGGTGGCCAGCAGGAAGGTGGAGTTCACCCGCAGCGTCAGGCCTTTGCTGACGAAGCCCAGGTCCAGCAGCGTCAGCTGCCAGGTGTTGATGACCGAATCGGCTGGGAACAGCGCGCTCAGCATGTAGCCGGCGGCCAGGCTGGTGCCCAGCGCCAGCATCGGCGACCACGCCACCCAGTTGCACCACACCGAGACCGGCGCGACGAACTTGCTGTAGCGCACCCAGCCGAGCGCGCCATAAACCGAGGCGCCACCCGACTTGTGCGGATACAGGCCCGAGATCTCGGCGTAGACGAAGCACTGCACAAAGCCGATCAGGATGGCCAGGATCCAGATCACCCACGCGGGGTTGCCGATAGTGGCGGACACGCCGCCGATGGTGAAGAGCACGCCGGCGGGCACGCCGCTGGTGACCCAGAAGGCGTCCTTCCAGGTCAGGGTGCGCTGCAGTTCATGGGATTGGGTTGGCTGGGTCTGTTGCTGCGCAGGGGCGAGCGGCGCCTGCGCGCCGATCGACAGCACGTCTTTCTGTGAATACACGAAATGTCTCCTTGCTTCCCGGTTGCCGTTTGTCTGGAGCGCGAACTCCGTCACGGTCTGCCGTCTGCGGTGGGTAGGTACTTGGGGTACTGCCTGCCGGTCGTTACGACGGTCGGGAATCTGTGGCGGGAATTTTGGGGGCGTTTCTCATCCTTGTCTCCTGTTGTCATCCCGGGGTTGCCGCGCGGCCTGAATCAGGTCTTGCAGCTTCCGGTTTCCTTTTGATTCACTAATAGTGAAAAACATTACTATCGGTGTTTCGGGTGAGTATAGGAACGGCCCTGCGCCAACGCAACGGAAGATTTGTAATCGCGTTGCAATCGGCACCGGCCGTGCCTCGACTACTGCTGCACGGGCTGCCCTGGACGCGGGCCGCCCAGCGTTCCCACCACCGCGCGCCCGGCGCGCCGGTTGCGCCACCATCCCAACAGCGTCAGTCCCAGCCAGAAGCACTGGGTCAGGAACGAGGCCAGGTTGAACGCGCCCGCCAGCGAGACCAGGATGCAGCTCGGCCCGATCACGTTGAGGACGACGGCCAGCCGGCCGGTCGGGGATTTGTGCAGGACCTGCACGGCAAAGTGCGCGGCGACGTAGGCGGCAACGCCGACAAGTCCGGTCACGTCGGTAAGACCCAGGGAGGCCATGGTGGTGTGCTTCGTAAGGCAGTGGTACAGCGGTTGATGAATGCCGTCAGAACGTCTTGGTCAGCGAGACCAGGAACGTGCTTTTCAGCGGGTTGGACACCGCCGGGTTGCCGGAGGAATCCAGCGCGCCGGTGGTGTAGTTGTCGTAGACGTCGGTGCGGCCCCAGCCGCGGGTATAGGCGCCGGTCAGCGTCCAGCCGCCTTCAAAGGCCTTGGACAGCGCCACGCGCACGTCGCGGAAGTTATAGGCGGCAAAGTTGCGCACGCGCTCCTGGCCGTAGTGCAGCAGCAGCGAGACGCCGTGGCCCAGGTCGAAGGTGCCATTCACGTCGAGGTAGCCGGAGCCGCGGCTGTGCAGGTCGTTGCCGGTCATCAGCGAGGCGCTGTTATAGCCGAAGTAGTCGGGCGTATAGGTCAGCCAGTACTTGACGTTGAACCACTTCCACGTCAGCGACGCGACGGCTTCGCCGTAGTTGTACCTGGTCTGCGCGTACTGCAGCTTCGCGCCCGGGTAGAGGTAGTAGTAGACCTGTCCGGCGTAGACGAAGTCGCCGATGGTGCCGGTATAGCCCGCATACAGGTCCCATTCGACCGTGCCGCCCTCGATGAACTTGTCGCTGATGCTGGACATCCAGGTACCGGCGGAAAAGCCGCTCGGATGGGCGTAGTCGATGCCGCCCTGCACAGCAGGCTTGCCCCACGTCTGGCGGAAGCCGCGCGAGACGTATTGCGAGGTCAGTGTCATGTTGGCGCTCCACGGCGACGTTGGCGCGGTTTCGGCCGGTGGCACGGTGGCAGTGACCTGCGGCACCGGCGCGACTGCCAGCGTGGTGTCGCTGCCGGCCTGCGCCAGCGCGGGCAGCGCCTGGCACAGCAACAGGGGCAGGGCGCTGTACAGGACGCTGTATGGGGCCCTTCTTGCAGCAAAGCATTTGCGCAGCATGGTTGTGTCTCATCCTTGGAGCCGGTCTGGGTTTGTTTATGGATCGCCGGCTTTGGTGGTGGTGGGGGGCGATGCTTCCGACAGGGCGCACGCTGCCCGCCGGGACTTCGGTCCCGGCAGCGCATGTGCCGCAGTCAGGGTTCGGGCGGGATGCCCGCGCGCCGCGCCGCTCGGGTCAGGCAGGCATCGGCATGGGGATGCGTGCGGTGGGCGGCTGCGCTCGCTCCGCGCTCGCCTGCATGCGCGCAGGCGCCGCCTTGTAGTAAGGCGCCGTCGAACGCTGCAGCGGGGCGCGGCCGCGGATCACGTCGGCCAGCTTCTCGGCCATCATGATCGTGGGCGCATTCAGGTTGCCGGTGACGATCCTCGGCATGATCGAGGCATCGACCACGCGCAGGGCGGACAGGCCATGCACGCGGCCCTGGTTGTCGACCACCGCCATCGGGTCGGAGGCGTCGCCCATCTTGCAGGTGCAGGACGGGTGCAGCGCGGTCTCGGCATGCTCGCGCACGAAGGCGTCGATCTCGGCATCGCTCTGGATCATCATGCCCGGCTTGATCTCGCGGCCGCGGAACTGGTCCATTGCCTGCTGGCCGATGATCTCCCGAGTCAGGCGAATCGCCGCGCGGAATTCGCGCCAGTCGACGTCGTGCGCCATGTAGTTGAACAGCAGGCGCGGCTTCACGCGCGGGTCGCGGCTGGCCAGCTTGACGAAGCCGGTGCTGGGCGAGCGCATCGAGCCCACATGGCACTGGAAGCCGTGCGACTGGACGGGATTGCTGCCGTCGTAGTTCATCGCCAGCGGGATGAAGTGGTACTGCAGGTTGGGCCAGGCAAACTCGTCGCTGCTGCGGATGAAGCCGCCGGCCTCGAAGTGATTGGATGCGGCGATGCCGGTGCCGCGCAGGTACCACTCGATGCCGATGGCCGGCTTGTTCCACCATTTCAGTGCCGGGTACAGCGAGACCGGCTTGGTGCATTCGTACTGCAGGTACATCTCCAGATGGTCCTGCAGGTTCTCGCCGACGCCCTTCAGGTCCGCGACGGCATCGATGCCGAACGCGCGCAGTTCATCCGCATTGCCCACGCCGGAGCGCAGCAGCAGTTGCGGCGAGGCCACCGCGCCGTTGCTGACGATCACTTCGCGGCGCGCGCGGGCCTCGCGCACATGATCGCCCTGGAGGTAGGAAACGCCGATGGCGCGCTGCCCGGAGAACAGGATGCGGTCTGCCAGCGCACGGGTATGCACGGTCAGGTTGGGCCGGTCCTTCGCCTGGTCGAGGTAGGCCAGCGAAGTGCTGCAGCGGCGCCCGCGCGCGGTGGTGGTGCGGTCCATCGGGCCGAAGCCTTCCTGCCTGTAGCCGTTCAGGTCATCGGTGCGGCCATAGCCGGCCTGCTCGCCGGCCTTGATAAAGGCATCGAACAGCGGGCTGATACCGGCCTTCGGTGTGGTCACATGCAGCGGGCCATTGCCGCCGTGGTAGTCGTTGGCGCCCTTGTCGTAGGTCTCGGCCTTGCGGAAGTAGGGCAGGCAGTCGGCGTAGCTCCAGTTCTCCAGCGACCGGTTCTCTGCCCAGCCGTCATAGTCCATCGCGTTGCCGCGGATGTAGACCATACCGTTGATCAGCGACGAGCCGCCCAGCCCCTTGCCGCGGCCCTGCGTCATGCGGCGGTTGTTCATGTGCGGCTCGGGCTCGGTGACGTAGGCCCAGTTGTAGGTGGTGCCCTGCAATGGATAGGCCAGCGCGGCCGGCATCTGCGTGCGCCAGTCCAGGCGCCAGTCGGGACCGCCTGCCTCCAGCAGCAGTACCGAGACACCGGCGTCCTCGGTCAGCCGCGCGGCCAGCACGCAGCCGGCCGAGCCGGCGCCGACGATGATGTAGTCGTACTCATGGATTGCCTGCATGGTGCAATCTCCTCGTTTGCGTGACGCCGTGCGTGGCGGCCCGGGGGCGGTGCCGCCGCGCACGCGATTGCGAAGTCAGCTGCGCTCAGGCGCCGAACCAGCCCATCGCCTTGGGGGCGAGGTTGATATAGCTGTGCTTGAGCTCGGTGTACTCGTCCAGGCCGATGCGGGCAAGCTCGCGGCCGATGCCGCTCGCCTTGTAGCCGCCCCACGGCGCTTCCGGGAAATACGGGTGGTAGTCGTTGACCCACACCGTGCCGAAGCGCAGCGCGCGCGACATGCGGTTGGCCTTGTCCAGGTCGCGGGTCCAGACTGCGGCGGCCAGGCCGTACGGCGTGTCGTTGGCGGCACGCAGCGCTTCTTCCTCGGAGCGGAAGCGCTCGGCGGTGATCACCGGCCCGAAAATCTCCTCCTTCGCAATCTTCATCTCTGCCGTCACGTCCGCAAGCAGCGTCGGTTCCAGCCAGTAGCCCTTCTTGTATACGTCGCCGGCCGGCCGCTTGCCGCCGTGGACCAGCCGCGCGCCTTCGGCGATGCCGGCCTGCACCATGCCGAGGATCTTCTCGTGCTGTTGCGCCGACTGCACCGGGCCCATCTGCGTTTCGCCATGGAAGCCGTTGCCGATCACGATGCGTGGCAGGCGCTCGGCCAGCCGGCCGATGAATGCATCATAGATGCTGTCTTCGACCATCAGGCGCGAGCCTGCGGAGCAGACCTGGCCGGCGTGGAAGAACGCGGCGTTGAGCGCGTAGTCGACCGCTGCATCCAGGTCGGCATCGGCAAAGACGATGTTCGGGTTCTTGCCGCCCAGCTCCAGGCCGATGCGCTTGAAGTTGCCGGTGGCCGCCTTCATGATGCTCTCGCCGGCGTAGGCGCCGCCGGTGAAGGACACCAGGTCCACGTCAAGGCTTTCGGCCAGTTCCGCGCCCACTTCGGCGCCGCCGGTCACCAGGTTGAACACGCCCGGCGGCAGGTCCAGCTCGGCCACCAGCTGCGTGAAGTGGTGCGTGGTCAGCGGCGTCAGGTTGCTGGGTTTGATCACCACCGTGTTGCCGGCGCCCAGCGCCGGCGCGATTTTCCACGCGGCCTGCAGCAGCGGGTAGTTCCACGGCGTGATCAGGCCGCACACACCCACCGGCTCGCGCAGCGTGCGGCTGATCACGTGGTGCGGCGCTTCGTTGACGGCGCCCGATTCCGACGCCACCAGTCCCGCAAAGTAGCGGAAGGTGGCGGCGATATCGCCCATGTCGGTGCGGCTCTCGGTCAGCGTCTTGCCGGTGTTGAGCGACTCCAGGTGGGCAAGCTTCCCGGCATCGCGGTCAATCAGTTCGGCGATCCTGTTCAGCAGTTTCGCGCGGTCGCGGATCGTCGTCTGGCGCCACGGGCCATCGAAGGCCTTGCGCGCGGCCGCGATGGCCAGGCGCGCGTCGGCGCGGGTGGCTTCTGCGGCCTGCGCGATCACGGATTCGTCGGCCGGGCTCACGATGGCGCGCGTGCCGTGGTCGATGGGCGACTGCCACTGGCCGTCGATATAGAGCTGGGTCTGGATCATTGCTGCGGTTCCGGTTGTTCTTGTGGGTTCAGGCGGCCAGGGCGTCGAGCACCATCTGCTGGAAGTGCTGCACGCCGTGCTCGCCGATGGCGGAGGTCTTGTCGTCGGTGACCAGCAACGGGCCCTGCCCGTTGCGGTAGCCGCGCGACTTCAGGCCGCGCTGCACCGATTCGACGATGCTGAGGTCTTCCGGCTTGAGCACGTTCTTGTAGTAGTCGATCAGTTGCTCCTGCTCGGCGGTGGGCGTGCTGTCGCGGAAGTAGAACTCGAAGTGCTGGATGGTGGTGTCGGCATCCACCGGGAACATGTAGAACACGCCATAGTTGCCGTCGCCCGGCAGCACGTTCAGCGTGACGTTGGGCCACAGCCAGTACGCGGCGAAGTCGGTGTTGGGCGCGTCGCTGTCATAGGTGAAGGCGTCGCTGCCCGAGCGGGTCTGGCCGACCTGGCTGGTGTAGAGGCCGCGCACTTCGTGCTTGTAGGTCTCCATCCTGATCGACTCGACCAGCGCGGGGTGCGCGGTCTGGCAGTGCAGGCACTCCAGGTAGTTGTCGACCACCACCTTCCAGTTGGCCTTCATCTCGTAGGTGAGCTTGTACGCCGGCACCAGCTTGTCGACGTCCGGGCAGCGCGCGCGGATCTCGTCGTTGAGGCCGGCGGCCAGTTCGGCCAGCGGCTTCGCATCCATGTCGAGGTTGACGAAAACCAGGCCGCAGAACTCTTCCACGCGCACCGGTGTCAGGCCGGCGTTGTCCTTGCAGAAGCCCGGCACGTTCTCGGCGTTGCGCACATGGATCAGCTTGCCGTCCAGGCCAAAGGACCAGGCGTGGTAGGGGCAGGTGATCACGTTCTTCGCCTTGCCGGCGCCGTCGGCAAACAGCTCGTGCGCGCGGTGCGGGCACACGTTGTAGAACGCGCGCAGCACGCCGTCGCGGCCGCGCACCACGAACACGTTCTCGCCGGCCACCTTGGCGGTGGCGTACTGGTTGTTCTCGGCGACCTGGCTCTTGTGCATCACGCATACCCAGCTGCGGGCGAAGATCGTCTTTTTCTCGTGCTCGAAAATCTCCGGCGAGGTGTAGTAGTAGGCCGGCAGCGTGTAGGCCAGCGACGTAGTGCTGCAGACAGGGGCGGTGGTGTCTTGCATGGGGGTGTCTCCTCGGTTGTCTCGGTCTGTGCGGTGACTTGTCGATTCACTAACAGTAAATTAAATTACCAATAGTGATGTGAAGCGAAGTCTAGTGACGAGGACGGGGATGCTGCAATACTGGAAAACATATCGAATTTCCATTCTTAATTGATCTGGACTATTGATTCGCGCGATTTGGCTCGATGGTGTAAGGTTCGAGTTACTCAATTCACCATCGGTTGAAAAAAAGTAGAGGGGATGCCATGACCGAAGACACTTTTGCCACCCGCCTGAAAGGCGTGCTGGAGGGCAAAAGGATCATGCTCAAGCAAGTGGCCGAGGCCCTGTCGGTCTCGCCATCGGCGGTACACAAGTGGACTCGCGGCGGCGAGATCGAATACGAGCGCTTGCTGGCGCTGGCGCGTTTCCTGGGCGTGAACTGGCTGTGGCTGCGCTACGGCGAGCAGGCCATCGCCGACCTGGAGGCGAGCAGCGCTTCCGATCCGCACATCAAGGAACTGCGCCAGAAGCACCTTGCCGAGATCATGGAAAGCGAGGCACGGATGAAATTCGCGCAGGAAGTCTCGGGTATCGTCACCTGGGAATGGAACGTGCTGACCGATGGCCTGACGTATTCGTCCAACGACGTCACGCTGTTCGGCCGTCATATCCGCAACATGGACGATTTCTGGGCCTGCGTGCATCCGGCCGACGTGGCGCGCCTGAAAGAGGTGCTGGCGCGCACGCTGGGCGCGCAGGAAATGCACGAGTGGGAATTCCGCGTGGTGCACGAGGACACCACGCGCTGGATTTCGTCACGGGCCACGCTGGTGCGCGATTTCGACCAGCGCCCTGTGAAGATGATCGGCGTGAGCCTGGACATCACCGAACGCCGCCGCGCCGAAGCCGCGCTACGCCAGAACGAGGCACTGCTGGCCAAGGCGCAGGAGATCGCGCACCTCGGCGGCTGGACCTGGAACATCCAGACCGACGACTGCGCCTGGACCGACGAGGCCTACCGCATCTTCGGCTGGGCGCCGCAGGCGTTCAAGGTGACCATGGACCGCTACCTTGCATCGATCGTGGAGGAAGACCGCCCGCGCGTGCAGGCCGCCATCCGCGCGGCCACCGTCGACAAGGCGCCGTACCGGGTCGACTACCGCATCACGCTGCCCGACGGCAGCCACCGGGACATCCACGAGGAAGGCGAGGTCACGCTGGACGAGCATGGCAATGCGCTGACCATGGTGGGCGCGTCGCAGGACGTGACCGAACAGAAGCGGGTGGAGGCCGCACACCGCGACAGCGAGGAACGCTTCCGCGCCACCTTCGAGCAGGCTGCGGTGGGGATCGCCCACCTGGACCTGAACGGGCACTGGTTGCGCGCCAACCGCAAGCTGCGCGAGATCCTGGGCTACGACAACGCCACGCTGGTGCAACGGACGTTCCAGGAGCTGACGGTGCCGGAAGACCTGGAGGAGAACCTGGCGCTGTACCAGCGGCTGCTCGATGGCGAGCTCGAGACCTACACGCTGAAGAAGCGCTTTATCCGCGCGGATGGCGGCACGGTGTGGACCAAGGTCACCACCTCGCTCAGCCGGCGGCCGGGGGATGGCGGGCCGGCGTATCTGATCGCGATCGTCGAGGCGCTGGACGAGGAGGTGATTGGGGCGAGCGATGATGGCGGCAAACCGGCGGCGGTCCGCACGCCGCGCAAGCGCGCGGGGGATAAGGCGCGCAGCCCGGCCTGAAACGCTGCTGCGCATTTGCCGGAAAGCCGATGCCTTTGTCGGCGCACTCGCCCGTTGTAACGACTGTTTCATCGCACCAGCGATATTTCCGGCAGCGGGGGCAATGGTGTGAAACAACGTATGTTTCTAACAATGTAGATAAGAAGCAAATGTTGCATTTGTTGTGGGGCTGACCCTATACTGCGGATGCCTGCCCGCCGAAGGCATTCCTTCTCAACAGGGGCCCCTATGCAACACCAGCCAAGACGCCATTTCCTCGCTGCCATGCTCGGGCTTGCCTGCGCGGGCCTGTCCGGCACCGCCATCGCCGCCGACAACTACCCCTCGCGCCCGATCCGGCTGGTGGTTCCGTCCGCCGCGGGCGGCAGTCCCGACGTGCTGCTGCGCGCGCTGGGCGCCGAAGTCACCAGGTCCTTCGGCCAGTCCTTCGTGATCGACAACAAGCCCGGGGCCTCCGGCGTGATCGGCATCTCCGAACTGGAGCGCGCCGCGCCCGACGGCTATACGCTGGGCTATGCCAACAACGTCACGCTGTCGATCAACAAGAGCACCTTCCGCAAGCTGCCATACCGGCCAGATGCCTTCGCGCCGGTGGTGCTGCTGTTCAAGGTGCCCAATGTGATCGCCGTCAATCGTGACATGCCGGTCAAAACCTTTGCCGAACTGGTGGCCTACATCAAGGCCAATCCCGACAAGGTCACCTATGCCTCGCCGGGGCAGGGTACTTCCGGCCACCTGACCGGCCAGTTGCTGGCCGACAAGGCCGGCCTGGCGTGGATGCACGTGGGCTACAAGGGCAGCCCGCAGGCCGCGACCGACGTGATGGCGGGGCAAGTCAACGTGCTGATCGACAACATGCCGACCATCCTGCCGCTGATCCAGGCCGGCAAGCTCAAACCGCTGGCCGTGACCAGCCTGGCGCGCTCGCCGCTGCTGCCGGCGCTGCCGACCATCGCCGAGTCGGGCGTGCCCGGCTTCGAGGGCGTGGCGTGGGGCGGGCTGGTGGCGCCGCAAGGCACGCCGGCCGAGGTGGTGGGCAAGCTCAATGGCGCCTTCAACCGCGCGCTGGCCAATCCCGCGATCAAGGAAAAATTCGCGTCGATGGGCGCGGAAATCGTCGGCGGCACCCCGCAGGCACTGTCCGGCTACGCCGTGCTCGAGACCGGCAAGTGGGCCGCGGTAGTGCGCCAGGCCGGCATCACGCCGCAATAAGCAAAGGAATGACGATGGCAGTGCCGCAATTTGCGCCCGGACACGCCGACCTGGTGTTCCGCAACGCCACCGTGGTCGACGGCACCGGCGCGCCGCGGCGGGTGGCCGATGTCGCGGTGACGGGTGACCGCATCGTGGCCATCGGCGACTGCGGCGCGGTGCGCGCCGCGCGCAGCGTCGATGCCGCCGGCCGCGTGCTGGCGCCGGGCTTTATCGATGCCCACACGCATGATGACGGCTACCTGCTGGTGCATCGGGACATGACGCCCAAGGTCTCGCAGGGCATCACCACGGTGGTCACCGGAAACTGCGGTATCAGCCTGGCGCCCCTGGTGAACAGTGCGCCGCCGCAGCCGCTGGACCTGCTCGGCCCGGCCGGGCTGTTCCGCTTCGATACCTTCGCGCAGTGGCTTGAGGCTTTGCGCGCCACGCCGGCCAACGTCAACGTGGTGCCGTTGCTGGGCCACTCCACGCTGCGCGTGCGTGCCATGTCGCAGCTGGACCGCGCCGCCACCGAGGCCGAGATCGCCGCCATGCGCGACGAAGTCGGGCTGGCGATGGCAGCAGGTGCGTTCGGCGTGTCGACCGGCACCTTCTACCCGCCAGCGGCCGCAGCGACCGAGGCCGAGATCATTGCCGTCTGCGAGCCGGTGCGCGTGCATCGCGGCCTGTATTCCACGCATCTGCGCGACGAAACCGACCAGATCGTGCCGTCGATCGAAGAGGCGCTGCGCATCGGCCGCGCGCTGGGTTGCCCGGTGGTGTTCTCGCACCACAAGGTGGCTGGCAAGCGCAACCACGGGCGCTCGCTCGAAACGCTGCGCCTGCTTGCCGACGCCGCGCGGCTGCAGCCGCTGTGTCTGGACTGCCATCCGTATCCGGCCACCTCGACCATGCTGCGGCTGGACCGCGTGCGCCAGTCCACTCGCACCATGATCACCTGGTCAACCGGCTATCCGGCTGCGGGCGGGCGCGACTTCCACGAACTGATGCAAGAGCTTGGCCTGGACGAAGAGGCGCTGCTGGAAAGGCTGCGTCCCGCCGCGGCGATCTACTTCATCATGGACGAGCGCGACGTGGAACGGATCGCGCAGTTTCCGCTGACCGTGTTCGGCTCGGACGGCCTGCCCTTCGACCCGCGCCCGCACCCGCGCCAGTGGGGCACGTTCCCGCGCATCCTCGCGCGCATGGTGCGCGAAGACCAGCTGATGACGCTGGAGACCGCGATCCACAAGATGTCAGGGCTGGCCGCGCAGCAGTACGGCCTGCAGGATCGGGGCCAGATCGTGCCGGGCGCCTTTGCTGACCTGGTCCTGTTCGATGCCGACCACGTGCGGGACCGCGCCACCTTCGAAGATCCGCTGCAGATCAGCACCGGCATCCATGGCGTCTGGGTCAATGGCGCGCAGGTCTGGGAGCAGGACGCGCCAGCCGACAGCAACGGGCGCGCGCGTCCCGCATTCACCGGCCGTGTGCTGCAGCGCCGGCCCGCACAAGCATCATCCTCTGCGCGCCACTGACGCGCGGCAAGGCACCGCCACCTCAACACCACCATGACCCACGTATTCCATCGCAATCCGCGCCAGACACTGCCCGTCGCCGTTGCCGGGCAGGGCATCGAACTGATCGACAGCGCGGGCAAGCGCTACCTCGATGCTTCCGGCGGCGCTGCCGTGTCGTGCCTGGGCCACGCCCACCCGCGCGTAATCGAGGCGATCAAGTCGCAGCTCGACACCATCGCCTACGCGCATACCTCGTTCTTCACCACCGAGGTGTCGGAAACGCTGGCCGAAACGCTGGCGCAAGCCGCGCCCGGAGATCTCGACCATGTGTATTTCGTTTCGGGCGGCTCCGAGGCCGTGGAATCGGCGCTGAAGCTCGCGCGCCAGTATTTCGTCGAAGTGGGCCAGCCGAGCCGCCGCCATTTCATCGCGCGCCGCCAGAGCTACCACGGCAACACCCTTGGCGCGCTGGCGATCGGCGGCAATGCATGGCGGCGCGAACCGTTCCTGCCGCTGCTGGTGCCGGCGCACCACGTGTCGCCGTGCTACGCCTATCGCGACCAGCAGGCTGGCGAGACCGACGCGCAGTACGCACAGCGCCTCGCCGACGAACTCGAAGCGAAGATTCTGGAACTGGGACCGGATACCGTCGCCGCTTTCGTCGCCGAGACGGTGGTCGGCGCCACTGCCGGCGCAGTGCCGCCCGTGGGCGATTACCTGAAGCGCATCCGCGCCGTGTGCGACAAGTACGGCGTGCTGCTGATCCTGGACGAAGTGATGTCCGGCATGGGCCGCACCGGCTACCTGTTCGCGTGCGAAGAGGATGGCGTGGTGCCGGATATCGTCACCATTGCCAAGGGCCTCGGGGCCGGCTACCAGCCCATCGGGGCGATGCTGTCCACGCGCCGCATCTATGACGCCATCGTCGGCGGCAGCGGCTTCTTCCAGCACGGCCATACCTACATCGGCCATGCCACCGCATGCGCGGCGGCGCTCGCGGTGCAGCGCACGATTGCCGAAGACAGGCTGCTGGCCAATGTGCTGGCCCGCGGCGCACAACTGCGCGCGCGGCTGCGCGAGGCGCTGGGCGGGCATCCCAACCTGGGCGACGTGCGCGGGCGCGGGTTGTTCGTCGGCGTGGAGTTTGTCGCTGACCGCGACAGCAAGGCGACGCTGGATCCCGCGCTGAAGACGCACGCGCGGCTGAAGTCGGCGGCGATGCAGAACGGGTTGCTGGTCTATCCGATGGGCGGCACCGTGGACGGCGTGCGCGGCGACCATGTGTTGTTTGCGCCGCCGTTCATCTGCACCGAACGGGATATCGACAATATCGTGGAGCGCTTTGCCAAGGCTGTGCAGGCGGTGCTGCCGGTTGGGGTGGCTGCGGCGGTGTAAGGCAGTAACGCGGCGAAGGCCGCTTGGGAAAGCCGGGGACGGATCCCATTCCGTCGGCTTGCTCCCCTCTCCCATAAATGGGAGAGAGGAGACCACATTCGCAGTGCTGTCGGCCCGGAATACTCGGCGCAATCCCCGCTCAAGCCTCCAGCTTGAACTCCCCCACCACCTGCTGCAGCGCCGTAGCCTGCCCCGCCAGCGCACTCGAAGCACTGGCAGCCTGCTCCACCAGCGCGGCGTTCTGCTGCGTCACGCTGTCCATCTGCGCGACCGCTTCATTCACTTGCGCGATCCCCGCGCTCTGCTGTTCCGACGCCACGGTGATCTCGCCCAGCAGCGCCGTCACGCGGCCGACCGACTGCACGATTTCATGCATGGTCTCGCCGGCCTGGCCCACCAGCGCCGAGCCGCTGTCCACCTGTTGCACCGAGGCATCGATCAGCTGCTTGATCTCCTTGGCCGCCGCGGCGCTGCGTTGCGCCAGCGTGCGCACTTCGCCAGCGACCACGGCGAAGCCGCGGCCCTGCTCGCCGGCGCGCGCGGCTTCGACCGCGGCGTTCAGCGCGAGGATGTTGGTCTGGAAGGCAATGCCTTCGATCACTTCGATGATGTCGGTGACCTTGCGCGAGCTGGCGCTGATCGCCGACATGGTCTGGACCACGTTGCCGACCACCTCGCCGCCGCGCTCCGCGATGCCGGACGCGGCTTCCGCGAGGCCGTTGGCCGCGCGCGCGCGTTCGGTGTTCTGGCGCACCATCGCGGTCAGTTCGCCCATGCTGGCAGCGGTCTGCTGCAGCGAGGCGGCCTGTTCCTCGGTGCGCTGCGACAGGTCGGTATTGCCGGCGGCGATCTGGTGCGAGGCCGCGCCGATCGAATCGGTGGCGGCCTTGATGCGCGTCACCAGGTCGGTGAGCATGTCTTCCATTTCGCCCAGCCCGCCCAGCAGCCGGCCGAATTCGCCGCCGCGCTCGGTCTCGAAGTCCTGGCTCAGGTCGCCGGCGGCCACTGTTTCGGCGATATAGACCGCTTCGGCCAGTGGCGCCTCGATGCCGCGCGCCAGCGCCCAGGTGGCCGCCACCGCCACCACCAACCCAGCCACGCCAAGCGCCACCAGCAGGGTGCGCGCGTTGCCGTCGCCGGCTCCCTGCATGCGCGGCAGTGCGATTGCGAAGCCGACCGCCGCCAGTGCCCACATGGCGCCAAACGCCGCGCCAAGCCTTATCCGTATCCCCAGGTTCTGCATGTCTCCTCCGTTTCCCAGCTTTCCAAGTCGGCTGTTATGGCGCCTCGCCGGTGCCGGCTTGCCGGCCCGCACGCTTGACGCCTCAACCTACTGTTATCGACGCGGGAAGGCGGGGCTTGAGGGAAATTTTCACGGAATCATTTGCAGACTGAACGCCAACTACGCGCAGGGCGGTGCGCCTCAGCCTTCGCGGTAGCAGAACGTCTCGAACCATGACGCCAGCGCCTCGCGCGCCGGCCCACTCAACGATGCGCCAGGCACTGCGGCGGTTCCCGTCCGGCAGGCCTGCACGGCATAGTGGCGCACGCCTTGCTCGGCAAGCGAGCGTGCCAGCGCCAGCAAGCGCGGCTCGCTGAGGCAGGAAGGATCCCAGGTAGTCCGGCATTCGAACGGAACGCCGGCGCCGAGCAGTTGCGCCAGGCTGGCCTGCACCCGCGCCAGGCCGCCGGGCCGTCCGACCAGCGCATCGTGACCGGCCGCGTCCGCCTTGATATCCAGCCCGACCCAGTCCAGCTGTGGCAACAGCGCGGCGAGCCGTTGCGGATAGATGCCGGCGGTATGCAAGCCCACCCTGAAACCGAGCGCGCGCACCGCCGCGGCCAGCCCCGGCAGGCGCGCTTCGCTGAGCGGCTCGCCCCCGGAAAACACCACGCCGTCGAGCAGCCCGGCGCGGGTCTTCAGCCAGTCCAGCAGCGCTGGCCAGGCGTAGGCCGCATGGCGCCGCTGCAGGTGGGCATTGTGGCAATAGCCGCAGCGCCACGGGCAGCCGGCAATAAACAGCACCGCCGCCAGCTGTCCGGGCCAGTCCACGCTGGAGAACGGCACCAGGCCGGCGAGCGCCGGCCCGCCCTGCAATGACGCGGCGGCCGCTGGCGCAGGCACCGGTATGGCCGTGAGGCAGGGGCCGTCAGCGACAGGCGCTTTCAGTAAAGAAACGCCGCTCATTGAATTCCCCTTGCTTGCCGGTGTTGAAGGACGTCACGGGCCGGTGGTAGCCCATCACCCGGGTCCAGACCTCGCAGCGGGTACGCAGGGTGGGATCGAGGGCCGGCGTGGCTGGCTGGCGCGATTCGGTATTCATGAGAGCTCCTCTTCAGGTTGGGTTTGCGGCGCGCTGGCCGCGGCTGGGGTGCGTGCCAGCAACTCGGCATCGCACCGGGGACAGAACTCGTGGCGCCCGCTCAGGTAGCCGTGCTTCGGGCAGATCGAGAAGGTGGGCGTGATCGTCAGATATGGCACGCGGAAGCGCGTCAGCGCGCGCCGGACCAGCGCCTTGCAGGCTTGTGCGCTGGACAGGGCTTCGTTCATGTACAGGTGCAGCACGGTGCCGCCGGTGTACTTGCCTTGCAGCGCTTCCTGCATCGACAGCGCGGTGAACGGATCGTCGGTATAGCCGGCCGGGAGCTGGCTGGAGTTGGTGTAGTAGGGCTGCTCGGCCGTGCCCGCCTGCAGGATGTCGGGCCAGCGCTTGCGGTCTTCGCGCGCGAAGCGGTAGGTAGTGCCTTCGGCCGGCGTTGCCTCCAGGTTATAGAGGTGGCCCGTCGCTTCCTGGAACTCGCCGATGCGCGCACGCACATGGTCGAGCAGCCGCAATGCCATGGCATGCCCGCCAGGCGTCGTGACGTCGTCGGCGTCGCCGGAGAAATTCCGGATCATCTCGTTGATGCCGTTGACGCCGAGCGTGCTGAAGTGGTTGCGCAGCGTGCCGAGGTAGCGGCGCGTATAGGGGTACAGCCCCGCGTCCATGTAGTGCTGCACCACGCGGCGCTTGTCTTCGAGCACATCGCGGCCCAGCGCCAGCAGGCGGTCCAGTGCCGCCATCAGCCCCGCCTCGTCGCCCCGGTGCAGGTAGCCCAGGCGCGCGCAGTTGACCGTGACCACGCCGACCGAGCCGGTCTGCTCGGCCGAGCCGAACAGGCCGTTGCCGCGCTTGAGCAGTTCGCGCAGGTCCAGCTGCAGGCGGCAGCACATGGAGCGGACCATGTGCGGTTCCAGGTCTGAATTGATGAAATTCTGGAAGTAGGGCAGCCCGTAGCGCGCCGTCATCTCGAACAGCGGCTCGGCGTTGGCATGGTCCCAGTCGAAGTCCGGCGTGATGTTGTAGGTAGGGATCGGGAAGGTGAAGGCGCGCCCGCGCGCATCACCCTGCGTCATCACCTCGATGTAGGCGCGATTGATCATGTCCATCTCCGGCTGGAGGTCGCCGTAGGTGAACGGCATTTCCTCGCCGGCGATATACGGCACCTGGCCGGCCAGGTCTTGCGGGCAGGTCCAGTCGAAGGTGAGGTTGGTGAACGGCGTCTGCGTGCCCCAGCGGCTCGGCACGTTCAGGTTGAACACCAGCTCCTGCATCGACTGGCGCACCGCGCGGTAGTCCATGCGGTCGTGCCGCACGAACGGCGCCATGTAGGTGTCGAAACTGGAAAATGCCTGCGCGCCGGCCCACTCGTTCTGCAGCGTGCCGAGAAAGTTGACGATCTGGCCCACGGCAGCCGACATATGCCTGGGCGGGTTGGCCTCGACCTTGCCCGGCACGCCGTTGAAGCCTTCCGCCAGCAACTGGCGCAGCGACCAGCCGGCGCAGTAGCCGGACAGCATGTCGAGGTCATGGATATGCAGGTCGCCGTCGCGATGCGCCTGCCCAGCTTCCGGGCTGAAGATATGCGACAGCCAGTAGTTGGCCGTGACCTTGCCGGCGACGTTGAGGATCAGTCCGCCCAGGCTGTAGCCCTGGTTGGCGTTGGCCCGCACGCGCCAGTCGCGCTGGGCCAGGTATTCCTCCATGGCGCTGGCCACGTCGACCTGGCCGCCGTGCTGCGCCGGCGATGGCGTGCCGGCTTGCTGTGCGTCGCGCATGCTTTCCCCTTTATGTAGTGTATGTTGCGCAGATTAGCACTACATATAGTGGTGGTGCGTTGCCGAAGTCAGGTGTTCAGCACCCGGGTTGATGGCTGTCAACCGGCGTGGCTGGCGCCTGGCCGGCGGGGGCTGTGTTTGCGCGGACGCAAAGCCATATTGATGGGCGGGGCATTCCCGCTGCGTCGCAACGCACGTCCGCCAAAACGCAAACCGGCCCCGAAGGGCCGGCAGGGCAGGGTACGCGTAAGGCGTGGCGAAAGATCAGGCGGCTTGCTTCAGTGCTGCCAGCGCGCGCTGGCCAGCCACCAGTTGCTGCGCCACCTCGGCCACGCGCGCCCCCAGGTGCTCGGCGGTGCGCAGGTCGGCCGGCGGCGGCGCCACCTCGGCGCTGACATCGGCGTCGGACTGCGCGGCGGCGCCCAGGAAGAAGCCGTGGCGGTTCAGCGAGTCTTCGGTCGACTTGGAGTTGTTGTGACCCGGAGGCAGGCCCAGGTTGACCCAGTGCATGCCGTGCTGCGCGGCGAAGATGGCCATCTGCTGCAGCGTTGCCAGCTTGTCGCCCGAACGCGAAGCGGCGTTGGTGAAGCCGGCCGCGACCTTGTTGGCCCACTTGCCGCCCTTGGCGAAGACATTACGCGAGGTGGCGTCCATGAAGCCCTTGAACTGCGCCGAGGCGCTGCCCATGTAGGTCGGTGCGCCGAAGATGATGGCGTCGACCTGCTCCAGCGTGTCCCAGTGCTGGTCGATGTCCTCGACCGGAATCAGCAGGCTTTCGGCGCCCGCCACGCTGCCGGCGCCGCGAGCGACGGCCTGGGCCTGCCTGGCGGTGTGGCCGTAGCCGCTGTGGTAGACGATGGCGACGCGGGTGGGTTGGGTATGCATGGTGTCTAGTCCCTTGATTTTGAAAATCTGAATGACCGTTTGCTGGGTTGTGCTGTAGCGGATCTGCTGTGTGCGTTGACTTTGCATCGACCGGTGAAGAGAGTTTAGGCAGGCTGGTGCGTACTCGCGGGGTCCTTCGTGAAACAAGTTGTTGAAATTTTCTGAATAATCGTTCGCGCCCTGTCGCACGGTAGCCGGTGTTCCCGCGGCGGCCGTCATGGAAATGTGCCCCGGGACAGGATAAAGTTGCGACACCTCCACCCGTGCACCGCGCCCCGACAACCATGAGACCAGGCGGCACGCAGCCTTTGTCGGCCACGCATCAGCGCCTCCCCTGCCTCCGCATGCCGGCGCCCAGGGCACTGGCGTTGGCCGCCCTGGTACTCACATGCGGCGGCGTGCGTGCCGCTGATCCGCCCGACAGCGCGGTGGCCGCCGGCACCGCCGAAACCCTCCCCGACATCGTGGTCACCGCCACCCGCAGCGAGCAGCGACGCTTCGATGCGCCGGCCGCGGTGGATAGCGTGCCGGTCGATCCGCTGCGCAGCGCCACGCCGCTGGTCAACCTGTCCGAGGTGCTGGCGGGTGTGCCGGGCGTGGCCGTGCGGGACCGGCAGAACTATTCGCAGGACCTGCAGCTGGCGGTGCGCGGCTTCGGCACGCGCTCCACGTTTGGCGTGCGCGGCGTGCGGCTCTATGTCGACGGCATCCCCGCGACCATGCCCGACGGCCAGGGCCAGGCCTCCACCGCCGACCTGGCCAATGCCGGCCGTGTCGAGGTGCTGCGCGGTCCGTTTGACGCGCGTGATTGGCCAGTTCAACTACTTCAACCAGCCGCTGGCGCAGGATCCGCTTGGGCTGACACGTGCGCAGGCCAATGCCAACCCGCGCCAGGCGGTGCCGGCTGCGACCCAGTTCGACACCGGCAAGAACGTCGAGCAGGCGCAGGCGGGCGTGGTGGTGGAGCATCAGCTGAGCGACATCGACAGCCTCACCGGACGTCTCTACGGCGGGAACCCGCAACCTGTACCAGCGCCTCGGGTTCAGCGGCGCCGCGCCGACGTCATCCGGCGGCATCGTCGACCTGGATCGCATCTATGGCGGCGGCGCGCTGTCGTGGAGCCGGCGCACCACCGCCAACGGCCTGCCGCTGCTGTGGACGGCCGGGGTGGAGGCCAACGGCATGCGCGACGGCCGCAACGGCTACGTCAACCAGGACGGCAGCCAGGGCGCGCTGCGGCGTGACGAGACCAATACCGCGACCGACCTGGGCGCCTTCGCGCAGGCCGACTGGACCTTCCATCCCGACTGGCAAGTGGTCGGCGGCGTGCGCGCCAGCCGCGTGCGGCTGGGCATCGACGACCAGTTCATCACCGCGGCCAGCCCCGACGACAGCGGCACCGCCACCTACAGCAACGTCAGCCCGGTGCTCGGGCTGGTGTGGCATGCGCTCGATAGCCTGAACGTCTATGCCAACCTCGGTCGCGGCTTCGAGACGCCGACGCTGACCGAGGTCGCCTACGGCCCCGGCGGGGTCGGCAGCAACCTCGGCCTGCGCGCCTCGACCAGCCGCCAGGGCGAGATCGGCATCAAGTGGCAGGCCGACGGGCAGCGCCTGGAAGCGGCGCTGTTCGATGCCGACAGCCACGACGAAGTGGTGCCGCAATCGAACAACGCGGGCCGCACCGTCTACCAGAACGTCAACGGCGTGCGCCGGCGCGGCTTCGAGCTGGGCTGGCGCGGCGGCTTCCTGGGGCAGGTCGGCACGCCGGGGCAAGGTGGCGGCAGCCGCATCGAGGCCGGGCTGGCCTATACCTGGCTCGATGCCTATTTCGGCGATGCCTTCATCAACGCGCAGGGCCAGACCGTGGCCGCGGGCAACCGGCTGCCCGGCACCGCGCGCCATAGCGTCAGCGCCGACCTGGCCTGGCGGCCGCTGGCGCCGCTCACGCTCGGCGCCGAGATGCGCGTCGACAGCCGCGTCTATGCCGATGACCTCAACACGCAAGCCGCGCCCGGCTACGCGGTCTTCAACCTGCGCGCCGGCTACGAGTTCCGCCTCGGCCCGACCCGCGTCTACCTGTTCGGCCGCATCGACAACGTGACCGACCGGCGCTATATCGGCTCGGTGATCGTCAACGAGGCCAACGGGCGTTACTTCGAGCCGGCACCGGGCCGGCGCTTCTTCATCGGGCTGCGCGCGGCCTTGTAGGCTCGGCGCGCGGCGGTGGTTGCGCCCAATTTCGTTTGATTGCCTGTTGCGCCATTGCCCTTTAAGGTGTTGGCTTTGGCCGCGTCCGCCTGCGGGCCGGCAGCGCGCCAGCCCGGAGTTTGCGTAATGACCGCGCCCTTGCCAGACGTTCCCGTCGTGCCGCCGCCGGACGACCATACCCGCCGCATCATGCTATGGGTCGTGGCGGTCGGCTTCTTCATGCAGACGCTGGACTCGACCATCGTCAACACCGCCTTGCCGTCGATGGCGCGCAGCCTGGGCGAGAGCCCGCTGCGGATGCAGTCCGTGGTGATCGCCTACTCGCTGACCATGGCGGTAATCATCCCGGCCTCGGGCTGGCTTGCCGACCGCTTCGGCACGCGCACCATCTTCCAGACCGCGATCGGCCTGTTCGTGGCCGGCTCGCTGCTGTGCGCGTATGCGCCGACGCTCAACTTCCTGGTCGGCGCGCGCGTGGTGCAGGGCGTGGGCGGCGCCATGCTGCTGCCGGTCGGACGGCTCTCGGTGCTGCGCACCTTTCCGCGCGAACAGTACCTGCAGGCGCTAAGCTTCGTCGCCATCCCGGGCATGATCGGCCCGTTGATCGGCCCCACGCTGGGCGGCTGGCTGACGCAGGCGCTTTCGTGGCACTGGATCTTCCTGATCAACGTGCCCGTCGGCCTGCTCGGCGCGCTTGCCACGATCCGCTATATGCCGAACGCAAAACTGTCCGGCATCGGCCGCTTCGACATGGCTGGCTACCTGCTGCTGGCCGTCGCCATGCTGGCGCTGTCCTTCTCGCTCGACGGGCTGGCCGGCCTGGGCTTCGAGCACGCCACCGTGCTGTTGCTGCTGATCGCCAGCATGGCCGCGCTGACCGCCTATGGCCTGCATGCCAACCGCCGCAAGCAGCCGCTGTTTCCGCTGCGACTGTTCCGCATCCACAGCTTCAGCGTCGGCCTGCTGGGCAACCTGTTCGCCCGCATCGGCAATGGCTCGATGCCGTTCCTGATCCCGCTGACGCTGCAGGTCAGCCTGGGTTACTCACCGTTCGACGCCGGCCTGATGATGCTGCCCGTTACCGCCGCCGGGATGGCCTCCAAGCGGCTCGCCACGCGGTTGATCCAGCGCCACGGGTACCGCCGCGTGCTGGTCTCCAACACCTTCGTGGTCGGCCTGGTGATGGCCGCCTTCGGGCTGATCACGCCGCAACTGCCGCTATGGCTGCTGGTCCCGTTGCTGGCCGTGTTCGGCATGGTCAATTCGGTCCAGTTCACGGCGATGAATACCGTGACGCTCAAGGACCTGAGCGGCGCGGGCGCCAGCAGCGGCAACAGCATGCTGTCGATGGTGCAGATGCTGTCGATGAGCCTGGCGGTGGCGTCGGCGGGGGCGCTGCTGGCCACGTTCCAGCATCGGTTTGGCGGGGACACGGCGGCGGTGTTGCCGGCGTTTCATGCCACCTTTGTCTGCATGGGGCTGATCACTTGTGCGTCGGCTTGGATTTTCATGCAGTTGGGGAGGCAAGAGGCGGCGCCGGCGTTGCCGGTCAGGCATGGGGAGAAGGAGGTGTGACAGCAGCTAGAGGGCAGACGCCGTGGGCCGGTCGCGCAAAGGGGTTTTTTGCAGGTTAGCGGCCTTCGGTCACGCATCGCGGCGCAGTCGCCGTGCACCGCACCGCACCGCCTGGCGGTGCGGATCTGTCTGCCGCGCGATGGCAGGCAAGGCCCTGGGGCGGCGGGCCTCGCTGCACTGCACCGAAGGCCGCCGCGCCGGCGGGCGAACTTCGCGGCGCCTGGCGGCTCCTAACATCATGAGCCGGCGGCGCCCACGGCAGGTGCCATCGCCGGCACCGACGCAGGGAGGCGCCATGGAAATGTCCGGCATGACCACGTGCGTCACCGGCACAGCAAGCGGCATCGGCCGTGCGATCGCGCAGAGGCAGGCGCGGAATCATGGGAAACAATGACGACCGTCGCGCCGCGAGCGCCGGTGCCTACACGGTGCCGCGCACGGATCCGGCCACGCCCGATGGTGCCGGCGCAGTCGCCGGCGCAGTTGCCGCGCCGGCCAAGGTCCACGCGGTGGCCCATCCGCCGCTGGTCGCGCATCGCGAGTGCCCGCCGCCGCATGCATTGGCGAGCTGTCCGCAGGCCGATACGCTGTCGCCGGCCGTGCGCTACGGCGAACTGTTCGTCGATGTCCAGCACAGCGGCCTGTTCGCGGACAGCAAGACCTTTCCGGACTGCATTCCCGGCTGCGACCCCGAATGCATCGTCACGCACTATCGCGAAACACGTGTCGAGCCTGGCTTCTGCCTGGCCGACTTCGTGCAGGCGCATTTCACGCGCGCGGTGGTGCCGGACAGCCACTATGTCTCCGACCCGGCCCACACGCTGCGCGAACACATCGACGGCCTGTGGCCGGTGCTCACGCGCGAGCCGGCCGCACATCCGCCGCTGTCGTCGCTGCTGCCGTTGCCGCATCGGTATGTGGTGCCGGGCGGGCGCTTCGGCGAGCTGTACTACTGGGACTCCTACTTCACCATGGTCGGGCTGGCCGCAAGCGGGCGCGGCGACCTGCTGCTGGAAATGGCGGGCAATTTCGCCTACCTGATCGACACCTACGGGCTGGTGCCCAACGGTACGCGCAACTACTACCTGAGCCGCTCGCAGCCGCCAGTGTTTGCACTGATGGTCGACCTGCTCGAGCGCGAGCAGGTCGCCAGAGCGCGCGACTTCCTGCCGCAGCTTCGGCGCGAATACGACTTCTGGATGGACGGCGCCCAGGCCCTGCGTCCGGGCTGCGCGCACCGGCGCGCCCTCTGCCTGCCCGACGGCGCCGTGCTCAACCGCTACTGGGACGACCGGCCTTGCCCGCGCGAGGAAGCCTTCCTGGAAGACGTCCAGACTGCCGAGCGCAGCGGCCGGCCTCATCACCTGGTGTTCCGCGACCTGCGCGCTGCCGCCGAATCGGGCTGGGATTTCAGCTCCCGCTGGCTCGACCTGCCGCTGGCGGGGCAACCGGCCGATCTCGCCACCATCCGCACCACCGCGGTCCTGCCCGTCGACCTCAACGCCTTGTTGTGGCACCTCGAAATGCGCCTTGCCGCTTTGTGCGACGAGGCCGGCGATGCCGATGCCGACCGCTTCCTTGCCGCCGCGCGCCGGCGCGAAGCCGCTATCCGGCACTACATGTGGGACGGCGCATCCGGCATCTTCGTCGACTACGACTGGTGCCGCGGATCGCCGCGGCCGTGCCTGACAGCGGCGACGATGATGCCGCTATACCTCGGCCTTGCCCGGGCCGGGGAAGCCGGCGGCGTTGCCGGCGCAGTGGCCGCACGCCTGATGGACGCGGGAGGCCTGGCCACCACCGAACTCAACTCCGGCCAGCAGTGGGACCATCCCAACGGCTGGGCGCCACTGCAATGGCTCGCGGTGCGCGGACTGACTCGCTATGGCCATGACGGCCTGGCACTCGACATCGCGCAGCGCTGGCTTGCCACGGTCGCCGGCGTCTATGGCAAAGAATGCAAGCTGGTGGAGAAATATCACATCGAGGCCACCGGCGAACGGGCCAGGGGTGGTGGAGGCGGCGAGTATCCGCTGCAGGACGGGTTCGGGTGGACCAACGGCGTTGCCAGTGCGTTGATGGCGCTCTATGGGGACTTGCCGGCGACGTGCCGGAACGCCTGACGCTCGTGTGGATCAGCGGGGAGCGGTCGGTGGGGCCGGCCTCGATCAGGCAGACGCGCACCGCGGGGTCGGCGCTGAGGCGGTTCGCCAGCACGCAGCCAGCCGATCCGGCGCCTGTGACCACATAGTCGAATTCCATTGCAGTCAGGGATAAAGAGAGGGATCAGTCGCTGCTGGCGGATTTGGCGGATGTGGCAGATGCGGTCGATGCCGCCTGCGTGCCGACGGCGGTGCGCGCGCCTGGCTCGGTCGGATGCGGCGTGCCCAGGAACAGGCGTAGCGCGAGCCGCTGTATCAGGCCGCCGTAAGGCGGATGGAACAGCCCGATCGGGAACCAGCGGCGCTCGGTGAACACCGCCTTGGCGTGCGACAGCTCGCGAAAGCCCTCGGCGCCGTGGTAATTGCCGATGCCGGAGGTGCCGGTGCCGCCAAAGGGCAGGTCGTGGTTGACCACATGCCAGCCCCAGTCGTTGAGCGTGACGCCGCCGGCGTGGGTGCGTTCCAGCAGCGGGCTGGTTTCGGCTTTGTCATGGCCGAAATAGTAGAGCGCCAGCGGCCGAGTGCCCCGCTGCACGTAGGCGATGGCTTCATCGAAGGTGCGGTAGGTCACGACCGGCAGGATCGGCCCGAAGATTTCCTCGCGTGCCAGGCGCATCTGCGGCGTGACGCCGAGCACGACGTGCAAGGGCAGGCGCCGTCCGTCCGCCGGCATCGCCGCCGCGAGGACCCGCGCGCCCAGCGCACGGGCATCGTCGAGCAGCGCACGCTGGCGTGCCAGCGCGGCGTCGTGGATGACCGCGGTGTAGTCGTTGCTGCCTGGTGGATGCATGCGGGCGGCGGCGGCCAGCACGGCGTTGGCGAAATCCGCGGCCAGTTCGTGCGGCACCAGCGCGTAGTCTGGCGCGACGCAGATCTGGCCGCCGTTCAGCGTCTTGCCGTGGGCGATGCGCGTGGCCGCCGTTTCCAGCGCCGCGCTGCGCGACACGATCGCCGGCGACTTGCCGCCCAGTTCCAGCGTCACGGGTGTCAGGTTGTCGGCGGCGGCTCGCATGACGTGGCGGCCCACCTCCGGCGAACCGGTGAAGACGATATGGTCGAACGGCAGGCCGGTGAAGGCGCGGGCGACCGTGGCATCGCCCTCGACCACGGCCACCTCGTCTTCATCGAAGGCTTCGGCCAGCAGGTCGCGCAGCGCGGCCGAGGTATGCGGCGCGTATTCGGAGGTCTTCACCATGCAGCGGTTGCCGGCGGCCAGCGCCGTCGCCAGCGGACCGAGCGCGAGGTAGACCGGGAAATTCCACGGCACCACGATGCCGACCACGCCCTTCGGCTGGTACATCACCCGCGCGCCGTTGCCGAGGAACAGCAGTTCGGTGTGCCGGCGCGACGGCTTCATCCAGCGCCGCAGGCCCCGCAGCAGGTGGTTGACATGAAGCACCGACGGCAGCACGTCGACCATCAGGGTCTCGGCATCGGCGCGCGCGCTGAAGTCACGGGCCGCGGCGGCTGCGAGGCGCTGGGCGTGGCCCCGAAGCGCCAGGCGCAGCCGCTGCAATGCGCTTCGGCGCTGGGCCAGCGACGGAAAGGGAGACGCCATGAAGGCTGTCCGCTGCCTTGTGAACAGGGCCAGCGGGCTATCGGGTAGTGCTGTATTCGCCACGACGATATTTCCCTTAAATTTGTGCTGAACGGTCGGTACAATTTAGAGTTTGGGTAGGGCGATGATAGGCTGTCAAGGACAGCACGCCGCCTTTAGGGCAAACACCGAGAGGAAAATGGCCGACGCTCAGCATCTCCCAGGCTCCGCGCCGACGTAGCTATGCATTCATCAGAGGAAGGTGCCTTGGGCGCCGAACGCCAGCACGACACCACACCGAAAACACCACCGTCGCGTGGGGCCGGGTCGACCAAATACCGCCGCGGCCTCGAAACTCGGCAGCGGGTCATCGACCTGACCAAGGCCCTGATCGCCGAGCATGGCTATGGCGAAGTCACGCTGGACCAGGTCTCGGCGCACGCTGGCGTGGCCAAGAGCAGCCTGTTGTGGCATTTCGGCAGCAAGGAGATGCTGCTAGCGGAAGCCGCGATCAGCCTGTTCCAGGAGATCGAGGTGCAGTTCGACCCGGCCGACCTGCAAGGCCTGACCGTGTCGCAGCGGGTGGATGAACTGTTCGAGCGCGTGGCCGACTACTTCGCGCGCAACCCGGAAACCAAGGGGATCGTGCTGGCGCTGCTGTTTTCGGGCAATGCCCCGCAGAGCGTGCGCGAGCATATCCGCGAGGGGTGGAACGGCCATGTTCGCGTGCTGGCGGAGGCACTCGGTACGCCGGAGCGCCCGCTTCCGCCGGAAACGGCGCGTGCGCTGCTGGCGGTATTCCATGGCTGCTATTGCCACTGGTATGCCAATGGCCGGCAGGAGGACATCCGCAGCTACCTGGCGCCGGCCCGCGAGATGTTCCGCCACTGGTATTTCGGCGCGAAATAAAGGCTGGCGGCCTGCGAAGCCTGTTCCTATAATCGTTGATACCACAACGATTGATCGAGCAATAACATGACGTCCCAGCCACACAGCGGTGAGCCCGCCGGTCAGGTCCTGCCGTTCCGCAAATCCTTGCTGGCCATGCTGGGCGTGTCTTTCGTGGTGATGCTGGTGGCGCTGGACCAGACCGTGGTCGGTACCGCGTTGCCGACCGTCGTGGCGGAACTACAAGGCTTCGAGTACTACGCCTGGGTGGTCACTGCGTACCTGCTGACGTCCGTCATCACCGTGCCGATCTTCGGCCGGCTGGGCGACTATTACGGACGCAAGCCTTTCGTGCTGGCGTCGATCGTGGTATTCACCGTCGCGTCGACGCTGTGCGGGCTCGCGCCCAGCATGCCGTTCCTGGTGCTGGCGCGGGCACTGCAGGGGATCGGTGGCGGCATGCTGGTGGGCACGGCCTTCGCCTGCATTGCCGACCTGTTTCCCGATTCGCATGTGCGGCTGCGCTGGCAGGTGATGCTGAGCGCGGCATTCGGCATCGCCAATGCCATCGGACCTTCGCTGGGGGGCGTGCTGACCGAGTGGTATGGCTGGCGCGCGGTCTTCTATGTCAATCTGCCGGTCGGCGTGCTGGGCTTGTGGTTTGCCTGGCGCTACCTGCCGCACCTGCGCCAGCAGGCGCACAGCGGGCCGGTGCGCGTGGACTGGCTCGGGGCCTTGCTGATCGCGGTCGGGCTGGGTGCCATGCAGATGAGTGTCGAATTGCTGCCCGGGCGCGGCTTCGATGCCTATACCGCGGGCCTGCTGGTGCTGTCAGCCCTCGCGATGGTGGCGTTGTGGCACTGGGAGCAGCGCTGCGCCAACCCGATCCTGCCGGTGGAGATGTTTCGCAACCCGGGCCTGGCGCCACTGTTCCAGCTGTCCGTGTTCGCCGGCGTCACGATGTTCGCCCTGCTGCTGTATGCGCCGTTGCTGTTCCAGGGCGGCTTTGGCCTGTCGCCGAAGGAAGCGGGGTTGCTGATCACGCCGCTGGTGGTCTGCATCACGGTCGGCAGCATCGTCAACGGCCGCGTCATCACCCGCATTCGCCGGCCCAACGCGATGCTGTATGCCGGCTTTGGCATGCTGGCACTGGCAACGCTTGCCCTGTCACAGGCCACGCGCGCCATGCCGCATGGGATGCTGCTCGCCATCATGCGGGTGGGGGGCTTCGGGCTGGGATTCATCATGCCTAACCTGACGGTGTTTGCGCAGCAGACCGCGGGGCGCCAGCACCTTGGCATTGCCACGGCGATGCTGCAATCGTTGCGCATGGTGGGCGGCATGGTCGGTACGGCGATCGTCGGCACACTGGTCACGCGCAGCTATACCGGCGGCGTCGACCACGCCATGGCTGCCGCCGGCGCCAGCCAATGGGCGGCGCGCATGGGCGATCCGCAGGTGCTGATCGACAAGGCCTCGCAACTGGCACTGCTCGGCGAACTGGGCCAGGCCGGGCACAATGGCGCCTTGCTGCTGGAGCAGGCGCGCATGTCGCTGGTCAGCGCGATCCACTTGGGCCTGCTGGCCGCCGGGATCGCCGCTGCGGTAGGCATCTGGTGCGCGCACCGGGTGCCGCCGGTCAGGCTGGTGCGCACCGCGGAGCCCGCGATGGCGGTGGAGTGAGCGCAGCCGGATGCGGCGCTTGCGCCTGTGATGGCGCCTGTGTATCCCTGAGGAGAACGGATGGAACTGGAGCGACAAAGCGTGGCCGTACTGCAGCAGTTCGGACGCACCTACCGCGCGTATGCGGCTGCATTCGAGCAGTGCATCGGCCTGCCGCTGGCGCGCTGGCGGATCCTGCATGTGCTTTACCTGCAGGAGGATGCCATCGCGCAGCGGGCGTTGGCCGACCGCGTCGGCATGGATCCGGGTGCGCTGACGCGCCAGCTCAAGGCCATGCAGGAACTGGGCTGGGTAGAGCGAACCACGTCGGAGCGCGACAACCGCGTGACCCATGTCACGCTGTCACAGGCGGGGCAGCAGTTGGTGGCGCGCGTGATGCCGCTGCGCTCTGCCTTCCTGCAGGACGTGCTGACCGAGGTCTCGGCCACGACCATGCAAGACCTGTCGCGCGGGCTGGCGCAGCTGGAGACGGGCATCGCGCATGCGCTGGCGCGGCTGGAGCAGCCCGACGCCGTGGCCTGAGTGCGGCCCGTGCCGGCAACGGCCATTCAGCAGCCGGACAGCAGCATACCGTTGAGGGCCGCGAATTCGAACAGTTCGCGGTCGTTGGTGACGCCCAGCTTGTGCATGGCGCAGTTCTTCTGGCGGCTGATGGTCTTGACGCTGCGGCACAGCAGGATCGCTATCTCGCTGACGGAGCGCCCGGCCAGGTACATCCGCAGCACTTCCATTTCACGCGCCGACAGCCGCTCGGCGCCGCCATGGCTTGCCGCGGGGTTGCCGGGATCAGCCTGGGACAGGATCTCCATGGCGGATTTGCCGATGTAGTGGAAGCCGCGCTGGATGCGGCTGATCATGGTGACCAGCTCCGATAGCGGGGCGTCTTTCAGCAGCAGGCCATGCACCTGCGTGTCCAGGATGGAGCGCAGCACCAGCGGGTTGGTGATCATGGTCAGCACGGTCACGGCTAGCGAAGGATGGCGCCGGCGCAGGGCGGCCAGCATGCGCAGCCCGTCGCCGCTGCCCTCCTGCTGCGAGGGCATGTGGTAGTCGGTGACGACGACATCGGGCCGCAGGGTCGCGACGCTGTTCAGCAGTGCCGTTGCGTTGGTCACTGTGCCGCAGATTTCCCATCCGGTCTGGGTGTGCAGGCGGTCGGCAACGGCCGCGCTGACCACCGGATGGTCGTCCGCAAGCAGGATCCTCAATGCCATCGGGTCTCCTCGGTCCTGGTTCGTGCTGTGCGTCATGCCGCGCCTCGCTCAAGAAAACGCCGCACGTCGGCCGACGTGCGGCGAAATGGCGACGCCAGACAAGTTGACGCCAGACAGCTGCATGCATCGCCGCGGGACGGGCCAAACGGGAGACGGCCGGCGCGCTGCGATGCATGCGCAGGATACTTGCTGTGCCCTGGCACGAAAGTAGGAGAATTCGCAAAGCGCAGCCGGCCGTGACACCCCATGAAAAAGGCGCTGGCCCCTGCGGGTGGCCAGCGCCTGGTCGCGCATCGAGTGCGTATAAATATCGGCTACTGGGCTGCGGACGCCTTTGTGCGCATCACGCGAGCGCGGCCGCCTGCGCCAAGCCGGCCGGCCGCCCGCTGCGGCGGCCGTCGATGGCCTTGAGCGGATCGCGCAGCACCGCGCTGCCAACTTCCATGATGTCGCGCAGCACCGCTTTGTCGTGGCTGCGCTCCGGTCCCCAGAAATGCAGCGCGGCCCATTCGGGAAAACTGCTCGGCGGTGCCAGCAGCCGCGTCTTGCGCTCGCGCGTGACCAGCGGCACGTTGAAGTCCAGCACCGGGCAGATGCCGCCGGCGGCATGCAGCAGCGTGATCTGCGTATGCCAGGAGGGCACAACGGTCTCGCGGTGCCCGGGCGTGCCGGCCTGCCGGCTCAGAAAGGCGCGCAACGGGCTGCCGGCTTCGCAATCTTCCTGCAGCAGGATCCAGTCCGTTTCGCCTTCGTCGTGGCTGCCTTCGCGGGCGGCGCTGACAAGGCGGCGCGGCGTCGCCATGATGTTCTGCTGCTGCACGCGTTCGGGGTCGTGCCCGCCATCGACGACAAACGCACAATCCAGTTCGCCGCTATCGAGATGGCGGGCAAGCGTGGCATCCGCGATCACGGGGCGCGTGATGAAACTGTCTTGCGGGAACTGCTCGCACAGCGCGGTCAGGATTTCCGTGATGACCGGATCGCCGATCGACGACGAGAAGCCGATGGAAATCCGCCTGCCCGCCGCGCGGCGCTGGCTCACGCCCGCTTCGCCCGGGCGCACCAGCTGGTTCCACTTGGCCAGGATCTGGCGTGCGGTCTGCTCCAGGCGCAAGGCGTGGGGCGTCGGTTCGAGCATGCCATTGCGCTTGACGAACAACGGATCGCCCGTGATTTCGCGCAAGCGCGTCAGGCTATAAGCAACAGTGGGAACGCGTCCCTGGGTACAGGCGGCGACCGCGTTGAGGTCGCGATACTCCATCACCAGGATGAAGACATGCAATAGCTTGGTGCTGACGTGACGCATTCTGGCCTCTCCCGATCCACGATTCATTTTCTGCTTTTTTGTTTGTCCGATGCGTACAGCGCCGCGCCATGGCGCGCGCGGCAAAAGCATGAAACGTGCTTATCCGACCGGGCGGCGATCCGCCCCCCATACTGCAAAGCCAGTTAGGAAAATGACGCCTGTCACACTCGGCGCGGTGACTCCTTGATCCTTCAGGCCTGATGATTACCGGCAACGTGGGGGCCGCGCACCGGTTCTGTTCACGGTGGCTGCGGGCTGCCGGGCCGCTTTCTGCTCGCGCCGCGTGGCGCATTGCGAAAGCGTGCGAAATTTAGTTGTGCCGAGGAATCTTAATACATGGTCTGCAAAAGTCCTAGAAACTTGATTTGATCACAGACTTCTAATTTTGCTGTCATCGCTCTTATCGGTGCGCTGTACATGGGAGTAAGCGCCTGCCGGCGCAAGGCGGCGCGCGGTCTGCCATGGCTTTCCATGCCATTGTCACAGTGCCTAAACAAAGTGGACTCCAAATTGGCCTAACAAAATATGGCAGTGACAGCGTCCTTGCCGGCACGGCTGACAGCCTGTGCGGTTACGGCGCGGGTCCGCTGGAAGACGAGGTGCCGGAAATTCCCGCGCGCCTGTGGTCCAGTGGCTTGAGCTGGCCATCGCGGCGACGCTGCAAGCCGCATCCACCCAGATAATTTTCTTAACTCGCCTTGCGAAGACACTGAATTCCTTTTGGCGCGGCCGTGGGCTAACGTACGCCCAGAGTCGGCACGGTTGTTGACGGCGCGGCCGGCGTTGCCTGCGCCAGCGCTGGCCCCGTTGTGGAGCGGAGAGATTCGTGAACAGACGGTATTCGGAAGAGCAGATCCGCAGCTACCTGGCCGAGGCGGCCAGCGGCGTGCCGGTGCGCGAGCTGTGCGCGCGCTATGGCTTCAGCGATGCTTCGTTCTATGGCTGGCGCGCGCGCTACGGAGACCAGAGCCAGAACGACGCCCGCGACGGGCGCAAGCTGCGCGAGCTGCAAGAGGAGAATGCGCGGCTCAAGAGTATGCTTGCGGATGCACTGCTCAAGCTCGAGCTGCTGCGCAACCGTACCGGCCGCCGCCAGGGCAGCGGCAAGGATCGCTGAAGGCGCGGCCGGTTTCCGCAACGCACGCCGCGCACCATGGCTGCCGCCATGCGCCGCGCAGGCTCCTGGAGTACTGGTTTTGAAGAAGTTCGTTTGCAAGTGCGGCCTGCTGACGGCCGCCATGGTGGCAATGTTCCCGCACGCCACCTCGTGGGCAGCGAGCCAGGCCGCAGCCGCAGCCGCAGCCGGCGGTACGCCGATGGTGGCGCCACCGCCGCCGCGGATGCTGGATGAAGCCACCGCCGTGGTCGAAGGCCCCGGTGGCACGTTGTCCGCATCGCAGCGTCAGCACTGCCAGGCTTTGCTGGGTCAGATCAATGCACTGCCGAAGGGTCCCCAATGGTCCGAAGGCAAGTCGTCGGTTACCACAGCAGACGGGCGTACCTATCCGACACTGGAGCGCCAGCCGGATCGCAAGCGCCTGGAAGAGGCGTATCGGCAGGAGTGCGCGCAGCAAAGCCGCTGAGCGACGCACTTGCCGCGGGGCGGCCGCATACGGCTACATGCGCCCGCGGTGCATGCCTTCCACCGCTCCCGCGGCTGGTAGCGGGTCGCCGGCCCTAAGAGGCCGATCCCTGGCACATTGTCATCCCGGGCGCGAATTCCGCGCCCGGATCGCCCGCGCGCGCGGGCCGGTGCGTACAGGTTTCAAGGTCGGCATAGATCGAGGCAAGCCCTGCGGGGTCGATGATGCGCAGCCGCCGTTGGCGTACCGCGATCAGCCCGACCGACGCAAAGCGCGACAGAAGCCGCGATACCGTTTCCAGCGTCAGGCCAAGCAGGCTGGCGATATCGGTGCGCGACATCGCCAGCGTCAGCGTGCCGTCCTGCCGGCCATGGCGTCGTGCCTGCTCGCCGGCCAGGTCCAGCAGCAGCATGGCCAACCGCTGCGGCGCCTTCATCGAGCCAATGGCAACCAGCAGCACACGCTCGCGCTGCGCATTGCGGCGCATGACTTCGAGGGCGGCTTCGCGGAAGGCCGGCACCGCCATCAGCTCGCGCAGCGATTCGACCGGAACCACGCACACCACCGAGTCCTGCAGTGCGACCGCGGCGGTGCCATGCTGCGGCGCTTCATGCGGTTCCAGACCCAGCACGTCGCCGGGCAAGGAGAAGCCCGTGACCTGGCGCCAGCCTAGCGGCGATTCGTAGACCTGCTTGGCGCTGCCCGCGCGCAGCGGATAGACCGTGAGGGCCGGGCGCCCCTGGTGGAACACAAAGTCCCCGGCGCGCACCGCCTGGCGCTCCGGATGCAAGCGAAAAACAGCGTCGGCGCGCGTGCCACCTGTCTCGGCAACGCCACAGATGGCATGGAACAGGCAAAGCGAACAGGCGGGGGCGCCGTGATCCGGCATGGCAGTTCGAGGCGAAGGGAATGGACGAGCCAGTATAAGACGCCGCTATCGCCGGCCAACTTGCTGCGTTCTGCATTCTTTCGTATCTGGTGTTCAATATTTTCACCATGCCAGCGCAAAACCGGACACAAAAAGACGAGTGGCGGGTGTGATATGCTGCAACGCACAACAAAGGCAAAGGGGGAGATTCCGTCATATGAGCAGGAGTCCTCATGACCAAGAGCCTAGCCGCTGACTGGCACGCACAACTCCGGCGCCTGAGCCGGGTGCAGGCCCGAACTGAAACGCGGGTGAAGTCCTGGCTGGAACGCTTCGACTCACTGAATCCGCTGACACCGCCACGTCCGCAGGATGTGCCGTCCCGGCCGCCCCGTCCGGCCGTTGTGCCCGCGACGCCGCCCACAACGCCGCCCTGGTCGCCCAGGTCGGCCAGGTCGGCCAGGTCGGCCTGGGCGGCCATTACGCCGGACGAACTGCCCGGCACATGGCAGGCACACCGGCTGCGCCTGGCGGCGCTGCCCGGAGAGCTGGTGCCGCAGCTGTCCTATCAGCTCTATATCCCGTCCAAGCGCCATCGCGGCCCCCTGCCGGTGGTGGTGCTGCTACATGGTTGTCGGCAGACGCCCGACGCCATCAGCGCCGGCACGCGCATGAATGCGCTGGCCGAACAGGAAGGCTTTATCGTCGCTTACCCGCAACAGCCGCTGCGGCGACAGGTCCAGCGCTGCTGGCAGTGGTTCGACCTGAGCGCCGCCGAAGGCGGGCGCGAGGCGCATGCCGTGTCGGCGCTGCTTGATGCGCTGGCCGCGCGCCAGGACGTGCGCGAGCGAGAGATCTACATCGCCGGCATGTCCGCCGGCGCGGCCATGGCCGCGGTGGTGGCGCTGCGCTACCCTGGCAAGGTGGCGGCGGTGGCCATGCATTCGGGTGTCGTGATTGGCGCTGCCAATACGCCGCACTCCGGCCTGTACGCCATGCGGCACGGCGCCACGGCCGAGCCGGCGTGGCTGCTCGACGCCGCCGGTGTCACGCCAGGCGGCCCCGCGATGCCGGCGCTGGTGATCCACGGGCTCGCCGACGACGCGGTGCACCCGGTCAATGGCAGGCTGCTGGCGCGCCAGTTCCTCGCCTACAACGGCCTGGAGGACCGGCTTGCCGCGACGCCGGATCCGGCGCCTGCCGAAGAACCGGGCCGCTGCCGCGAATACCGCTTCGGCCGCTGGAGCCGCGACCTGGTCGCGCTGGTTGAGGTGGAAGGGCTGGACCACGCCTGGAGCGGCGGCGATGCCAGTTACGGCTTCCACAGCGACATCGGTCCCGATGCCAGCGCGATGATGTGGGATTTCCTGCGGCAGCACCGGCGCTGAGCCGTGGCCGCGTGCATGAAATAAGGGGAGGGCAACTGCCCTCCCTTCCTTTGCGTATCGGGCGAGCGCTCCAGAGGACTTGGCCAGACGACACAACGCGGGCGAGGCAGGCGCGGTGCGGCGGATTAATCCGCAGCCTTGCGACGGAACGCTTCACAAAGGCCGCAAAGATAACAGCTCGGCAATTTTGGCGTTGACTGCGCAATTCCGATGTCTTTGCTTTGTCTGAAACCGTTGCCATAATGTCGACGAAAAAGTGAAATCCGGGGCACAAACAAGCGTGCAGCGCCGGAGTGCGGGGTCAGATCTTCTGGGACGACATGGAATTCAAGCAATCCATTCAGGCAGTGGCCGCTACGCCGCGCGGCCGGCTGGTGGCCCGCATTGCCGGCGGCGTGGTTGCCGCGCTTGCGGTGTTTGGGCTGGCGGGCTATTTTGGCGGACCGCCGCTGCTCAAATACCTGATCGAAAAGAACGCGACCGAAGCGCTCGGGCGCAAGGTCACGCTGGGCAAGGCGCACGTGCGGCCGTTCGAGCTGGCCGCCACGCTGTCTGACCTGACGATCTACGAGCGCGACGGCAAGACGCCCGCGCTGACGCTGGGCGAAGCCGAGGCCAATACTTCGCTGGCATCGCTGTGGCACCTGGCCCCGGTAGTGGACAACCTGCATGTCGACCGCCTTGCCGTGCGCGTGACGCGCGGTGCCGACGGCCGCATGAGCTTTGCCGATGTCCAGGAAAAGTTCGCGGCACTGCCGCCCAAGCCGGCCGATGCCGAACCGGCGCGCTTCTCGGTCAACAATATTGCCGTGACCGGCAGCAGCTTCAGCTATGACGACAAGCGGCTCGACACCAGCATGCGCGTCGACCACCTGACGCTGACGCTGCCGTTTCTGTCCAACCTGCCGCATGACGTCGAGATCGTGACGCGGCCGACGCTGAGCGCCCTGGTCAATGGCACGCCGGTGGCGCTCGACGGCGAGGTGCTGCCTTTCGCCGATTCGCGCCAGACCCGGCTCAATGTGAACCTCGACGGGCTCGACGTGACGCGCTTCATGGCCTTCGCGCCGCCGCTGCGCGATGCCGAGGTCAAGTCCGGCAAGCTCGATACGCGCCTGACGGTGGCGTTCCGCCAGCAGAAGGACACGCAGGAAATGCTGCTGATGGGCACCGCCGCGCTGCGCGATGCCGATATCCGCTCGCGCGCGGGCCAGCCGCTGCTGAAGAGCGGCCGGCTGGCGCTGGACATCGCCCGGATCGAGCCGCTGGCGCGTCGGGTCCAGTTGCGCAGCGTGGAAATCGAAGGGCTGGGGGTGCAGGCCGTGCGGCGCACCGACGGTACGCTGAACCTGGCGACGGCGTTCCTGCCGCAGGTGGCAAGCAAGTCGACCGACGGCGTGGCGCCGGCTCCGGCCCCGGCGGCGTCCGCGCCCGCCGCGCCTTCCTCCGCTTCTTCCGCGCAAGCCGCAGCGGCCGGCCCCGCGCCCAAGGATCAGCCCTGGCGCTACGCGGTCGACCGCATCGTGGTGAAGCAGGCCAACGTCGGGTTTGAGGATGCGCTGGCGCCGTCGGGCCCGGGCATGCTGGCGCTCGGCCCGCTCGACGCGGAGGTAAAGGGCTTTGCCGGCACCGAAGGCGACAAGCCGGCGCATATCGATGCCACCCTGACCGTGGCCGACGGCCAGACCCTGCGCCATACCGGTAACCTTTTGCTGCGCGACGGCACGCTGGCCGGCACGCTCGAGACCACGGGGCTGCGGCCGCAGGGTTTCGCCGCGTGGTGGCCGCGCGAGCTGCGCAGCCAGTTCGGCGAGACCGCGGTCAATGCCGAACTGCACTACCGCATGTCGTGGGCGGCGCCGCAGTTCCAGTTCGTACTGGAAAAGTCCCGGGTGGAACTGGCGCCGCTCTATGTCGCCACGCGCGACCCGGTGGTGATGCCGGCCGCGCCCGCCGCCACCGCCGCCGACACCGCGAAGGACGCGTCGACACAGGCTCCGCAGCGCGCCAGCCGCCGTGCGCGCGAGCGCGCCGAGGCCGACCGAGCGGGCGCCAACCTGCCGCTGCTGCGCGCCGAGAAGCTGGTGCTCGACGATATCCAGCTCGACCTCGCGCGGCAGACGTTCGCGACCAGCCAGGTGACGCTGGCGCAGCCGCAGATTGCGGCCACGCGCGACCACCGCGGGGAACTGCTCGAAATGGCACGGATGTGGGCCAGCGAATCGGCCCAGCAGGCTCGCGCCACGCCGCGCAAGGCACCCGCCGCCGCGAATGCCGCGAATGCCCCGAACGCCGCGAACGCCGCGAACAGGACCAATGGCAAGAACGGCAGTGCCGCCGCAGGTGTCTGGCAAGCCAGGATCGGCAAGATCGCCATCGACGGCGGCAGCGCGCGCGTGGCCGACTACCAGCCGGCCGAGGCCAACCGCGGCCGCCCGGTGGTCCACCAGTTCCGCAATATCGCGCTCAGCACCGGCGCCATTGCGTGGCCGCTGACACCGGCGGCGGTGCCGGTCAAGCTGCATGCCGAATCCGGCCGCCGCGGCGTGATCGGTATCGATGGCACCATATTGCCCGCCATGCCGGCCAGCCGCCTGCAGCTGGACCTGCGCCAGGTGGAAGTGGGGCCGCTGCAGCCGTACCTGGCCGACCGCTTCAATGCGGCGCTGCGCAGAGGCACGCTGACCGTCAAGGGCAAGCTCGATGTCGATGCCCCCACCGGCAAGCCGATCGCCGCGCACTTTGCCGGCAACGTGCTGGCCGGCAACGTGCGCACGGTCGACCGCGTCAGCGGCGACGATTTCCTGCGCTGGCGCTCGCTCGCGGTGTCGGGCATCGACTTCGCGATGGACGAGAGCAAGGGGCCGATGCGCGTCAGCCTGGGCAATATCGCGCTGTCCGATTTCTACGCGCGCGTGATCCTTAACGCCAACGGCCGCCTGAACCTGCAGGACGTGATGGCCGGCGGCGCGGCCAAGGGCGAGGCTGCGCCGTCCACCAGCCTGACGCAGGCCAATCCGGCCTCGGCGCCGGCAACGCCCCCGGTGCGGGCCGGCGACACCCGCACCGCGCAGGTCGAGCAGAAGCCGGGCGGGCCCAAGCCGCAGATCCGCATCGGTGGTGTGTCGGTGAGCCAGGGCAACGTCAATTTCTCGGATTTCTTCGTCAAGCCGAACTACACCGCCAACCTCACCGGCATGAAAGGCTCGGTGTCCAAGGTCTCGTCGGCGGATCCCGCGCCTGCCGACCTGGTGCTCGACGGCCGTATCGACGACGACGCGCCGGTCACCATCAGCGGCAAGATCAATCCGCTGGGCGAGCAGCTGTTCCTGGACATCGCCGCCAAGGCATCGGGGGTCGAGCTGACGCGGCTGACGCCGTACGCGGCCAAGTACGCAGGCTACCCGATCACCAAGGGCAAGCTGACCGTCGACGTCGCGTACAAGATCGAGAACGGCAAGCTGGATGCACGCAATCACCTGTTCCTCGACCAGCTCACCTTCGGCGAGCGCGTCGACAGCCCGGACGCGACCAAGCTGCCGGTGCTGCTGGCGGTGTCGCTGCTGAAGGACCGCAACGGCGTGATCGACGTGAACCTGCCCGTCTCCGGCTCGCTGTCGGACCCGGAGTTCAGCATCGGCGGCGTGATCGTGCGCGTGATCGTCAACCTGCTGACCAAGGCGCTCACGTCGCCATTCTCGCTGATCGCCTCGGCCTTCGGCGGAGGTGGCGGCGAAGAACTCGGTTATGTCGAATTCGCGCCCGGCACGTCGACGCTGACGCCGGCGGCGAAGGACAAGATCGGAAAGCTCGGCCAGGCACTGAACGACCGGCCTTCGCTGCGGCTGGAAATCAGCGGCCGTATCGACCCGGCGACCGACGAGGCCGGTGCGCGCCGCGCGTGGCTGGATGCGCGCGTGGCCGAACAGAAGCGGCGCGACCTGCGCAACAGCGCGCAGGCTGGCGCCGAGGCCGGCGCTGACGAATCGGGCGAGCAGGGCGCCGAGATCAAGGTGTCGAAGCAGGAATACCCGAAGTACCTGGAAGAGGTCTACAAGCGCACCTCGATGAAGAAGCCGCGCAATTTTGTCGGCTTTGCCAAGTCTCTGCCGCCTGAGGAGATGGAGAAGCTGTTGATGGCCAACGCCACGGTCACCGAAGCCGACCTGAAGCGTCTTGCCGAGCAGCGCGCGCTGGTGGTCAAGCAGTCGCTGGAGCGCGACGGCAAGGTGCCGGAGAGCCGGCTGTTCCTGACCGCGCCCAAGCTCACGGCCGAGGGCATCAAGGACAAGGGGGCGCCTAACCGGGTGGACTTCTCGATCCGCCAGTAGCCCGGTGGCCGGCGGCGCCCGTCACGGTGACGCCGGCAAAAGACGGTATGATTCGGCCCGGACAATCCGTTACGACCGAATCAGGAGTGAGTTTTGCAGCAGGATCAACTTGAAGCCGCCGTCGCCTACAAGACCTGGGTGTGCGTGATCTGTGGCTGGGTGTACGACGAGGAACAAGGCTGGCCCGAAGACGGCATCGCCCCCGGCACGCGCTGGGAAGACATCCCTGACGACTGGCGCTGCCCGGAATGCGACGTCGGCAAGGGCGAGTTCGCGATGATCGAGTTATAACCCGGGTTGTAACGCAAGCGGCGCTTGGCAGCGCCGACGTGCTGCACTAGCCATGCCGTCGCAATGGCGGCCTGCATAGCGTGGCGCGCTGCCGTTGCGCGGCGCAGCGCCGGTAGCGCATCCGGTATGAGTGGCTGCAGCGCCAGAGCGCCGCCAGAACGGTAATGAACAGCAGCGCCGCCATGATAGCGGCAAGCAGGCCGATCGACATGGCGGCCCTCCTTCTCGCGGATGCAGCAAAACGCCGGGCCGGCCCATATGGCCGGACTCAGGCCGGGCTCAGATCAGCATCGGCAGTGCTTCCAGCACCAGCACCGCAACCAGCGCGCCGATCAGCGCCCCCATGGTCCGGCAACTGATACGCAGGTACTTGGCGGTCACCGGGATCGAACCCATGGCGATCACGCCCACCAGCGCCATCGGAATCAGGAATACAAGATCATGCGCGGTGAAGTGCATGGCGGTCTCCTGTCTCTCTTTTGTGATTCCAGTATAGGCAGTGTGTGCTGCGCGCAAGGCAGCGCGCATCGGGATTGTCCCGTAGTGCGCACAGCAGGCGCGCCCCGCGGGTACCGGCGCCGGCACATTCCGCGCCGCGGGCGTTGCGCCACGCACGCAGCGGAAGTGTTTTTTGCCGTACCAGCAGTCTCATGGGAGGCGCGTGTCCTATGCTGATCAGAGACGCGGGGCCCGATCCCATCCATGTCGAAGGCCCCGCCGATTCGAGAGAGAGACGGAGGTGGCTATGGAACTTCACATGCGATCGCACCACTACGTGCGGCGCCAGCCAGACTGGACCGCGGCAGCGGTGTCGGGGCTGGCCGCGGGCGCGCTGCTGCTGGTGCTGGAACTGTTCTGGTCGTCGATGGTGTCGGGGGTCAATCCGTGGGTGGCCACGCGCATGATCGCGGCGATCGTGATGGGCCCGGACGAGTTGCAGACGGCGCTGTTCAGCGTCGGCACCGTGGCGGCGGCACTGGTGATCCACTTCGTGCTGGGCGCGGTGCTGGGCATGATCCTGGCGGCGATCATCGCGCCGTTCACGCTGGACTCGAGCCTTGGCATGGCAATGCTGGCCGGCGCCGTGTTCGGGCTGGTTGTTTACTTCTTCAACTTCTATGTGATGACGCGTGCGTTCCCGTGGTTTGTCGAGGTGCGCGGCTGGCATACGTTCATCGGCCACGTGATCTTCGGCTTGACTGCGGCGGCGTGCTACTGGAAGCTGGAAAGCAAGGACGTGTCACACTGAGCTGATGCACTTAGCCGCGGCGCTCAGCGGCCGAATCAGGACTTTTTTAACCCGGGGATCGTGCCCGCACGGCACGGCAAGACGCATGCTCGTTTATCAGCGCGCTTTGGCCACTACACGGGTCTGCGCGCGACCACGGCGGCGGCATGGACCCGAGGGTTCCTGCCGCCGCTTTTTCTCGGCGGATCGCTTGTGCATGGCCGCACGCATCAGGTCGTCATGTCGCCTTGCAGTGACCTGACGGCATGCACTAGTCTTATCTAACCTGCGTGACTTCCGCATCCCTCGCCGCGCGCGAGGAGGAGGGTGGTTATGGCGTTGGCCATTGCACTCGTCGTCATCGTCGTCGCTTCGGTGCTCTTCCATTTCCTGAGCCCGTGGTGGGCGACCCCGCTGGCGTCCAACTGGAAGCAGATGGACGACACGCTGACCATTACCCTCGTCATCACCGGGATATTTTTCGTCGTCATCAACCTCTTCCTCGGCTACATCATCTGGCGCTACCGGCACAATGCGCCGCATCCCAATGGCGGCACCGGCCACCGCGCCGCCTACGAGCCTGAAAACCGCAAGCTCGAGTGGTGGCTGATCGGGGGCACTACCCTTGGCGTGGTGGCGTTGCTGGCGCCGGGCCTGCTCGTCTACGCCGACTATGTGCGCCCGCCGCGCGAGGCGATGGTGCTGGAGGTGGTTGGCCAGCAATGGTCGTGGGCGTTTCGCTTTCCCGGCAAGAGCGGCGAGCTGGGTGCCTCCGACCCGCGCTTCATCACCGGTTCCAATCCGCTGGGCCTTGACCCGGACGACCCGCGCGGACAGGACAACATTGTCATCGTGGGGCCCGAGGTACACCTGCCGCTGAACAAGCCGGTGAAAGTGCTGCTGCGCTCCAAGGACGTGCTGCATGACTTCTACGTGCCGCAGTTCCGCGCGCGCATGAACATGGTGCCGGGCATGGTGACGTCGTTCTGGTTCACGCCGACGCAAACGGGACGCTTTGAAATCCTGTGCGCGCAGCTGTGCGGCGTGGGGCACTACAACATGCGCGGCATCGTGGTGGTGGATGAACCCGCCGCGTACGAAGCCTGGCTGGCGAAGCAGCAGACCTTTGCCATGGCCCTGGCGAAGGCGGCGGCCCCGCCGGCGGCCATGGCCGCTGCAGCGCCGGGCGCCGCCGGCGACGCCGGCATGGTGGAAAAGGGCCGCGCGCTGGCGCAAAGCAAGGGCTGCACCGCGTGCCACAGCATCGACGGCAATCCCAGCGTGGGCCCGACGTGGAAGGGCCTGTACGGCAAGACCGAAACCTTTGCCGACGGCAGCAGCGCGGCGGTCGACGATGCCTTCCTGCACAAGGAGATCAACGACCCGCACGCGCGCCTGGTGAAGGGCTTCGGCCCGGTGATGCCCAAGCTGCCGATGAGCGAGGACGAGACCGCTGCGCTGATCGCATATATCAAGTCGGCAGGGACCGGCGCGCCTGCACCGGAGGCCGCGGCGCCAGGCGCGCCCGCTGCCGCCACCAGCGCCGCCACGACCGCAACAGCCGGCACGGCCGCGCCCGCGCCAGCCCCTGGCGCTGCCTCGGGCACCTATACGACCTCGACCGCGGTGGCCGTGCCACCCGGCGCGGCGCCCGCGCCGCCACGCAAGTGAGGAGACCCGCATGGCTTACGCCGACGATGCCGCCCATCACGCGCCGCAGAGCTTCTGGACCCGCTACGTCTGGAGCCAGGACCACAAGGTGATCGCCGTGCAGTACACCATCGTGGCGATCGTGGTCGGGCTGGTGGGCGTGGCGTTGTCCAACCTGATGCGGATGCAGCTGGGTTTCCCGGGGCGCTTCGAGTTTATCGACGTCAACCGCTATTACCAGTTCGTCACCATGCACGGCATGATCATGGTGATCTACCTGCTGACGGCGCTGTTCCTCGGCGGCTTCGGCAACTACCTGATCCCGCTGATGGTGGGGGCGCGGGACATGGTGTTCCCCTTCCTCAACATGCTCAGCTTCTGGGTCTACCTGCTGTCGGTGATCGTGCTGCTGGCCAGCTTCTTCGTGCCGGGCGGGCCCACCGGTGCGGGCTGGACACTGTACCCGCCGCAGGCCATCCTGCCCGGCACCCCGGGGCATGACTGGGGCATCATCCTGATGCTGGTGTCGCTGGCGATCTTCATCGTCGCGGCGACGATGGGCGGCCTGAACTACGTCACCACGGTGCTGCAGGCGCGCACCGAGGGCATGACGCTGCTGCGGATGCCGCTGTCGGTGTGGGGCATCTTCATGGCCACCATCCTTGCGCTGCTGGCATTCCCCGCGCTGTTCGTATCGGCGGTGATGATGCTGCTGGACAAGACCCTGGGCACCAGCTTCTTCATGCCCGCGATGGTGTCGATGGGGCAGCAGCTCACCTACAAGGGCGGCAGCCCGCTGCTGTTCCAGCACCTGTTCTGGTTCTTCGGCCACCCCGAGGTGTATATCGTCGCGCTGCCGGCCTTCGGCATCGTCTCCGACCTGGTCAGCGTGCATGCGCGCAAGAGCATCTTCGGCTATCGCACCATGGTGTGGGCGATCCTGGCGATCGGCGTGCTGTCGGTGGTGGTGTGGGCGCACCATATGTTCGTCAGCGGCATGAACCCCTACTTCGGCTTCTTCTTTGCCACCACCACGCTGATCATCGCCGTGCCCACGGCGATCAAGGTCTACAACTGGGTCATCACGCTATGGCGCGGCGACATCCATTTCTCGGTGCCGATGCTGTTCGCGATCGCGTTTATCAGCACCTTTGTCATCGGCGGGCTGACCGGACTGTTCCTGGGCAATGTCAGCGTGGATATCCCGCTGTCGAACACGTATTTCGTGGTGGCGCACTTCCACATGGTGATGGGCGTGTCGCCGATCCTGGTGGTGTTCGGCGGCATCTACCACTGGTATCCCAAGGTGACGGGCCGCATGCTCGACGACACCATGGGCCGCGTGCATTTCTGGATCACCTTCATCGGCACCTACGCCATCTTCTTCCCGATGCACTATCTCGGGGTGCTGGGCATGCCGCGGCGCTACTACGCGTGGGAGAACTACGCCTTCATCCCCGAGTCCGCGCATGTGATGAACATGTACATCTCGGTGGCGGCGTTCGTGGTCGCCACGGCGCAGCTGCTCTTTGTCTATAACCTGGTGTGGAGCCTGCGCCGTGGCCAGAAGGCCGACGGCAACCCGTGGCGCGCGGCCTCGCTGGAATGGCAGACGCCGCAGACGCCGCCCGTGCACGGCAACTGGGGCCCGCACCTGCCGGTGGTGTACCGCTGGGCCTACGCCTACAGCGTGCCGGGCGCGCGCGAGGACTTCATCGCGCAGAACGCGCCGCCCGAAGAAGGCGGATCGGAGCCTGAACCCCACGCCAGCCGCGGAGCCGTAGCATGAACGCCGACGCCGTCTACAAGGTCAGCCGCGACGACTTCGGCGGCAATCCCTCCGGCGAGAATGCCGCGCACCGCCACCCGCAGCGGCGGTCGCCGGCAAGCATCGGCCTGTGGGTGTTCATGGGCGTGGTCACGTCGCTGTTCGCGCTGTTCCTGACCGCCTATGCGCTGCGCATGGACAGCCCGGACTGGCACCGCATCGCGCTGCCGTGGCAGGTATGGCTGTCGACGGCGCTGCTGGCCGCGGGCAGCGTGGCGATGGAGGCGGCGTCGCGCGCGGCGCGCCGCGGCAGCATGGGAGTGGCGCGGCTGGCGCTGCGGCTGGGCGGCCTGGGGGCTGCCGCCTTCGTGGTCTCGCAGCTGTGGGCCTGGCAGGCGCTGGGCGCGATGCAGGTCATGCCTGCCGGCAATCCGGCAGGCAGCTTCTTCTACCTGCTGACTGCCATGCATGGCCTGCACGTGCTGGGTGGCCTGGCAGGATGGGGCTTCGCGGTGGCAGCGCGCGGCAGCGGCGACCGCGTCGCGCTGCGCATGCGGCTGTGCGCGCGCTACTGGCATTTCCTGCTCGCCGTGTGGGCGGTGTTGCTGGCAGCGCTGGGCTGGCTCACGCCCGAGCTGGTGCGCTATCTCTGCGGCACGGCCTAGGGCGCGCACGCAGAAGAGGAGGAGAGCGGCATGTCAACGCAACTGTCTTCACCCTCGGCCACGCCGCCCGCGGCACCGCCGCCGTCGGGCGGGCTGCGCGGCCTGCTGGCGGACTGGTCCTCGGACCAGCAGGCCTTCAAGGTGTCGTGGGGCAAGACCATGATGTGGATCTTCCTGCTGTCCGACACCTTTGTCTTCAGCTGCTTCCTGACCGGCTATATGTCGGTGCGCATGGCGACCACAGTGCCGTGGCCGAATCCCAGCGAGGTATTCGCGCTGCACGTGGGCGGCGCCGATATCCCGCTGCTGCTGATCGCCATCATGACCTTCGTTCTGATCACCAGCAGCGGCACCATGGCGATGGCCGTCAACTTTGCCTACCGGCGCGCGCGCCGGGAATGCGCGCTGCTGATGCTGGTGACGGCGTTGTTCGGCATGCTCTTCGTCGGCATGCAGGCATTCGAATGGACCAAGCTGATCGTCGACGAGGGCGTGCGCCCCTGGAGCAACCCGATGGGCGCGGCGCAGTTCGGCTCGACCTTCTTCATGATCACCGGCTTCCACGGGCTGCACGTGTCGTGCGGCGTGATCTACCTGCTGGTGGTCGCCACGCGCGTGCTGCGCGGGCGCTACGAAGCCACCGGCAACTACCAGATCGTCGAGATCGCCGGGTTGTACTGGCACTTCGTTGACCTGGTCTGGGTGTTTATCTTTGCGTTGTTCTATCTCTGGTGAGGGCTGCCATGGCATCGACTCCCGCATCCCCCGCAACCCCAACGACGCCCACGCCGCCGGCCGCGCACGAGCCCGAGCATGCCGGCGCGCATAGCGGCCAGCAGCATCCCATCGGGCTGTACCTGAAGATCTGGCTGTTGCTGTTCGTGCTGTCGACGCTGTCCTACCTGGTCGACTATTTCCATGTCACCGGATACCTGCGCTGGACGCTGATCCTGGTGTTCATGGCGCTGAAGGCGGGGCTGATCGTGGCGGTGTTCATGCATATGGCATGGGAACGCATGGCGCTGATCTGCGCCATCCTGGTCCCGCCGCTGTGCCTGCTGATACTGGTCTGGCTGATGGCGGAAGAAGCGAACTATACGTTCCTGACGCGCGGCATCTTCTTCCGCTGACGGGGAGGGCGCCGCCGGCTCCGGGAGGGGCCGGCGGCAGGCCGCCTCAGTCACTGGCCACCGGCTTCAGACCTGGGTGATGAACTTGGTCACCAGGTAGCCATCGAACGTCTCCAGGCCACCCTCGCTGCCGATGCCCGAGTCCTTGATGCCGCCGAATGGCGTTTCGGCCAGCGCCATGCCGAAGTGGTTGATGTTGACCATGCCCGCTTCCAGCCCGTTGGAAACTTCCGTCGCGGTCTTGAGCGAGTTGGTGAACACATACGAGGCCAGGCCGAAGGGCAGGCTGTTGGCGCGGCGCAGCACTTCGGCGGTGTCCTTGAAGCGCGTGACCGGCGCAACCGGGCCGAACGGCTCGTCGGTCATCAGGCGCGAATCGTCGGGCAGGTCGGTCACCACGGTCGGCGCGAAGAAATAGCCTTTGTCGTTGCCGAGGGCGCTGATGCGCGAGCCGCCGGCCACCACCTTGCCGCCGCGCTGGCTGGCATCGTCCAGGAACTGCTCCATCGACAGCACGCGGCGCTCATGCGCCAGCGGGCCCATCTGGGTGCCGTCGTCCAGGCCGTTGCCGACCTTGATCGAGCCGATCACCTCGGTGAAGCGCGCCAGGAACTTGTCATAGGCCTTTTCCTGGACGTAGAAGCGCGTCGGCGACACGCACACCTGGCCGGCATTGCGCAGCTTGAAGCGCGCCAGCATCTCGGCGGCGGGCTCGATGTCGGCGTCGTCGAACACCAGCACCGGCGAATGGCCGCCCAGCTCCATGGTCACGCGCTTCATGTGCGCGCCGGCCAGCGCGGCCAGCTGCTTGCCCACCGGCACCGAGCCGGTAAAGGAGATCTTGCGCACGATCGGCGATTCGATCAGGTAGGTCGAGACTTCGCCGGGGACGCCCCAGACGATGTTCAGCACCCCGGGCGGCAGGCCGGCATCATGGAACAGCTGGGCCAGCGCCACCACCGCGCTGGGCGAGTCCTCCGGACCCTTCAGGATCAGCGTGCAGCCCGCGCCCACCGCGGCGACGATCTTGCGGATCGCCTGGTTGAACGGGAAGTTCCACGGCGTGAACGCGGCGCAGACCCCGATCGGCTCGCGCACGACGATCTGCCGCACATTGGGCTGGCGCGGCGGGATCACGCGGCCGTAGATGCGGCGGCATTCCTCGGCGTGCCAGTCGGCATGCTCGGCGCAGACCATGATTTCGCCGATGGCTTCGGCCAGCGGCTTGCCCTGATCCAGCGTGATATTGCGGCCGATGTCCTTGGCGCGCTCGCGGGCCAGCTCGCCTACGCGGCGCAGGATCTTGCCACGCTCCAGCGGCGAGGACTTCTTCCAGCTTTCGAACGCGCGCTGCGCGGCGGCGAGCGCGCGGTCCAGGTCGGCGCGCGTCGCGTGCGGCAGCTTGCCCAGCACTTCCTCGGTGGCCGGGTTGATGACGTCCTGCTCGCGCCTGTCGCCTCCCTTGATGAATTCACCGTCGATATAGAGGGCGAGATCCTGGTACATGCGTGTTCTCCTTGGTGGCGTTCGTTGGGTGAAGGGCAAGGCCGCAGCCGCGGACATGCGGAAAATCCCGCGGCCGCGGCCGTCGGCGAAAACGCAAGCTTACCGCGACTGCGGCGATCATGCAGTGGGGGGCTGGAAACCGACAAACATGACCCTACCCCTCGAAGGTCCCGCGACTGAGAGCGCGCGCGTACGCCGGTACGCGGCGTTTGCTGCCGGACTGACTTGCGGGAGAGAAAACTGCCGGGCGGCGCACGCAGCCTCTATGGGGCCGATCCGTGAGGCGCCAGCAAGGCGCATCGCCTACGGGAGGCGCCGGCCCGCGCCGACTATGCTGCGGCGACCGTCGCACCGGAATAACTCATTCAGGTAGAAATGCAGGGCTGCGGCCCGTTGTCGTCCGCACACGCCTCAGGGGGCGTCTACGCCATGTCATCGCGATATCGCTGGTCCATGTGCGGTTGACCACATGGACGTGAACCCCCCGGTGCCGCGCGCTGTAGAATTTCCCGGACCCATATCGACAAACTGTCTTTACGTGCGCACCATCCGGCTTCTTCTGCTGATCCTGATGCTGGCCTTCCTGCCTCTCCAAGGCTGGGCGAACGCGGTCGCGCACACCGTGTCGGCGGATGCCACGGCCAAGGCCGCCGAGGCCGAGTTTGCAGAGCGCGACGACGCCGGCCATCCCATGCCACCTTCCGAAGCCGCGGAGCCGTCGGAGCAGACCGGCTCCGATCCTGTCGAGCAGCTGTTATCGCCCTCCCCGCTAGTTCTCGCGGCCTGTGCAGGTAGTGCCAGCCGGCCGCAATACGCCGGCGGGCCACTGCCCGGCCCCGACCTGCCACGCCTGCCGCGTCCTCCACGCGGCTGATCCGCACCGTGAGCGGTGTGCGCGATCACGTTCTGCGTCCTGGCAAGAATGATCGTGGCCTAGTTCTCGCGCCGGCGTGAGTGGTGCCCTCGATGTGGGTGCCGCCGAGTTGGTGGCCTCGTCCACGTGAACGGCACTACTTTCCGCTCATTCCAGTCATTCACCTATCGAAAGCGCGTCGCGGCGCCTCGGTCCGCAGGCTGATGCTAGCGAGACCAATGCCCCGGCGCTGAGCGCATTGGCACGTCTGATATGGAATCATCAATGCAATCGATCCTGCTTCAACCAGACACGCCAGCGTGGCGGGAAACGCTGGCACGCTGTCACCACGACTGCCATCACACGCCAGGCTGGTACGTCGCAGCAGAGCGCAGTGAGCGTGGCAGCGCGGCTGCTGTCCATGTCACCGACGGATCCTGCGACTTGCTGGTTCCGATCGTGCGCCGGCCGCTCGCCAATGACAGTTGGGACGCCACCTCGGCCTACGGTTACGGAGGACCGGTAGTGAGCCACGGCGCACCGGCCGGGTTCGCCGACGAGGCACTTGGCGCCGCGCTGGCGCTGCTGCGCCGTGAAGGCTGCGTGTCGTGGTTTATCCGCATGCACCCATTGCTAAATGCGGACTGGCAGAGCCGCTTCGGGGTGGTGGTCGAGCAAGGGTCCACCGTCTCGATCGACCTCACGAAGAGCCCGGAGCGGCTGTGGCAGGAAACCCAGGCGCGCCACAAGCGTGGCATTAACCGCGCCCGTCGCGCTGGCGTCACTGCACGGCTAGACACTGACTGCGCAATGCTGCCGCGGTTTATCCGGCTCTACAACGAAACCATGACGCGGTTAAATGCGTCGGCGTATTACTTCTTCGACGCGCAATACTATGGGACCCTGGTGCGATCCCTCGGCAGCGACCTGCTGCTGTTCGTGGCCGAAGAGGACGGCGACGTCATCGGCGGGGCATTGTTCACCGTGTCGCGCGAGTCGGGCATCATGCAATACCACCTCGCAGGCTGGGACTGGGAATACCGTCATCGCCAGCCGTCAAAGACGGTCATCCATGCTGCGCGCGAATGGGGCCAGCTTAACCGCATGAAGTGCCTGCACCTGGGCGGCGGGCTGGGTTCTGCGAACGATTCTCTGCATGAATTCAAGCTAGGTTTCTCGCCCGACACGCATGTGTACAGGACGCAGCGCGTGGTAGTGGATCCTGAGTGCTATGTGGCACTGTCCGGCGGAGACAAATCCACGCTGGATGAACTGGACGGCTACTTCCCGGCGTACCGGCGCCCCGGGGGCCGTTTCGGGCCCGCGCTGCCGTCGACACTTGTGGCGAAACCATCCTGCCAGACGAAGCCTGAAGCAAGCGATGGCGGCAGGGGCTATGCAGGTTGCATATTTGAAGTGGCGTGATTGCCGGCTTCGGCGGGAAGCTGATTGCTGGAGCGGAACGTGATTGCGTCGGCGACTTTGCCATACCACGCCACCTGCTGACGCTTGCTGAAAGCCATTCGAAAGATCAACCTGTCATCCTGCAATCGCTGGCACTCCCTCCCAGCACACGCGCCGGCACACGCAGGCGCGTCTTGACGGCCGCGTCTTGCCCTGATGCAAGCGCGCGCCGTCTTATTCGCCAGGCTGAAAGCTCCCAATCCGCCTGCGCCCACAAGCCATTCCCACATCAGAATTAATGCGAGTCAATACATCACTGCATGATGTATTGACTCGCGCACCATCCATCAAAAACCCCTTGTTTCAAGGCCTGTTGGTAAATACCCGTAAGCCAGGACAAATGAAAGCCCCCTGAAAGATCACCTCTTTAAGGTTCGATCCAACCGTCGGAAACCATGCCATTGGCATGCCGCGTTGCGCCAGAGCCAGCGCTCGCCCCGGCCTTGCATTTCATGAACTTTGAGGAGAATCGTTTTGCGCATACGCAGCCAAAAGGACTTTGCCTCCGGCCTGATGTTTATCCTGGTCGGTCTGGGCTTTTCCTGGGTCGCACGCGGCTATTCCATGGGAACGGCGGCGAAGATGGGACCCGGATATTTCCCCTTCCTGCTGGGCCTGGTGCTCGCCGTGCTGGGCGTGGTAGTGCTGCTGGGCTCGCTCTCGTCCAAGGGCGAGGAGGACCACCTTGCCCGCTGGGACCTGAAGACCCTGCTGTGGATCCTGGGTTCGGTAGTGCTGTTCGGCCTGCTGCTCAAGCCGCTCGGCATGGTGCTGTCGGTGTTCGTGCTGGTGCTGGTGTCGTCGATGGCGAGCCATGAATTCAGCTGGAAGGGCGCGTTGCTCAACGGCGTAGTGCTGGTGCTGATCAGCCTCGGTGCCTTCGTCTACGGCATCAACCTGCAGATGCCGGTGTGGCCGGCTTTCCTGGGTAGCTAAGGAGTCGCACACCATGGAACTGTTTGACCATCTTGCACTGGGCTTTTCCACGGCCCTGTCGCTGCAGAACCTGGCCTATGCCTTCCTCGGCTGCGTGCTGGGCACGCTGATCGGCGTGCTGCCGGGGCTGGGGCCGCTGGCCACCATCGCCATGCTGCTGCCGATCACCTATACGCTGCCGCCGGTGGCCGCGCTGATCATGCTGGCCGGCATCTACTACGGCGCGCAGTACGGCGGTTCTACGACCGCCATCCTGGTGAACCTGCCGGGTGAATCGTCCTCGGTGGTGACAACCATCGACGGCTACCAGATGGCGCGGCGCGGGCGGGCCGGGGTGGCGCTGGCCACCGCGGGCCTGGGCTCGTTCTTCGCCGGCTGCGTGGCTACGCTGATTCTGGCCGCGTTTGCCACGCCGCTGTCGGAAATCGCGTTCAAGTTCGGTCCCGCCGAATACTTCTCGCTGATGGTGCTGGGCCTGATCGGTGCCGTGGTGCTGGCGTCGGGTTCGCTGCCAAAGGCGATCTCGATGATCGTGCTGGGCCTGCTGCTGGGGCTGATCGGTACCGACGTGAATTCGGGCGCCGCACGCTTCTCGTTCGACGTTCCGGAGTTGACAGATGGTATCGATTTCGTCGCACTGGCCATGGGCATGTTCGGCTTTGCCGAAATCATCGCCAACCTGGAGCAGAAGGAAGCGCGCGAGACCTTCACCAACAGGGTTACCAACCTGTTCCCGACCAAGGACGACTTCAAGCGCATGATTCCCGCGGTGCTGCGCGGCACGGCGCTGGGTTCGGCGCTGGGCATCCTGCCCGGCGGCGGCGCGGCGCTGGCATCGTTCGCGGCCTATTCGCTGGAGAAGAAGACTTCCAAGTTTGCGCACGAGTTCGGCAAGGGCGCGATCGAAGGCGTGGCCGGTCCGGAATCGGCCAACAATGCCGCGGCGCAGACCTCGTTCATCCCGCTGCTGACGCTGGGCATTCCACCCAACGCGGTGATGGCGCTGATGGTCGGCGCGATGACGATCCACAATATCCAGCCCGGCCCGCAGGTGATGACCAGCAACCCGGCGCTGTTCTGGGGCCTGATCGCCTCGATGTGGATCGGCAACCTGATGCTGATCATCCTGAACCTGCCGATGATCGGTATCTGGGTCAAGCTGCTGACCGTGCCGTATCGCTTCCTGTACCCGGCCATCCTGACGTTCTGCTGCATCGGCGTCTACTCGGTCAACAACCAGACCTTCGATGTGTTCATGGCTGCCGGCTTCGGCATCATCGGCTACCTGTTCCTGAAGCTCAAGTGCGAGCCCGCGCCGCTGCTGCTGGGCTTCGTGCTGGGGCCGATGATGGAAGAGAACTTCCGGCGCTCGCTGCTGCTGTCGCGTGGTGACTTCACCGTGTTCGTGACGCGCCCGCTGTCGGTCGGCCTGCTGATCGCGGCTGCCGCACTGGTGGCGGTGGTGGCCCTGCCGTCGATCAAGGCCAAGCGCGAAGAGGCGTTCCAGGAAGAATAGCGCCGCGCGTGTTCCCGGGAATGCGCCGTCGGAACGGTCCACCCCAGGCGGCGCATGACAACGCAAGCGTTTCGGGGTGCCTCTGCGCACCCCGTTTTCTTTGGCTCGGGCCGCACTGCCCGCCATCACGACAAGAGAGTGCCCGACTGCGGCAGCAGTCATGGCTGCGCATGATGATCAGGATTCCCGCACCATCGGGTGCGCCCACAGCGCCCATGAAACCGCCAACCCTTGACCGCTTTTTTTCACGTGTCTACGTCCTCAAGCTCGTACAGTCGAGTCCTTCGACGGTGCTGAGCCTGGTCGAACGCCTGCGCGAACGGGGCATCGACAAGAACATCCGCTCGCTGCGGCCGGTGCTGCGCAGCCTGATGATGGCGCGTGCCATTACCGCCGAGCTGGTCGAAGGCAGCGGCCGCGTGTACTGCATCACGGAGCGCGGGCGTGCCGAACTGGAGCAGTACATCTCGCACCTTGCGGTGCTGAAGGCGGAGCTGGCGCCGGACGAGGGCGAGCCCGGCTGACCGGCGAGCCCTTCTGCTCGTCATTCCTTCGTAAAGATTTCCAGGAAATGCTTGCTCGGATCTTCAAAATAGATCCGGCGGCCGCCATCGTCAGTGCTGACTTGTTCTGGCCGGCGGCGGTAGGGGTCGGCCCAGTACATCAGGTTGCGCTCGCGGATGCGGGCAAAGCTCTGGTCGAACTCGGCGTCGCTGACCAGGAAGGCATAGTGCTGCAGGGCAACATCGCCTTCGGCGTCCATGAAATCCAGCGTGACACCGTTGTCGAGGCGGACGCCGAGAAATGGCCCGAACGGCACTGCCGCTGGCCGCCCGAGGATCTCGCAGAGAAAGTCGGCGGAGACCTTCTTGTCAACGGAAAACACGATGGTGTGATTGAGCTGGATAGCCATGTCGCAATCCCCCAAAAGCTGTGTGCGGGGAGCGGCGCGTCCAAATGCCGCGACGGACATTCATGCCACGCGCGTCCCACGCCGACAGCGTACAGGTTTGGCCGCTGAATGTCGCCCGAAAGAAAAACAGGCCGGTCGTCCAGGGACCGGCCTGCGGCGCATACCCGTGCGCATGGCACGGGCAGGCTCATGCTTGCCGCGTTATTGCGGCTTATTGCGATACCAGCTCAAGGCCGGCCTGCGATTCGTCGTTGCCGCGTGCCACCAGCACCTTGATCTTGTTCGGCACGGTCGCGCCGATGCCGTCGCTCGGAATGGTGGTGATCAGCCAGTCGGCGTTGTTGTCCAGCGTCAGCGCGCCCGAATCAAAGATCACGGTCTTGGTGCCCGCCGTGGTAATACGCAGGCGGTAGGTGCCGCCGTCCATGTCGACCGAATCGGACCCGGAAGCCGGCGATGCCTGCTTGTATCCTACGTTGCTGAAGTTCGGGCCGACCGAATTGATATCGATCGCCGGCATGGTCAGGTAGATGTCGACGTTCTGCGCATTGAATGAAGCGTTCAGCGTGCGCACGCGCGCCTTGTTCGACAGCAGGCCCTTTTCGAACGGATCGTCGATCAGCAGCACATCGGCAGCGGTCGCGCCTGGCAGGGCGACCACGGTGTACTTGTGGCCGGTGGCGGCCACCACGGTCGCGCGGCCGAGTTCGGTCTGCGTGCCGGCAACGTTGAACGAGATCAGCTGGTTGCCGGTTTCAACGTTGAAGTAAGTTGAGACAAACTTGTACGCCTTGTTGGTGAAGCTGGTCAGCGCGCCGTTCTGCAGGATGTCGACGTTGGGGCCGCCGGTGATCGCATGGATCGCACGGATGGTCGGCTTGCTCAGGCCGACGCGATCGTCGATGCCGTCATCGCCGCCGCCACAGGCGGACAGGACTGCCGTTGCGGCCAGCACGAGGCCGAGGATAAGACTGGTCTTGGATCGGAACATGGGTCACCTCTTACCGTTGGAATCAGAGACGAGCTGGCCCATGCAGTGCGACGGGGTTGCCGGTAGCGTGGCCAGTTGGCGTTCTGCATGGTGCAGGCGCGGCGAGCGCGCGTGCCATGGATGCAGCTGCCGTGATGGAACGATAGGTATGAAGGCAGGCAGGAGACAGGCGCGCGGCTCCGAATTCCCTGTCGGAGGAATCCCACAGACACAATGTCCACAATGCGTCCGAAATACCGTAAGCGTGACCGGGTATAGGTTGGCGGCGGCCGGCCCGACGCGCCGGCTTGTGCGGGCCAGCGGCAATTACTGTGTAACCGGTTGTTGCAACCGGCGTGTCGCCGCCATTGACGCCGTCATGGCAAAGGTTTTGGCGCGATCGGGCTCATCCCTGAGGCAGCGACATCATGACCTGGTTGCGCCCGTTGCGCTTGGCCTGGTACAGCCCCGCATCGGCGACTTCCACCAGCCGGCTCGACGGCTCGCCGGCCTGCGGCACCAGCAGCGCGCCGCCGATGCTGACGGTCACGCAACCGCCGGTGGGCGAGCCGCTGTGCGCAATGGCAAGGTCCTGCACCGCGCGCCGCACTTTCTCGGCCAGCAGACGCACGCCGCCGGGCGAGGTTCCCGGGAGCACCATCGCGAACTCTTCGCCGCCGAAGCGCGCGGGCAGGTCCGATGCTCGCGTGCAGTTTTCCCTGAGCACGGCGGCCACGCGGCGCAGCACGTCGTCGCCGGCGACGTGGCCGTAGGTGTCGTTGTAGGCCTTGAAGGCGTCGACATCGATCATCACCAGCGCCAGTTGCGTCTGCTCGCGCTGCGCGCGGCGCCATTCCGCGCCGAGGTATTCGTCGAAGTAGCGGCGGTTGGACAGCCCGGTGAGGCCGTCCGAGTTGGTCAGGCGCTGCAGTTCCAGGTTGGTCTCGAGCAACTGCTGCTGGCTTTGCCGCAGCGCGCGGTAAGCTTCGTCGCGCTGCAGCAGGTTCAGGTACGAACGCGAGTGGTAGCGGACACGCGCGATCAGCTCGATGCTGTCGGGCAGCTTGACCAGGTAGTCATTGGCGCCGGCGGCGAAGGCCGCGCTTTTCATCGAGGCCTCTTCCTTGGTCGACAGCACGATGATCGGGATATCGCGCGTGGCGGCGTTATCGCGGTACTGGCGGACCAGTGTCAGGCCGTCGAGACCCGGCATGACCAGGTCCTGCAGGATCACTGTGGGCCGGGTGCGCTGCGCCACGGCGACGGCTTCGTCGGGCTGCGAGCAATAGTGGAAATCGATGTCGGACTCGGTGGATAGCGCACGGCGTACCGCTTCGCCGACCATGGCCTGGTCGTCCACAAGCAGCACCATGACCGGGTAGTCCGATGCATTGGCGGCGAGGGCAGGTCGTTGGGAGTTCATGCTGTCATCCTGGGATGTTGTTCGCCCGGGATGAGCCCGGGAAGTGTTCTGGCAGTTTCATGGCAGCGGCGCGGCCGGGCCGCTGCGGCCGCACGCCTGCACCAGCCGTGGCGCGATGCGGCCCAGCGGCAGGATCTCGGCCGCCGCGCCGAGCGCCGCCGCCGCCTTCGGCATGCCGTACACGGCGCTGGTGGCGCGGTCCTGTGCGATCGTCAGGAAGCCGCGGTCGCGCATCGCTTTCAGGCCGACTGCGCCGTCACGTCCCATGCCGGTCAGCAGCACGCCGACCACATCGCCGCGCCAGTGTTCGACCACGCTTTCAAAGAAAACGTCGATGGAGGGCCGGTACAAGTAGTCGGTCGGCTGTTCGGTATAGACCATGCGCGTCGGGCCGGCCAGGCGCAGGTGGTCATTGGTGCCGGCCAGCAACACCGTGCCGGCCTGCGGCGTGTCGCCGGCGCGGGCGATGCGCACCGGCAGCGCGCACTGGCCGTCGAGCCAGTCGGCCATGCCGGCGGCGAAGGCCTCGTCGACGTGCTGTACAGCCACCACCGCCGCGCCGAAGTCGGCCGGGAGCGCGCCCAGCAGCGCCGCCAGCGCGGCCGGACCGCCGGCGGAGGCGCCCAGCGCCACCAGGCGCGGCGCGGCGACGGCGCGCCGCGCGGCTTGCAGCTTATGCTGCGGGATCGCGCGGCCAGCCAGCAACTGGCCGATATTGCGCATCTTGCGCAGCAGCGGGCCGGCGGCGAGCCGCGCATCGGCTTCCGTCAGCGTGGGCGTATCGACCGCGTCGATGGCGCCGTAACCCATCGCGTCGAACACCCCCGCGGCATTGCGGCCGAGATCCATGGTGACCACCACGATCGCGCAGGGCGTGGCGGCCATGATCCGGCGCGTGGCTTCGACGCCGTCCATTACCGGCATCAGCAGGTCCATCAGGATCAGGTCCGGCGTGCGGGCCGCGGCCATCTGCACTGCCTGTTGGCCATCGGCGGCGATCCAGGCGATCTCGAAGGCGGGATCCAGCGCGATGGCACGGCGCAGCGCCGCGACCGCGAGCGGAGAGTCGTTGACGATGCCGATTTTCATGAGCGTGCCTCGCCGATCAGGTCCTGTACCGCGTCGAGCAGCGCGGCATCGTGGAAACTGCCCTTCGCCAGATAATAGTCCGCCCCTGCTTCCAGGCCGCGCTGGCGGTCCTGTTCGCGGTCCTTGTACGACACCACCATCACCGGTAGCTGGCGCAGCGCGGCGTCATGGCGGATCCTGCGCACCAGTTCGATACCGTCCATGCGCGGCATGTCGATATCGGTGATGACCAGGTCGAAAGGCTCGGCACGCAGCACGTTCCAGCCATCCATGCCGTCGACCGCCACCGCGACATCGTAGCCGCGCCCGGCCAGCAGCTTGCGCTGCAGTTCGCGCACTGTGAGCGAGTCGTCGATCACCAGCACGCGCCGCGCGCGCGCTTGCAGGCCGGCTTCGGCGGCGTGGCGCACGCCTTCAATGCGGCCTTCGGAGACCAGCTTCTCGACCGAGCGCAGCAGGTCTTCCACGTCGAAGATCAGTACCGGCATGCCGTCGTCGGTCAGGCTGCCGGCGGCGATGTCCTTTACCTTGCCCAGCGCGGCAGGCAGGGGCTGTACCACCAGCAGCCGCTCGCCCAGCATGCGGTCGACCGCGATGCCGTAGGTACGCTCGCCCTCGCCAATGATGATCACCTGCACGTCATCGCGCTCATGCGCAATGGTCTCCGCGCGCTGCATCACTTGCGCCGCGCTGACCAGGCCGATGGCACGGCCTTCATGCCGGAAATGCTGATGGCCTTCGGTCTGCTCGATCTGAGCGCGCCCGATCGCGGCAGCGCGCAGCACGCGCCCGAGCGGAAAGGCATAGGCCTCGCCCGCGACCTCAACCAGCAGCGTGCGCACGACCGACAGCGTCAGCGGCAGCTCGAGCTGGAAATGCAGACCCTGGCCCGGCTGCTGCGTCAGGCACAGGCTGCCGTGCACGCGCCGCACCATCTCCTGCACCGCGTCCAGGCCCACGCCGCGGCCGGACACTTCCGACACTGTGTCGCGCATGCTGAAGCCGGGCAGGAGCAGGAAATCTAGCAACTCCGCCTGCGACAGCCGCGCCGCCGTCTCTTCCGAAGCCAGGTTGCGGCGCACGATCGCGCGCCGCAGCGCGTCCACGTCGACGCCCCCGCCGTCGTCAGATATCTCGATCACCAGCCTGCCGGCGTTGTGGCGGGCCTGCAGCGTGACCCGGCCTTCGGCGGGCTTGCCCGCAGCCTGGCGCACCGCGGGCGGCTCGATGCCGTGGTCCACCGCGTTGCGCAGCAAGTGAGCGAGCGGGGCGTCGAGCGCTTCCAGGATGTCGCGGTCGACCTGCGTGCCGGCGCCGACCAGCTCCAGATGCACCGGCTTGCCGAGCGTGCGCCCCAGGTCGCGGACCATGCGCGCGTAGCCGGTCAGGCCATCCGCGAGCGGGCGCATGCGGGAGCCCAGCGCGCTGTCATAGAGCCGGCGCGCAAGGCGCGTGGCGCGGTGGTCGTACTCGTCGAATTCGTCGGCCCGCCGCGACAGTTCGCCATGGCCGTCGTCGAGCATCTGGCGCAACTCGGCCAGCGCCGTGCGTGCGCCGGCGTTGTCTCCGAGTGCGTCGCGCAGCGCATCCTGCAGCGCATCGGCGGCGCGCAGCGCGCGCGCCTGCTGGCGCCTGGCCTTCTGCAGCGCCTGGCCGAATGGCCGCAGCCAGTGCGATTCGACCATGGCCTCGCCGGACAGGGCGAGCAATTGGTCGAGGGTATCGGCGTTGACGCGCAGCATGCGCTCCTGCGGCTCGCCGGGGACGGCTGGCTCTGGCACCGGCGCCTGGGGCTGTGGGATGGGTGCGGCTGGCGCTGGCGGTACAGCGGGCGCATCGTCTGGCGGCCCTGTCCTTGAGCGCGCGCCTGGCGCGGCCGCGACGGGCGGCAAGGCCAGGCCGCCATCCAGCATGCCCAGCCGCTGCACGATCGCGTCGATCTCGGCGCGGCCAGCACCGTCGGCCCAGCCCGGGTCGCCTCCGCGCGGATGGCCGATGTGCAGCAGCAGGTCGGTGCCTTGCAGCAGCGCGTCGATATGCGCGGCCGCGAGCGGCATGCCGCCTTGCGCGGCGACCAGGCAGTCTTCCATCGCGTGCGCCAGGCGCACGGCCGCATCGAGTCCCACGATGCGTGCCGCGCCCTTGAGCGAATGCGCCGCGCGCATGCACGCCTCCAGGTGCTCGGCCGCGGCCGGGTTGCGCTCGAGCGCCAGCAGCCCGGCGTTGAGGATCTCGGCCTGCGATTCGGCCTCGAGCGCGAACAACTCGAGCAGCGAGGCGTCGCGCAATTGTTCGGGATTCATGCCAGGCTCCGTGCCAGTGCCTGGCGCAGCGGAGCCGCGTCGAGCAGGCCGATGCTGCGGCCCTGGTCCAGGAACAGCGCCTGCGTGTACCGTGCCGAGGCGCGGCCCAGCGTGGCCGGCAGCGGCTGCAGCGCGGACCCGGGTACGCGCACCACGCCGGAAACCTCGTCCACCGGCAGCGCGAGCGCGGCGCGGCCCTGCCCGAGGATCAGGAAGCGGCTGCCTGCGGCCCTGTCCTCCTTGCCGGCCTTGCCGGTGGCTGGCATGGCGCTGCCAGCGCCGAACAGCCGTGCCAGCGACAGGCACACCAGCAGGTTGCCGCGCACGGCCGCCAGGCCCAGCACGGCGGCATCGCGCCGGTGCGGCAGCGAATGCACCGGACCCGGCGCGGTGACTTCGCCCAGTGCCGCGGTCGGCAGCGCCAGCCATTCTTCGCCGATGCGGAAGACCAGGCACGACAGCGCCGTGCCGTGTCCCGCCAACGGATCGTCTGTTCCCACGGCGACGGTTGCCGCGTCGGGCAGTGCATCGTCAAGCTGGTCCAGCTGCTGCGCATCCAGCAGCATGGCCGCGGCTTGCGCGTAGGTCGGACAGTTGCGGCAGTGCGCATGCTGGACCAGTGCCGGGCAGGAGCCGTCGCCGCGCACGCCGATGCGGCGCCAGCAATCGTCCACTGCCATGGTGGCCGCGGCGGTTCTGCGGTAGATGCCTTGCGGTTCAGCCATGGTGCTTGCGGGGGTGGCGTTGCGCGCGCTGGCGCAGGCGCATGGCGCCGTCATGGTCGCCTTCGGTGTCGAGCAGCGCGGCCAGGTGGTAGAGGGTCTCCTGGTGCGCCGGATCCAGGTACAGCGCCTTGCGGTAGGCGGCGTGCGCCTGCGCGGTGCGTCCGGCGGCATCGTGCAGCACCCCCAGCATGCACCAGGCGCCGGCGGCGCCGGCATCGGTGCCGATGCGGTCGAGCAGTGCCTGGCAGCAGGCGGCGGCGGCCTCCAGTTCACCGCGGTCGGCCATGCCGGCGATACGGGCCAGTTCGGCGGTAGGCGCATTGCCGGTCATGACCGAGGCGGCCGGTGCGCCGGCCGCCGCGGCTGGCCGCGCGGGCACCGGCCTGGGCGGCACCGGCGAGCGTGGCTGGCGCGGCGGCGCAGCCATCCTTGCCAGCTGCGGCGGATGCGCGACGGCGGCCGGCGCGGCGCGCGGCGAGGGTTTGCGGAAAGCAAAGGTCAGCGGCAAGCCGACCGGCACCAGCCCCTGCGTGCTCAGCAGGCTGGCCTCGGCCGGGCCGACGAAAAGCAGGCCGTCGGCCATTGTCAGCCGCGCCAGCGTCTGCACGGCGCGCCGCTGGTCGGACGCATCGAAATAGATCAGCAGGTTGCGGCAGAACACGAAGTCATAGGGAGGTTCGCCGGCGAGCAGGCCGGGGTCGATCAGGTTGCCCTGCAGCAGCCGCACCTGTGCACGCACACGCGGGTCCAGCGCGTAGCCGGCGGGGCCGGTCGTGAAATAGCGGTCGCGGAAATCCAGCGGGCCGCCGCGGAAGGCGTTGGCGCCGTACTCGCCATGGTGCGCGCGCGCCAGCGCGCGGGCGCTGATGTCGACGGCGTCGATGCGGAAGCGCGCCGCCGGGACGCCGGCATCGAGCAGTGCCATGGCGATCGAATAGGGCTCTTCGCCGGTGGAGCAGGGCAGGCTCAGCACGCGCAGCGTGCGCGTGCCGCTGGCAAGGGCGCGCTCGGCAGCAAGGCAGCCCAGCGCCAGCAGCGCCTCGCGATGCCGGAAGAACCACGTTTCGGGCACCACCACTGCCTCGATCAGGGCCTGGAACTCGCCCGCGGTACCGTGCAGCAGGCTCCAGTACGCCTGCGTGTCCGCCGCGTGCACCGCCTGGCTGCGCTCGCGCACTGCGCGCTCCACCGCGCCGCTGCCGATGGCATTGGCGTCCAGGCCGATGCGGGCCTTGAGCAGGGCTTCGATGTGCGTGGCAGTGCTCATGCGAGCTCTCCCGACGGATCGGCGAACAGCATCGCATGGATTTCGTCCGGCAGCAGGGCGTCGATGCGCACCCACTGCACCAGGCCGCGCGCGTCATGGCGCACCGGCCCCAGGTAGCGTGGGCTGGCGCCCGCGATGCCGCCATCGACGAAGGATTCGGCCGGGCAGCGCAGCATCTGCGTGGCCGACTCAAGCCGCAGGCCGAGCAGCCGCGGCGCGGCGGTGCCGCCATGGCGGTAGTGGACCAGCACCGTGCGCGTGCTGGTGCGCAGCGCCGCCGGCACGCCGGTCGCCAGCGCGGGCAGGTCTATCACCGGCACCGGCTGGCCGCGGCGCTCCATCACGCCGGCCACCCACGCGGGCGCGCCGGGGACCTGCTTCAGGCGCGTCAGCGGCAGCACCTCGGCGACCTCGGCTGCATCCAGGGCGTAGTGGTCAGCGCCAAGGCGGAACAGCAGGAAGAGCTTCATGGTCACGGGGCGGAGCATGGCAAAGGCGGCATGGCAAAGGCGGCGTGCCCGTCCGACGCTGCCGCCTAGACCTTGAAGCGCGAGACGCCGCTGCGCAGGTCGTTGGCGACCAGCGTCAGCTCGTCGATGGCCTGGCCTGACTGGCGCAGCGATTCGACCGTCTGCTGGGCGGCTTCCGACAACTGCATCAGCGCCTGGTTGATCTGCTCGGCGCCGCCGGCCTGGGCCTGCATGCCTTCGCTGACCATCACCACGCGCGGCGCCAGCGATTGCACCTGCGCGATGATCTGCGACAGCTGGTCGCCCACCTGCGTCACCTCCGACATGCCGCGGCGCACTTCCTCCGAGAACTTGTCCATGCCCATCACGCCGGCGGCAACGGCCGACTGGATCTCGCGCACCATCTGCTCGATGTCATAGGTGGCCACCGCGGTCTGGTCGGCCAGGCGGCGGATCTCGGTGGCCACCACCGAGAAGCCGCGGCCGTACTCGCCGGCCTTCTCGGCTTCGATCGCGGCATTGAGCGACAGCAGGTTGGTCTGGTCGGCCACCTTGGCGATGGTGGTCACCACCTGGTTGATATTGCCGGCCTTCTCGTTCAGCGTGGCGAGCTTGCCGTTGACCGAGCCGGCGGCGTCCATCACCTGCTGCATGGTGCCTTCCATGCGCGACAGGCCCACCTGTCCGGTGCCGGCCAGCCCGGCGGCCTGCTCGGCAGCGCTGGATACCTCATGGATGGTGCGCACCAGGTCGCGCGCGGTGGCCGAGATCTCGCGCGAGGTGGCGCCGATCTGCGTGGTGGTGGCGGCGGTCTCGGTGGCGGTGGCCTGCTGCTGGCGCGCGGTGGCGGCGATCTCGTTGACCGAGGTGGTGACCTGGATCGCGGTGCGCTGCGCCTGGCCCACCAGCGAGGTCAGTTCGCCGGTCATCTGGTTAAAGCCTTCCTCGACCTCCTGGAACTCGTCCTTGCGGCGCAGCGCCATGCGCAGGCGCAGGTCGCCGCCGCGGATGCCGGCGAGCAGGCCGACGATCGACTGCATCGGCACGGTGATCGCGCGCAGCAACAGGTAGCCGCACACCAGGGCAACCACCAGCGCGGCGATCAGCGCGGCCTCGATGCCGGTCTTGGCGGCGTTGACGGCGTCGTCGATGCCGCGCGCGGCGCGTGAACCGACGGCGCTGTTGTCGTCGACCAGGTGCTGGGCCGCCTTGCGCGCGGCGATCCAACGATCGTGCACGGTGCCGCGCAGCGCCGCGACCGCGGCCGCGCCGTTCCAGTCGCCGGACTGGGCCAGCACCTGCGCGGCCTGTTCATACTGGGCGCGCAGGTCGCGGTAAGCCTGGAACGCGACGCGGTCGTCGCTGCGCGTGATCGAGGACTCGTACTGCTGCTCGAGCTTGTCCAGGCGCGCCGCCGCGTCCTTGCCCTGATCCTGGAAACCGCGGCGCTCGGCGTCGTTCGAGGCATTGATGGTCTGCCAGGCAAGCACGTAGCGTTCGCCCCAGACTCCGCGGATTCCGGTGCTGTAGTTCAGCCCCGGCAGGGCGTCATGCAGCATCAGCGCGGTTTCGCGCTCGATCGCGTTCATTCGCGTATAGGCGACCACGCCCATCAGGGCCATGACCAGCAGGATCATGGAAAAGCTGGCCAGGATGCGGGTGCGGATGGTCCAAGCGTTCACGGTGAAGGTCCCGGTCATGTTCTTGTTCAGGAGGCGCAGTGGCGATGGGGCGCAAGACTGCCCGGGGCGGCCGCTGCTCGCATCGCCGCGTCCAGGGCGGATCTCCGGCGGCGTGGCGGCCGGCACGGCCCTGGTGCGCGGTAGGGTACTGTAAGCCGGAAGCCGATTCAACGCGCAACAGCACCGCAGGCTCGCCAGCGTTGCATCGCCGCATTGGGCTTACGGCTGCCGGCGGGAACTTCTTGATTTTTTCCAAGTTTTCGTCACACTTGCTAAATTGCTAGCGGGTAACAATGTCGACAATTACAGATGGGGCAGGGATGGTGGCCAAGTCCGGGGCGAAGGCGGCTGGCGCCTCGCCAGGCTCGGATCTCGATCCGCTGACCGGCGTTGACAATCGCCAGGGGTTTCTGAAGCGGCTGGAGGCGCGCCTGCAGGCAGAGGCGGTGCCCCGCTGCGCATTGCTGCTGATCGGCATCGACGATTTCCGCGCCTTCAACGATATGCACGGGCATGCCGAGGGCGACGTCATCCTGCAGCGCGTGGCCCGGCGCCTGCGCGACGCATCGCCGCGCGATGCCGTCATCGGCCGCGTTGGCAGCGATGAGTTCGGCGTGCTGCTGCCTTCCATTTCCGATCCCACGCTGGTCCGGCATGTCGGCGCGGCGATCCTGTCAATGCTGTCTTCCCCGCATGAGCACGGCGGGCGCCGCCACCATGTGCTGGCCAGCATCGGCGCCTGCGTGATCCCCGCCGCCGGCGAACTGGGCTCTGACGTCCTCGCCGCCGCCAGCCTGGCGCTGGCACGTGCCAAGCACGACGGCGGCCGCACCATCCGCTTCTTCAAGCCGCAGATGCGCTCGGACGTGACCGCGCGCCTGTCGCTGGTCCAGGCCCTGCACGAAGCCTACGCGCAGCGCCAGTTCGAGCTGCTGTACCAGCCGCAGGTCGACCTGCGTGACGGCCGCATCCGTGGCGCAGAGGCGCTGATGCGCTGGCGCCATCCGACCCGGGGCCTGATCGTGCCGGGGCTGTTCATCGACGCATTGGCCGCCAGCAGCATCGCCAGCGACGTCGGCATGTGGCTGCTGCAGACCGCATGCGCGCAGGCGCGCTCGTGGTCGCTGGCGTTTCCGCAGCCGCCGCGCGTGGCCATCAACCTGTTTGCCGCGCAGTTGTCCGAAAGCCGCCTTCTGACCGAGGTGCGCCACGTGCTGCGCGCGCTGGAGCTGGCGCCGGAGTGCCTGGAGATCGAGATTACCGAGACCATCGCGCTGCAACAGGGCGACGAGGTCTCGGACCAGTTGCAGGCGCTGCGCCGCGACGGGGTGACGCTGACCTGCGACGATTTCGGCACCGGCTATGCGTCGCTGAGCTTCCTCAAGTCGTTCCCGGTGGACCGGCTCAAGATCGACCAGTCCTTTATCCGCAATGTCACCCAGGACCCGGTCGACGCCGCGATCGTGCGCTCGGTGATCAACGTGGGCAAAAGCCTGCACATCGGCGTGGTCGCCGAGGGCGTCGAGACCACCGAGCAGCGCGACTTCCTGCTGGCCAACGACTGCTACGAGGCCCAGGGCTACCTGTACGGGCGGCCGATGCCGGCTGACAAGTTGACCGAACTGCTGCGCCAGCAGCAAGGCGGCTGATGCCGCCGCCAACCACCCGGCATGGGCCGCTTCGGCAATAGTTGTTTCCACCTTTGACGGCCGGCGTGCGGCCGCGCATCGCCGGCTGCCCGCCGGCCCGCCCGCTGCCTGCCTCGCACCCCGAAACGGCGCGGGCTGTCATGCCACATGGCGAAATACGCGCTTACAAAGTCCGCCGCGCGGGCCATGCTGCCCGGCTTCCCGGCAATGTATGGTGGCAATAGGATGGCGCATTGCCATTGGCTTCGCCGATCGCCCTCCGATCGGTGGGCCCGCGCCGCATCCGGAGTGTCTTGTCCCGACCTGAAATCATGTCCGAATCCGTCCAACCTGGTGGTACCCGTTCGCTCGCCGGCCCGCGCCGGCTTGCCCTGACCGCGCTCGCCGCCGCGGCGGCCCTGGCCGTGGCTGCTGCTGCACTGGCCCAGGTGCCGGCACCCGGCCAGCCCTACCTGGACGCGCCCATGGCCGACGCCCCGGTCGCGCAGGCCGACCCGTCCGCCCGCATTGCCACGCTGACCGCGGTCGAAGGCAACCTGAGCTTCGCGCCGGCAGGCTCGGACCAGTGGGCCGCCACTGGCCTGAACCGCCCGGTCACTACCGGCGACCGGCTGTGGATGGACGCCGGCGGCCGCGCCGAGCTGCATGCCGGTACCGTCGCCATGCGCATGGGCGGCGCCACCGCGGCCAGCATCCTGAACCTGGACGACGACACGACGCAGGTCAAGCTGACGCAGGGCACGCTGCAGGTGCGCGTGCGCGCGCTGCCGCAGGACCAGACCGTCGAGATCGATACCCCCAACCTGGCCTTCGTGCCGCGCGAGCCGGGCGACTACCGGCTCGACGTGGCGCCAGACGGCAGCACCACCACGGTGACGATGCGGCATGGCAGCGCCGTGGTCTACGGCGACAGCCGCTCGATCGAACTGCAGCGCGGCGACCGCATGCGCTTTGCCGGCACCGACCTGGCCGACGCCGGCGGCGGCCCTGTTGCCGAAGACAGCTTCGACCGCTGGACCGCGGCACGCGACGCGCGCGAAGACGCGTCGCCGTCGGCGCGCTACCTGCCGCGCGAAATGCCTGGCTACGCGGCGCTGGACGACTACGGCGACTGGCAGGAAGAACCCGCCTATGGCGCGGTCTGGTTCCCGCGCGTCGTCAGCGTGGGCTGGGCACCCTACAGCGTCGGCCACTGGGCGTGGATCGCGCCGTGGGGCTGGACCTGGATCGACGATGCCCCATGGGGCTTCGCCCCCTCGCACTACGGGCGCTGGGCCTATGTGGGCACGCGCTGGGGCTGGGTGCCCGGCCCGCGCGTGCGGCCGTGCTACGCGCCGGCGGTGGTCGCCTTTGTCGGTGGCGGCGGCCCAAGCTGGAGCAGCGTGCGCGTGGGCGGCGGTCCCGGCGTGGCGTGGTACCCGCTGGGCCCGCGCGACGCCTATCGGCCGGCGTACCGCGCCAGTCCCAGCTATGTCGCGCGCATCAACCGCGTCACCGTCAACAACTTCGTGATGGGCGACCGCGGGCGGCCCGCGCCTTATGCCAACCGCAACGTGCCTGGCGCGATCACCGGCATGCCGGCGCGCAATTTCGTCGAGGGACGCCCGGTGCGCGGCATGCACCGGGCCGAATGGCGCAACCTGCCGGCCGGCGAGGCACGCGGCGGTCCGCCGGTGGCGCCGGTCAAGAACAGCCTGGTCGGCGCCGCGCCGGTGCGGCAGCTGCCGCCGCAGGCGCGCCCGGGCTTCGAGCGCCAGGCGATTGCGGCGCATCCACCGGGACGGCCGGCCACCGATGACCTGGCCCGGCGCTTCGCCCGCGAGGGCGGTGTCGTCCCGGGGGCGGGTCCGGTGTGGCGCGGCAGCTCTGAGCCACGGCCGGGACGCCCCGGGCGCCCGGGGCGCGAGGTGCAGCCCATGCCGGACGTGCGCATGAGCCAGGCAGCGCTGGCCGCGCGCGAGCAGCAGCCGCGCGGCGGTCGCCCGGACCCGGCTCAGGGTCCGGACGGCTGGCGTGGCAATGGCCGTGGGCAGGGCTCGCGTCCCGACGACGGGCGCGGCTTTGCCGGCCAGCCCGATGCGCAACGCCAGGCGCAGGCCATGCAGCGCGAACAGCAGCAGGCGCGCGAGCAGCAGCGCCAGCAGCAGGAGGCGATGGAGCGCCGCCAGCAGGAACAGCAGCGCCAATGGCAAGGCCAGCCGGGCCGCGAACAGCAGCAGGCGCGCGAACTGCAGCGCCAGCAGCAGGAAGCGATGGAACGTCGCCAGCAGGAACAGCAGCGCGCGCAGCAACGCCAGTGGGCAGACGGGCAGGATCGCCCCGATCCGGCGCGCCAGTCGCAAGACATGCAGCGCCAGCGCTTCGAGCAGCAACGCCAGATGCAGGAGGCGCAACAGCGCCAGGCCCAGGACGCCCAGCAGCGCCAGATGCAGGAAGGCCGCCAGCGCCAGGCGCACGAGGCCCAGCGCCAGCAGATGGAGCAGCAGCGCCAGGCTCAGGACGCGCAGCGCCAGCAGATGGAGCAGCAGCGTCAGGCGCACGACGCCCAGCGCCAGCAGATGGACCAGCAGCGCCAGGCCGGCGAGCAGCAGCGTCAGCAGGTGGAGCGCCAGCGCCAGATGGCCGAGCAGCAGCGGCAGGGGCAGGAGATGCAGCGCCAGCGCTTCGAGCAGCAGCGCCAGATGCAGGAGGCCCAGCAGCGCCAGGCGCAGGAGGCCCAGCAGCGGCAGGCGCAGGCCGCCCAGCGCCAGCAGATGGAACAGCAGCGCCAGATGCAGGAACAGCACCGGCAGGTGCAGGAACAACAACGCCAGATGCAGGAACAGCAACGCCAGCAGGCCATGCAGCGCCAACAGGCAGAGCAGCAGCAACGCGCGGCTCAGGCGCAGCAGCGGGCAATGCAGGAGCAGCAGCGCCACCAGCAGGAGCAGCAGCGGGCAATGCAGGAGCAGCAGCGCCACCAGCAGGAACAGCAGCGGCAGATGCAGGACCGCCAGCGCCAGCAGCAGGAGCAGCAGCGCCAGCAACAGCAGCGCGCCCAGCACGACCGAGGGCAGATGGAGGCACATAACCGCGACGGCGACCGGCGCCAGTAGCAGCGATGCTCCCGATGGGTCGGCGCGCCGTGCTAGCATGATCGCCAGCACAGCAGCGCCCCCATCGCCCCATGACTACCCTCTACGCGACCTTAGGCGTGCAAGCCGACGCCACCCTTGACGAGATCAAGCGGGCATACCGGCGCGCCGCAATGAAATGGCACCCGGACCGTAACCTCGGCCGCGAGGCCGAGGCGCACGCGGCCTTCCAGGAAGTCCGCGACGCCTACGCGATCCTGTCCGACGCTGAACAGCGCCAGATCTACGACGAAGTATTCGAGCGCGAGATGCAGCGCTGGCAAGCGGAGCAGGAGGCACAGGAAGAGCAGGAGCGCGCCGCCCAGCGCGAGGCTCAGCGCGCGGCGCAGCGCGCGGCGCAGGAACAGTACGAGAAGATGGTCACCATCGCCATGCGCTTCGCCGATGACGGCCACAACCGCGATGTCCTGTTTGGCGTGCTGCTCGGCCGGGATTGCGAGGCGGAGCTGGCGGCCCGCATTGCCGACAGCGTTTCGGCCTTGCAGGCATCGCGGCAGGCAAGCGCAGCTGCCGAGCAAGCGCCCCAACCGGCAGCAGCGGGTTCAGCAGCGGCGTCAGGCCACGACACCACCGAGCGCCACAGGCGCCATCCCGGCGCCTTCGATTCGTTCTGGCACGGCCTGTTCGGCGTTCGCTCGTAGCCGCGCGCCGAAGGGCGTCATGGGCTCCAGCCGGGCATTGCCGATGCCTGCCGGATCCAGCTCCCCAGCTGTTCCTCGTCGATGTCGTCCTGCTCGTAAATATCGAGATAGCGGGTGTCCGGATCCTTGGACTCGCCGGGCGGCAGGGGCCTCAGCGCCGCGCCGCGGAAAAACGCCACCTTGATGTATTTCGTGAAGCAATGGAAGCTGAGGAACCAGCCCTGGCCCTCGACGCCATAGAACGGCGAGTTCCAGCGCACTGCCTTGCGCACCTCGGGGACATGGCGCACGATCAGCGCGTCGAGGCGGCGGCCGACATCGCTTTGCCAGCCCGGCATGGCGGCGATGTAGGCCTGCACCGGGGCATCGCCGTCCGCCTTGGCGATCTGGGGATTACCGCCGGAGAGCAGGCGGGGCTTTCCGGCGCTGTCCGTGGCAGCGGCCTTGCGTGCGATTTTCGCCGGCTTCCCTGGTGTCTGGCTGGCCATCGGCTTTCCTCCAACTGAGACGCGTAAGCCGGATCCTATCGGCTGCCTGCCAAAAGAAAAAGCCCCGCAGGCCGCGTGGCCTGCGGGGCATTTCAGGCGAGCTTTTTTGGGCCAGCCTGTCTGGACATCTTATTTGGCCAGCTCGGACAGGCGCACCTGCGAGATCTTGCCGTTCTGCACCCAGCCGACCACGGTATCGGCCATCGAGCCACCCTTGGCGTCGATACCATCGACTTCATTGGGATTGACCTCCTTGGCCAGCCCTTTCACCGCGTCGGGCATCTTTGCGCGGATCGCCGCGGCATCGCTGGTGGAGCCCGCCAGCTTCATGGCGCCGGCCAGCGCATAGACCATGGTGTAGTTCAGCGACATCTCGGTGGTCGCATCGCGGCCGTCATGCAGCTTCTTGTACTTGGCATTGAACGCCTGCGCCGCCGGGCGGTTGTCGTTGACCAGCGGCAGCACGCCGATCGAGCCCTCCAGCATCGACAGCCCGTTGGTGACCCTGGCCATCTCGTCCATCTTGGCCTGGTCCATCACGATAAAGCCGCCCTTGAAGCCCAGTTCGCGCGCCTGCTTGACCACCAGCGCGGTCGGCTCGGACGGGCCGCCGACGAACATCACGTCCGGCTTCTCGCTGATGGCGCGCGACACGCCGCTGTAGAAGTCGGTGGCCTTGGTGTACGACATCGGGTTATTGGCCACCACCTTGCCGCCGGCGGATTCCCAGGCCGGCACGAAGGCCTGCACCCAGGCCTTGGCATAGTCGTGGTCGGCCGGCGTCAGCGCCACGTTCTTGCCATAGCGCTTCATCTGCGCCTTGATGAACGGCTCGATATAGCCGGTGTAGGCCGGCGGGATGCGGATGGTCAGCTTGTTGCCCGCATCGGTGATGCGCGGCACGCTGGAATAGGCCATCACCATGAATTTTTCCTGCTCGTTGAAGGCCTGCAGCGCGAAGATGCCGCCCGAGTGCGGCACGAAGATCGCCGCGGTCTTGTGCTGCTGCACCAGCCGGCGGCCGTTGATGGCGGCCTCGGCGGGCGAGTACTTGTCGTCGAGCGCCACCACTTCCAGCTTGACCTTCTTGCCCTTGACTTCGAGCCCGGCGGCGTTGATTTCATCCACCGCCATCTGCACGCCCGACAGCACGTTCTTGCCATACAGCGCGGCGCCGCCGGACAGCGGGCCGGTATAGCCGATCTTGACGACTTCCTGCGCCAGCGCGGCGCCCGAAGCCAGCATCGCGGCCACGGCGGTGGCGGCCAGCGGGAAGATACGGCGCATGATGTTGCTTTGCATTGCTATGTCTCCTGGATGTACTGCGCTTGTCAGTTGCGGTTGTCTTCAATGACCCCTCTGTTTTCTCCCCTCTCCCGCTTGCGGGAGAGGGAGTGAAACCTACCCGCCGATATACGCCTTCCGAATCCCCTCATCCCTCAGCAACGTATCCCTGTCCCCCTCCATCACGATCTTCCCGCTCTCGATCACATACGCGCGATGGGCGATTCCCAGCGCCGCGTAGGCGTTCTGCTCCGCCAGCAACACCGTGGTCCCCGCGCGGTTGATGCGCTGGATGATCTCGAACATCTGCTTGACCACCAGCGGCGCCAGCCCCAGCGACGGCTCGTCCAGCAGCAGCGCGCGCGGCCGGCTCATCAGCGCGCGGCCCAGTGCCACCATCTGCTGCTGGCCGCCCGACAGCGAGCCGGCGGGGTCGTCCTTCTTCTGCTTCAGGATCGGGAAGAGTTCATAGACTTCCTCCAGCGTCTTGCGGATCCCCGCCCCGTCGCGCCGATGCACATACGCACCCAGCACCAGGTTCTTCTCCACGCTCATCGCCGGAAAGAGCTTGCGCCCCTCAGGGCAATGCACCAGTCCCGCCTGCACGATCTGCGACGGCTTCATGCCCGACAGCTCGCGCCCTTCGAAGCGCATGCTGCCGCCGCTGATGCGGTGGATCGCGCTCATCGCCAGGAAGATCGAGCTCTTGCCGGCACCGTTGGCGCCCAGCAGCACCACCAGCTCGCCGGCGCCGGCGTGCAGCGTGATGTTGTCGAGGGCGCGGAAGCTGCCGTACGACAGCGATACGCGTTCAAGCTGCAACATGGTCGGCTCCCAGGTAGGCCTCGATGACATGCGGATCCTGCTGGATCTGCGCGGGCGTGCCTTCGGCGATCTTCTCGCCGTAGTTCAGCACCATGATCTTGTCGGCCAGCCGCATGATCATGTCCATCTTGTGTTCGATCAGGCAGACCGTCTTGCCATGCCGCACCATCTTGCGGATCAGCTCGGCGAGGCCGACGGTTTCTTCCGGATTGACGCCACCCGCCGGCTCATCGAGCAGCAGCAGCTCAGGGTCCGTCGCCAGTGCCAGAGCGAAGGCCACGCGCTTGCGCGCTTCCTGCGTGATATCGGCGGCGACTTCATGCGCCAGGTGCGACAGGCCGACGAAGTCGAGCGCGGCCTCGGCCTTGTCGCGGCACAGGCGCTCTTCCTCGCGCAGCCGGCGCGTGTTGAACAGTACGTCGCCCAGCCCGGAGCGCGTGCGCAGCCGGTGGCCCACGATCAGGTTGTCGAGCACCGTGGCGCGGTCGAACAGCGCGGTCGCCTGGAAGGTGCGAGCGACGCCCAGCCGCGCAATCTGGTCCGCGCGCAGGCCGGCGACGTCCTGGCCCTTGAACAGGATCTGCCCGGAGGAAGGGGCATGCGTTCCCGCGACCAGGTTGAAAAAGGTGGTCTTGCCGGCGCCGTTGGGGCCGATGATGGCGTTGATGTGCCCCTGCTCGAAGGTCACCGATACATCGTGCACCGCGGTCAGGCCGCCGAATTTCTTGGTCAGGTTGCGGATCTCAAGCATGGTCGGCTCCGGCGCGGGTGGTCGGGACAGCGTTATTGCCGGCAGCGGCGGGCTGCACGGGCTGCGTGGGCTTGCCGCGGCGTGCGGCGGCGGCCTTGCGCGCCTGCTTCTTCAGGAAAGAACCCACGATGCCGTCCGGCACGAAGATGATCAGCAGGATCAGAACCGGGCCGAACACCAGCATGCGGTAGTCCTGCATGAACTGCAGCGACTGCGTGATCCACGGCACCAGCACCGCGCCCAGCAGCGGCCCGAAGATGGTCCCGATGCCGCCCACCAGCATCGACATCACCATGTCGAAGGTCAGGTCGGTGCGGGCGATGTCCGGTCCCAGGAAGCGCACCTGGCCGGCGTACAGTGCGCCGGCAAAACCGGCGTAACCCACCGACAGCACGAACGACAGCACCTTGGTGCGCATCAGGTTGATGCCCAGCGCTTCGGCCAGCGCATCGCTGTTGCGCACGGCCATGAAGCTGCGGCCCAGCAGCGAGGTGACGATCCGGTGCATCAGGAACGTGCCCACGGCCAGGAAGCACAGCACCAGGTAGTACTGCGCCTGCACGCCGTCGAACGCGAGCGGTCCGATCGCCGCCGGCACCGGAATGCCGATCAGTCCCACGGTGCCGTGCGTCAGGCTTTCCCACTTCTCGATCACCAGGTAGATGATGTAGCCGATGCACATGGTGAAGATCGAGAAGTAATGGCCCTTCAGCCGCAGCGACACCACGCCGACCACGTAGCCCAGCACCATGCAGACCACGCCGGCCAGCACGAATGCGAGCCAGAACGGCACCTGGTGGTCCACGGTCAGGATGCCCAGCGTGTAGGCGCCGATCGCCATGAAGCCGCCGTGCGCGAGGTTGAGCTGGCCGGTGTAGCCGGTGATCAGGTTGAGTCCGAGCGTGGCGATGGCATAGATGAAGGCCAGCGTCATCACGGTCAGGTAGTAGCTGTTGGGCGTGACCAGCGGGAACGCGATGGCCAGGGCCAGCAGCAGCATCCAGCCGGTCTTTCCTTGCAGTGCTTTCATGTCGTACTCCTCAGGCTGCCTTGCCGGCAAACAGGCCCTGCGGCCGGATCGACAGGATCACCACCAGCAGCACGAAGGCGATGATGTCCTTGTAGTCGGTGGAAACGTAGAAGCCGCCGAAGCTCTCGGCCATGCCGATGATCAGCCCGCCGACGATGGCGCCGGGGATGCTGCCCATGCCGCCCAGGATGATGATGACGAAGGCCTTGGTGATCACCAGGTTGCCCATGCTCGGGTAGACCAGGTTGATCGGCGCGTACAGCGTGGCGGCGATCGCGGCCAGGGCGCCGGAGATGGCAAAGACCAGCAGCGTGACGCGCGTGGCATCGATGCCGACCAGCGCGGCGCCGTCGCGGTTCTGCGCCATTGCCATGATGGTGGCGCCGGTCATGGTGCGCGTGAGGAACAGGTGCAGCAGCACCATCAGCGCGAACGCGGCGCCGATGATCAGCAGGCGCTGCAGCGGCGCGGTCAGGCCGAAGATATCGACGATCTGGCCATACGGTGTCGGCATGCGATGGAAGTCCGCGCCCCACAGCGCCTGCGCGCCGGCTTCCAGGAACAGCAGGATGCCGATGGCCGCGATCATGTCGTGCAGTTCGGGCGAGTTGCGCAGCGGATGGAACACCAGCCGGTCGGCCAGCATCGACAGGGCCGCCACCACCAGCGCGGCGCCCACCATCGCCAGCCAGTAGTTCACGCCCAGCGTCGTCATCAGGTAGTACGACACATAGGCGCCGGCCATGTAGAACGCGCCGTGCGCGAAATTGGGCACGTGCAGGATGCCGTAGACCAGGGTCAGGCCAAGCGCCACCAGGCTGTAGACGCCGCCCAGCGTCAGGCCGTTGAGTATCTGTTGAAGGAACAATGCCACGGGGTTACCTCATGCGGTTCGCGAATCGGAAATCCAGGCACGCGCCGGCAAGGCGCCGCGCGTGATCTCTCGCGGCAGCGCCGCGCGCTGCCACGCAAGAATTCGGGGCGTATGGATCAGGCGCGCGGAGTGCGCGCCGGACGGCGGGCGCCAGCGCCTGGCTGGCGTGGGCCGGTCGGCGTGGTCGGGGTCGCGCCGTAGCGGTTACGGGGCGGATGCGCGGACGCGCGGTTCGGATAATGCATGGGCTGTCTCCTGTGCGATGCGGCAACGTGGCCGCCCGGCTTGCCGGGCGCCGCTGTGCCGTCGGCGGCAGCGAAAAGCCCGGTGACGAGGTGTCGGGAATATTCCCGCACGGTCGTTCGTTTTCACCGACTTTTGCATAGGCTTCGCGGCATCGTCAAGGAAACCAGCGGAGTATTCCGCACGGCGAAATAGCGACGGTGAAACCCTCGGGAAAGCCCTTAATCGTTACGGCCTTGGAGGCGTCGCCCCCGTTGCAGGGGCAGGCATGATTGCGGAATGGGAGCGGGCGAAGCTAGCGGCGCCTCGCCGTCGTGGCATGTCGGCGCAGCGGTGGATGCCCGCCTGGATGATGGCGGGGCAGCGCCGGCGCGGCAACCGGCCTGACCCGCTAAGTCCGGTCGCCGCGCGGCGCTGCTTTGCCGCAGCGGCTGGTCGTGGAGATCGATGGGGGGATGGCGGCCGCTTACTCCAGGCGGAACCCGGTTTCCTTGATCGCCAGCGCCCACTTCTTCTGCTCGGCGGCCATGAAGGAGGCGAACTGGTCCGGCGAGCTTTGCGCGGCCGGGTCGTAGCCCTTGCTGGCCAGCTGCTGGCGCACGCCGGGGGCGTTCAGCGCCTTGTCGATCTCCTTGCCGAGCAGCGCAACGATGTCTTTGGGCGTGCCGGCCGGCGCCACCAGGCCGTACCATTCGCTGGCCTCGATGCCGGGGAAGCCGGCCTCCGCCATGGTCGGCACCTCAGGGAACAGCGGCAGGCGCTGCCTGCTCGCCACGGCAATGGCCTTGAGCTGGCCGCCCTTGACGAACGGCATCACCGCCGGCACGCCGTGGAACATCATGTGGATATGTCCGCCCACCATGTCGGTCAGCGCCTGCGGGCCACCCTTGTAGGGGGCGTGCACGACGTTGATATGGGCGCTTTCCTTGAAGACCTCGCTGACCACGTTCTGCTGCGTGCCAGGGCCGACCGAGGCATAGCTGAGCTTGCCAGGCTCCGCCCTGGCGCGCGCCACCAGTTCCTTGACGGACCCGGCCACCGAGGGGTTGACCACCAGCATGTAGGGCGAGCTCGCCATCAGGCCCAGCGGCGCGAAGTCCTTGCCCAGGTCGAACGGCAGGTTCTTGTGCAGGCTGGCATTGATCGCCATCGGCGCGCTGGCGACCAGCAGCGTGTAGCCGTCGGGTGCCGCCTTCGCGCCCATGCCGGCGCCGATATTGCCGGTGGCGCCGGGCCGGTTGTCGACGATCACCTGCTGGCCCAGGCTGGCGCTCATCTTCTCGGCCACCGTGCGCGTGACGGCGTCGACACCGCCGCCCGCGGGCCAGGGCACGATGATGCGGATCGGGCGGTCGGGATATCCGCCTTGTGCCAGCGCACCGGTGGCGCAGGCGGCAAGTGAGGTGGCAAGCGCGATCGCGCCCAGGGCACGGCCAAAGCGGTTCAGTACGGTTTTCATCATCGTGTCTCCTCGCTGTTTCTCTGGGTGGGATCCCCGGCCGCGCGGCCGGGGCCCGTTCGCTGTCTTCAGTCTGTGGGGGGAATGCCGTTTGACTTTTGCCTATGCCGCCGCGCTGGTGCGGGCCGGAGCCTGCGTGCCGCCCGCGCGCCACTGCGCCATCAACCGCTCCCAGCGGGCGCGCGTGGCGGCCAGGTTGCGCGCCTTGACGTGGCCGTAGCCGCGGATCTCCTGCGGCAGCCGCGCGATCTCCAGTGCCAGTTCGAGGTTGTGCGCGGAAAGTGCCGGCAGCAAGGCTTCGATGCTGCGGCGGTACTCGCCGATCAGCGCGCGTTCCTCCTTGCGTTCCTGCGTGTAGCCGAAGGGATCGAACGGCGTGCCGCGCAGGCCCCTGAGGCGGGCCAGCACGCCGAAGGCGTTGCGCATCCATGGGCCGTAAGCACCCTTGACCGGTTCGCCGTCCTTGTTCCTGCGCGCCAGCAGTGGCGGCGCGAGGTGGTGCACCAGGCGGACCTTGCCTTCGAACATCGACGCGATCTGCTCGCGGAAGGCGGCGCCGGTGTGCAGGCGCGCCACCTCATATTCGTCTTTATAGGCCATCAGTTTGAACAGTGAGCGGGCCACGGCTTCGCTGAGGCGGGTGCCGCCGACGACCGATTCCGCTGCGCTGACGCGGCTGACGAACGACTCGTATTGCGCCGCATAAGCCCGGTTCTGGTAGCCGGCCAGGAACCCGGCGTGCTTGCGCACCAGTTCCGCCAGCGGCACCTTGCGCACGAACTGGATCACCTGCGAGCCGGCCGGCTGCGACGGCAGCCTCGACTGCAGTTGAGACATATCGTGCGCGCACAGGCGCCCCCATTCGAACGCCGCCTTGTTGCTGTCGACCTGCACGCCGTTGAGCTCGATGGCGCGCATCAGCGCCGCGTGCGACAGCGGCACCTTGCCTTGCTGCCAGGCATAGCCGAGCAGCAGCAGGTTGGCGAAGATCGACTGGCCCAGCAACTGCCTGGCGACCTGCTCGGCGTCGAAGCTGGCCAGTTGCCCTTCGCCTGCGGCGCGCGCGATGCGCGCCACCGCCTCGCCGGCCTGCGGGTCCCAGTCGGGGTTGCGCACGAAGGCCGCGGTCGGGGTCAGGTGGCTGTTCAGCACCACATAGGTCCGTGCCGGCGACATCGCGGCAAGCGTTGCCTTGCTGGCCGCGACCACGGTGTCGCAGGCGATCACCAGGTCGGCCATGCCCAGGTCGACGCGGCTGGCGTGCAGCGCATCGGGGCTGGCGGCGATCTGGATATGGCTCCAGGTGGCGCCGCCCATCTGCGCCATGCCGGTCGCGTCCTGCGTGATCACGCCCTTGCCTTCCAGGTGCGCGGCCATGCCGAGCACGCCGCCGATGGTGACGATGCCGGTGCCGCCAATACCCGCCACCACGATGCGCTGCGGCTTGCCGGCGTCCGGCAGCGTGGGCATCGGGATCGCCGGCGGCGTGGCCTTGCCGCCGGCCGGGTTCGCGGGCTTCTTCAGCTGGCCGCCTTCGACCGTGACAAAGCTCGGGCAAAAGCCCTTGGTGCAGGAGAAGTCCTTGTTGCAGGTGTCCTGGTTGACCTTGCGCTTGCGCCCGAAATCGGTCTCGACCGGCTGCACCGCCAGGCAATTGCTCTGCACCGAGCAGTCGCCGCAGCCCTCGCACACCAGCTCGTTGATGACCACGCGCCGCGCCGGGTCGGCCATGGTGCCGCGCTTGCGCTCGCGGCGCTTCTTGGTGGCGCAGGCCTGGTCGTAGATGATCACGGTCACGCCGGCGACCTCGCGCAGTTCGCGCTGCACGGTGTCCAGCTCGTCGCGGTGGCGCACGGTGACGCCGGCCGCGAGGTTGCCGACGCCCTTGTACTTGCCCGGCTCATCCGTCACCACCACGATCTGGCGCGCACCCTCGGCGGCCAGCTCGCGCGTCATCGCCGGCACGTCGAGCTGGCCATCGACCGGCTGGCCGCCGGTCATGGCGACGGCGCTGTTGAACAGGATCTTGTAGGTCAGGTTCACGCCGGCATGGATCGACTGGCGCACCGCCAGCAGCCCGGAGTGGTTGTAGGTGCCGTCGCCCAGGTTGGCGAACATGTGCGCGCGCTTGCTGAACGGCGCCTGGCCCATCCAGTGCACGCCTTCGCCGCCCATCTGCGACCACGAGGTGGTGGACCGGTCCATCCACACCACCATGCCGTGGCAGCCGATGCCGGCGGTCGCCACGGAGCCCTCTGGCACGCGCGTGCTGGTGTTGTGCGGGCAGCCGGGGCAGAACCAGGGCAGGCGGTCAGTCGCGCGGCTGTCGCCCTGCGCGCTGGCCTGTTCGCCGGCGGCGATCTCCTGCAGGCGCCGGTCCATGCGCGCGGCCACGTCGGCCGGCACGCCCAGTGCCTTCAGCCGCAGCGCGATGGCCTTGGCCACCAGCGCCGGCGACAGGTCGGCCTTGGCGCGCAGCAGCCAGTCTTCGGCGGGCTTGCGGTGGCTCCACTCGCCGCCATTGCCAACGCTGCCGTCACCGTGGTGGTACTTGCCGAACACCGCGGGACGCGCCGCGGGCGGGTAGTGATAGAGCTCGTCCTTGAGTTGCTGCTCGATCACGGGCCGCTTTTCCTCGACCACCAGCACCTCGCGCAGACCGCGCGCGAATTCGCGCACGCTGTCCGGCTCCAGCGGCCACACCACGCTGACCTTGTGCAGGCGGATGCCGAGGGCGCGGCAGGTGGCATCGTCCAGCCCCAGGTCCAGCAGCGCCTGGCGCGTGTCGCTGTAGGCCTTGCCGCTGGCGATGATGCCCAGGCGATCGTCGGGCCCCTCGATCACATTGCGGTTGAGACGGTTGGCGCGCACATAGGCCAGCGCCGCCGGCCACTTGAACTCCATCATGCGCGCCTCGGCGGCGAGCGGGTCGTCGGGCCAGCGGATATGCAGGCCGCCGCCGGGTTGCGCGAAATCCTCCGGCAGCACGATGCGCACGCGGTCGGCGTCGGTGACCACCGAGGCGCCCGATTCCACCACTTCCTGCACCGTCTTCATGCCCGACCACAGCCCGCTGAAGCGGCTCATGGCAAAGGCATGCACGCCCAGGTCAAGGATGTCCTGCACGTTGGCCGGGAAGAATACCGGCAGCCCGCACGCCATGAAGGTGTGGTCGCTCTGGTGCGCCAGCGTGCTGCTCTTGGACACGTGGTCGTCGCCCGCCAGCGCGATCACGCCGCCCAGCGGCGCGGTGCCGGCCAGGTTGGCGTGCTTGAGCGCGTCACCGCTGCGGTCCACGCCGGGGCCCTTGCCGTACCAGATGCCGAATACACCATCGAACTTCTTGCTGGCGGCATCGAACTCCAGTTGCTGCGAGCCCCAGACCGCCGTGACGCCGAGTTCTTCATTGACGCCGGGCTTGAACACTACGTCGCTCGCGGCCAGGTGCTCGCGCGCCTGCCACAGCGCCTGGTCATAGGTGCCCAGCGGCGAGCCGCGATAGCCGGAGATGAAGCCGGCGGTGTTGTGGCCGGCTGCGGCATCGCGCCGGCGCTGCAGCAGCGGCAGGCGCACCAGGGCCTGTACGCCGCTCATATAGGCACGGCCGGACTCCAGCGCGTACTTGTCATCGATCGACACAGCGGCCAGCGCCTGGCGGGCCGCATCGGGGGGCATGGGGGCATTCATATTGGCGGTTTTTCAGGCTAGCAGGGTTGAACGGGGCCAGCCGGTGTGCGCGTGGCACCCGGATCTGTGGCTAAACGGGAAGGGAACCGGCTACCCGGGCAGGGGGATGCCCAGCGCCTGGCCTAGCGTGTCCAGCTCTCGCACTAGGGCGTCAGGCAAGGCGATGCCATGCTGGCGCCCTTCGCGCTCGAGCAAGTCGCCGCGATGGCCGGGCAGGCGCGCGTCGGCGCCGCCCGCGGCAAGGTAGTTGCCGGTCCATTGCGCCATATAGTCGGCAAAGAGCTGCTGGCCGGCGAAGGCCTCGGGTTTGACCAGCCAGACGAAGCCGCCCTGGCGGCCGACCGCGCCGGCACCGGAGACAGTATTGCGGTCCGGCGACAGCGAGTCCGCGGTGGCGGCCATGGCGCCGGCCAGGCACTCCACCATCATGGCGATGCCGATGCCCTTGTGCCCGCCCATGGGCAGCAGCGACCCCTCCAGCGCGCTCGGCGCATCGGTGGTGGGCTGGCCGTCGGCGTCGAGGGCCCAGCCTTCCGGGATGGGTTTGCCTTCGCGCGCGGCCAGCAGGATATGGCCGCGCGCGGCGACGCTGCAGGCCACGTCGAACACGATCGGCGCCGCGCCCGGCAGCGGGCAGCCGAAAGCAATGGGGTTGTGGCCCAGCGCCGGGCGGGCAAAGCCTTCCATGCCCAGCACCGGCGGGGTGCGCTGCCCGACCATGCAGAAGGCGCCGGCCTCGGCGGCCTGCAGCGCCGGCAGGCCGAGCGCGCCAAGGTGGCCGCACGACTGCACCGCGACCAGCACGCTGGCGCTGTGCTCGAGCGCCTGCAGGCCGAGCTGCACCGCGTGCGGCGCCGCCACTTGGCCCATGGCGCCATCGGCATCGAGCACGATCCCGCCGGGGAAGGCGCGGTGCGACATCCGCGGACGCGGGTTGAAGTCGCCCGCGCGCAGCCGGTCGACGTAGGACGGCACCCGCGTCAGGCCATGGGTCTTGTAGCCACGCAGTTCGCTGCGCACCAGCGCCGCGGCAGCCTTGTGCGCATGGCCGGAGGCCACGCCGCACGCTTCGAAAACGGCCGCGGTCCAGTGCGTGAGCTGGTCTGCGGTACGTCGGATGGGGCGGGTCGTCATGTTGACTTCTCCCTGACAATCATCAGGCGCTCCGGGAACGGGGCGGCATAGACCGACTGGTAGTAGAGCGGCTGGTCGCGCAGCGTGTAGCCGCGCAGTTCCATGATGAAGGCCGGCGCGTCGGCTTCGAGCCCGATCTCGCGCGCCGCCGCGGCGGGGGCCGGCCCGAAGCGGATCCACTGGTCCACGCGCAGCGTCGGCAGCGACAGGCGCTGGCCGATCAGCTCGCGCAGGTTCTTCTCCAGCGCCTCGCGGTCCAGGCCGCCGAGCTGGGCGAAGTCTTCCTCGCGCAGCCAGAATTCGCTGTACAGGTCCAGGCGCCCGCCCACGCTGATGACGCGCTCGATGCGCACATAGCCATCGCCGCCGAGGAATTCCGACCACGGCCCCTGGCGCTTGATGCGCTTGACCGAGCGGGCGTGCACATAGGACGGCAGCTCGTTGCCCTGCTCGTCGCGAAAGCGCAGGTAGCGCACATCGGCCGGCGCGACCCGGGTGCCGGAGACAAAGGTGCCACGGCCCTGCTCGCGCGTGATCAGCCCCGAGTGCGTCAGCCGGGCCAGCGCCTTCTGCACCGTGCCCACGCTGACCCCGTGGAAGGTGGCCAGCTCGCCCTCGGAGGGCAGCCGGTCGCCTTCGCGCAGGGCGCCGGACTCGATGGAGCGGATGATGGCGTCGGAGACGCTGCTAAGTTTGGTCATGGTTGTTACAGGCTCAGGGCGAATCGACTGATCGCGGTCTCCCGGATATCGAGCACCTCGCTGGTCAGCCGCGTGCCGGATGCGACATCGATCGCATAGCCATACAGCTGCTCGCCGAGGTCAGAGATCTTGTCCCCGTGCTGCAGGACGCCGCTGACGTCGAAGTCAATGTTGTCGGCCATGGTGTGCAGGGTATTGACGTTGCCGCACACCTTGACCGTCGGTGCCACCATGCTGCCGATCGGATTGCCCACCCCCGTGCCGAAGAAGGTCAGCTGGCATCCGCCGGCAGCCAGCGCAGTGAGATTTTCCACTGCCGCGGCCGGTGCGTCCATGAAATGCAACCCCTTCTTCTGCGGCGCCTCGCCGTAGCGCAGCACGCCCACCAGCGGGCTGGTGCCGGCCTTGGCCATCGCGCCCAGCGCCTTTTCCTCGACCGTGGTCAGGCCGCCGCGCTTGTTGTCGGGCGAGGGCTGGTCCTCGCGCATGTCCACGCCGCGCGAGATCGCCAGGTTCTCCATGTTGCGCACCGCGGTGACGAAGGCCTCGCGCACGCGGCCATCGGCGGCGCGCTCGGCAAACAGGTGCTCGGCGCCGATGAACTCGGAGGTCTCGGAGATGATGACGGTGCCGCCCTCGGCCACCACCATGTCCGCCATGCGGCCGATCACGGGATTGCAGCTCAGCCCGGAGGTGGTGTCCGAGCCGCCGCACTCCACGCCGATCACCAGCGACGACACCGGGCACGGCACGCGCCGCGCCCGCGACGCCGCCAGCGACAGCCGCGCAGCCTTGCGCGTGCCGTCGGCAATGCATGCGACCGTGCCATCGGGCTGCAGGTGCACGCTTTCAACCGGCTTGCCGGTGGCGCGGATGCGGCGCGCCACTTCTTCGGTCGACGACTCTTCCAGGCCGACCAGCAGCACCGCCGCGATATTGGGATTGCGGCCCAGTCCGGCGAGCGACTCGAAGGCGAAGTCCAGGTCGGCGCCGAACTGCCCGCGCACGAACAGCGTCGTCACCGGGATGCAGCCGCCCACGGTGCGGGCGATGGTCCGCGTCACCGGGTTGCAGTTGTCCATCACGGAAACCACCGCGACCCAGTTGCGCACGCCGACCGCGCCGTTCTCGCGCGGGTATCCGAGGAAGTTTGTAGCCATCTGCTTTACCCCTTGTGCAGGTCGCCGCGGGCACGCGCCGACTCGATGTTGTGGACATGCATGTGTTCGCCGGCGCGCGTCGCGCGGCTGGCGCGGCCGATGACCTGGCCGTATTTCACGATGGTGGCGCCCGCCGCCGTGTCGGCGATGCAGATCTTGTGGCCGAACGGCACGTCCTGCAGCAGCACCAGCCTGCCGGCGCGCTCGCCTTCCAGCAGGCAGGCTTCGCCGGCGTTGCCGGCGTCCAGCAGGGTGGCCACATTGTCGGCCGGGTTCAGTACGATGGCTCGCGGCATTGATCAACTCCTGTATAGGTGTTGAGGCCAACTGTAGGGAACCGGACGGCGTATGGTCAAGAAGAAGTGGGGGATCTACGAGAAAACCACTACTCCATCCATGCAAGTCCTATATAGAAGTTTGTTGACACCAGCACGGCCGCTGTCTATCGTCATGACAACGGCAGCGATGTCCGCGCCGGCTTATCGACACCTCGAACCCACGGGAGAAGGCAGGCATGAAGGTTCGGTCACACCAGGAGAAGATCGGGAGGCTGCAGGCGTTGCGTGCGCGGCTCGATCCGCAGCAGGATTTCGGCCTCTGGTTCTGGGCAGGCATGACCGCAGGCACCCATGCCGTGAACGCGGCACTGCACCACGCAGGCGTCACCCTGGACGACGACAGGTTCCCCACGCAGCCGGGCGTCTACCTGGTGCCGCAGCCCGACGGCAGCCTCAGGCCGGCGTTCGGTCCGCTGGGTGACGTACTCCATGTCGGCCGGCCGAAAGTCGAGGCACCGGTGCCAGCCGACATCGCGGCAATGATGGCGGCGATGGAAGAGATCGAGCATTACCGCGATCCCTGCCTGCGCGAAGGGCTTGAACCCACTCCGGCCATCGCCGGAGTCTGCGATGCGGCGCTGCGCCGCTGCCTGGCACTGCTGGCGGCGCGCCTGGAAGGAGCAAGGGATGGACATTGAACGCCACATGGCGATGGCGCTCGGTATCGAGGCCTCGCTGCAGAAGTGCACCAGCGCTGACTACGAGATGCTGATCGAGGGCGCGATGCTGGCCGGCACGCACTGGCTCAACGCGCTGCTGCACAAGCGCGGCACCACGCCGCCACAGGCGGACGTGTTTCACAGCTACCTGCTGACCGTCAATGAATTCCGCCGGCTGGCGGTGGCGGCGGAAAGGCCGCTGCATGCGCTGGCCGCGATTGAAGACAGCCGCGTGCCGTTCGTGCGCGGCAACCACCCCGGCGGCGAAGCGGCCGCCGAGCGCGCACTGGAACTGCTGTCGCTGATCCGGGCGACGGCGCTGGGCAGCGCCTAGGGCAGCATATTGGGCAGTACATAGGGCAGCACAGGATCAAAGGCATGCAACACATTGCGAGACGGGAAAGGAGACAACAGTGAAGGCAGTCCGCGTAGTGCCGGGCCCGGAGGGCGGCATGGTCGAAGTGCAGGATATCCCGGTGCCGGTGGCGGCGGCGGGGCAGGTGCTGGTCAGGGTGCGCGCCGCCGGCCTGAACCGGGGCGAGATCAACCAGGCGAAAGAATTGCGCTCGGGAAATACCATCACCGCCGGCGTCGAGTTTGCCGGCGAGGTGGCCGACGTTGGCGCGGGCGTCAGCGGCTGGCGCAAGGGCGACCGCGTGATGGGCCATGGCCGCGGCTGCCAGGCCGAGTACGTCGTGGCCGACCCGCTGGCGCTGATGCCGGTGCCGGATGGGCTGTCGTGGATCGATGCCGCGGCGTTTCCCAATGTCTTCATCACCGCGCATGATGCCCTGGTCACCAACGGCCGGCTGGTGGCGGGCGAATCGGTGCTGGTCAACGGCGCCTCGGGTGGCGTGGCGCTGGCGGCGATCCAGATCGCCTCGCTGATGGGCGCGCGCCCCGTGATCGCGTCGTCGCGCTCGGCGGCCAAGCTCGACAAGATCAGCCAGTTCGGCGTGGACGTGGGCATCGATGCGTCGCGCGACGACCAGGTCGAGGCGGTCATGAAGGCAACCGGCAACAAGGGCGTCGACATCATCATCGACACGGTCGGCGGCCCGGTGTTCGAAGCCAATATGCAAAGCCTGGCGGTCAAGGGCCGGCTGGTGAACATCGCGCGGCTGGGCTCGGCGACCGCGCAGATCGACCTGACGCAGCTCTGGCTCAAGCGCCTGCAGCTGATCGGCGTGACCTTCCGCACGCGCACCGAACAGGAGCGGCTGGAGTGCATCCAGGCGTGTGCGCGTGACATGCTGCCATTCCTGCGCGCCGGGCGCGTGCGCCTGCCGGTCGATCGCACCTTTGCCATGACCGATATCGCCGCCGCGCATGCATACATGAAGCAAGAGCAGCACGTGGGCAAGATCGTGCTGCTTGCAGACTGATTCCACAGAAAAGACGAGGAGACATGATGACCATCCAGATCCAGGCACTGACCGGCTCCGTTGGTGCCGCCGTGACCGGCGTCGACCTGAACCAGCCGCTCGACGACGCCAGCTTCGACATCCTGCACCGTGCATTCCTGGAATACGGTGTGCTGGTATTCCGCGGCCAGCACCTGCAGCCCGCCGCCCAGGTCGCCTTCGCGCGGCGCTGGGGCAAGCCGGTGCAGGGCAACCCGCTGCTCAAGGGCCTGACCGAGTTCCCGGAGCTGGCGCAGGTGACCAAGATCCCCAAGGAGACCGCATCGACCGAGGCCTGGCATTCGGACTCGATCTACACCGAGGTGCCGCCCAAGATCTCGATCCTGTCTGCGGTCACCATCCCGGTGGGCGGCGACACCATGTGGTGCAACCAGTACGTGTCCTACGAGCGGCTGTCGCCGGCGATGCAGCGCATGATCGAAGGCCTTCGCTGCCGCTTCTCAGGCGCGCGGCTGGCCAGGATGACCGGCTCTGACAAGGTTCCCACCGCCGTGCATCCGATCGTGCGCACCCACCCGGAAACCGGCCGCAAGGCGCTGTACGTGGGCCACCCCGATACCGCGCAGTGCATCGAGGGCATGACCGGCGCGGAGAGCCGGCCGCTGCTCGACTTCCTCTACGAGCATTCGGTCTCGCCCGACAACGTCTACCGCCATATGTGGCAGCAGGGCGATGTGGTGATGTGGGACAACCGCTGCACCATGCACTACGCCGTGCACGACTACGGCAATGCCGAGCGGGTATTGAACCGCGTGACGCTGGAAGGCGAAGTGCCGCGCTGAGCCACAGCGCCACAAACCAGCGCCACAAACCAGCGCCACAAACCAGCGCCACAAACCAGCGCCGCAAACCGGCGCCGCCATGCGGCGCCCGGCACCAAGGGTGCCCGTCCGGACGCCGGACGGGGCCGATCCGGAGAATGATGATGCTGATAGGGATCCCGACGGAGTCGCGGGCGGGGGAGGCGCGTGTTGCCGCGACGCCGGAGACCGTAAAGAAGTACGTGGCCCAGGGCCACAAGGTGGTCGTCCAGGCCGGCGCCGGCGTTCGCGCCAGCCAGCCCGATGCCGCCTATGAGGCGGTCGGCGCCACCATCGGCACCGCTGCCGAGGCGCTCGGGGCGCAACTGGTGCTCAAGGTACGCGCCCCCGAGCCGGCCGAACTGGCCCAGATGAAGGCCGGGGCTGTGCTGGTGGGCATGCTCAATCCCTTCGATGCCGAGAACAACGCGCGCATGGCAGCAGCCAACGTGACCGCGTTCGCGCTCGAGGCCGCGCCGCGCACCACGCGCGCGCAGAGCATGGACGTGCTGTCGTCGCAGGCCAACATCGCCGGCTACAAGGCCGTGCTGGTGGCCGCGCACCACTACCAGCGCTTCATGCCGATGCTG
>NZ_AUFE01000020.1 GCF_000426345.1 Cupriavidus phytohabitans | reverse complement strand
CCAAAATCCTCAGCGACAACTTGCACGCCCTATGCTGCCTCAGCGCCGCGCAGGAACATGAGATTGACTCGGACCGTCGTATCAACCGAACCTTCGCCATCACGGCTCTCAAACCTGTCCTGTCAGCGGCGCTGCTCGGCTTGCGCTGGGCCAAGGCTGCCCTGAATGAGACCTTGGCTTTGATCGCAACACGTGCCCATCGCGTGCGACCGGATCGCAACAAACCTCGTCCGCCTCGCCCAAAGCCTCATCGACATGCCGCTTATAAGGCTTGTTGATGCTTACAGTAACTTGGGTGGATTGGGCGCTGCCCTGGGACATCGACCGTGTGCTGCATGACTTCGGCTTCCCGATGGGCCCGTTCGCGATGAGCGACCTGGCGGGACTGGACCTGGGCTGGGTGCGCGAGCGCTCGACCGGCTCGACGCTGCGCGAGATCCTTTGCGAGATGGACCGGCGCGGCCAGAAGACCGGCGCGGGCTACTACGACTACGACGCGCAGCGCAATGCGCGGCCGTCGCCGGTGGTGGAGCAGATGATCCGCGACTTTGCCGCGCGCCAGGGCCGCACCCGCCGCGCGGTATCCGACCAGGAAATCCTGGAGCGCTGCGTTCTGCCGATGATCAACGAGGGCGCGAAGCTCCTGCAGGAGGGCAAGGCGCTGCGGGCGTCCGATATTGATGTGATTTGGAACAACGGTTATGGCTGGCCGGGGTACCGGGGCGGTCCGATGTTCTATGCCGACACTATCGGGCTCGACAAGGTAGTGCGGACGCTGCGGCAGTACGAGGAAATGCTTGGCGAGGAATTCCATCCCGCGCCATTGCTGGCAGACCTGGCGGCGCGCGGCAAGCGGTTTGCCGATATGCAATAGCGATCCGGGATACGACCGACCCGGACGGGCGCAGCCGTGCACGGCAGTGCACATGGCTGCACCCGATTTTGTTTTGTGAGGCGCGAAGTAACGTGGAGTGAGCTATCAATCTCTCCTAGAATGCACTGACACTGCGTACTTTGTCTCCTGTGCATCGCTTACAACTTTCGCCATCCCTATGCGTTCAGAAAACCAGCGCCTTGCCGGCCTGTTGCACGCCGAAGTCGAAAAAATTGCCGAGAGCTGGGCCACCGAATACCAGTCGTTGTCCGGCGGCCGGGGCTTCACCGGCAACCTTGCCAGCGAGCAGCGCTCCATCCTGCAAGGCCTGCAGGCCGCCTTGCGCGCCAACGGCGATGCGGACGGCTTCGAGCAGGCGCCGTTCGCCGAACTGCGCGAGGCACTCGCCCACTTGTCGGCCTCGCGCGCCGCGCAAGGCGAGACCGCGGACGTGACCAGCGGCTTCGTGCTGTCGCTCAAACGGCCCATTTTCGAGGCGCTGCAGCGCGACCGCAGCAACCTGGATGCGCGGATCGACGTGATCTGGGCCGCGTCCGCCATCGTCGACCGCATGGCGCAGTGGACCATGTCTACCTACCAGCGCAGCCGCGAAGACATCATCCGGCGCCAGCAGCAGGAACTGCTCGAGCTGTCGACGCCGGTGATCAAGCTGTGGGAAGGGGTGCTGGCGGTACCGCTGATCGGTACGCTGGACAGCAGCCGCGCGCAACTGGTGCTGGAAACCCTGTTGCAGCGTATCGTCGAAACCGGCTCCGCACTGGCCATCATCGACATTACCGGCGTGCCGACGGTCGACACGCTGGTGGCCCAGCACCTGATGAAGACGGTGACCGCGATCCGCCTGATGGGCGCGGAGAGCATCATCAGCGGGATCCGGCCGCAGATCGCGCAGACCATCGTGCATCTGGGCATCGACCTGCAAGGCATCGTGACCAAGGCAACGCTGGCCGACGCGCTGGCCACCGCCATGCGGCTGACGGGGCACGCCGTGACCCGCCAGCCGGCCTGACCGGGAGGCAGACCATGGAGCGAATTCCGATCCTGCGGATGGGGTCCTACCTGCTGGTCACGATCCAGATCGACATGGAAGACCAGACCGCGCTGCGGCTGCAGGAAGACCTGGCGGCAAGCATCGAGCAGAACACCGCGCGCGGGGTGCTGATCGACGTCTCGGCGCTGGAAATGGTCGATTCGTTTATCGGCCGCATGCTCGTCGGCATTTCCGATATCGCACGCATCCTGGGCGCGGCCACGGTGGTAGTCGGCATCCGCCCGGCCGTGGCGATCACGCTGGTGGAACTCGGGCTGCCCCTGACCGGCGTCAGGACCGCGCTCAACGTCGAGCGCGGCATGGCGCTGCTGGACAAGGCGCAGCGGAGTGAGCTCAGGTGACGCAATCCGCGCTTGGCACCACTGGGACGATCCCGCTGCGCGACGAGCGCGATGTCGTGCAGGCCCGCTCGGTCGTGCGTGCGCTGACCGCCCAGCTGCAGTTTTCACTGGTCGAGCAGACTAAGATGATTACGGCGGCCAGCGAACTGGCCCGCAATGCGGTGGTGCACGGGCATGGCGGCGAAATGCGCTGGGAATTCATCGACGAAGGCGTACGCCGGGGCTTGCGGCTGCATTTCGAGGACAAGGGCCCTGGCATCCCCGACGTTTCCCTGGCGCTGACCGATGGCTGGACCACCGGCAATGGCCTCGGCATGGGCCTGTCCGGGAGCCGCCGGCTGGTCAACGATTTCTCCATCCGTACCCAAGTCGGGGAGGGAACCTGTGTCAGTGTCACTCGGTGGAAGTAGCGGACAGGGTCCCGCCGTCGTGCTTCCCATGGATGACGCCAGCCGGGTCGGCGAAGCCCGCCGGCTCGCGGCCGACCTGTGCGCGCGGCTGGCTTTCGACAGCGTGCTGGCGGGCCGCATCGCCGTGGTCGCGAACGAGCTTTGCAGCAACCTGGTACGCCATGCGGTGGGCGGCCGGATGTACATTGGCGCCCGCGCCGTGGGCGACGGCATGCTGATCGAGCTGATCTCGCTGGATAACGGGCCCGGCATGCACGACCTGCAGGCATGCATGCGCGATGGCTATTCCAGCGCGGGCAGCGCCGGGGAGGGGCTGGGCGCCGTGCAGCGCATGGCCGACGACTTCGATATCGTCAGCCGCCTTGGCCAGGGCAGCGTCATCCTGGCGCGGTTCTATCGCGAACGGGAGCCGGGTGGCCGCCCGGTACGGGCGGCGCCGTTGCGCGGCTGCCTGGTCGGGGCGGTATGCCTGGCCGCACCCGGCGAGCAGGTCAGCGGCGACGGCTGGGGCGTGGCGCAGCACGAGAACGGCGCCGACGTGGTACTGGCCGACGGCCTCGGGCATGGCCCGCTGGCCGCCGACGCAGCCAGGGCCGCGCTGGCGGCGTTTGCGGAGAAGCCCTGCGGCAGCCCGTCCCAGGTCCTCGAACGCGCTCACGCGGCACTGCGCAGCACCCGTGGCGCGGCCGTCAGCGCGGCGCGGCTGGACCTGCGCGGCAACCAGATCCATTTCGCCGGGGCCGGCAATGTGATGGGCCGCGTTATCTCGGGCACCGCGGACCGCACGCTGCTGCCGCAGCACGGCACCGCGGGGATCCAGGTACATGCCATCCAGGAACAGGTGATGGAATGGCCGGCCCATGCGCTGGTGATCCTGTTCTCGGATGGCGTGCAGTCGCGCTGGCGCCTGGAGGATGCCAGCCTGTTGCGGCACGATCCCACGCTGATCGCGGCGTTTATCGTGTGGAAGTTCGGCCGGGGCCGGGATGACGCCACCGTGCTGGTGATCCGCCGCGCCGAGGGTTGAGCATGGCCAGCCACGACGACTCCCGCTTGCCGCCGGACACCCCGCTGAGCCCGGACGAACTGCGCGAGGCCCTGGACACCAAGATCCGCGAATGCGACGGCCTGCGCGCGGAACTTGAGGAGACCAACCGCGGCGTGGTGGCGCTGTACGCGGAACTGGACATCCAGGCGGAACAGCTGCGCCAGGCAACCGAGTTGAAGAGCCGCTTCCTCACGTACATGAGCCATGAATTCCGCACTCCCATCGTCGCGATCCAGAGCATCACCCGCCTGCTGATCGATCGCGTGGACGGTCCGCTCACCACCGAGCAGGAACGGCAGGTGATGTTCGTGCGCGAGACCGCCGCGGAGTTTGCCGACATGGTCAACGACCTGCTCGACCTGGCCAGGCTCGAAGCGGGCAGGGTGGATGTGTCGCCGGCGTGGTTCGACATGGTCGCGCTGTTCGATACGCTGCGCGGCATGTTCAAGCCGGTGCTGACCAATCCAGAGGTGGCGCTGATCTTTGAAGAACCGCACGAGGTGCCGAGCCTCTACAGCGACGACCGCAAGCTGTCGCAGATCCTGCGCAACTTCATCTCCAACGCGCTCAAGTTCACGCCGCGCGGCGAAGTCCGTGTTTCCGCGAAGCTGGTGGGCGAGCACGAGGTCATGTTCTCGGTCAAGGACACTGGCATTGGCATCCCCGCGGCAATGCATGGCGCGGTGTTCCAGGATTTCGTGCAGATCGATTCGCCGCTGCAGCGCCGCCTGCGCGGCTCAGGGCTTGGCCTTGCGCTCAGCAAGCGGCTGGCCGAGGTGCTGGGCGGGCGGGTCGGTTTCGAAAGCGAAGTCGATGTGGGCTCGCGCTTTTACGTCACGCTGCCGCTCACCTATCCCGCAGCGCCGGCGGCGGCGGGCGCGGCAAAGGCATGATCATGGACCCGCAATCCACGCAGCAGGCGGCACCGTCCGCGTCATCTCCGCTCGTACTGGTCGTCGACGACAACCCAATCACCCGCTATTCGACCGTGCGCGTGCTCAAGAGCGCCGGGTTCCGCACGACCGAGGCCGATTGCGGGCTGGACGCCTTGCGCCTGGCAAGGGCACCGGGCATTTCCGTGATGGTGCTCGACGTCAACCTGCCTGATATCGACGGGATCCAGGTGTGCGAACGGCTGCGTGCCGACCCGGATACCACGACGCTGCCGGTGATCCACCTGTCGGCCACCTACGTGCAGGATTACGACAAGGCGCGCGGGCTGAATGCCGGTGCCACGGCCTACCTGATCCATCCCGCCGAACCGGAAGTGCTGATTGCCACGGCCTCGGCGCTGGCGCGTGCCGCCGCGGCCGAGCGCTCATTGCGCGAGAGCGAGGCACGCCTGCGCGCGATCTACCAGCAGGCCACCAGCGGCATCTGCGTTCTCGATGCCCGCGGCCAGCTGATTGACGTCAATCCCGCCATGCTGACACTGCTGCGCCGGCCGGCCTCGGATCTGCTCGGGCAGTCCGTCACCGCGCTGGCGCCCGGCGATTTTGCCGAGCGCGCCGCCGAAGCCACCGTGCCAGCGGACGAGGGATGGCAGGGATCGTTCCCGCTGCTCGACGCGGCGGGAGAGCCGGTCCACCTCGACTGGAGAATTTCCCCTAGCACGCCATCGGGCGACCGGGTCGCGGTCGTGACGGACGCTACCGAGCGGCTCAACCTTGAGCGCCAGCAGGAACAGCTGATCGAACGCGAGCAGGCGGCACGTGCCGGCGTTGAACGCGTGAACCGCATGAAGGACGAGTTCATCGCCATCCTGTCGCACGAGCTGCGCAACCCGCTCAATGTGATCTCGGTCTGGACCCATGTGCTGGGGCGCCATGTCAGCACCGACGAAGGGCGCCGCGGGCTGGCCGCGGTCGAACGCAATGTCGCCATCCAGCAGCGGCTGGTGGCTGACCTGGTCGACGTGTCGCTGCTCAATGTCGGCAAGATGAAGCTCGAGCGCGAGATGGCCAACCCAGCCACAGTCATTCGCGCCGCACTCGACAGCATGCAACTGATGGCCAGCGAGAAGCGGCTGTCGCTTCAGGGGGAAATCGCCCCGGACCTGGCGCAGGCTGCGTGGCTCGATCCGGCGCGCTTCCAGCAGATCCTGTGGAACCTCATCTCCAACGCGATCAAGTTCTCGCCCGAAGGCGCCACCGTCCGCGTGATCGCGAAGTCCGATACGGAGACCCTGAGCGTGTCCGTGGTCGACGCGGGCCGTGGCATCGATCCGGAATTCCTGCCGTTCCTGTTCGACCGCTTTACCCAGAGCGAAGGTGCCAACCGTCGCGCCCAGGGCGGGCTGGGCCTCGGCCTGGCGATCGTCAAGCGCCTTGCCGAAATGCATGGCGGCGTCGTGCAGGCCTACAGCCAGGGTTTGGGCCATGGCGCCACCTTCGAGATCGCCATCCCGCTGCTGACCCCGAGCGCCGAGCCGGAGGAGGCAGATTCTGCCGGCGGTACCGACCACGGCGCACCCGGCACCGCGACGCGGCTGGACGGACTCGATATCGTGCTGGTGGAAGACGACAGCGATGCGGCCGCCGCCCTGAGCGCCATCCTGGCCGGCTTTGGCGCCCATGTCCGCAGCGCCCGCGACAGCGACGACGCACTGGCGCAGATGGCGAACGCCACGCCGGACCTGATCATCAGCGACATCGGCCTGCCGGGCCGCGACGGCAATGAACTGGTCCGCGAAGTGCGCGCGCAGGAGGTGGTCGGGTCCCGCGCGCGCGTGCCGGCCATCGCCCTGACCGCCTTCACGCGCCAACAGGACCGGCGCCTGGCGATGGAAAGCGGCTTCGATGCGGTGTGCGCGAAGCCGCTGCGCCTGCAGGAACTGATGAGCGCGATCGAGATGGCGCTGCCGGGCGGAAAGTACGGCTAGGCCACGGCCGCAAGCACGCCGCTGATTGTCATTCGAGGCGGATACTCGACGCGCTGTTCTCCGGCATTGCCTAGGCCAATGCCCCGTCGGAATAGACGTCGAACTTGCGCGCCGGATCCGCTGACACGCCGCTGCGGTCCAGGCCCGAAATGTACTGCGCATTGGCGGCCGGAGCCTCGGTGCTGGCGCCTTCGGCAAACACATCGAAGCGGCCGGCGCGTGCGCCGTCGCTGAACACATCGTGCATGCCGACCCGGAACGAATAGCCGTACTTGTCGCCGGCATGCCCGCTGTCGCGCGGCGCTGCGGCATGGGCGACGCTGGCGGTGCAGGCCACTGCGATCGCGGCGGTGGCAAGGAACGTGTGAGCGAACTGTCGAATCATGGCGGTACTCCGATAAACGGTAAGGAGAAGCAGAAAAACGGTCAGAGAAAGCGGGCAGAACGCTGCAGCGTCCGCTTGCTCTTACGCAGGAGCCATGCCACCGGATGCAGTGGCAGGAAAATGCCGCCGGCGTCCCGCCACGCGTGCAAATGCCGCTCGTCCATCGGCAAGAGTGTTGGGCGCGGCCCGACTTGCGGCGCATGCGCCGCCCTTGCCAACCAACAACCGACATCGCGGGGAGCCTCCTGCCCCTCGCCTCGCCTCAGCGTTTACCCGGTGCCGATTTCTGGCCCGTGTAAGAAGCAGGTAAGGGGCGGCCATTAACTTATGCAGCACGGACTCGCGGCGTCCCGCCACGGGTGAACCGGGCAAGACCACGCATAGATGGCAGGAGACAGGAATGCATGAAGATCTGGTCAGGCGACTGAAGGCCAATCCCAATTACTTGCGGCTTGTGCGCAGGCGTTCGCGCCTCGGCTGGCTGCTGACCGCGGCGACGCTGGTGATCTACTACGGCTACGTGCTGCTGATCGCCTTCGACAAGGAACTGCTTGCCAGGAAGATGGGCGAGGGCGTGATGACGTGGGGCATGCCGATCGGGCTGTTCGTGATCGTCTTCACGGTGGTCATCACCGGGCTGTATGTGCAGCATGCCAACCGCACCTACGACGAGCTGACCGAACGTATCAAGCGGGAGGTCGCATGAACGCCCGTCACGCAATCTTCGGCGCCGCGGCGCTGCTGCTGTCGGCGGGCGTGTTCGCCGCCGGCGGCGACATGGGGCAGGCCGTGCGCCAGCCGACCAACTGGACCGCCATCGGCATGTTCGTGGTGTTCGTCCTCGGCACGCTCTACATCACCAAGTGGGCGGCCTCCAAGACCAAGTCCGCCGCGGCGTTCTACACCGGCGGCGGTGGCATCACCGGCTTCCAGAACGGCCTGGCGATCGCCGGCGACTTCATGTCTGCGGCGTCGTTCCTTGGCATATCCGCCGCGGTGTATGCCAACGGCTATGACGGGCTGATCTATTCGATCGGCTTCCTGGTGGGCTGGCCCGTCATCACGTTCCTGATGGCGGAGCGGCTGCGCAACCTGGGCCGCTTCACCTTTGCCGACGTCGCCGCGTACCGCTTCAAGCAAGCGCCGGTGCGAGCGTTCGCGGCGTCGGGCACGCTGGTGGTGGTGGCGTTCTACCTGATCGCGCAGATGGTCGGCGCGGGGCAGCTGATCAAGCTGCTGTTCGGGCTGGAATACTGGGTCGCGGTGGTCATCGTCGGCGCGCTGATGATGGTGTACGTGCTGTTCGGCGGCATGACCGCGACCACCTGGGTGCAGATCATCAAGGCTTGCCTGCTGCTTGGCGGCGCCTCGTTCATGGCGTTCATGGTGCTGGCGCAGTATCAGTTCAGCCCCGAGGCGCTGTTCGCCAAGGCGGTGGAGGTCCATGCCAAGCAGGACTCGATCATGAGCCCGGGCAACTTCATCAAGGATCCCGTCTCCGCGATCTCGTTCGGCATTGCGCTGATGTTCGGCACCGCCGGCCTGCCGCACGTGCTGATGCGCTTCTTTACCGTGCCCAATGCCAAGGAGGCGCGCAAGTCGGTGTTCTGGGCGACCACGTGGATCGGGTACTTCTACATCCTGACCTTTATCATCGGCTTCGGCGCGATCGTGCTGGTGGGTACCAACGCCAGCTTCCAGGACGGCAGCGGCAAGCTGCTGGGCGGCATCAACATGGCGGCGGTGCACCTGGCCAGCGCGGTGGGCGGCAACGTGTTCCTCGGCTTCATCTCCGCCGTGGCCTTTGCCACCATCCTCGCGGTGGTCGCGGGCCTGACGCTTGCCGGTGCCTCGGCCGTCTCGCACGATCTCTATGCCACGGTCTTCAAGAAGGGTCAGGCAACGAGTTCGGTGGAACTGCGCGTCTCGCGCATCACCACGATCATCCTTGGCCTGGTCGCGGTGGTGCTCGGCATCGTGTTCGAGAAGCAGAACATCGCCTTCATGGTGTCGCTGGCGTTTGCCGTGGCGGCGTCGGCCAACTTCCCGGTGCTGTTCATGTCGGTGCTGTGGAAGGGCTGCACCACCCGCGGCGCCACGGTCGGCGGCTTTATCGGGCTGTTGTCGGCGGTGGTGCTGACCATCCTGTCGCAGGCGGTGTGGGTGGACGTGTTCCACTTCAGCAGCGCGCCGTTCCCCTACACGTCGCCGGCGCTGTTCTCGATGACTGCCGGCTTCCTGGGGATCTGGTTCTTCTCGGTGACAGACAAGTCGACGCGGGCCCGCGTGGACAAGGCTGGCTTCGAGGCGCAGGAACTGCGTTCCGAGACCGGCATCGGCGCGGTGGAGGGAGCCAGCCACTGAAGCAGGCAGTACCGTTCCGGTAAATGTGAAGTCAACGTGGCGCCCGGGCATTCGACTCCAGTCGGATGCCCGGGCGCCACGCATTTGGGCTCCTGCGCGGAGCGTTGTCAAATTCTATTGAACATTTTGTCAATGTCGATTGGGATTGTATAGGCTATTTATCCAAGCAAGAATGATGGGCTGACCGCGCCACACCTCAGCGCCACACCGCAGCCACGCCTGCCATGCGTGCCGCCAGCCCGGCATGGGCTACGATTTCCCAAAGACGGCTCGTACCTCGAAACAGCCCAAGGAGACAAGACTTGCAGACGCCCGAATCATCCCAAGGCATCGACTTCCCGCTTGAGGGGGTGCGCGTACTCGATCTGTCGCGTGTGTTTGCCGGCCCGCTGTGCGGGCAGGTCCTGGCCGATTTCGGCGCAGAAGTCGTCAAGGTGGAGCACCCCGGACGCGGCGACGATACGCGCGACTGGGGCATGCGCATCGGCAAGACCGAGACCACGTACTTCAACAGCATGAACCGCAACAAGCGGTCGATCACGCTGGACCTGCAGAGCAGGGAAGGCGTGCAGATCGTCTACGACCTGCTGCCGCAGTTCGACGTGGTCATCCACAATTTCAAGACCGGCGGCGCCGAGAAGCTGGGCCTGGGCTACGAACAGCTCAAGGCCATCAAGCCCGAACTGATCTACTGCGCGGTATCCGGCTACAACAGCAGCGGCCCCGAGGCCAAGCGCCCTGGCTATGACCTGGTGATCCAGGGCGAGGCCGGGCTGATGGCGCTCAATGGCGAAGCCGACACGCCGCCGCTGAAGTTTGGCGTGGCCGTGGTGGACCTGATGACCGGCATGTACGCCGCGCAGGCCGTGCTGGCGGCACTGTTCCGCCGCGAGCGCAAGGGCAAGGGCCAGCTGATCGAAATGGCGCTGTACGACTGCGGCCTGATGGTGACCGGCTACTACGGCCTGGACGCCATGCTGCTGGGGCGCGATCCGGCCCGCTACGGCAATGCCCATCCGTCGATCGTGCCCTACGGCATGTTCGAGGCCGCCGATGGCCCGCTGATCATCGCGGTGGGCAACAACAGCCAGTTCGACAAGTTCTGCCGCCAGGTGATCGAGCGCCCGGACGTCGTCGAGGATCCGCGCTACGCCACCAATGTCGAGCGCGCCAGAAACCGCGAGACGCTGACCCCGCTGATCACGGGCCTGATCCGCAGCTTTGCGCGCGACCTGCTGCTCGAGCGCATGAGCGCCTGCGGCATTCCGTGCGGCAAGGTGGCAGGGCTGCACGAGGCACTGACCAGCGAACGCACCCGCCAGGGCGGCCTGCTGCGCGAGATGCCGCATCCGGTCGCAGGCACCACCCATGTGTTCGCGCCGCCTTACCGGCTCGATGGCCAGCGCCTGCCGATCCGCAGCGCGCCGCCCACGCTGGGCGAAGGCACGCGGGCCGTGCTGCAAAACCTGCTGCAGCTGAGCGACGAGCAGTTGCAGGCGCTGCAGGCCAGCGGCGTGCTGACGCTGCCGGACGCGTCCGCCTGAGCATTCGCGCCGCGCGTGGTGCCCATGGCAGGCCCATGGCGCACGCGCAGCGCGCCCGGCAAGGGGGCTGGATTGCCTTGCGCTGATTCAACTGGAACAAGAAAGTGCGTATTCGAGACATTACCCGTATGGTTCACTCCCGCCGCCGCGCGATCCTGGCGCTGGCCGCCGCACCGCTGCTGGTCAGCGGCGCCTTCGCCCAATCGTGGCCAGCCAAGCCCATCAAGCTGGTCGTGCCATTCCCGCCGGGCGGGCCCACGGATACCGCATCGCGCATCGTCGGCCAGAAGCTGGGCGAAGCCCTCAAGCAGCCGGTGGTGGTGGAAAACCGCGCCGGTGCGTCGGGCTCCATCGCCGCGGCCCAGGTCGCCAAGAGCGCGCCGGATGGCTACACGCTGATGATGCTGGCCACGCCGACGCTGCTGGCACCGTTCCTGTACAAGAAGGCGGGATACGACACCACCAAGGATTTCACGCCGGTGGCGACGGTCTATGACCTGCCGATCGTGGTGGTGGTCAACCCGACGCTGCTGCCCAACGTGACCGACCTGTCCAAGCTGATCGCGCAGGCCAAGGCGCAGCCGGGCAAGCTCAACTACACCAGCTCCGGCGCCGGCAGCTTCGGCCATCTGAGCATGGAACTGCTCAAGCAGATGGGCGGCTTCGAGATGCAGCACGTGCCCTACAAGGGCGGGGTGCCGGCGATCAGCGACACCATCGGCGGCCAGGTGCCCATCATGTACGCCGACCTGGTCGCGGCGCTGCCGCACATCCAGGCCGGCAAGCTGCGCGCCATCGCCGTCGGCTCGCCGCAGCGCGTGGCCATGCTGCCCGACGTCAAGACCATTGCCGAGCAGGGCTTCAAGGGCTATGACGCGGTGTCGTGGGGCGGGCTGCTGGCGCCGCCGGGCACGCCCAAGGACGTGGTCGACCGCATCTCCGGCGAAGTCGGCAAGATCCTGGCTGACAAGGACGTGCAGGACAAGCTGCTGAAGGCGGGCGCCATCGCCGGCTACCAGGCACCGGCACAGATGGGCCAGCGCATCCGCTCGGACTATGCCAAGTGGGGCAAGGTCATCCGCGACAAGGGCATCGCGGTCGAATAACGCGTTTCGCCCGCAACGGGTTGCCGCGAGAGAACGACAGCGCGCTTTCCCGCCCGCAAGCCTCGCGTCATGTGCGCTGACGCAGGCTTGCGAAAACCAGCACTTGTATGACGCGCCAACTAGCGACTAGCTTGGAAGCCTTGGACCGATTCACGATGGGGCATCATGATGAAAAGGATCCTGTGGCGCCTGCCCTCGCTGGTTGCCGCGGCTGTTGCCGCGTGCCTTTTCGCCGTCGGCGGCGCATGGGCCTCCGACATCGCATGCAGGTCGCCTGCGGGCGAATCCACGGTCCGCTGCAATAATCCGGATGGTTCCGGCGTGCGATGCTCGCTGGCGACCGACGAGCCCAGGCCGCGCCAGCGGCAGGCCCTGATCTGCGATTCCTCCAGGCTGTCCGACCGTTACGAGCGCATCTACGCCGAGCAGCAACGGATGTTGCGCAAGGGCAGGATCGACAATGCCGACATCACGGCGTGGCGTGCGCGGCGCGATGCCTGCGAGTCGGCACGCTGCCTGGAAAGCCTGTTCGCCCGCTTCTGGCGGGAACGGGACTCGATGAAAAATGCGTCGGAGCGGCCTGTACCGACGCCGCCCACGGCCAAAGTCACGATAAAGCCGATAGTCCCGGCAACTCCGGCAACCCTGCCCCTCCAGGAGCCGGCAGCCACGCCAGCGCCGGCCCCAGCCCTGGTGGCCCCTCCACTGGTGGCCCCTGCACTGGTCGCCGTACCCGACGAACCACCGGCGCAGCCCGCTCCGGACGCATTGCCGGTGGCAGCGTTGCTTGCCACGCAAGCGGCTCAGGAACCGGAGGTGCCCGCACGGCCGCCGGTTGCCGCCGCCGCGCCACCGCGGCCAGACCCTGGGATGGCGTCGCTTCCGTTCATCGAGAGCTTCAATACCACCCCCGCCCGGGCCTACCCGGCCGCGCTGACCGCGGAGAGCGTATTTTCCGGGCTGGCCGTGCTCGGCATGGGTGCCGGTTTCCTGTGGACGCGGCGAACGGCGGGTGCAGGGCAGGGACGGCCTCGCGCCGTCTCCGCGGCCATCGCGATCCTTTTCTTCGGCTTGCTGTTGGTGAATGCGCTCTTGTTGCCGTTTACGCTCGCCTTGTAGCAGCAATGGGTGAATGGACGTGGCTCATTGCCGGTGGCGCTCGAGGAACGCCGCGATCACCGGGTTGACCGTCTCCGGATGCGTCAACGGGCCCATATGCCCGAGCTGCGCGAACTCCACCACTTCCACCCGCGGCAGTGCCGCCGTCAGCAGCCGCGCCACGCCATGCGCCGACGGCGTCGAGCGCTTGCCGGCCAGGTAGAGCACCGGTACGTCGAGTGAGCGGAATGCCTGCAGCGGCGTGGGCTCCGTGAACAGCGCATGCGCCCACCGGCGGACATTCTTCACCGACGCGGCAATCGGTGGCTTGCGTTGTGCGGGTGTCTGCCGCCACGCTCCCGCTCCCATCCAGTAGTCGATAAAGTGCCCGGCAGCGGCGTCTTCGTTGCCGGCGTCGAGCGCGGCGGCCGCGGCGGCGACGGTATGGCGAATGCCATCGGCGTCATTCGGCGCGGGCTGTTGCGCATCGAGCAGCGAGAACAGCGTGGGCTCGTACAGCACGACGGCGCGCACGCGGCCGGGTTGCGCCAGCGCGGCGACCAGTGCCACCGCGGCGCCATACGAATGCCCCACCAGGGCCAGCGACGTGCCAGCCTTGCCAAGCACCGGCTCGATCAGCGTCACCTCGTCGCGCAGCGAAATGACCCGGTCCGACGGCCAGTGCGGACCCTGGCCCGCGTCATAGGAATCGGGCGCCAGGACGTGGAACCTCGGTGCGAGGTGTTCCATCAGCGCACGCCATTGTCCTGAGGTGCCGGCATTGGCATGGATGCAGACGACGCCGGGTCCGGTCCCCGCCTCACGGAGGAAGGGCTGAGAGGGCACAGGCAGCGATGCCGAGTGAAATGAACGCATGGCAGTCTCCTCAGGTGGGTTGGACCTGCCCGGCAACGACGGGCAGCGGGCGTGCCTCGCGGATCGGCAGGTGCAGCATCGCGGCAAGCAGGCAAAGCGCGATGTCGGCCTGCCACATCCAGTCGTAGCTGCCGGTCATCTCGAACGCCTTGCCACCAAGCCAGGCGCCGAGAAATCCGCCAAGCTGGTGCGACAGCATGACGACGCCGAATAGCGTGGCCAGATAGCGGGCCCCGCGCAGCCTGGCGACCAGGCCGATGGTCGGCGGAACGGTCGACAGGTAGGTGAAACCGAGCCCGGCAGCAAACAGGGCGAAGCTCACCGGCGTCTTCGGCGCCATGAAGAACGCCATGATCAGCAAGGCCCGCGCGAAGTAAAGGACGGCCAGCGCATATTTCATCGACGCGGCCTGGATAACCTTGCCGATGAACAGGCTCCCCAGGATGTTGCACAGGCCGATCAGCGACAGCGACCACGCGCTGACCGTGGCGGGCATTCCACAAAGCGCGACCACGCCGGGCAGGTGCGTCGAAATGAAGGCAATGTGGAAGCCACAGGCGAAGAAGCCTGCGCTGAGAAGTAGAAAGCTGGGATCGCGCAATGCGCCGCGTAATGCTTCTCCCACCCTGGCCTCGCCAACCTTGGCCCCGCACTCCGTACTGTCGCCCGCGGCGCTGGCGTGGGCGTTGGCATGCGCCGGCGCCGCGCGGGTGATGACCCGGATTGCCGGGATCGCGGCCAGTCCTGCGGCGCCCAGCAGCACCAGGGCCGGCTGCCAGCCCGCGGTGCCGATCAGCAACTGGGTCAGGGGCAGGATCGTGAACTGGCCGACCGAGCCGCCCGCGTTGACAATGCCGCTCGCCATGGCGCGGTGTACCTCGGGGATCAGCCGGTTCGCTGCCGACATCAGCATGGCCGGCCCGATCGCCCCGGAGCCGGCAGCGGCGGCCACCCCGATTAGCAGCATCAGTGCAATGGCATTGTCCGCGGCCGGCGTGGCCGCGACCGCGGCCGCAAACAGCGTGGCACCGGCGATCATCACCGGCCGCGGTCCCCAGCGGTCGGCGATCGCGCCCGCGACCGGCTGCGCCACGCCCCACATCAGCTGCGAGACACCAAAGGCCAGGCTGACGGTGGCATAGCCGACGCCGGTATGAGAGTTGAGTAAGCTGATGAAGAGCGGCAGCGACTGGCGCAGGCCCAGCCCCAGCGCGAAGACCGCTCCGGCCGCGAGGGCGATGGTCAGATGACTGCGGCTGCGCACACGCACGGTGGTGTCCATGGTCCTGTCTCCTTTCCTGTCTGTTCCAGGTCGTTCCGGTCCCGATCTTTTGCCGCGCGCGTGGAAGGGCGCGTGGTAGCCGGCGTGGAAATTGCCGTGGAATCTCACCGGCCGCCCGATCCCGGCATCCCGCCTGTGCAGATCCGGATGCTTGGGCCGCTTCGTGTCCATCAGCAGGGCATTGCGCTTTCGCTGCCGGCGTCGAGGAAAGTCCGCGCACTGCTCGCATACCTGGCACTTGCGCCACGGCCTGTATTGCGCAGCCAGCTGTGCGAACTGCTGTGGGAGGTGCCCAACGATCCACGCGGCGAATTACGCTGGTGCCTCAGCCGGATCCGCAAGCTCGTCGATTCCGATGCACGGCAGCGGCTGCGCACCAGAGGGGACACGATCTGGCTGGACCTGACAGACGGGTTTGTCGACGCGCTGGCGGTCTCGCAGGCGATGGAAGCAGGCGTCACGACACTGGCAGCGGAGCGGCAGCGCGACCTGGCGGTGCTGTTCGAAGGAGATTTCCTGGAAGGCCTCGAGCTTGGGCGCTGCCCGGCATTCAGCACATGGCTCACCGCGCAACGGCGGCGCCTCCGGGCCTGCCACGTCGCACTGCTTGAGCAGCTCGCGCAGGGCGCTGCCGGCGAAGAAACGTTCGGCTACCTGGACAAGTGGCGCGAACTGGCGCCATTCGACCAGCATGTGCACGCAACCATCCTTGCCGCGCTTGCACGCCAGGGCCGCCTTCGCGAAGGGGAAGAGCATGTCGCCGCAACCACCAGGCTGTTCGAGGCCGAAGGGCTGGACAGCCGGCCGATCCGCAATGCCTGGCGCTCGGCCATGGCCGCGTCGGTGGCTGGGGCGGCCAGCCGCACCGCGGTCGTCGAGGTAGCCGGGGTCGCCAGCGTCGCTGCCGCCACCGACGCCTCACCGGCAATTTCGCGGCACGGCTCCATCGCGGTGATGCCTTTCGTCGACCCTTCCACCGCCGCGCTGGCGCGCGGCGGCGCTGCCGATGCACTGGCGCACGACATCATCACGCGGCTTGCCAAGCTGCGCAGCCTGTTTGTCATTGCACAGGGAACCGTGTTTGCGCTGCATGAGCGCCACGTCGGCGCGGAAGAAGCAGGCCGGACACTGAATGTCGACTACGTCGTGGGCGGCACCGTCAACACGCGGGAAGGGCGCCTGACCGTGACTGTCGAACTGGCCGAGACCCGCAGCGCCCGGATCGTCTGGGCGGACACCTTCCACCACAAGCTGGACGATGCTTTCCTTGTGCTGGAAGAAGTCGGCAACCGCATCGTCGCCTCCATCGCCAGCGAAATCGAGACGCTGGAGCGCAACCGCGCCATCCTGAAGCCACCGGGCTCGCTCGATGCGTGGGAAGCCTACCACTGCGGCCTGTGGCACATGTACCGGTATCGCCGGGCCGACAACGAGATGGCCCGGCATTTCTTCCAGACGGCGCTGCGGATGGATCCCACCTTCTCGCGCGCCTACGCGGGCCTGTCCTTCACGCATTTCCAGGACGCATTCCAGAACTGGGAGAAGCGCGGACCGGAGATCGACAAGGCCTACGAAGCCGCGGTGCAGGGCATGATGGCGGATGACCGCGACCCCGCGGTGCACTGGGCGATGGGCCGGGCGCTGTGGCTGCGGGGCCGCCCCGAAGAGTCCGTCGGCGAGCTGGAGCAATCCATCGACCTGAGCCCCAACTTCGCGTTGGGGCACTACAACCTGTCGTTCGTCCGCTCGATCTCCGGCGACCCGCAGGCGGCTATCGATTCATCGGACCTGTCACGCCAGCTGAGCCCGTTCGACCCGATGCTGTTCGGCATGCTGGCGACGCGGGCGATGGCGCTGGTCCGGCTCGGGCAGTTCGAGGAAGCCGCCGGCTGGGCCGTCAAGGCCGCCGCGCGGCCCAATGTCTTTCCGCATATCCACGCCATCGCCGCCTGCACGCTGGCGCTGGCCGACTCGCTGGAGCGGGCGCGGTCCCAGGCCGCGGCGATCTACAAGGTCGCGCCGCACTATACGCTCGACGACTTCCTGCTGACGTTCCCGTTCGATGCCGACGGGGAAGCGCTGTTCCGGGAAGGAGCGCGGCGTATCGGATTCCGCTGAATGCGCTGAGCCGGCGTTGCAACGGTGGCCCTCAGCCTGCCAGCTCCCGGTGCAGCGCCAGGTACTCCTGCGACAGCTTGTGCCGCGGGTCAAGGTGGATCATCGGCATGGCGTGCTGGTGCGATTCCCTGATCTTCACCGAGGAAGACAGCCGCGACTCAAGTACCGGCAACCCCTCGGTGACCAGTTCTTCGACCAGCTTTGCCGGCAGGCTGGCACGCGGCTGGAACTGGTTGATGACGATGCCCTCGACCTCCAGCGCGTCGTTATGGTCTTGCTGGATTTCCTTCACGTTATCGAGCAGCGTATAGAGGGCGCGCCGGGAAAAATCGTCGCAGTCGAACGGGATCAGGCAGCGCTCCACCGCAATCAGCGCCGAACGGGTATAGAAATTCAGGGCCGGAGGGGTGTCGATGTAAATCGCATCGTAGGTTGCCTCCAGTTCGATCAGCGCATCGCGCAGCTTGTAGATCTTGTAGCGGGATTCAAGCTTGCCATGCAGCGCGTCGAGGTCGGCATGCGCTGGCATCACGTCGAGGTTCTCGAAAGGCGTCGGATGGATAAACGACGCCAGGTCCACCGGCTTGAAACTGTAGGCCAGGGACGCCTCGAAGAAGTTTGCCGCGCTCGGGCTCGCCTCGCCGGCGCGCGCGCCCATCAGGTACTGGGTCGAATTGCCTTGGGCATCCAGGTCGACGACCAAAGTGCGCAAGCCTTCGCTGGCACTGATCGCCGCGAGATTGCATACGATTGTTGACTTGCCAACTCCGCCTTTCTGATTGAATACGACGCGCCGCATTTCTTCCCCTGCCAGGACCGTTTTGAAGGCGAAAGCATACCTTAGCGAGGGAGGGCGCGGCCATGGCAGAGGTGGCGATTGTGGCGATTCTCACAGCGCGATCTGCATCAGCATTCCGGCTTCGACCTGGTCGCGGCGCAGTGCCGGGGAGGCAAGGACCGCCGGAGCCAGTTCCGCGTAGCTGATGGGCATAAAGCCCATTCGCGCGAAGTAGCCGGACGCGTTGCTGGTTTGCAGCACGATCGACTCGACGCCCTCGCGGCGGACGTCTGCGACGATGGCGGAAATGAGGAGTTCGCCAAGGCCGGCTGACCGCGCGCGCTGTGCAACCGCAAGGCCTCTCAGAACGCCCGTGTTCGCATAGCGCTCCAACCCTGCGCAACCCAGCAGGCCGGCGTTATCCCGAATTACCATGTATTGGCCGATCCGGTCCTGAACCCCGGCCACGGATAATGATGAGGCGTGCAGGAGTGCTTTAATGTCCGGCCAGTCCGCCTCGGTAGCATAGTGAGGACGCATAGAGGAAACCCTCGCGTAGTTCGTCCTCTTATCCTATTTTCGAGGGGGCATGCTGCCTGTAGGGATTGATCCTTAGGTGGATTTGCCTATCCGTCGCCATATCAAGGCGTCACATCAGGTCACGACGCCAGACTGCAGGTCGCAGTTTTCTCGTGGAAATCGCTAGCGCCAGACCAGGGTTGTTTCCCCGAGCAAATGGCCGGGCAAGATATAGTCGCCATGCTCGATCGCAAGGGACTCGAGTTCGCACAGGACCGCCTCGGGCAGCGCAATCATGTCGAACCTGCAATAGAGGTATCGCTGTCTGAAGGTCAGCTTCTTTTCACGCAGCCCGCGTGTCAAGGCGTCGGCAGACTCGACGCAAATATGCTCGACTGTCCGGTACTGGACATCGACACCCAGCCGCTGGCCAAGCCGCCCGAGCTCGATCGCATCCTCCCACGCTGTCTCATAGTCCAGCTCGACGGTACCTTTCGCGCAGGCGTTGATGTACGCCACTGCGCTGGCCCGGCTGCGTGCAATGAAGGCGCTCATTGGCAAGTCTCCGCGATGGAGTCATCGCGGGTGACTATACCTACGACGCGGGGCATGACGCAAGCGGCTGCGAGGTGCATGACTCGGCTATCCTAGCCGGACACCCTGGCTGGGGACGGCATGGATCCAGGCATCCCGGTGTCGGATTCATTTAAAGAGGAGGGCGCTGGCGATTATCAATACCATCAGCAGCATTCCCAGCCACACTGCCTCGAACGCGCTTGCGCGCCGCGCCGAACGACGGACCTCGGAATCGGACTTGTGAAATTCGGCCAAGCCGCCAGAGTAGAGTTTCTCCCAACGCATTTCCATCGTCAGCCTCCCTTCGTCCATGACTGCATTCTTCAGCGCAAACCAGGACTTGGCAACGAGGAGAAGGGTTAAATGCGGTTAATCCTTTTGGCCGATTGCGCGAAAATCCATGGCAAGTATCCTGCGCGCCGGGATTCTCCGAAGTCTTCAATCCACCCAGAGCAGCTGCACGTCATGAACCGCCTGGTCTCCGCTTCGAGGCGCCCGGGCGCGCTTGCGGAAAGCCTCGACTGCCTCGCGTATCCGTAGTGCTTCGCGTCGCGAAACCGCACCCGACCATATCATCTCGCCCCGGCAGAACATCTGTACCGAGTACTTTGGCGCATCCCATGCGTGCACGATCGGCTCATCGCCTTGTGCGGGTTCGGCGGGCACAAGCTTCTTTTTCAAGGGCGACTCGATCCTGTAGAAAATGGTCTCCGCCGGGACCACGCCACTGATATCCCGACCGTCATAGTGGCCGACCAGGGACACTTCTCGACCATTGACCGGCGCTACCACGAGTCCGTTGAGCAGAAGATAGGATTTGCAGTACAGCAGAAACCGGTTTCGCAATTGCCATACGAAACAAGCGATTGCCGCCGCCACCAGGGTGGCGGGAAAGAAGGTCGCTTCCATGTCTTCTCCCTTACCGCGCGCTATGTTTGCCGCTGTCCGGTAGTCTAGGTGATCCAAACAGGCAGGTAAGGTTCTGTGGCTTCGAGCCCACAAGTTCAGGTCTGGAAAACTGCCTGACGATGGCGTGGCCGGCAAGTCTTCGAAACACCGGGAAAGCTTGAGCAACAGTCATTCAAGCGCGCGTTGCTGAATGCCTGTGACGTGTCGCACGCCTTGTACTTTGGCGTGGATGAACTAAACCTCACGTATCCGAAAGTTTCTCCGCGCAATGGAGCCGAGCATGCATTTCGACAAGCTATTCGTCGCCTGCGCACTCGTCGCAGCCAGTGGCGTAGCGCTAGCCCAGCCAGAATCCAACGTGCATGTCGCGTCCGGCGTCGGGGCGGTGATGGCGACGGAGACGGTCAAGACGACCTCGACCGTGGTCGCCATCGACAGTGCCACACGCACAGTCTCGTTAAGGAACAAGCAAGGCAAGGTTACCGACCTGCAGGTCGGCGACGACGTCCGGAACTTCGACCAGATCCGCATTGGCGACGTGGTGACCGTCGAGTACAAGCAAGCGCTGTCCGTGAGCATGACCCGGCAGACCGGCGTGCGCTCGGCTATCGAGCGGGAAACGATCGAACGCGCACCGCCCGGAGCCAAGCCTGGCGGCAGCATCGGCCGGGAGGTGACCGTGACTGCGGATGTCGTGAACGTCAACCACAAGGCCGGCATGGTGACGCTCAAGGGTCCAAAAGGGAAAACGGTGGACGTGCATGTCAGCGATCCCCAGCAGCTCAAGGCCATCCGGCGCGGCGACCAGGTGCAGGCGGTCTACACCGAAGCCTTTGCCGTATCGATGACGCCCAAAGCGAGCCGCTGATGGTGGCGTGACCAGGGTAATCAAGCCAACGCGGGGAATGACCGGCTAGGCGATATTTAACATAAGGTTTATTATGCGAAAAAATCTGTAGGGGCTAAGTGACATTTTCTTTGCCGGGTATCGCCTGGCCAAGGCTGTCTAGCCCTGCGCTTTCGGCTCTGTCAGCAGCGACAGAATCCTCGGATCGTGGTCGACGCGCGTGGCCAGGATAATCGTGACGGCGGTCGCATCCGGATGTTCCGGATTGAGGACGTAGTTGGAGGCGTATGGCACAAGCACGCTCGGCACCTTCAGCAGCAAGCTGGTGCGGGCAGCAAGCCATTCCGTGCCGGCGCTTTTGGACCACTGGCTGTCGGTTTTCCAGTTTTCGGGCAATGCTGCAATTTCGGCCACTGCCACCGACTCGGGGACTTCGACCTGGAGCAGCTGGTATTGCTTCGGCAGGTCCTCGATCTTCGCCGCCTCGTGATGGACGAGGATCTCCAGGAATGCCAGCGCGGGATGCTCCGCGAGATAGACGACGGGCTGGCCTGGAAAGTGCCACCGGCCGCCCGCCCGAAGTCCGCCCAACCCTTTCAGGTCGGCGTAATTGCTGATCCGCCACAGGTACATCAGGCGAAATACCCTTCGTCGATCTGAAGTAGTTCTTCCTCGACAAGGCGCGCGCCCTGTTCCGTACCCGCCAGTTCAAGCGGCGACTTGCCGGCAAAGCGTTGCTGGCCGGCTCTCAGCCAGGACAGTGCCCGATCGGCCTGGCCGAAGGTGGAAATGGCTTGCGCGAGAATCCGCGCCAGCCGAATGGCCTTGTCCGATTCATCCACCGTGAGCGACTCGCCCCGTTCACGCCTGTGGCTGAGCGTGCGGCGCGGGATAATAAAGCTGATCTCTTCCCACGCCAGACCTGCATGCAGCAAGCGCTCCATGGTCTCGGCCGGCAGCCGCTGCACGGCGAGCGCGACAAGATCCGCGCCTGAGCGAATGTTTGTCCTGAGAACGTCACTCAGGCTGTCAAGATAGCGGTTCTGCGGCGCCCCGCTACCCGAGGGCTTGAAATCTATCGTCTGCATATCTGCACCTTGGCAATTTGCCATTCGATTATAGGCATTTTGCCAAAGTCCTGCCAGAAGGGTGAATGTCGACCTTGAGGCACTCCGCCAGCCGCGCCGCAGGTTACTGCTTGCTGAAGTCGACGATAGGCCTGAGTTGCGTAAAGTCGTTGGGATAGTACGGCGGCACGGCCTGGGGATTCTTCTTGCGCGCGAGATCGATGAACTTGCGGTCCGCTTCCAGGACGAGCATGACTTCGTGCCGGTGGATTCCGTTGGAGTGCGCCCGCTCGAGGTCGCGAACGCTCTTGGCCCGATAGGCGATGGTCCGCATCAACAAGTCATAGAGTGCCTTTGGCCGACGCGCTTCTGCTTTCTGCCGTGCCTCTTCCTCGTTCTGATGCAGGCGCGCCCACAGAGACGACGCGGTCAAACCTGGTGAGTGTTCCGCCAGGGACGCTAGTTGAGCCTTGGGGGTGTCTAGGTCGAAAGAAATCCCCTCGGCGGACAGGAATTCCCGGAGCTCGAATATCTTTAGTTCCAGCAGCTTGTCATAGGTGTTTCGCGTGCCGAGTCTGGCGATCTGATTCACATCGATCCAGTTGGACGGGAAGGATCCCAGCCGCTCAAATGTATCGTGCCATTCTTCATACTCGACCCACTTCCACTGGCGGCCCTTGAAGAAGACTTCATAACCTTTCTCGAAGTAACCTCCGAGATTCAGCCCATCGCTACCCGTCTCGGTCACCAGGTCCCGCAGTTGGGATTTCTCTTCCGCGGAAATGCCCTCGACCGTTTCCATCACTTGCGCGAAAACCCGGTCGTAAGCGCGGACAGGAACACCCGCTGTGGGCGCAGACGGAATGCGCAGCGCTCCAGGCGGCGGCGCGATTGCCTTTTTCTTGGTTCGGAACAAATCCAGGAAAACCACTCTACTCCCCTACAAACAACGCAGTGCACAGACTTCATCTGTGCACTGTCCATCACTACCAGTCAAGACAGACCACTATTTTACCGGGCCGCAGTGGCCTTCGCCGGCGCTCTGGGATTGCCTGTATCGGGCCCCAGTTAGCGCGCCCTCTTCCCAGGCGCGTCATCGGTGAAGTGGTAAAGGTGCGTGTTGTCCGGCGCCTCGCCGATCCTCTCGCCGCTCGGGCGGAACTCGATATGGCGCTGGTAATTTTCGCTATCGGTCCTGGCATCGCGGGTGGCGAGCTTCAGCGCCTCGGGATAGGGCATGGGATTCTTCGATTTCTCGATCTCGAGCAGCATCGTGTGTTCGTTGACACGCACGCTGTATTTACCGAGGTTGAAAAGGAGGTACATCGCCAGGAGGTTGTCATAATCCTGGTAAGCGCCGGCGTCGCGGCGGAAGTCTAGCGACAGGACCGAGGGAAAGCGGTCGGGCAGGTCCTTGAATGCCACTTTCTCTTCGTCTTGTGGGTCGACATAGGCCGAGCCACGGTACTTCTTGTACAGCACCACGTCCATTCCATACTCGCGCCGGCCCCACTCCCTGATCAGCTTCATCGCCATCTCGGTAGGGACGTTGGCGGTGGCTGCCGCCACCACGCGCCGTCCTGACAGAACTCTCGCGCTGGTCACCTCCAGGTCGCGGTAGCCGGCGCCAAACTTGAAGGCGGCGCCGATGGTCTTGGCGCAGTTCAGGCGCAGGTAGTCATACTTGATTTCGCCTCGGTGATACTCGGTGTCACTGCGCCGCCGGTGATAGTCTTCGTTGATGCGGCGGAAGTATGCGACCAGGGCCGCCCTGTCCCCCGCCGGCACCCCGTAGACACGCACACCGATGACCGAGCGCTTGTAGATTTCGCCAAAATCCAGCCCAAACGATGCGGTCTCGGCGACCGTGGAGACCGTCCTGAACAGATACTCCTGCTTGGGTATGGCGATCATCAGATCGGTGGTGTAGTAGCCGCTCGCGTGCTTGCGGTCTCGGTCCGCATAGAAGTTGGCCGAATAAACCACCTCGTCGCCAGGCGCATCGTCACGGAGCGCCAGTGCAATATGACCGGCCGAACCGCCTTTGGACGTGCCGAAGCTGATCAGCAACTCCAGGTCGTAGGGATCCTCGCGAAGCCGTGCCGCGATCTGTTCGATGTTGGCCGGCTCTGGCCCGCCCTTGCTGCCGAAGTCGGTGGCAAGGGCCACGCGAGGCAATAGAATCGCTGCAGCGACGAGCCAGAGCACCAGCCTCATTCTCATTATGTCCCCCGCCCCTCGGCCAGCCCGTTCCGCAGGCAACCTGGTCGTCGCATGACACCATGCAGAGCGTTTAGCGTTTGTCAGGGTCAAGATGATGCCGACTGCAAAAGTTCCGCGACGCCAGGCTGCTCTTTCGTGCGGGTTTGACTGGTCTTGTTGACGTAGCCCTCCTGAGCGCTCTCATTTGGCGTAACGCCCTGGTTGCGAAGATGGGCAGCGACCGTCTCGCACCAGTTGAGCAACTGGTGCTTGTCAAGGTCCGCGACCACGTCTTCACCGAAAAGATTCGAAAGCTCAAGTGCGACTCCTGAAAATTCGGCGCCGTCATCTCGAATGGTCAATACCCCGTCGCCATCCTGGTCGCACATCTCGATCCTTGTTGCAGACATAGCCATTACCTCCTGAAGCTTCGTCACCGTCACTTGATTCGTAACCGGTCATGTCGGGCGCTCCCCTGCCTTGTCGGTCGCCTGTCCAGCGTATCTATGCTAGAAGATCGGCTTCCATGCCACCAAGGGGAGTAACCGCCTGCTGTGTGCCGGTTATGTCCCTTACTCCGTCGCGTCGAACGCCTGGTGGTAACACACGTCGCCAACCGGCATTTCTCCGCCGAAGGCTACGGCCTGGAAGTATTCCTGGGGAACGCCGGGCAGCACCAGGCCGGCATGCGCCTTGAATCCAAAACGGCCGTAGTACGCCGGGCTGCCGAGCACCACGCAGCCAGCGCCGCCGAGGCGCCGCAGTTCAACCAGGGCCGCCTTCATCAGGTTCGTGCCGATTCCTTGCCCTTGCCGCCCGGGCAACACGGAGATCGGCCCCAGGCCATACCATGCCGTTGCTCCGGACGAAATCGTCACCGGCGAGACGGCGACATGGCCGACGATGGCATCGCCGTCCGCTGCCACGAGTGACACAGTCAGTTGCCCATCGCGGCGCAGTGCATTGACGATGAAGTGCTCGGTATGGCTTGAGTGCGGCTCGCCGCGGAACGCGGCTTCCGTCAGCCGTGCGATGGTGTCGGAGTCGGCGCCCTGCTCATTGCGGATGTGGATGCCCATGTCTCTTTTCCGGGTGTCTTTGTCGATCAAGAATACCTGTGAGCCTCGCTTTGAAACTGCCAATTCCGGGCAGTATGCTGTGAAAGTCGCCAGCTTGCCGGCGCAATTCTCGATTCTTGGACCAGACATCATGGTGCTTGCGTGATCCGCCACGCCTTTCCAGGGGCGCGTAGAAAGGGCCGAATGCTCGCATTGCTTGCCGCCATTCTTGTGGCCGCCCTCGGCGGCATTGTCGCGTACAACCTGATTGGTGGCGAAAAGCGCATCGAGCGCCGCCTCGACCGGCTCTACAGCCTGGCCGATCCGCAATTTGTCCGCGAACTGGGCGTACTGCTCGGGCCTCCGGTCGTCGATGGCAACCGCTTTCGCGTGCTCAGGAATGGCGACGAGATCTTTCCAGCGATGCTGGGTGCGATCCGAAGCGCGAAGCAAACGATCAATTTCGAGTCGTACATCTATTGGTCCGGCGATATCGGCAATGAATTCGCGCAGGCCCTTTCCGAACGGGCCAGGGCGGGTGTCAAGGTACAAGTGCTGCTGGACGCCGTCGGCAGCTCGAAGATCGACAAGTCCGTGCTGGACATCATGACCGGCGCCGGCGTGGACGTGCGCCGCTACCACCCGGTGCGGTGGTACACCGTCGGCAAGCTCAACAACCGTACGCACCGCAAGGTGCTGGTGGTCGACGGCACGATTGGCTTTACCGGCGGCGTCGGCATCGCGCCGGAATGGACCGGCAATGCGCAGGATCCCGACCACTGGCGCGATACGCATTTCCAGGTGGAAGGCCCCGTGGTTGGCCAGATGCAGTCCGTATTCCTGGACAACTGGATCAAGGTCAGCGGCGCGGTGCCGCATGGGCCGGAGTACTTTCCTGAATTGCCCCCGGTCGGCAACGGCCGCGCCCAGATGTTCAGCAGTTCGCCCACCGGCGGCAGCGAGAGCATGGCGCTGATGTACCACCTTGCCATCACGGCGGCCGCGCGAACGATCGATTTGTCGGCGGCCTACTTCGTGCCCGACGAACTGACGGAAAAAGCGTTGCTGGCGGCCCTGGCAAGAGGCGTCAGGCTGCGCGTGATCGTGCCGGGCGAGCATATCGATTCGGAGACGGTGCGCGCCGCGTCGCGCCGGCGCTGGGGCAATCTGCTGAAGGCAGGCGCCGTGATCGCCGAATACGCGCCGACGATGTACCACTGCAAGGTGCTGATCGTTGATAACCTGCTGGTGTCGGTCGGTTCGACCAATTTCGATAACCGGTCATTCCGTCTCAATGACGAAGCCACGCTGAATATCCTGGATGCCGGGTTTGCCGCCGAGCAGACCAGGATCTTCGAGGAAGACCTGAAATTGTCGCGCCCCAAGACCTATGAACAGTGGGCCAACCGTCCCTGGACCGAAAAACTGCGCGACCGGATGTCTTCGCTGATTGGCCCCCAACTCTGACCCCTGACGCGGGCCTTGGGGTGCGGGTTCCCCGGCTTCCGGCGCTGCCCCGGCTCACCCCGCGGGTTATGATGCTGGCGATTCAGCCCCCCACGGTCATGCCAGTCCGCGCGCTCCATCAGCGCCCTGGCCAGCCATCCGCCCGCGATGAACGCCCCACTGCAACTCGTCGGAAACCATCCATCGATTGTCGCCTTGCGCGACCTCGTTGCCCGCGTGGCCGGCAGCCAGGCGCGCACGGTCTTGCTGTACGGCGAGACCGGCACCGGAAAAAGCCTGGTGGCTCGCATGCTGCACCAGCAATCGAGCCGCGCCAGCGCGGAATTCATCGACATCAACTGCGCCGCGATCCCGGCGCAATTGCTCGAATCCGAGCTGTTCGGCCATGAGCGCGGCGCGTTCACCGGCGCGGTCGGCAAGAAGGAAGGGTTGATCGAGGCCGGCAACGGCGGCACCGTGTTCCTGGACGAAGTACGCGAGCTGGACCTGGTCATGCAGTCCAAGCTGCTGACGCTGCTCGATACCGGCCGGTTCCGCCGGGTCGGCGCGGTCAAGCCGATCAGCGTGGATGTGCGCTTCATCGCCGCCACCAACAAGATCCTGCTCAGCGAGGTCAACGCCGGCAAGTTCCGCGAGGACCTGTACTACCGCCTGCAGGTCATCGCGATCAATATCCCGCCGCTGCGCGAGCGCGGCGACGACATCCTGCTGCTCGCGCATGGCGCGCTGCAGCGCTACAACCGGCAGTACGGCAGCCGCATGGATCGGCTCGCCCCGGAAGTCGAGCGGATCTTCCGCGCGTATCGCTGGCCGGGCAATGTGCGGGAACTGGAAAACCTGCTGGAACGCATCTGCCTGCTCGAGCAGGGCGACTGCGTGCTGCCGGCCCACCTGCCCGCGCGGATCCTGCGCGCCACCGGGGGCACTGACACCTCCGGCACGAGCCTCGCGCCTTCCGCCGATGCCGCTCCTGTCGCCAGCGCGGCTGCGCCCGCGGCAAGCGCCGCGCTGGCGGATGGCCTGGATTACCACGCCGCCACGGCGCAATTCCAGGCGGCGCTGCTCGGCCAGACGCTGGCGACATGCCATGGCAATCTTGCCGAGGCGGCGCGCCGGCTTGGCCTGAGCCGCCACGCACTCCGGCACCAGATGAGCAAGCTCGGCCTGGCCGCGGACTGACCCTGCGCGCATTTCACGCATCCGCGTGGAAAACACGCGGCGCGCTCGGCCGCGCTCGCGTGCGCTCCACGCAGCCCACCCTGCCCCATTCCACATACCCTTGATTTAAAAGCAAAAAATCTGGCGTCTTCGGCTGGCACGGCTTCTGCTCAATAAGTGTCGTGTGACTCGCTTAATCGGATAAAGCGACACCTAACCGGAGAACCTTGCATGCAGTCGCTGAAGATCATTTGCCCCAACGGCCATCTCGGCTTTGCGCCGCTGCGCACCGGCAGCTTCGAGCTTGGCGTGGCCGCCCGGCCGGACTACATCGCGGCCGATTCGGGCAGCGATGACGTGGGCCCGGTGCCGCTCGGCTCGGATACTTCGACCAGCCCCGAGGCGTGGCAGCGCCACGACCTGGAGCACATGCTGCTGGCCTCGCGGCGCCTGGGCGTGCCGATGATCATCGGCTCGGCTGGCGACACGGGCACCAACAGCCGGGTCGACCTTTACGTCAGCATCATCCGCGAACTGGCGCAACGGCACGGGCTCAGGCGCTTTCGCATCGGCTACTTCTACTCGGAGGTTCCCACGTCGCTGGTCCGCGAGAAGCTCGGCGCCGGCGAGACCATCCGGGGCCTCGACGGCTTTGCCGACCTGACGCTGTCCGAGCTGGACAGCACCGAGCGCATCGTCGCTATGGCCGGCGTGCATCCGTATCTCGAACTGCTGCGCCAGGGCGCAGACGTGATCATCGGTGGCCGCAGCTCCGACGCCGCCGTGTTTGCCGCGCCGGCGCTGCACCATGGCTTCGCGGCGGACCACGCCTACTATCTGGGCAAGGTGCTGGAGTGCGCCTCCTTCTGCGCGGAGCCGTATGGCGGCAAGGAAACGGTACTGGGCGAGATCACCCGCGACGACGTCCGCGTCACCGCGATGCATCCGGACCAGCGCTGCACCGTTGCCTCGGTGGCCGGCCATGCCATGTATGAACGCTCCAACCCGTTCGAGGAATTCGTCGCGGGCGGCAGGCTCGACATGCGCCATTGCCGCTACGAGCAGCTCGATCCGCGCACCACCCGCATCACCGGTTCGCGCTTCGAGCCCGACCAGCTCGTGCGCGTCAAGCTGGAAGGCGCCGGCAAGGTCGGCGAGCGGTATGTGGGGCTTTGCGGCATCCGCGACCCGTACACGATTGCCAATGTGGACCGCGTGATCGCCTGGGCCCGCGACCAGGTGCGCGCGCGCTTCGGCGATAACGGCTACGAGCTGCACTACAACGTCTACGGACGCGACGGCGTGATGGGCGAGCTGGAACCGCTGCGCGACCGTCCCGGCCATGAGTTGTGCGTCATGGTGCAGGGCGTGGCGCCAACGCGCGAGATGGCGGAGGAAGTCGCGATGATCGGCCTGCGCCAGATGTTCTATGCGCGCCTGCCGGACGTCAAAGGCACCGCCGGCTCGGTGTCGTTCCCGCTGGACGAGGTGCTGCGCGCCAGCCCCGCCTATCGCTGGACGCTGAACCACACGATGGCGGTGCACGATCCGCTGGCACTGTTTCCCACCCATGTTGTCGAGGCCGGCGTCTGAGGCGCCAGGTTTCCAGGAGATCCATCATGACCACTGCCAATCCGACCGCGTTCGCCGCGCCCGCCCCCCATGCGCCCGCGCAGAAGCTGCACGAACTTGCCAAGACCATCCGCAGCAAGAACGCCGGGGTCAACAAGATCACGTTCGACATCATCTTCCGCGAGGCGGCGCAGTATGAGCGCGTCAAGCGGTCCCGGGTGCTGAGCCGCGAAAGCATGGCCGCGCTGTTCGGCGTCCCGGCCACGCGCATCAGCGATTTCGTCGAATACGATCCGGCCTTCGCGATCAAGTTCACCATGTACCGCCAGCGCCCGAGCGGCAGCGCCGGCGACGGCGACATCTTTGGCGCCCAGCAGTATGCACCGCTGCTGGAACTGGAGATTCCGGCCTGACCTGCGCACAGCCAGCGCGGCCGGCCCGGCTGGCCGCGCGCGGGCCTGTGGCATCGCCGGCGCCGCCCGGTTGCGCCGGCGGTGCCGTCCTGCAGCCTTGCTGCACTACGATGAGTTCGGACAGACGTATGAACAAGACCTCTTTCAAGCGCATTTGGACCCGCCTGGCGCGCACCCTGCCGGCGGCTATTGCCACGGCAGCGCTGGCGCTCGCCGCCACGGCCGGCGCCGCGCCCGCGGACAATGCAGCTGCCGTGCCGCCGCTGATGCGGATCGTGGTGCCGTTCTCGGCAGGCGCCAGCAACGACGTGATCGCTCGCGCGATTGCGCCGGCATTGGCCCGTCAGCTCGGCAACACGGTGATCGTGGAGAACCGGCCCGGCGTGGCAGGCGTGCTGGGCGCGGATTACGTCGCCAAGTCGCCACGCGACGGATCGGTGCTGTTGCTGACGTCGTCGACCTTCCTGACCGCCGCGGCGACGCAAGCGCGCTCGCCATATGACCCGCTGACCGCGTTCGCGCCGGTTGCGCTGGTTGCCGACGGGCCGCTGCTGCTGGCGGTGTCGTCCACGCTCGCGGCGTCGAAGTCGATCCGCACCGCCGCGGAACTGATCGCCGCCGCGCGCGCGAAGCCGGGGGCCATCACCTACGGCTCGGCCGGCGTCGGATCGCTGGGCCACCTTGCGTCAGAGATGCTGTGCGACGCCTCCCGGGTGCAGATGATGCACGTGCCGTACAAGGGCGCGGCCAATGCGCTGATCGACCTGGCCGCGGGGCAGATCGATGTGATGATGTCGAACTACAGTTCGATCGCCACGCAGATCAAATCCGGCAAGGTCAAGCCGCTGGCCGTGACGTCGGCCACACCGAATCCCGCTTTCCCGGAGTTGCCAACGCTGGCGGCGTCGGTGCCGGGCTATGGCATCGAGATCTGGGTCGGGGTGCTGGCCCCGGCCGGGACGCCGGCGGCGCTGGTGCAGCGGCTCAATCGGGAAATCGCCGAGATCGCTGCCTCGCAGGAGGTGCGCATGGTGCTGGAGCCGGATGGCTCGCGTCCGCTGGCTGTCAGTCCGGCCGAGTTTGGCGCGCGGATGAAGCACGATCTCGCGCAATGGAAGCGGATTGCCGCGGAACGCAAGATCATTGCGGAATAGACCCATGCGTCACACTATCGGCCGTATGCGAATCGGTAATCGAGAGCGTATCCGGTAGGTGTTTGGATAAGCCGCATAGGTGATCTGGCAATTTGGGCGCTCGGCCGGCATATGCAATGTGGTAAGCCGATGCGCCATAAATAGACGAAGTAGTAATCGACGTATAAACTCTGGTAATCCTCCATGCCTCCATTACCTCACTCCTCAGTCCGCTTATGGCTTACGCTCCACTCGGCTACAGCGCCCTGATTGCCAGGTTCAAGCTGCGCGTTCCGCCCCTGCATTCGATATCGGAACTGGCGGACAAGACAGGCGTGCTGAGCACGCATACCGGCGCTGACGGCAGCGTAAAGACTGTCTATCCCAGAAATCGCTACCGCGGCGACGATACGACCCTCGACCATCTCACCTTTGCGCTGCGCAAGGAACCGCTGAATCTGACCGTGCTGGCCGCGCTGTTCGAGCATCAGGAGGCGGTTGAGGAGGTACGGCAGTGGCTGGCGGCTTCGCCCGGATCGCGGTACGCGCGGCTCAGCGGTTTCTATGCCAAGTGGCTTGCCGGCGCGCAGTTCGACTACAAGCTGCCGGCCGGAACTGCCCGCGTTGCGGCGCTCGACGAAGCGGACTACGTTACGGGCGACAGCCAGCTCGACGCCCAGTTCGGCATCCTGAACAACCACCTCGGCCCGGCGGCATTCTGCCCCTTGGTGCGTCGCACCGAGCGCCTCCAGGCATTCATCGGCGCCGATCTCCCGGGCAAGATCGCCGCCGCGATCAACCGGCTCGAACCGGAAGTCCTGGCGCGCGCGGTGGACTATCTCTACCTCGCCGAAACGCGTTCGACCTATTCGATCGAGAAAGAGCTGCCCGACAACCAGCGTGTCGCCAGGTTCAGGCGCCTGCTGGAGTTTGCCGGTGCGGCCGTGCCACTCGACGAGGCGCAGTTCTGCGAATGGCAGAACGAGATCATTTCATCGATCCGGGCGGAGTACGCCTATCGCGATCGCCAGAACTGGCTCTCGCGCGGCGGACGGCTGCGCAACATTGCCGACTACATCCCCCCGCCCCCGCAGCAGGTCGAGCCGATGATGGAAGGCCTGGCACAGGTTGCCGGCCTGATCAAGACGAAAGCCGCGCACCCGCTCGTCATCGCGGCGTGCGTTGCATTCGGCTTTGTCTATATCCACCCGTTCTACGACGGCAACGGGCGCCTCCACCGCTTCCTGATCCACCATCTGTTGCGCCAGGCCGGCGTGACGCCAGAGGGCGTCGTGTTGCCGGTATCGGCCAGCATGCTGAAAAACCTGCCGGTCTACGCCGGCTTGCTGAAGGACTACTCGGCGCCTCGCACGGGACTGCTGAACTATGTGCTTGACGCGGACAGCGACACGATTCTCATCAAGTCGCCACAACCCTATTGGCTCTATGCGTCGTTCGATGCGACGGCGCTTTGCGAGTTTGTCTTCGAATGCGTCCAGCAGTGCGTCGAAGAAGACCTGGCGCTGGAGATCCGCTACCTGAAGGCCTTCGATGCCAGCGTGGCCCGCATCGAAGGATGGCTGGACCTGCGCCAGGCGCGCCTCACCAACCTGATCGACCTGGTCGTGCAGAACCACGGCGAGCTCTCCAACCGCAAGCGCGCGAAATTCACCGAATTGTCCGATGCGGAGATTGCACGGATCGAGGAAGTGGTGCGCGACGAATTCGCGGACTACTTCGAAGCCACGGCAAAGGCGGCCTGATTTCGCGAGCGTGTTTCAGGCACCTCGGGCGCCTCGGGCGCCGCACGATTGCCAAAATCGGATATCCGTAGCGGCCATTGCATGGCCCGATCAGGCCGTGCGGGCGCCAGGGGATGCCGGCCCTCGCGCCCGGCGCCCCTCGCCGCACCGCCGCACGCACGCCGCGACTCAGTAGATCTCCCGGTACGCCGGTTGCCGATTCCGGCTAACGCCCAGGCCCCGCCACTTCATAGACTGCCTCCATCCCGCTTCCCACAGGAGACAGTCGTGACGCACCCAAGCAGGAACGCACGCCCCGCCAGCAGAGCGCGGCAGTTCGCACGTTCCGCACCCCCGGCGCTGCGCGCATGGTGCCTTGCCATGTCGCTCGCATCGCTCGCCATCGGCGCGGGCAGCGCCGTCGCCGAGCTGCCGCCCGAAACGCTGACGATGGCCACGCTGGCGCCGGCCGACGAAAACCGCCTTTACATCTCCGACGTTGCGTTCCGCCACATGGTCGACGGCCGCCTGCACGTGGTCGACGGCAAGCAGATGAAGTACCTCGGCCTGGTGCCGACCGGCTTCGGCGGACAGTCGCTGCTGTCGCCGGACAAGCGCACCATCTATGTGGTCTCGACCTTCTACCCGCGCCTGTCGCGCGGCGAGCGGACCGACGTGGTCAGCCTGTACGATGCCGGCACGCTGGCCTACCGCAGCGAGATCGTGATCCCGCCACGCCATGCGCAGTCGCTCAACTACCGGGGCATCATCGCCACGTCCGCGGACGGCCGCTTCCTGTATGTGCAGAATGCCACGCCGGCGACCTCGGTCAGCATCGTCGACCTGAAAGAGAACAAGCTTGCGTCCGAAGTCCAGACGCCGGGTTGCTGGGGCATCCTTGCCAGCGCCGCGTCGAGCCAGCGCTTTCACTCGCTGTGCAGCGACGGCGCCATGCTGACCGTCACGCACGATACCAATGGCCAGCCTGCCGGCCAGAAGCGCAGCGCGCGCATGTTCGATCCGCAGGAAGACCCCGTTTTCCTGCATGCGGAGCGCATCGGCAACACGCTGTACTTCGTTTCCTTCAACGGCAACGTCTATACCGCCGACCTCTCGGGCGAAGCACCGTCCTTTGGCAAGCCGTGGCCCATCGTCGATACGGCCGACACCAGGGGCGGCTGGAAGCCCGGCGGCTATCAGCTGTTCGCGCTGCACGCCGCCACGCAGCGGCTCTATGTCGGCATGCATCCGAAGAGCCGCGAGGGCTCGCACAAGACGCCCGCGGCGGAGATCTGGACCATCGACCTGGCCAGCCGCAAGCGCGTGGCGCGCGCGCCCGGGCAGAACGCGCTGGCACTGACCATCACGCAAGGCGCCAGGCCCACGCTGTACGCGCTCGACGCGATCAAGGCGGGCGTGGTCGCGCTGGATCCCGCGGCACGGCTGAAGCCGGTCGCGCGGCTGGATAACGTGACCGAGAACGCCGTGCAGGTGGAGGCCCATCAATGACCGCCGCCCTGCTGTGCGCCGATCCCCTTGTCACCGCTGCCTGCAGTGCGGCCGCGGCGCTGGTGCTGCTGATGTCGGTGCTGCCCAAGCTGCGCGACTTTGCGCGCTTCCACGCGGCCCTCGACGCCTACCAGCTGGTTCCCGCCGCATGGACCCGTGCCGCGGCAATGGCCTTCGTTGCCGCTGAAGCGGGCGCCGCGCTGCTGCTGGTGGCACGGCCCCTGCAGGCGGCTTCGGCGGTCGCCGGGCTTGCCGTCGTCGGCCTCGCCACCGCTGCCGTCGGCATCAACCTGGCGCGCGGCCGTCGCGATATCCGCTGTGGCTGCGATGCCGAGGGCGTGCCGTTGTCGGGCGGCCTGGTATGGCGCAATGCCGCCTTGCTGGCGGTACTGGGCGCGGCGGCCGCATCCGCCGCGGCAGCGCCCACGCGCGCCCTGGCACCGCTCGACTTTGCCGCCGCTGGCTTCTGCGCCCTGGCGCTGCTGCTGATGTGGCTGGCCAGCACGCAATTGCTGGCCAACGCGGCACGTACCCGCGCCTGACCATCCCTTGATTTCCTTCTGACCGAGACCGTGATGACTGCTCTTGTGATAGCAAATATCGTGCTGTGGATCGCCGTGCTGGCGCTGCTGCTTGGCCTGTATGCGCTGGCCCGCCAGGTCGGCATCCTCTATGAACGCGTGGCCCCGATGGGCGCGCTGGTGATCGACGCCGGCCCGCGCGTCGGCCAGCCGTTGCAGCCGTTCGCGCTGCAGGACGTGCGCGGCGGCCAAGTCTCCGTTGGCGGCCAGCAAGCCGCCGCCACGCTGATGTTCTTCCTGTCGCCAACCTGCCCGATCTGCAAGAAGCTGATCCCGGTGCTGAAGTCGATCCGCGCCAGCGAACGCGGCTGGCTGCGCATCGTGCTGGCGTCCGACGGCGAGCAGCCGGAGCATCTCGCCTTCCTGAAGCAGGCCGGCCTGGGCGAATTCGAATACGTGTTGTCGAAGGAACTCGGCATGCACCTGCAGATCGGCAAGCTGCCTTACGGTGTGCTGCTGGACCAGCAAGGGACGCTGCGCGCCAAGGGCCTGGTCAATTCGCGCGAGCAGCTGGAAAGCCTGTTCACCGCCATGGACCTGAACGTGGCGTCGGTGCAGCAGTTCCTTGAAACCCACGCCTGAGCGCAAAGGAGAACGTGTGATGTGGTTCGACAACCTCTTCGAGCGCCAGGCGCGCCGGGCCGCGCAACGCGTCGGCCGCCGCAGCGTGCTGGCCACGCTGGGCAAGGCGATGGTCGGCGGCATGGCGCTGCCGGTACTGCCTTTCGACCGCAGCGCGCATGCCGCCAGCGCGCACGGCGCGCGCGCCGGCAAGCCGGCCGACGAAACCGCATGCGATTACTGGAAATACTGCGCGGTCGACGGCTTCCTGTGCTCGTGCTGCGGCGGCACTTCGACTACCTGCCCGCCCGGCACCGAACCGTCGAAAGTGTCGTGGGTTGGCACCTGCCGCAACCCTGCGGACGGCAAGGACTACATGGTCAGCTACAACGACTGCTGCGGCAAAACTACCTGTGGCCGCTGCGAATGCAATACCAACGAGCGCGAGCGCCCGGGCTACAAGCTTGGCGTCCACAACGACGTCAACTGGTGCATGAGCAACACCAGCACGATGTTCCACTGCACCACCTCGATCATTCTCGGAGTCCAGGAATGAAGCCGTCCGTCCTGATCGCCGCCGCCGGGGCGGCACTGCTGGCCGCCCTGCCCGCCGCCGCGGCCGACCTTGCCGCGCAGGGCAAGGACCTGTTCGCCGCCAACTGCGCGGCTTGCCACAACGCCGACGCATCCGGGATTGCCGGGGTCGCGCCGCCGCTGGCCAATGCGCTGCGCGAGCGGCTGGGCGCGCCGGCAGGCCAGGCCTACCTCGCCAACGTGCTGGTGCACGGGCTGGCGGGCCCCATCGAATCGCAGGGGCAGTCCTTCAACGGCATCATGCCGCCCTTTGCCGCGCTGCCGGACGCCTCGCTGCTGGCGGTGATGGCGTGGCTCAATACGCAGAACGGACAGGCAGCGACTGCCGGCGGCGCCGAAGCGCTGGCCAAAGCGCGCGCCGAGCGCAAGACGCCGGGCGCCGTGCGCAAGCTGCGCGAGGCCCGCTGACATGGGCCGCGCCGCGCCACGCCGCGTCGTGCGAGTCGTGCGGATCGCGGCCACCCTGGCCTGCTGCCTGGTTGCCGCGGCGGCGCATGCCGAGGGCAGGCTGCAGCGCGGCCAGGGCAGCTACATGCTGCACTGCTCGGGTTGCCACCTGCCGGATGGCTCGGGCAAGCCGGCCGCCGGCATTCCCGACATGCGCCTCACCGTGCCACAGCTGCTGCGCTCCGCCGCGGGCCGCGCGTTCCTGGTGCAGGTGCCTGGTACGTCCGGCTCGGACCTGACCGATGCGCAGATCGCCGAGCTGATGAACTGGATGCTGCCGGCGCTGACCGCGCAGCGCGACGCGGCCCCGTACACGCCGCAGGAAGTGACCCGCTACCGCAATGACCGGCTCGACGATGTCGCCGCGCACCGCGCCGCGATCCTGCCGGGCCGCTGAACCCGAAACACCCACACCGACAACGATCCGACGAGGAGACCCATGGACACCCGCACCGACCTGCTTCTGCCCGCTACCCGCGCCTTCCTGCAACGCCCCAAACGCATGCTGATCGGAGGCCAGTGGGTCGCCGCTGCTGACGGCGGCGTCTTCGTCAGCGAGGACCCCGCCACGGAATCGCCGCTGGCCGAGGTGCCCGCCGGCAAGCCCGCCGACGTCGACGCCGCCGTGCAAGCCGCGCGCCAGGCCTTCGGGCAAGGCGCGTGGGCCGCGATGCGCCCGTCCGACCGCGAGCGCCTGCTGCTGCGCCTGGCCGACCTGGTCGAGGCCAATGCCGACGAACTGGCGCAGATCGAGGCGCTCGACAACGGCAAGCCGGCCAGCATGGCGCGCGCCGTCGACGTGGCCGCCGCCGCCAGCTTCCTGCGCTACATGGGCGGATGGGCGACCAAGCTGCACGGCGAGAGCCTGGACGTGTCGGTGCCGCTGGTGCGCGAGCGCGAGTTCGTCGCCTTCACCCGGCAGGAGGCGGTAGGCGTGGTCGGCGCCATCATCCCGTGGAACTTCCCGCTGCTGATGGCGGCGTGGAAGCTCGGTCCGGCGCTGGCGTGCGGCTGCACCGTGGTGCTCAAGCCGGCCGAGGAAACGCCGCTGTCCGCGCTGCGCCTGGGCGAGCTGATCGTGGAAGCCGGCTATCCCGCCGGCGTGGTCAATATCGTGACGGGCGGCGGCGCGGACTGCGGCGCGGCGCTGGCGGCGCATCCGGATGTCGACAAGGTCGCCTTCACCGGCTCGACCGAGGTCGGCAAGCTGGTCGGCACTGCCGCCATGCAGCGGCTGGCCCGCGTCACGCTGGAGCTCGGCGGCAAGTCGCCGGTGATCATGCTCGACGACATGCCGCCCGAGGCCGCGGCGGCCGGCGCCGCGCAGGCCATCTTCTTCAACCAGGGGCAAGTCTGCACCGCGGGTTCGCGGCTCTACCTGCCGCGCAAGCATTTCGACGCCACCGTGGCGGCGCTCGCCGGCATCGCCAACGGCTTCCGGCTGGGCGCGGGCATCGAGCCCGATACCACCATGGGGCCGCTGGTCTCGGCACGCCAGTGCCAGCGCGTTGCCGGCTATGTGCAGGCGGGCGTGAAGGACGGCGCGACGCTCGTCTGCGGCGGCCCGGCGGACACGTCGCGCGGCCATTTCTTCCGCCCGACGGTGCTCGCCGGCGCGCCGGACACTGCCAGCGTGGTGCAGGAAGAAATCTTCGGGCCGGTGGTGGTGGCCCTGCCCTACGACGAGATCGACGAGGTGGTCGGCCGGGCCAACGGCACGCCGTTCGGGCTCGCCGCATCGGTGTGGTCGAACGACCTGTCGCGGGTACACCGGCTGGTGCCGCGCATCAAGGCCGGCACCGTGTGGGTCAACTGCCATAACCTGCTCGACAACGCCATGCCGTTCGGCGGCTTCAAGCAATCGGGGATCGGCCGCGAGATGGGCCGCGCCGTGTTCGAACACTACACCGAGACCAAGTCGGTGATGATCGCTGTCTGAGCCGCGGACCGCCAGCAATGAGTACGACCATGAAGACCACTTCTCCCTGCCCCGCCGCCGCCGCCGCCGCCGACGACGCCGCCGCTGTGGCGCAGCCGGCCCGCCGCCAGTGGCTGGGCCGGCTGGCCGGTACCGCCCTGACCACGGCCGCGGCCGGCGCCGCGCTGTCGCGCCCGGCCACTGCCGCAAGCCCTGGCGCCAATGCCGCGGGCCAGGCGGCAAGCGGCACACCCGACCCGATCGTGATGATGCCGGCCTGGAAACTGTCGCGCGAGATCCATGCGCGGCGCGTCTCGTGCCGCGAGGTCATGGCGGCCTACCTGTCGCATATCGATCGGGTCAACCCTGCCGCCAACGCCATCGTTGCCCTGCGCGAGCGCGACGTGCTGCTGCAGGAAGCCGCGACCGCCGACCAGGCGCTGGCCGCCGGCAAGCCGGGCGGCTGGATGCACGGCATGCCGCAGGCACCGAAGGATCTCGCGCTGACGCGCGGCATCCGCACCACCTTTGGTTCGCCGATCTTCAAGGACAACGTGCCGGCGACCGACGCGATCATCGTCGAGCGCGTGCGCAAGGCCGGCGCCATCCTGGTCGGCAAGACCAATACGCCGGAGTTCGGGCTGGGCTCGCAAACCTTCAACACCGTCTATGGCGCCACCCGCAACCCCTACGACGCCACCCGTTGCGCCGGCGGCAGCAGCGGCGGCGCGGCCGCGGCGCTGGCGATGCGGATGCTGCCGGTCGCCGACGGCAGCGACTTCGGCGGCTCGTTGCGCAATCCGGCCGGCTATTGCAACGTGTATGGCTTCCGCCCGTCGATGGGCCGGGTGCCCTACGGCCCGACCGCCGAGGTCTTCCTGCAGCAACTTGGCTACGAAGGGCCGATGGGCCGCACCGTCGCCGACGTCGCGTTGCTGCTGGCCACGCAGTCAGGGCCCGACCCGCGCACCCCGCTGGCGCTCGAGCGCGACGCAACGCTGGCCCGCCTCACGCCCGACAACGTGATGGTGACGCTGGACGCCGACCTGAAAGGCAAGCGCGTGGCGTGGCTGGGCAACTGGGACGGCTACCTGCCGATGGAAGACGGCATCCTGCCGTTGTGCGAGCAGGCCTTGCAGGCATTCCAGGCCTTCGGCGTTTCGGTCGACGCCATCAAGCCGCCCTTTGCGCCGGAACGCCTGTGGAAGACCTGGCTGGTCCACCGGCATTTCCTGGTCGGCAACGGCATGTTGCCGTTCTACCGCGACCCGGCCAAGAGGGCGCTGCTCAAGCCCGAAGCGGTCTGGGAGATCGAAGGCGCGCTCAAGCTCGATGCCGGCGACATCTATGCCGCCAGCGCCGAGCGCAGCGCCTGGGCGCAGGCGCTGCAGCAGGTCTTCGCCAGGCATGACTTCATCGCGGTGCCGACCGCACAGGTGTTTCCGTTCGACGTGCGCGAGCCGTGGCCGAAACAGATCGCCGGCAGGCAGATGGACACCTATCACCGCTGGATGGAAGTGGTGTTCCCCTGGACGCTGTCGGGTTGCCCGGTAATCAGCGTGCCAGCGGGCTTCAGCCGCGATGGCCTGCCGATGGGCATGCAGCTGATCGGCAGGCCGCACGACGACCTGGGCGTGCTGCGGCTGGCGCGCGCCTATGAGCAGGAGCGCGACTGGGTGGGCCGCCACCTGCCGCGCGCGATGATGGCCTAGGCCTGGGCCAACCCGCGGCGCCGTGCCAGCGTTTGCGACGGCAGTTCGCCGAAGAAGGCGCGGTACTGCGCCGCGAAACGCGGCAGATGGTGGAAGCCGAACCGCGCCGCCACGGCGCCGACCGGCTCCACCGGGCCGGCGCGCAGCGCCAGGCGCACGCCGTTCATCCGCACCGCGCGCACGAAGTCCAGCGGCGCCAGGCCGGTGACCTCGTTGAAGCTGTACTGCAGCGTGCGGCGCGATACGCCCAGGCGCTCGCACAGCGCCAGGATGCTCCAGCCGTGGTCGGGCGCGGCACGCACCAGCGCGTAGGCGTCGGCCACCAGCTGGCGGCGCGCGCCTGCGGTTGGCAGCGGCTCGCGCGAGCGGTCGTCGTCCGCGATCAGCGCGGTCGCCGCCGCCAGCAGCAAGGCGTCGCGTATCGCGCTCTCCACGAAGCGGTTGCTGAACACCTCCGCTTCGATCGCCGCGGTCGCCAGCACCGACAGCAACGCGGCGCGCAAATCATTGCCGACCGCCGGCCGCAACTGGCGCACGCCGGCCAGCTTGTCGAGGCGGCGTGGCTCGCCGCTCGCCAGCGCTACCGCGCGATCCAGCGCGGGCAGCGGCATGGTCAGTCCGGTCAGGTCCAGTTCGCGCGGGGTGCGCATCGCCAGCGCCTGGCCGTTGCCGGCGCACAGCAGCGAATATCCGTGCATGCGGTAGCCGTGGAACCAGCCATCCTCGCAGTGCACATGCGGCAAGGCGAGCGACAGATAGCCGCGCGCCGCCTCCCCCTCTTCCAGCAGCGCCTGCGTGGTCTGTTCGCGGAACACATGGACATCGCCGTAAGTGACCTGCGAGACCTCGGCCCGGAACACACCTGGCGTCAGTTGCTGGTAGCGCTGCTGCCAGCCATCGAGCTCGGCCGCGGCAGCCTGCGCCTCGTCGGCAACGACATGGCGCAGCGCGCGCGGCGCGGCGGCTGCAGCGGACGGTTCGGTCGGGGGCAGTGGATTCGGGGGCATGGATGCGCTTGCCATTTGCGCCGCGCCTTGGGCAAGACGTAGTTGTGTTGCGGGCTGGCACCCGTTGTGTCGTCTCGCCTGCCGCTGGCGGCAGGTCAGTGTAGCGAACGGTGGCAGCCTCATGGGAGCGGGAGAACCCTGAGGGCCGCCGCTGCGCAGCCATGATTGCAACGCCTGGCGGCTCGCAAGCGCCGTGCCCGTACGGTTGGTGTGCCGAGGATGTGTTGCAAAAAAAGTTGGCCTGTGCGGAATAAAGCCGGTCCCGGGCGTGTTTACTCCGAAGCAGCCCTCGAACCACAACCCGGAGAACGCCACACATGAAGTCCAACTTGCCCGCTTTCATGCTCGCCGCCATTGCGGCGGCGGCCGGTTCGATCTGCCTGGCAGGCGGTGTCCCGACGGCGCCGCATGATCATGGCCAGACGCCAGTGGCGCGGCAGCCGGAACCCTTTGTCGCCAGCACCGCAAAGCCGTTCGCGCAACGCATGGACGACGCCATGGCCGTCATGGATGCAGGCATGCGCGCCGCCCCCATGAACGGCGACCCTGACCACGACTTCGTCGCGATGATGATCCCGCATCACCAGGGCGCCATCGACATGGCCAAGGCATTGCTGCTCGACACCCGGGATCCTGAATTGCGCAACCTGGCACAGGGCATCATCACCGACCAGCAGAACGAGATCCGCCTGATGCAAGCCTGGCTTGCCCGCCATCCGAAAACCGCGCCGAGCCGCAGCCCGGCACCAGCACATTCTCACTGAAGGAATCCCACATGAAGCAGACCTTGCAGCTTGCGCTGGTCCTGGCCACGGCGTCGTCGCTCGCCACCGCGGCACCGGCCGCCAGCGACCGCGTCTATACGGCGGACCAGAACAGCAACACCGTGTCGGTCATCCAGCCCGCCACCAATACGCTGCTCGGCCAGATCCGCCTTGGCAATGCGCGGCCCGATATCCTTTCGCCGCTTTACAAGGGCGAGATCAACGTGCATGGCCTGGGCTTCTCGCCGGATCACAAGACGCTGCTCGTCGTCTCCAATGGCTCGAACTCGGCGACGTTCATCGATACCGCCACGAACAAGGTCAAGGGGGTTGCCTATATCGGCCGTTCGCCGCACGAGGGTTTCTTTACCGCCGACGGCAAGGAAGCGTGGGTGGTCGTGCGCGGCGAGGACTACATCTCGGTGATCGACCCGGCCAGCTACAAGGAGATCCGCCGCATCCCCACCGCGCCAGGCCCGGGCATGGTGCTGTTCCATCCCGACGGCAAGCTCGCCTTTGTCGTCTCCAGCTTTACGCCCGAGGTCGACGTGATCGATGTCGCCACGCACCAGGTCGTCAAGCGCATTCCGGTCGCCAGCCCGTTTTCGCCCTTCCTGCAGTTCACCCCGGACTTCAGCGAAGTGTGGATGACGCACAAGGACGTGGGCAAGGTCACCCGCATCGACACGCAAAGCCTCAGCGTCAGGGGCGTGTTCGATACCGGCTTTATCACCAACCACATCGGCTTCGCCAGGACAGCGCGCGGCACGCTCGCCTACGTGACGGTCGGCGGCGAGAATGCGGTCAAGGTCTACAGCACCGACGCCGAGCCCCGCCTGCTCGCGACCATACCCGTCGGCGCGCTGCCGCATGGCATCTGGCCGTCCGATGACGGCAGCCGCATGTATGTCGGCCTGGAAAACGGCGACGGGGTCGACGTGATCGACACCGCCACCCAGCGCGTCATCGCCCGCACCCCGGTCGGACAGGCACCGCAGGCCCTCGTCTATGTCTCCAATGCCGTGCCGGCCGGCGATGGCAAGGCAAATCTCGCGCCGCGTGCAAACAGCGATCCCGTCAACATTCCGCTCAAGGCCACCAGCGGCGCCGGACGCGGCTTTGTCGTGGCACGCAACCTGGGCCTGGTCGATGCGCTGGAAGTGTTCCTCTACCAGCTAAAGCCGCAGACGGTCTACAACGTCTACGTCTCTGGCCACCGCACGCCCGTTGCAAGCTTCAGGACGAATGCCGCCGGCGCCGCCAATGGCACGGCCATCGGGCCGTTGCGCGAGGCGGTGCCCGCCTTGTCCACGAAGCAGCCTGCCGCCGCCACGCTGCTGGTGGTCGAGGGCAACGCGCCGCCGACCACCAGCAGCGCGGTGCTGACCGGCACGCAGTAAGGTGCGCTTCAGCTGCCCCGGTACGTGCCGAAACTCCACGGCGAGCACAGCAGCGGCACGTGGTAGTGCTGCGCGGCGTCCGCGATGGTAAAGCGCACGGGCACGATGTCGGCGAACGTGTCCGGCGCCTTGAAGTAGTCCGCCACCCAGAAGCGCAGCTCGAAGTCGCCGGTGCGGGCCTGGGCGGCGGGCAGCATGGGCGTGTCAGTGCGGCCGTCGTTGTTGGTGCGCGCCTTTGCGATCAGTTTCGGGGGTTGCGTGCCGACGTCGAACAGTTCGATCTGCATGCCGGCAATCGGCTTGCAGAGCGATACGTCGAGCACGTGGGTGCTGATGCCTGCCATGGTCTGTCTCCTTTCAATGCAATGCAGGCATCAGCTGCCGCGGTAGTAGTTGTAGCTCCACGGCCCGAACGTCACGGGCAGGTGGATGCGCTGGCTGGCGTCCGTCACGCGCAGGCGCAGCGGGATCTTCGCAAGGAACAGCGGCTGCGGCAGGCTGGCCTTGCGGGCGGCGAAGTATTCGTCCACGTGCATGACCAGTTCGTAGGTGCCGGTGCGGTAGGCGTCGCCGAGCAGCAGCGGTGGTTCGCTGCGGCCATTGGCGGCGAGCGTCACCGTCTGCAGCAGGCGTGGCTGTCCGTTTTCAATGCGGTACATGTCTACGCGCATACCGGCTGCCGGCGTGCCGTGCCAGGTGTCGAGCGCGTGCATGGTCAGCCGCGGGCTGAGGCCGCCCTGCTGCACCGGGCCCGCGGTCTGGTTGGGCGCCGGAGTCGGTGCCGGGCTGGCGGCCAGCGCGCTGCCAGCCAGCAGCGCACTGCCTCCCAGCGTGATCGATTGCAGGCCGAAGCGTCGGCGGGCGGCGTTGAAGCCGGGATCGTGGTCGTCGTGCATGTCAGGCCTCGCGCTTGTGATGGAGACGGCGGATGCAGAACACAACCAGCATCGCAGCCAGGATCTCGATGGCGGCCACCAGGTACAGGCCGCTGCTGACCGTGCCGGTGGCGGTCTTGATCAGGCCCATCGCATAGGGCGCGCCGAAGCCGGCCAGGTTTGAGACGGAATTGATCAGGGCCACGCCCACCGCGGCGGCGCTGCCAGCCAGGTAGCGGTTGGGCAGCTGCCAGAACACGGGGATGGCGCTCATGGTGCCGACCAGCGCGGCAGTCATGGCCACCAGGGTGATCACAGGCGACAGCGCCTGCATGCCCAGCAGCACGGCCAGCAGGGCCATTGCCGCACCACCGACCAGCGCGGCGCCGCTGAAGTGCCAGCGCACCTCGTTGCGACGGTCAGAGTGCGCGCCGTTGGCGATCATGCCGATCGCGCCGCAGAGGTAGGCCACCGCCGCGATCCAGCCCACCGCCATCGGCGTGGTGAAGCCGACTTCCTTGATGATGGTCGGGATCCAGAATGTCAGCGTGGAGTTGGCGCACAGCAGGCAGAAGAAGATGGCGATCAGCAGCCACACCTTGCGGTTGGTGAACAGCGTACGCCAGTCGTGCCCACGTTCGCCCATGGTGGCGTTGTCCCGCTTCAGGGCGTCGAGCACCACGCGCTTCTCGCTGTCGGTCAGCCACTGTGCCTGCTCCGGCTTGTCGGTCATGTAGAACCACGCGAAGATGCCGGCCAGCACGGAAGGAATGCCTTCCAGGATAAACAGCCATTGCCAGCCATGCATGCCATGCACGCCACCCATCGAGGTCATGATCCAGCCGGCCAGCGGGCCGCCGAGCACACCTGCGATGGCGGACGCCGACATGAAGGTGCCGAAAGCGCGGGCGCGCCGCTCGGACGGATACCAGTAGGTCAGGTAGAGGATCACGCCGGGATAGAAGCCCGCCTCGAACGCGCCCAGCAGGAAGCGCAGGATATAGAACTGCGTCGGCGTGGTGACATAGGTCTGCAGCATGCAGATCACGCCCCAGCAGATGGTGATGCGCATGATGGTCTTCTTGGCGCCGATCTTCTGCAGCAGCATGTTCGACGGCACTTCGAAGAAGAAGTAGCCGAGGAAGAAGATGCCGGCGCCCAGGCCATACACCGCCTCGCTGAAGCGCAGCGAATCCAGCATCTGCAGCTTGGCGAAGCCGATGTTGACCCGGTCCAGCCACGCGAGCACCCACAGCACGCCAAGGAATGGCAGCAGGCGCCACGACACCTTGCGAAAGACGCTGGCTTCCGCATCGTCCGCCGTGTCGGCGAACAGCGGAACGCCCTGTTTTGTAATGGACATGGAGTCTCCTGTCTTGTCGGTTTGTGTTGTGCGGGCGATGCCGCGGGGATGGTGCTGCGGCGGCCCTCCGTCTGGATTGGGTGCAAGTATAGGAACGGGCCCGGATTGCGGAACGGGGGCGCTGGTATAGGCCCTATATCAGCTTGGATATGGGTCGGAAAGCCTTGCCTGGCGCGGGATTCCGGGTTTTTGCCAGGCGCGTTGGCGGACCTATGGATTACCCTAGGGCACCCGCTTTGCCCTCCTCCGCGGTGCGCCGGGGGGCGGCGTTCCCGCCCGCGTGCGGGTTCGACCGCGTTGCCGTGCGGTGCGCAAAAGGCTACAAAGCCGCCATGGGCAGCAAGCAATGCGCACCGGTTGCGGCGCCTGCTGCCCACGCCTACTTACCTACCGGAACGCCCGAGACTCCGCATGATCCGCGCCGACGACCCTTTCGATACCTACCTGCTGCGCGTGCTGTGCATCCTGATTGCCGAGCAGAGCGTCTCGCGCACCGCCGTCCGGCTGAACCAGTCGCAACCGGCGATCAGCTCAGCGCTCAAGCGGCTGCGCGCGATCTTCAACGACCCGCTGCTCACGCGCGAAAAGAATGTCATGGTGCCGACCGAGCGCGCCCTGCAGCTTGCCCGCAACGCGCAGGCGGCGCTCAGCGCGCTGGACAATCTGCTGGTGTCGGACGACCGCTTCGACCCCGCCACCACCGAGCAAAGCTTTACCGTAGCGATGCCCGACTACCTCGCGCCGCCGTTCTTTGCCCAAGTCGTACGGGAGTTCCGGCGCATGGCACCCCAGGCGCGGCTGGCGGCGATTCCACTGACCGCCACCTTCGACTACGAGCAGGCGCTGTCGGAGGGCACCATCGACATCGTGATCGGCAACTGGCCCAATCCCCCGGAGCACCTGCACCTGTCCGTATTGCTGGAAGACGAGGTGGTCTGCATGGTGGCGCCTGACAGCGTGCATAACCGGCCGGGAAAGTTCACCGCGCAGGCCTACCTGGGCGCGGCGCATATCGTGCCGACGCCCTACTCGCGCGACCAGCGCGGGCTGGTGGACACGGGCCTCAGCACGATGCGCGTGCACCGGGACAACCGCGTGAGCTGCCCTTACTTCAACCTGGCGCCGAGCCTGATCCCCGGCACGGACCTGATCCTGACGACGGGCCGCCACTTTGCCAACTATCACGCGCAGCATGTACCGGTGGCGGTGCTCAGGCCGCCGATCGAATTCCCGTTCATGCGCTTCTACCAGCTGTGGCATCCCGCGCGCCACCGCTCGGCCTCGCATGCGTGGCTGCGCGGCATGCTGACGGCGGCATCGCAGGCGCTGCGCGACCTGCGCGACCTGGACCCCGCCCCACGCGCATAGCGGTATCGGATTCTGTTATGCGTCTTATATGGCCGCGCCCCTCGCCGCGGCCATGCCTGCTTCCTATACTCGGCCCGTATTCGGTTTCCATGCCTGGCCTGCGCGGCCGGCACAACGGGAGAGCAGTCCATGTCACAGTCCATCGATCTGGCGCCGGTCAACGCGCTGGACCAGTCCGGCTTTACCCACGCGTTCGGCAGCGTGTTCGAGCATTTTCCGCTGGCGGCAGAGCGCGCCTGGGCGCGGCGGCCCTTTGCATCGTCCAGCGCGCTGCATGATGCGATGATGGATGTCATCCGCAAGCTGGATGCGAAGGCCCAGTGCGATTTCCTGAACCTGCACCCGATGCTGTCGGCCGCCAATATCCGCGCCGGCACCATGACGGCGGATTCCAATGCCGAGCAGAAGAGCGCGGGGCTGGACACGATGTCAGTGCAGCAGGAAGCCACGCTCGACCGCATGAATGCCGCTTACCTGGCACGACACGGCTTTCCCTTCATTATCTGCGTGCGGCACTACACGCGGGAAGGCATCTTTGCCGCGCTGGAACGCCGTATCGACCGCAGCACGCAGCAGGAACTGGATGAGGCGCTGGCTCAGATCGGCGCGATCACGCGCGGGCGGCTGCAGGCACGGCTCGATACGCTGGCATGAATGCGGCGACAGGTGCGGGAGGGCCAGGCGGCCGAACCGATCGCGCCTGCGCGCACACTGCTTGATAAATCAACTTATTGACTAAATAACCGCCGATTCAGCACTTCTTCACCGGAAATACCCTAGGTTTTCGTCACGATATAAGTAATGATCTTGACGTATAACCACGCATCAACCATAGCCCGTCCAGCCCGGGCCAGGGGCCCGTTCGCGGGCCCTTGCCGCTGGTTGAGCGTTCAAAAGAAGATTGGTGAAGGAGACATAGATGCAGCACATTGATGTACAGAAGCTGGCCGACGGCGCCCGCTTTAACCGATTCCATGCGCGTGTCCTGGCCTGGTGCCTGCTGGTGATCATCATCGACGGATATGACATCGCCGTAGCGGGTGCCGCGCTGCCATCGATCATGAAGGAGATGGGCGTCACGGCGTCGACCGCCGGCTTCATGGCGAGCTCGGCGCTGTTCGGCATGATGTTCGGCGCTATCTTCCTGGGCGCCCTCTCCGACAAGATCGGACGACGCTGGACCATCTCGCTGTGCGTATTCCTGTTCAGCGTGTTCACGGCGGCCGCGGGCCTGACCAGCGATCCGGTCACGTTCAGCGTGATGCGGTTTATCGCCGGTCTTGGCATCGGCGGCGTGATGCCCAACATCGTGGCGCAGATGACGGAATATTCGCCGCGCAAGATCCGCAGCTTCATGACCACGGTGATGTTCTCCGGCTATGCCATCGGCGGCATCCTGGCCGCGGTGATCGGCAAGCAGTTCATTGCCGGGTTTGGCTGGCAGATCGTGTTCTTCGCGGCCGGCGTGCCGGTGATCCTGATCCCGTTCATCCTGAAGACGATGCCGGAGTCGCTGTCGTTCCTGGTGTCGCGCCAGAACGAAAAGGACCTGCGCGCCCTCGCGCAACGCATCGACCCGCACCTGCGCCTGGATGCCGGCGCCACCTTCCGCTTGCCGCAGCAGGACCGCGCAGCCGGCGCGCCGGTGGCCCGCCTGTTCCAGGACGGCCGTGGCTTCAGCACGGTCATGTTCTGGATCGCCTTCTTTACCGGCCTGTTCATGGTCTATGCGCTCAGCACCTGGCTGACCAAGCTGATGGCGATGTCGGGCTACAGCCTGGGCTCCGCGCTCAGCTTCGTGATCGCGCTGAACGTGGGCGCTGTGGTAGGTGCGATCGGTGGCGGATGGCTGGCCGACCGGTTCCATATCAAGTGGGTGCTGGTGGTGATGTACTTGCTCGGCGGCGCGTTCCTTTACCTGATGACGTTCAAGACCTCGACCGAGATGCTCTACCTGCTGATCGGCGCGGTAGGTGCTTGCACTACCGGCGCGCAGATCGTCGCGTATGCATACAGCGGCCAGTTTTATCCGGTGTCGATCCGTTCGACCGGCGTTGGCATGGCCTCGGGCATCGGACGGCTTGGTGCCATCGCGGCGCCGGTGCTGATCGGGCTGATCGTTTCGCTGCAGTTGCCGCTGGCGCAGAACTTCCTGGTCATCGGTGCGGCGGGGATCGTGGGTGCGCTGGCGCTCGCGTGCATCAACCATCGGCTGTCGGCATCGGCGCTGCACGCCGATGCAGCGGCAAGCGCGGCCCCGGCGTCGATGGTGCCGGGCGTGGCTGAAGCGCGAAGCTGACAGCGTCCTGGAGGCGCGCGGCGCGACTGCGCGCCGCCATAAGGAAATGGCGGGCCCTGGCCCGCCATTGTTCATTGGAGGTCAGTCGACCGCGTCGACGATAAAGCGCCGGGTAATGGTTACGCCGGCCCGCACGCGGCGATGCCGGACCGCCCAGACGACCGCACGCATGGCCTTGCCGCCGTGGGACTCGACCATGCGGGTACACCGCTCCAGCGCCGCATCGTCGGGGAAATAGCGAAGCTCGGCGGCACTGCCCAGGATCACCGCAATGTCCAGCGCGGATTGCTGGCGCATGGCCAGCGACAGCAGGCGGCTGAGGCGGCGTGTCACCGCATTGGCGTCGCCGGGCCATTGGCGCCGCGCCTCGGCCTGGATGGTCCGGGCCGCGGCGCGGATGTGATGGAGCATGTCGGTGATGCCCATTTCCGGCTGTGTGGACCGGAGGGGGCGCGCGGCTTGTGCCACTTCCATATTTGCGTCCCAGCGAGCCGGAAGACCAGCCGCTCAGCGGCCGACGAAGCGCGCCGGGCGCTCGACGGCCAGGACGGCCAGGACGGCCAGGACGGCGACATCGGCAGCATGGTGGAACGTAATGGTCATGGCTGAACCTTGATGGCAAGAATCCGAAGAATACTAGGCACGCCTTACGTATACGTCAATATCCTTACTTATATTTACCAACACATCCGCTAGCAGGCTTTTTCTCACTACCACTGCTTATAAATAATGATCATGATCTTTGCGCAAATGCAGCAAAAGAGCACGATGGAACACATTCAAACGGCTCGCAGGGTACCATCCCACCCGTCGCGCCTGTGCGTGTGTGCTCCGCGCCGCCTTAGAATAGGCACACTAATGGCAGGCTCACGGCGGCCAGTGTCAATCCCACACCATGACCAAACCAGAATTCGCGTACGACCCGTCCGACGCATCCGTCCATAACCGGCTGTTTTTCCGGCTGTTCCAGGCCGGCAATACGCTGGACCGGCAGACCAGCAAGTCGCTCGGCATCACCACCGTGCAGTGGTCCGTGCTGGGGGCGCTATCGCGGCCGCAGGTGCCGGAAGGCATGTCGTTCTCGGAACTGACCGAATACCTGGTGGTGAGCCGGCAAAGCCTTGATGGCGTGCTCAAGCGGCTGGAGCGGGAAAAGCATGTCCAGCGTGTTGCCGACACCGTGGACCGCCGCGCCAAGAAGGTCGTGCTGACGCCGAAGGGGCGCGAGTTCTGGAACAGCCTGCAACCCAGGATCTATGAGTTCTACCGCCAGGCGCTGGCGAGCTTCGGCTTTGACGACAAGGTTTCGCTGGTCCATTTCCTGAACCAGCTCAACGCCGGCCTGGCCAGCGTCCACATGGACGCGGACCCCGGCGCGCACGCGGCGGAGGAACCGGCACGGTCCGCGCAGGACTGACAGCGGTCGCGACGCTCAACATGGGTGCCATAGCAACCCCGGAGCGCCGGTAACACCCGCCGGGCTATGACAAAATACGCCACGCATCGTCCCGGCGCGCTTGCGCACCACTCCGTATTAGCCGCCCCGCAACATTGACCCAGTTCACCGCCACCGTCCCCATTTCGCTGGTCAACGGCTTCCTGTCCGGTGCCGACCCGGCCGCCATGGCGCGGCTGGCGGAGCGCGCGGGGATCCCGAGCGGCCTGTTGCAGGCGCCGGCCGCGCGCGTGACCGAGGAACAGTTTTCCACGCTCTACCGCGAACTGGCCATGGAACTGGACGACGAGATGCCCGGCATCTTCAGCCGGCCGCTGCGCAACGGCACGCTCAAGTTCCTGTGCCTGAGCCTGCTGGATGCGCCGCGGCTGGAAGTGGCGCTGCACCGCTTTGGCCAGTTCTTCCACCTGATCCTGGACGATTTCCGGCTCGAATCCGGACGCGACGATGGTTTCGGCGAGGTCGTGCTGCGTGCCGACCCGGCCGGCCCCGGCGTCAGCGCGCTGGGCAGCGAGCTGATGCTCAAGCTGGTCCACGGCGTCGCCTCATGGCTGATCGGCATGCGCATCCCTCTGGCCAGGGTGGAGTTCGATTTTCCGCGGCCGCCGCGCGCCAGCGACTCCCTTTACCTGTTTCCCGGCCCGGTGCAGTTCGGCGGCCGCCAGACGCTGCTCAGGTTCGAGGAGTCCTACCTGGACATGCCGGTCCGCCGGCGCAAGGCCGATTTGCAGAAATTCCTGGCGCGCGCGCCCGAGGACTGGATCTTCGTCGCGTTCGCCGACCAGATGGTGTGCCACCATGTGCGCCAGTACCTGGCCGACTGCCTGCCGGCGACGCCGACCATCGAAGCGGTGGCGCAGGACCTGCACTTCTCGGTCCGCACGCTGTGCCGCCGGCTGACCGCTGAAGGCACGACCTTCCAGGCAGTGAAGGACGAGGTGCGCCGGGACATTGCCATCCAGCGGCTCACGCGCACCACGGATGCGATCGCGGCGATCGCCTTCGATATCGGCTTTGACAACCCCACCGCCTTCCATCGTGCCTTCCGCAACTGGACCGGCAGCACGCCCAAGGCCTACCGGACCATGCCCGCACACCCCTGACAAATCCTGCCACGAGGCCAGGCCGGTGCCGACCTGCGGGCATCGCCGCGCGCCGGTTTATGTATGGCGGCAGATTTCGTCAATGAATGGGCAGCTTTGGATAGCCGCGCCCGGTGCTTCCCGCGTTACGATGACGTATCGGCCCGGGTTGCGGGCCAGGCGCCATGCCCTGCGCGCCACCCAGGAACAAGCGTACAGACGTACAGACAGGAGACATCCATGACCTACCGTGCCCCGCTCAAAGACATGCTGTTCGTGATGAACGAGCTCGCAGGTCTTGACGCTGTCAGCCGCCTGCCCGGCTTCGAGGAAGCCACGCCGGAAACGGCCGGGGCCGTGCTCGACGAAGCCGCCAAGTTCAACGAACAGGTGCTGACGCCGCTCAACCGCACCGGCGACCTGGATCCCAGCAGCTGGAAGGACGGCGTGGTGACCACCACCCCCGGCTTCAAGGACGCCTTCCGCCAGTTCGGCGAAGGCGGCTGGCAGGGCGTGCTGCATCCGCAGGATTTCGGCGGCCAGGGCCTGCCCAAGCTGATTGCGACCGCCTGCATCGAAATGCTGAACAGCGCCAACCTGTCGTTCGCGCTGTGCCCGCTGCTGACCGACGGCGCCATCGAGGCCCTGTTGACCGCCGGCTCCGACGAGCAGAAGGCCACCTTCCTGCCCAAGCTGATCAGCGGCGAGTGGACCGGCACCATGAACCTGACCGAGCCGCAGGCCGGTTCGGACCTGGCCGCGGTGCGCACCCGCGCCGAGCCGCAGGGCGACGGTACCTACAAGGTCTTCGGCACCAAGATCTTCATCACCTACGGCGAGCACGACATGGCGAAGAACATCGTCCATCTGGTGCTGGCCCGCACGCCCGACGCGCCCGAAGGCGTCAAGGGGATCTCGCTGTTCATCGTGCCCAAGTACCTGGTCAACGCCGACGGCAGCCTGGGCGAGCGCAACGACGTGCACTGCGTGTCGATCGAACACAAGCTGGGCATCAAGGCCAGCCCGACCGCGGTGCTGCAGTTCGGCGACCACGGCGGCGCCATCGGCACGCTGGTGGGCGAAGAGAACCGCGGCCTGGAGTACATGTTCATCATGATGAACTCCGCGCGCTTTGCAGTCGGCATGCAGGGCGTCGCGGTGTCCGAGCGTGCCTACCAGCAGGCCGTGGCGTATGCGCGCGAGCGCGTGCAAAGCCGCCCGGTCGACGGCTCGGCGCGCGAAGCGGTCACCATCATCCACCACCCTGACGTCAAGCGCATGCTGATGACGATGCGCGCACTGACCGAAGGCGCACGCGCCGTCGCCTACGTGGCGGCCGCCGCTAGCGACACCGCGCACCAGCATCCGGACGAAGCCGTGCGCAAGCAAAGCCAGGCGTTCTATGAATTCCTGGTGCCGGTGGTCAAGGGCTGGAGCACCGAGCTGTCGATCGACGTCGCCAGCCTGGGCGTGCAGGTGCATGGCGGCATGGGCTTTATCGAGGAAACCGGCGCGGCGCAGCACTACCGCGACGCCCGCATCCTGCCGATCTACGAAGGCACCACGGCCATCCAGGCCAACGACCTGGTCGGCCGCAAGACCGTGCGCGACGGCGGCGCGGTGGCGCGCGCGATCTGCGCGCAGATCGCCGAGACCGAGGCCGCGCTGGGCAAGCATGGCGGCGCTGCCTTCACCGCGGTCCAGGCGCAACTGGCCAATGGCCGCGCGGCGCTGGAAGCGGTGGTTGAGTTCGTGGTGGCCAATACCAAGTCGGATCCGAATGCCGTGTTCGCCGGCAGCGTGCCGTACCTGAAGCTGTGCGGCATCGTATTCTCGGGCTGGCAGCTGGGCCGCGCGATGCTGGCCGCGGATGCGAAACGTGCCGAGGATCCGAACTTCCACGACGCCAAGATCGCCACCGCGCATTTCTTCGCACAGCACATCCTGTCGCAGGCAACCGCGCTGCGCGATGCCGTGGTCGGCGGTGCGGCGCCGGTCAATGCGCTGACGGCGGAGCAGTTCTGACGGCGGAGCAGTTCTGACGGCGCTTCAGCGCGCGGCAGACAGGGCGGCCTTCGGGCCGCTTTCTTTCTTCGGGCAGCGACTGGCGCGTCGGTCCTAGCGCTTTGCCGCCAGGTCGCCGTCCAGCACCGTCAGGATGTGATACGCCGCTTCCACCCGCGCCGGCACCGGCATGTTCTTGTTGCCGAGCATCACCAGCCCGATGCGCTTTGCGGGCACGAACACGACGTATGCACCAAACCCGTTGGTCGACCCGGTCTTGTTGACCAGCACATTGGCGCCCGGCGCCTGCGGCGGCTCCAGCCGGTCGACCTTGTTGGCCTCGAACACCATCCGCGGCGAGCTGCCCGCCAGGATGGCGCTGACCGGCGTCGGATAGGCATACATCTCCCATCCCAGCCCCTGCACCATGCCGCCGATCTTGAAGTAGCCGGTACGCGTGGTGGCGATGGCGCGCTGCAGCCTGTCATCGAGCCCGCTCGGCGACATGTTGGCCTCGACGAAGCGGATCATGTCGGCAGACGTCGTCTTCACGCCATAGGCCTCGGAATCCAGCACCCCCGGCGTCACGCGGGTCGGCTTGTCGTCCTTGGTGTAACCCGACGCGTAGTCCACCATCAGCGGCTTCGGCACCCGGATATAAGTGCGCTTCAGGCCAAACGACGGGAAGATGGTCTTCTCCATCAGGTCGTCGAACGGCTCGCCCAGGCTGCGCGCGGCGAGGTAGCCGAACAGGCCGATACTGGGGTTCGAGTAGCGCCGGTGGGTACCGGCCGCGTAGGCGGGTCGCCAGGCCTTGAAGTAGTCGGTCATTGCCTGCGGACTGTTGACCGTCTCGGGAAACTGCAACGGCAGGCCGCCGGCCGCATAGGTGCCAAGGTCCAGGAGGCTGGTCGTGCCCAAGGCGCTGCCGGCAAGCGCCGGCAGGAATTTACCAGCGGGGTCCGACAGCGACATGGCGCCGCGCGCCTGCGCATAGCCCGCCAGCGTCGCGGTGAAGGTCTTGCTGACCGAGCCGATCTCGAACAGCGTGGACTCGGTGACTGGCTTGCCGCCCCGCTTCGCTGTCACGCCATAGTTGAAGAAATACTGCCTGCCGCCGGCCGTCACCGCGATGGCCATGCCCGGCACGTTGTGCGCCTTCATCATCGGCGCGATCGCCTCGTTGACAGCGCGCTCGAGCTGGCGCTGGTCGACCTTGTCGGCGGCGTACGTGGCTGGCGTGCACAGGAGACCGGCGGCGGCAATCGCCGCGAAGTGCGTGGGGGCAAGGATCGTCATGTCAGGCAATGGCAGGAGTGTCGGCAAACCGCGAGGGACTATACGCGTCTGCGCGCGGCTTGCACAATGGCAACTCCCTTCCTGGTGGGCCACCGTGGAAGCCTTCCGCCGCGAGAGACTCGCCGAATGTTTTACCGCCCGTCACGGTTAAGCCCCGGAAAACTGGCCGCCAGCGCTGAAACCCCCGGGCTCAAACCGGCGCGTCCGGGTTGAAGCCAAGCGCGGCGCTGACCACGCGGGCCTCATGCCGCAGCGCGGAGCCGACCGGCCCGTCGATCGACGGATCGAAGCCGCCGGTGGCGCCCAGCGCCGTCAGCACCGCGCACACGCGGCCGGTGTAGTCGCGCACCGGCGCGGCCACGGCGCTGATGCCGGTCAGGTTGGTGTCGCGCACCCAGGCGCAGTCGTCGGCCTGCACGGTGCGGCGCAGTGCGCCGATCGGGTCGTCCTGATCGAGCAAGGCTAGCCGCGCCGGGCCGGCCTCTGCCAGTTCTTCCCTTGCCTGCGCCTGTACACGGGTTTCGTCCAGCAGGCCCAGGAATACGCGGCCGGTGGCCGACCACAGCAGCGGCATCACCGACCCCGCCCGCACATTCACCGTGACCGGCAGGCCCGGTTCTTCAAAACGCATGATGGTCGGGCCCTTGTTGCCCATCACCGCGACAAAGCACGTCACTTCCAGCGTCTCGCGCAGCCGCACCAGAGAGGCTTCGGCGAGCCGGATCGGGTCGGCCTGGCGCATCGCCGCCATGCCGATCTGCAGCGCCTCGTAGCCGAGGTGGTACTGCTGGGTACCGGATTCCTGCGCGACCAGTCCCTCTTCCAGCAGGCTGACCAGGTAGCGGTGCACCTTGGCCGGGCTTTCGTCGATATGCGCGGCCAGTGCGGTAAGGCTGGCGCGCCCGCCCAGCCGGGCCAGTCCTTTGAGCACGGCCATGCCCGTGACAGCGGACTGCACGCGCTGGCGGCGCTCCCGTGTGCGGAGCGAGGCGTCGGCAGGCGTTTCGGAGGCAGCGGGCTTGGAACGGGAGGCAGGCATGGCAGTGGTGTTGATGGTTGGGCAAGAGCAGGCAGATTAGGCCACGCCCGGGCGGGCGGTCGGCTTCAAGGTTAACCCCCAATTCAATCATTACGCAATGCGTATAAGATTTACGCAAAACAGAAATCAACGGAGACAACCATATGCCCCGCCCCCTGTTGCCGCGCCTGGCCATCGGCGCGCTCGTCCTGCCCTTGCTGTCCGCCATGCCGGCGCACGGCGCCGACACCTACCCCGCCAAGCCGATCCGCTGGATCGTGCCGTACGCCGCGGGCGGTGGTTCCGACTTCCTCGCGCGCACCATCGGCCAGGGGCTGTCGGCCAAGGCCGGCCAGCCCGTGCTGGTCGATAACAAGCCCGGCGGCAACACCGCGATCGGCGCGGCCGAGACGGCGCGATCGGCCGCCGACGGCTATACCGTGCTGTCCGCCGACAACGGCACGCTGGTGTTCAACCCCGTCCTGTACAAGACACTTTCCTACAACCCGGGCAAGGACCTGGCTCCGGTCACGCTGCTGGGCCGCTTCCCGATGATCCTGGTGGTCGGCGCGAACAGCCCGGTGAAAAGCGCCAGGGACTTCATCGCGCAGGCGAAGTCCACGCAGGGTGGCGTCAACTATGGCTCCGCCGGCGCGGGCAGCCCGCACCACCTGGCGATGGAGTTGCTGAAGGTAGAAGCCGGCGGCCTGCCGATGACGCACGCGCCATACCGCGGCGCCGCTCCCGCGCTGGCCGACGTCGCCGCCGGCCAGGTGGCCGCAATGATGGTGGACTACGCCGCCGGAGCCGGCTTCATCAAGGGCGGCAAGGTGCGGCCGCTGGCGGTGGCCAATGCCACCCGGCTGCCGCAGCTGCCCGACGTGCCGACCTTCGCCGAACTGGGCTACCCGCGCGTGGAAGCCGCCGCGCTGGTCGGCATGGTGGTGCCGGCCGCCACGCCGCCCGAGGTCATCAACACGCTGAACAAGGATGTGGTCGCGGCGATCCGCGAGCCGGCGGTGAACAAGCGGCTGGTGGATTTCGGCGTGGAGCCGGTGGGCAATACGCCGGCGCAGTTCAGCGAGCTGCTGCGCACCGAGTCGGCACGCTGGACCAGGCTGATCCGCGACCTGAAGATCACGCTGGACAACTGAGGCCGGCAATCGTCTGACAATCGCCTGACCCCAAGCCCGTCCGGCCCGCCCGGACGGCAATGTTCTTGCAGGAGTACGCAGCATGGCCACCCCCTCCCCCGACACCGCGCGCGGCGGCTGTCCCGTCGACCATTCCGCCTTCACCGCCCCCAATGGCTGCCCGGACAGCCACAAGGCGGCCGAGTTCGATCCCTTCGGCGACGGCTACCAGCAGGATCCGCCCGAGTATGTGCGCTGGTCGCGCGAGCAGGAGCCTGTGTTCTACAGCCCGAAGCTTGGCTACTGGGTGGTCACGCGCTACGACGACATCAAGGCGATTTTCCGCGACAACATCACCTTCAGCCCGTCGATCGCGCTGGAGAAGATCACGCCCACCGGCGACGAAGCCAACGCGGTGCTGGCCTCGTACGGGTATGCCATGAACCGCACGCTGGTCAACGAGGACGAACCCGCGCACATGCCACGCCGGCGCGCGCTGATGGATCCGTTCACGCCCGCCGAGCTGGCGCATCACGAGCCGATGGTGCGGCGCCTGGCGCGCGAGTACGTCGACCGCTTTATCGACGACGGCCGCGCCGACCTGGTCGACCAGATGCTGTGGGAAGTGCCGCTGACCGTGGCGCTGCATTTCCTGGGCGTGCCCGAAGAGGACATGGACCTGCTGCGCCAGTACTCCATCGCCCATACGGTCAACACCTGGGGCCGCCCCAGGCCCGAGGAACAGGTCGCGGTGGCGCATGCGGTCGGCAACTTCTGGCAGCTGGCCGGGCGCATCCTGGACAAGATGCGCGAAGACCCGTCAGGCTCGGGATGGATGCAGTACGGCCTGCGCAAGCAGAAGGCACTGCCCGAGGTTGTCACCGACTCTTACCTGCATTCGATGATGATGGCCGGCATCGTCGCCGCGCACGAGACCACGGCCAATGCGTCGGCCAACGCCATCAAGCTGCTGCTGCAGCACCCGGATGCATGGCGCGAGATCTGCGATGATCCCTCGCTGATTCCCAACGCGGTGGAAGAATGCCTGCGCCATAACGGCTCGGTGGCGGCGTGGCGCCGGCTGGTCACGCGCGACACGGAGGTGGCCGGCATCCGGGTGGCCGCCGGCAGCAAGCTGCTGATCGTGACCTCGTCGGCCAACCATGACGAGCGCCACTTCGCTGATGCCGACCTGTTCGACATCCGCCGCGACAACGCCAGCGAGCAGCTGACCTTCGGCTACGGCTCGCACCAGTGCATGGGCAAGAACCTGGCGCGCATGGAAATGCAGATCTTCCTGGAAGAGCTGACGCGCCGGCTGCCGCATATGCGGCTGGCGGAACAGGTCTTCACCTACGTGCCCAACACTTCGTTCCGTGGCCCCGAGCACCTGCTGGTCGAATGGGATCCTGCGCGGAACCCGGAGCGCCGCAACCCTGCACTACTCACGCAACGGCAGCCCGTGCGCATTGGCGAGCCGTCGGCGCACACCAGCGCGCGCACCGTGGTGGTGGAAAGCATCGCCCCTGCCGCCGACGGCGTGCTGCGGCTGCGGCTGGCGGCGCCGGACGGCAAGCCGCTGCCGCGCTGGGCGCCGGGCTCGCATATCGACGTGGAGTGCGGCGATACCGGGTTGTCGCGCCAGTATTCGCTGTGCGGCGATCCCGACGATGCCGCCGTACTGGAAATCGCCGTGCTGCGCGAGCCCGAGAGCCGTGGCGGCTCGGCCTGGGTGCACGACAGCGTCAAGGCGGGCGACCGCTTGCGCATCCGCGGCCCGCGCAACCATTTCCGTTTCGACGAGGGCTGCGGGCGCGCCATCCTGATTGCCGGCGGCATCGGCATCACGCCCGTCAGCGCGATGGCGCGGCGCGCGCGCCAGCTCGGCATCGACTACGAGATCCATTACTGCGGCCGCTCGCGGCGGTCGATGGCGATGCTGGACACGCTACAGGCCCTGCATGGCGAGCGCCTGCATATCTATGCAGGCGACGAAGGCCGCCGCGCCGACTTCGCCGCATTGCTGGCCACGCCGCAGCCGCGCACCCACGTCTACGCCTGCGGTCCGCAACGGCTGCTCGATGCGCTCGCCGGTGCCTGCGCGGCGTGGCCGCAGGACGCGCTGCGGGTCGAGCATTTCGTGTCGCGGCTGGGCACGCTGGACGCGTCGAAGGAGCAACCCTTCACCGTCGAGCTGAAGGATTCCGGACTGGTCATGGAGGTGCCTGCCGGCCAGACCCTGCTCGCGGCGCTGCGCGGCGCCAATATCGATGTGCAGAGCGATTGCGAGGAAGGCCTGTGCGGCTCGTGCGAAGTACGCGTGCTGGCCGGCCAGGTCGATCACCGCGACGTGGTGCTGACCCGCAGCGAGCGTGACGCCAACGACCGGATGATGGCGTGCTGCTCGCGTGCGGCCGGCGGGTGCCGGCTGGTGCTGGAACTGTGACGACAGCCACCGCATTGGCACAAAGTGCCTCGGACAGCCCCTCGCCCTACACACTCCGGCGGCGCGTAGGACAATGCCTGACAACGGCAACAAGGAGCAGGGGCTAAAGTAGCAGCGCTACAGGCTACCCCACCCCGCTCCCTTTATGCGCTTTACGCCAGCCGCCTCGACGGCAAAGCCCCACCGCCTCCTGCCGGCCCTCGTTTCCGTGGCCACCTCGTTGGCCACATCCATCGCAGCCACCGCCGCGCTGGCCGCGCCGCCCGCGCAAAGCCCGCAGCTCTCCGGCCTCGCCACGCTGCTGCTCGGCACCGTGCGCGGCAAGCCGACCGGCATGACCGGCGTCACGCGGCTGACGGCTGGCAATGCCGACCGGGAATTGCGGATGGCCTGCCAGGAGCTGGTGCGCGCCGGCCCGCTGGACCTGGACGACACCACGCGCCTGGACGGCTGCGTGGCCCGGCCCGGCAAGATCGTCTCCAGCTCAAGGTGTCGGGCGTGGATGCCACGCGCGACGGCACGCGCGAGTACATGGCATCGGCCAAGCCGATCCTGGAGCGCGGGATCTGCCGCAATCCGGACGTGCCGGTGCTGGGCAAGCTCGGCGTGACCCTGCTGTACCACTACACCGCGGGGCGGCAGTCGCTGGTGCGGCTGAATATCGCGCCGGACCAGTGCCTGCGCAAGTAGGCGGGCGCTGGCACGCCTAGCGCCTCTCCCCCTCCCCGAGGACCTCGTCACAGACCGCCAGCCACGCGCGCGCCGCGTGCGACAAATAGCGCCCAGGCGACCAGATGTGCGCCATGGCCCAGTCCATCGCGGGTTCGGTCAGGCGCGCCATGGCGAGCGTGTCCTGGCCCTGCAGGCGCTCGGCCAGCGGCTGCGGCAGGAAGGTGGTGCCCAGTCCCGCCGCCGCCATCGAGGCCAGGAAATCCCAGTGGCCGCTACGCGCCACCACGCGCGGCTCGATGCGCGCTTGCAGAAAGGCCTGGCTGAGCTTGCGCGTCAGCGAGAAGTCGTCGGTCAGCATCACCAGCGGCTCGTCGCGCAGCGCACCCAGCGTGACGGTACGCCCGCGCGCCCACTTCGCCTTGCGCGGCCCGACCGCCCAGATCGGGTGCCGGCCGAACTGCCGGGTCTCCAGCGCCAGCCCGCTGTCGCCGGGTAGCACGGTGGCCCCGACTTCCAGTTCGCCGCTGGCAACCAGTTGCTCGACCACCTGCCCGCCGTGCTCGTCCAGCGTCAGCTGCAGGTTGGGATAGCGCTGCCGGAACGCGCTGACTGCCGGCGAAAAAAACAGGTTGACATCGGCGGGATGCCGACGGTCAGCTGCCCGCGGCCCAGCGATGACAGGTCGGCCACCTCCAGCGTCAGCCGGTGGACAACGCCGAGCGCCTCCTGCCCGCGTTCGTACACCACGCGTCCAACGTCGGTCAGGCGCACGCTCTTGCCTTCGCGGATCAGCAGCGGCTGGCCGACCTCGTCCTCGAGCTGCTTCACCATCTTGCTGATGGTCGACTGGGTGACGAACAGTGAGCCGGCCGCCTGCGTGAAGCTGCGCAGGCGGGCGGTCTCGACGAAGTAGCGCAGCGCGCGGATATCGATAGGCATGTGGAACTCAGGCTGGATCGTGGCGGCACGCATCCATGAACAAAGCGAATGGTAAAGCTAATATTAAATCATGAATGGAATGCGAAGGTTTGGCTACACTTCGCTTCCACACATCGCCCCTGCCCGACTGCGCCGCCATGAAGCGTGGAGCGGCAGGCGGCGGTGCGCGCCCCCGAACTCCTTGTGTCTTCAAGACCCCGCTCCATGGCTAGCTGGCCGAATGCACGACAGTGGCTGTTCTCGCTGAAGGCATTTGCCGCCGCGATGCTGGCACTCTATATCGCGCTGGCGCTTGGCCTGCCGCGGCCGTACTGGGCCATGGCCACCGTGTATTTCGTTTCGCATCCGCTGACCGGCGCGACCCGCTCCAAGGCTGCCTATCGCGTCGCCGGCACGGTGCTCGGCGCCACCGCCGCGGTCGCGACCGTGCCACAGCTGGTCAACATGCCGATCGTGCTGATGGGTGCGATCGCACTGTGGATTACCGCGCTGGTGTACCTGTCGCTGCTGCAGCGCTCGCCGCGCAGCTATGTATTCCTGCTGGCGGCGTACACGCTGCCGATCGTGGCGCTGCCGGCGGTCAGCCAGCCGGCCGGGATCTTTGATATCGCCGTGGCGCGCATCGAGGAGATCGTGATCGGCATCGTCTGCGCCGGGCTGGTCGGATCGATCGTGTTCCCGGCCAAGGTGGCGCCCGCGCTGCGCCAGCGTGCCCAGAGCTGGCTTGCCGACGCCAGCGGCTGGGCCGCGGCGATCCTGCGCGGCAGCCCCGGCGCCGACGATGGCCGCCATCGGCTTGCGAGCGACATCCTGGCGCTGGACCAGCTGATCAGCCAGCTCGCCTACGACACCGAATGCAGCCGCACACTGCACCAGGCGCGCGCGCTGCGCCAGCGCATGACCATGCTGATGCCGTTGCTGTCGTCGCTGGAAAGCGTGCTGCAGGCGCTGCGCGGAATGCCCGGCGGCATGCCCGCTCCACTGCGGCGGGCAATGGATTCGACTGCCGCGTGGCTGGATGGCGGTGCCGAGCGGCCAGCTCCGTTATTGCAACGCGACCGGCGCCTGGACGGCGCGGATGGCGACTGGCCGGCGCGGCTCGCCACCACCGCCGCGGGGCAGTTGCAGCGCCTGTGCATGCTCTACGCGGAATGCCTGGCACTGCAACGAGGCATCGGCGAACGCGGCCCCGCAGCGCCGTCCACCTGCAGCCAGCCGGAACCGGATGGCACCGGCCATCACCATGACCACGGCATGCTGCTGTTCGGTGCCGTGTCCAGCGGGCTGGCGGTGTTCTGTGCCGGGTTGCTGTGGATATTTTCGGGCTGGGAAGACGGTGCCGGCGCGGTCGCGGTGGCATCGATCGCCTGTTGCTTCTTTGCCGCCATCGACGAACCGCGCCGCATGGCCGGCTCCTTCCTCCGGTGGAGCCTGGCGTGCCTGCTGGTGGCCTCGGGCTACCTCTTCGTGGTGGTCCCGCACGCGCACACCTTCGAGGCGCTGGCGGCGATGCTGGCGCTGCCCTACCTCGGCATCGGCCTGCTGGTGGCGCGGCCGGGCTTCCAGCTGATCGCGATGCTGCTGTCGGTCAACACCGCCTCGTTCGCCAATGTGCAGGCCGTCTTCGACGCGGATTTCCTTGGCACCTTCAATGCCTGCCTGGCCAGCGCCGCCGCGATGCTGTTCGCGCCGCTGTGGTCGATGGCGGTGCGCCCGTTCGGCGCGCGCGCGGCGGCGCACCGGCTGGTGCGCGCAAGCTGGCGGGACCTGGCGCAGGCGGCCACCCTGCGCGCGTCGGATGGCGACGCGCGGCTGGGTGCGCGCATGCTGGACCGGCTCGGCCAGTTGGTGCCTCGCCTGGGCGCGGCCGGTGACCCGCTCTCGTCAGACGGCTTCCATGCGCTGCAGGTCGGCTATTGCGCGCTGGCGCTACACAAGGCGCTGCCGGACCTGCCGCCGGCGGCACGCAAGCCGGTGCGCCGGGTGCTGGCGGCAGTCGCGCGGCATTACCGGTCGCGGCTGCGCAGCGGCCATGCGGTGGCGGCACCGGTGGCGCCGGCGGCACTGCAGCGCTGGGTCGCCGATGCCATCTCCGCGCTGCCACGCCAGGACAGTGGCGCGCTGCGCGCGCTGGTGGTGCTGCAGGTCACGCTGCAGCCCGGCGCATGCCCGCCGACGCGCGCGGCCTGATCCCGTTCCCCGCCCTCGTTGCATTCCCGATGCTCAGTGAAATCGATCTCTATGGCGTGTTCGTGCCAGGCGTGCTGGTGCTGATGGTGCTGGCCTTCGCCGCCACCACCGCGATCCGCCTGGCGCTGGCGGCGCTGGGCTGCTACCGGCATATCTGGCACCGCTCGCTGTTCAATCTTTCCCTCTATGTGATCGTCCTGGGCACTGTGGCGGCGGTCTTCGCCGCGGTACCGGAACTGCTGTCATGACACTCCGACTCCGCCCCCTGCTTCCCTTGCTGCCTACGTTGCTGGCCGTGCTCGCCGCCGTGCTGGTGCTGCGCCACCTGTGGGACTACTACACCGCCGCGCCATGGACGCGCGACGGCCATGTGCGCGCCGACATCGTCCAGGTCGCGCCCGACGTCGCAGGCCTGGTCACGCGCGTGCCGGTGCGCGACAACCAGTACGTGCAGCGCGGCGAGCTGCTGTTCGAGATCGACCGCGACCGCTACGCGCTGGCACTGCAGCAGGCGTTGGCCACCGCCGCCACGCTGCGCGCGACGCTGGCCCAGGCGCGGCGCGAAGCCGCGCGCAACCGGGCGCTCGACGGGCTCGTGGCCGGCGAAGTCGCCGAGCAGGGCCGCGCCCGCGTGGAGCAAGGCGAAGCCGCGCTGGCGCAGGCCGAGGCGACGGTGCGGCTGGCGCGGCTGAACCTGGAGCGCACCAGCGTGCGCAGCCCGGTGGCCGGCTACCTCAACGACCGCCTGCCGCGCCTGGGCGACTACGTGTCCACCGGCCGCCCGGTGCTGTCGATGGTCGACGCGGCGTCATTCCATGTGGAAGGGTATTTCGAGGAAACCAAGCTGCACCGCATCCACATCGGCAGCCCGGTGGACGTCCATATCATGGGCGAGCCCCGGCACCTGCGCGGGCATGTGCAGAGCATCGCCGCCGGCATCGAGGACCGTGACCGCAGTGCCGGCTCCAACCTGCTGCCCAACGTCAACCCGACCTTCAACTGGGTCCGGCTGGCGCAGCGCGTGCCGGTGCGGATCGTGCTGGAAGACGTGCCCGCCGACGTCAGGCTGGTCTCGGGCCGCACCGCGACGGTGTCGGTGCGCGAACCGCGGCGCCCTGCCGCGGCGCGATCATGAGCGGGCGCCTTTGCTGGCTGGCGTGCGCGGCCGCGTGCCTGTGCGCCTGTGCCACGGTCGGCCCGGACTACCGAGTGCCCGAACGCGCCGCGTTCAAGGCTGCGCGGGCCAACGGCGCGCTGCAGGGCGGCACCGCGCATGGTGTCGACATCGGCCCGGTCCCTGACGACTGGTGGCGTCTCTATGACGACGCGCGGCTCGACCGGCTGGTGCAACAGGCGCTGGCCGCCAACACCGACATCCGCGCCGCCTCGGCCAACCTGCGGCGCGCGGTGGCGCTGCTGCACGAAGTCGAGTCCGAGAACCTGCCGCAGGGCGGGGCCGACGCCAGCGTGTCGCGCGCGCAGCTGTCGGCCCAGAGCTTCCTGCAGACTGTCAAGCCGCCGGTGTTCAACCTGGGCGATTTCGGCTTCGGCGTGTCCTACCTGGTCGATTTCTTCGGCAAGCTGGCGCGTGCCGACGAGGCCGCGCTCGCCAGCGCCGAAGCCAGCGAAGCCACCCTCGACATGGTGCGCGTCAGCGTGGCCGCGCAGACCGTGCGCGCCTACGTGCAGGGATGCGCCGCCACCCATGAACTGGCAGTGGCCACGCAGCAGCTTGCCGTGCGCGAGCGAACGCTGGACGCAACCCGCCGGCTGGTCGCCGCCGGCCGCGCGCAGCCGCCGGACGTGGCCCGCGAACGCGCCCGCACTGAAGCACTGCGCGCCGCCTTGCCGGCCTTCGCGGCGGAGCGCGCCGCGGCGCACCACCGCCTGGCGCTGCTGCTGGGCAAACCACCGTCGGAACTGGCGCCGGACGACGTCGATTGCCACACCGAGCCGGAATTGCACGCGCCGTTGCCGGTCGGCGACGGTGCCGCGCTGTTGCGGCGCCGTCCCGATATCCGCCAGGCCGAGCGGGAGCTGGCCGCGGCGACCGCGCGCATCGGCGTTGCCACCGCCGACCTGTACCCCTCGATCCGCATCGGCGCCAGCGCAGGCCTGACCGGCGTGCTCAGCGACTTGGGCAGCGGCCCGACGGCGCGCTGGAGCCTGGGCCCCATGCTGAGCTGGTCGCTGCCGACCAACGGCGTGCGTCACCGCATCCACGGCCATGAGGCGGCCGCCGACGCCGCGCTGGCTCGCTTCGACGGCGCCGTGCTGCGTGCGCTGCAGGAAACGGAAACGGCGCTGTCCGCCTATACCCGCGCACTGGAGCGGCAAGAGTCGCTGCATGCGGCGCGCGAGCAGGCCGGCGAAGCCGCGCGCCAGCAGGTGCGGCTGCAACAGGCCGGGCGCATCCCTTACCTCGACCGTCTCGACGCCGAGCAGGCGCTGGCCGATGCCGAGGCCGCCCTGGCGGTGGCCGAAGCACAGGTGTCATACCGCCAGGTGGACCTGTTCCTCGCCTTGGGCGGCGGTTGGCAAGCCGCACCCAAGGCCCCGGCAGAGCCCTTGGAAAGGCCTGCGCATAACGATGAAAAAAGCGACTGATTTTTGTCATTTTTAATCGTCACAGGAATGGATCAGCGTGACTACACTTCGTCCGTGATCGAGCGCGCCCGCGCCGAAGCTCGCGCCCGCCATGCGGTTCCCTGTGCACAAAGTGCCCCCGCGGCGCCCGCTTCGGCGATCCAGGCTACGCCGGCTGCGGCACGCTGAACCCTACTGAGGCGCGCGCTCCGGTGCTAGATTGGAAAGGCCTGCTGGCGGCAAATGCCAGCTGCGCCTGACAACGCACACATCACACGACCCACTACAGCGAGGAGCCGCGCATGTCCCTCCCCCACCTAGCTTCCGGACAGATCGCCAGCGTGCTGCCCCTGGGCACGCGCCTCGACCAGACTGTCACCCAAGCCCTGTTCAAGGAAGGCCCGCTGGAAGTGATGCGGCTGGTGCTGAAGGCGGGCAAGCATGTGCCGCCCCATGCAGTCGACGGTCCCATGACGGTGCAGTGCCTGGAAGGCGAAGTCCGGCTACGCGTGGACGGCGCCGAACGCGGATTGCGCCAGGGCGACCTGCTCTACGTCGGCCCGGGCGTGCGCTATGACCTGACCGCCGACACCGATGCGTCGGTGCTGGTGACGATGGTGCTGCCGGCCGGCCGCTGACGGTCTCGTGCCAGGTATCAGCCCTGGCCGGAGGCCGTGACAGGCGGCGCGTCGTCAAGGCTTCTGCACAAACGGCAGAAGGAGCTCCGGGTGTTCCCTCCCAAAGCAGGGTTGAGCGCCCCTGGCGTGGCCGAAAATTGCCGAAGTTCCGTCTTAAGCGCCCACAGCGGTCAACTGATGCGCCGCATGGCTTCCCGGATCGGATCCGCCTCGGTCGGCCTTATCAGTCTGGCGACTTCCTGCCCGTCGCGCAGGAATACCAGCGTCGGCCACAGCTTGATGCGGAAGGAGCGGCCGAGCGGGCGCCCGCTGCCGTCCTCGACCTTGATATGGCGCAGCCCCGGATGCACGGCGAACGCTTCGGCAAGCGCGGGCTGCGCACGCTGGCAGAAGCCGCACCACGGGGCGCCGAACTCCAGCACGGTGCCGCCGTTCAGCGCATCCACTTCGGTACGGGGCGGCTCGGTGGCCGCGTAATGCTGGGTCATGGGCATGGTCGGGTCCTTGGTTCGATGACGACGGGATGCGGTCGGCACGCATGGTCGCATTGCTGCCGGATTCGTGCCAGATTCGTTCTGGCCCGGCGGGGCCGCCAGCGGCCTGGCCAAGCCCATCACGCCGTGTAATTTCTACGCCGCCGGGCCGATTTGCCACCATTCCGGCAGCAGCCGGCGCACCTCCGGCGCGGCAAAGCGGTCGTCGATCAGGTAGACCACGCCTTCGTCCTGCTGCGTGCGGATCACCCTGCCCGCGGCCTGCACCACCTTGCGCAAGCCCGGATAGAGATAGGCATAGTCGTAGCCCTGGCCGAAGGCCGACTGCATGCGCGCGCGGAACTGCTCGTTGACCGCGTTGAACTGCGGCAGCCCCAGCGTGGCGACGAAGGCGCCGATCAGGCGCTCGCCGGGCAGGTCCACGCCCTCGGCAAAGGCGCCGCCCAGCACGGCAAAGCCGATGCCTGCGCCATCCGGGACAAAGGCGGACAGGAAGGCGGCCTGCGCCGCCTCGTCCATGCCGCGCGACTGGACCCAGTACGGAATGTCGGGATGGGCCTGCGTGAAATTCGACACGGCCTGCTGCAGGTACTCGTGGCTGCTGAAGAACGCGAGGTAGTTGCCGCGGCGGGCGCGAAACTGGTTCGCCATCAGCGCGGCAATGTCCGGCAGCGACTGGCCGCGCCGCGCATAGCGGGTGGAAATCCGGCTGGCGATACGTACTGACAGTTGTTCCGCCCGGAACGGCGACGGCACCGCCACGCGCGCGCAGTCGGCAGGCAAACCCAGCGTATCGAGGTAGTAGGCGGCCGGGTCCAGCGTGGCCGAGAACAGCGTGACGGAATGCGCCGCGGCAAAGCGCGGCCGCAGGAACGGCGCCGGGATGACGTTGCGCAGGCACAGGCGCGCATGGTTGCCGCGCCGGGCGTTTGCGGCGAGGGCTGGCCGCTGGATATCGAACAGCGAACTGGCATCGAGCTGCTCTGCCAGCCGGCTGAAATGCAGCGCATCGAAATAAAAGCGCTGCAGCGCCGGGTCGATCGCCGCGGGCTGCTCGGTCATGTGCGCCAGCACGGCCGCGCAGCAGTCATCGAGCGCCCGCAGCAGGGGCGCGGGCACTTCCGGCAAGACTTCATAGGCAACGTCGGCCTGCCGCGCCAGCGCGCTCCAGTGGCGCGCCAGCCGGGCCAGCGGCCTGGCCACCGCGCCGGGCGCGCCGCGCCGGGCTTCGCGCAGCGCGTGCGGATCCAGCTCGGCGGTGTACATGGCGCGGCCGCGCTCGACCAGGTTGTGCGCCTCGTCGACCAGCACGCTTGCGCGCCAGCCGTTGGCGATCGTCAGCGCATACAGCAGCGCGCTGCGGTCGAAGAAATAGTTGTAGTCCGCCACCACCACATCGCTCCAGCGCACCAGTTCCTGCGCCAGGTAGTAGGGGCAGATGCCATGCGCCAGCGCCAGCGTGCGCACCGCGGCACGGTTACGCACCGGCACATCGCAGGCGGCTTCGCGCGCGGCCGGCAGGCGATCGTAGAAGCCGCGCGCCAGCGGGCAGGATTCGCCGTGGCAGGCGAGCTCCGGATGCTCGCAGGCCTTGTCTCGCGCCACCAGTTCGATCACGCGCAGCGGCTGCGCGCCGTGGCTGCGCAGCGCCTGGGCGGCCTGCAGCGCGACGCCGCGCCCGGTGGAGCGCGCCGACAGGAAGAACGCCTTGTCGATGCCCTGCCCCGGCATCGCCTTGAGCAGCGGGAACAGCGTGCCGACCGACTTGCCGATGCCTGTCGGCGCCTGGGCCAGCAGGGTGCGCCCGGCGCGGTTGGCGTTGTAGACCGCCTGCGCCAGTTCGCGCTGGCCAGTTCGGAATGCCGGGTGCGGAAAGGCCAGCCGCGCCAGCGCGGCATCGCGGGCCTGCCGGTGCGCCAGTTCGGCCTGGGCCCACCGCAGGAAGCGTTCGCAGGTCTGGACGAAGAACGCATCGAGCGCGTCCGCGGTGAAGTGCTGCACCACCGGGTGCTCGCGCTGGCCGATGATGTCGAAATAGACCACGGCCACGTCGATCCCGGGCAATCCGAGTTTGCGGCACATCAGGCAGCCATAGATCTTTGCCTGCGCCCAGTGCAGGTGGCGGTGGTTATCCGGCACGGCGGCCTCGCCGCGCACGGTCTTGATTTCTTCCAGGCGGTTGGCCCCCGGATCGAAGCCATCGGCACGGCCGCGAACGTGCAAGGGCCCAAAATCCGCCGACAGCGGCACTTCCGCCTGGTAGTCCGGTCCGCGCCTGCCGGTCACCAGGGAGTGGCCGGCGACGCCTTCCTGCGCGGTTGGCGTCGGCACGAAGCGCAGGTCGAGGTCGCCTGCCCTGGCGGTGAAGTCGCACAACGCGCGCACGGCGACGACGTAGGCGGGAGCTTGCGCTGGAGCTGGGGCACGAACGGGGGCGGCAAGTGGGTCGACGGACACGAAGGCTGGAACGCTAAAAAGGCTGTATGAATATACAGTATCCGAACCGATTCTCCCGCCCTGTGCGGCAACGGCGGCATAAGGAAAGAGCAAATCGTTATTCCACCAGCGGCAAGATCCAGAAGCACATGCTGCGCACTGGCGCGCAGGTGTAACGCACCGCGGTTCAGCCGCCCGGCGCCGCCCGCGTCCGCAGCAGGGCACTCGCGCCGCCGGCCAGTGCTCCACGCGCCGGGCGCCCGCGCCGGCCCGCCGCGGCAACGCCCTGGCTGCCGGCACCCTTCTGTTCGCGATATTCGACAAGCATCGCCTCGCGCTGGCGGATGCGTTCTTCCAGTACGGCAATCGACTGGCTTAGCCGCATCATCTCGCCGCCCTGGCGTGAAGCCGCTTCGGCAGCGTGCGCCAGCCGCTCCAGCGCGGCCTTGCGTTCTGCTTCCAGCAACTTCTGCGCTTCCTTGCCCGCCATGCGGGCCGCATCCAGTTCCAGCGCCAGCCGGCGTTCGCTGGCCGTGGCGCGGGCGGTCATGGTTTCGCGCTCCTGGTCCCACGCGCCGCGTTCCGCGGCGAATTCCCGCTGCAACGAGGCACGGGCCTCCAGCGCGACGCCAGCCTCGGCTCGCAACGTCTCCACCTGCTGCTGCAGGCCTGCAGCGCGGGCTTCGGCCTGTGCGCCGCGCTCCAGCGCCTCGTCCCGCGCGCGCGTCAGCTCCGCCATCGCCGCTTCGGCACCGTCCAGCCGCGCCTGCATGACCAGGCGCTCCTGCTCCAGCGCCTCCCGTTCCCTGGCCAATGCCGCCTGCGCGTCGGCCAGCGCCGTTTCGCGCTGGGTCAGCGCCGTTTCCGCCTGCGCCTGGGCAACCTGCAATGCAGCTTCCCACAGGTAACGCGCCGCTTCGGTGACCGGTTCCGGGCAACCCGGCTTCGGCGCAAAGCCTTGCGGATCCTGCAATCGCCCGCCGAGCGCGGCGAACCAAGCGTCGAGGTGGGGGCTGACAGTATTGGGCGAACCGCGGCCCAGATGCAGGCGGATGCGTTCGATGGTCGGACGCTGGCCTGCCTTGAGCAGGCTGTCGGCGGCGGCCCAGACGTCGTCGCGATTGATGCCTCGGGAGCGGAGCGTTTCCATGGTGTGATCCGGAGAAGACCCAAATAAGGTTCGATAATGGAGACTTATCGAGCGCTATTCGATATTTATGTATGATATAATACAGCATACATCATATTTATTATGATAACAGCTGACCCGCTAGCCAACCCACCGCAGCTTGCCTCCGATGTCGAATTCCCGGCGCCGCTCCGCCCGTCTGAACTGGATCCCCTCGCCGAACAGGCCGCGAACACACTGCGCCGCGAAGGCGAGTCGTCCAACACCGTGGCGAGCTACCGCTCTGCCCTGCGTTACTGGGCTGCCTGGCACGGGCTGCGCTATCGCCAGCCGGCCCGGCTTCCGCTTGCTCCTGCCGTCGTGGTTCAATTCATCGTCGACCACGCTACGCGGCAGACGCCGCACGGGCCGGTCTGTGAACTACCCCCGGCGATCGACCAGGCGCTGGTCGCTGATGGATACAAGGCACGACCCGGCGCGCCCGCGCTGTCCACGCTGACGCACCGCCTTGCGGTGCTGGCCAAGGCCCACCGCATGCAGCAGTTGCCCAATCCTTGTGCCGACGCGTCCGTGCGCGAATTGATGTCCGGCATCCGCCGCGCCTATGCGCGCCGCGGACACCGCCAGGCGCGCAAGGCCGCGCTGACGCGCGACCCGCTGCTGCGGCTGCTCGCTACCTGTGATGATTCGTTGCGCGGCGTCCGTGACCGCGCGCTGCTGTTGTTTGCATGGGCCAGCGGCGGCCGCCGTCGTTCCGAGGTCGCACGCGCGACGGTGGAGAACCTGACGCGTGTCGCGCCGGGTGAATTTGTCTACGTGCTGGGCTGGTCCAAGACCAACCAGTCGGGCCGCGACCACGCCGATGCCGCCAAGCCGGTGACGGGTGCAGCGGGACAGGCACTGGAGGCGTGGCTGGCCGCTTCGGGAATTGCCGGCGGACCGCTGTTCCGCCGCATCCGGCGCGGCGGACATGTGGGTGAAGGCTTGTCCGATGCCGCAGTGAGCCGCATCGTCAAGGCGCGCTGCGCGCAGGCGGGACTTGAGGGCGATTACTCCGCGCATTCGCTGCGCGCGGGTTTCGTCACCGAAGCGGCGGCGCAACAGGTGCCGCTGGCCGAGACCATGGCGATGACCGGCCACGCCAGCGTAGCCACAGTGGTGCGCTATTTCCGTGCGGCGGACATGCAGCGCTCGCGCGCTGCGGACCTGCTCGGGCCTGCACAAGCGGAAGAACAAGACGGCTAGCGGGCGCAGAGCGCGCCGCAAATTCGGGTATTTCGCTAGCCCCGTGCGCTGGCCCGGGATGCGTCAGGTGCCTATACTGGCAGGCGCGCCGGACATTGCCAGATGCGCTGGCCGGCAGTACCCGGAGGTCCGGGGCAGGTGATGGCGGCCCGCCCGGACGAGCCCACGATGTGCGCCGGAACGCGTGCCGGAGTGACCGGACCGGCTGCCGGGCCAACCCAGTGGAAATGCGGAGATGGGCATGCCCAACGAACAATTCCTCGCCACCCAGGAAACTCGCCGCTCGGGGCTGCAAGCCTTGCGGGCGGCCTTGCTGCAAGTTCACAAGGAAGTCATCGGCTACGACCGCGACCAGTACGAACGGCTGAACGGCCCGATCCCGGCCGGACTGTTTGTCCAGCTGGTCACGGAGGACAACTTCTTTCGCTGGCTCGATCCGCTGTCGCGGCTGATCATCGAGGTCGATGAGGAACTCGAATCGAAGGAACATCACGACGAAACCTGCCGCGCCGTGGCGCGCGCCGCTGAAAGGCTCTTCAGCGACGGCGCCGATCCCGGCTTTCGCAAGCGCTACCAGGAAGCCTTGCAGGACGAATCGGGCGTCATCGTGGCGCACGGGCGACTGATGTCCGTGATCGGCCAGCTACGGCAGCTGCCCTAGCTGCCGTGGCGTCTATCAAAACGTAGCGTCAGGCCCCTGGCGCTAGCGCACTTCTGCATCAAGCGAGATGGCCAGGAAGTCGTGCGCCTTGGCCATCCCCGCCAGACATCCCGGCCAGACATCCGTCATCGGCCCCTGCCTCCGCCATGTCCGCCATGTCCGCCATGTCCGCCATGTCCGCCATGTCCGCCATGTCCGCCATGTCCGCCATGTCCGCCATGTCCGCCATGTCCGCCAGCAGCCCAGCCGCCTCTGCCACGGCCGCCGCCGTGCCAGCCGCGGTGTCCATGGTGTCCGTGCCTCCAGCCGTGGCCACCGCCACCATAGATAAAGGCAAAGCTGCCGTAGTAGCTGCTGTATCCGGGGCCGTAATAGGGGTAGCCGGGCGCGACCGGATAGCCGCTGTAGTACGGTGAGCTGACCGGGTAGGCGGGATAGGCCAGGTAGTCGTCGCTGGCATAGGGATAAGCCACGCACCCGCTGGCCAACACCACCGCAAGCAATATTCCATATCCGAAGCGCATGGGGTTCCCTCCTTGCATCGCCAGCGTGCATTGCGGGCACAGGTTAGACCCCCGCCACTGCCACGCAATTCCACCGGCGCCCGGCCCGCAATTGGCGATGACTTACGGTCGCTGCGCCGCAGCCCCATCCAAATCACGACAATTCAGGGACATATTTAGGATTTGTCCGATATTCGCATGAGAAAGCCCGTATTACATTGCCCTTGCACCCGGCCCGCGGGTGCCCCGACAGAGCCAGGTTGCCCCCCTTCCTGGTTCCTTGCACTGCCACGATGGTCCCCGCCATCGTGGCAATTTTTTTGAGCACGCGCGGGGCTACAGGCCCTTCTCGACCATTTCCAGCAGCCGTTGCCCGAGCGGCTCGGCCATTTCGCGCGCGCGGCTGCGCAACGGGCCGTCGATCAGCAGGATTGCCAGCCCGTGCACGGCGGACCAGGCCAGGTACTCGGCACCGGGCCGCCGCTCGGGTGGCAATGCGCCGGACTCCACCAGCTTGTCGAGCGCGGCGCCAAGCAACTGGAACGGGTTGAGCCCGCTGTTGCCCGCCTTGGCGGGATCGGCGTCATCCTCGACCTCATCCGGCACGGAGAATGCCGTACGGAACAGGCCGGTTTCCGTCAGCGCGAAGCGCAGATAACCCGTGCCGACCGCGCGCAGGCAGGCGCGCGCATGGGCAGCGGCGCCACGGCCGGGGCGCAGTCCGCCAATCTCTGCCTCCATGGCAATCGCCAGCGACGACAAGGCTGACGCTCGCACCGCCTGCAGCAGGTCCTGCCGGCTGGCAAAGTGCCGGTAAGCCGCATTGGGAACGACGCCGGCGCGGCGCGTGGCCTCGCGCAGCACGATGGCGTCTGGGCCACCTTCGCGGGCCAGGTCAATGCCGGCGTCAAGCAAGGCGCGGCGCAGGTCGCCATGACGGTAAGTGGCGCGCGCCGGTGGCGCGGGGACGGCCGGCTTCATGCGGCTCCCCTGTGATGCTGGAATCGGTTCATTATCTGTAGGCGCTTATAGTGAACAGTGTACACAAACAAAGCGCCATCGGCTCGCCGCGGGCCCGTATCCGCAGGCCGGCATCCACAACCGGTATCAGAGAATGGGGGCGAACAGCTTGGCCACGTGCATGGCCACGCGCAGCGGCGCGGGCGCGCCCAGGAACTCATCCGGCCCGATGCGTGTGGCGTTGGCGAAATCGGATTCCAGCATGGCCGCCACGTCGGCGGCGAACCCCTTGTCCGCCGTCATCACCATCAGTTCGAAATTGAGGCGGAACGAGCGGTTGTCGAGGTTCGCCGTGCCCACCGCGGCGGCCTCGTCATCGATCAGGATCACTTTCTGGTGCAGGAACCCGGGCTGGTAGCGATACAGCTTGATTCCCGCCGCGACTGCCTGGTACGCATAGATTGTCGACGCGGCGTAGACGACGACGTGATCGGGACGCGCCGGTATCAGGATGCGCACATCGACGCCGCGCAGCACCGCCAGCCGCAGCACGGCGAACACCGCCTCGTCCGGCACGAAATACGGCGACGTGATCCACAGCCGGTGCCGGGCCGACTGGATCGCCTCGACAAAGAACAGCGAACACGTTTCCTGCGAGTCCGCTGGACCGGTCGGGACCACCTGGCATGTCATGCGCCCGCCCACCTCGGCTGGCGGCATCAGCAAATGCGGGACTTCGCGCGCGGCCCAGTACCAGTCTTCGGCAAAGGACATCTGCAGGTCCAGCACGGCACTGCCGCGCAATGCGATATGGGTGTCGCGCCATGGCGCCAGCGACGGATGCTCGCCCAGATACTCCACGCCGACATTGTGGCCACCAATAAAAGCCTCGCGCCCGTCCACGATGACCAGCTTGCGGTGGTTGCGGAAGTTGAGCTGGAAGCGGTTGACGAAGCCGCGATGCGTGGAAAACGGCCGGGCATCGACACCCGCCTCGAGCAGCGTGCGCACGTAGCGGCGCGGCAGCGCGTGGCAGCCGATGCTGTCGAACAGGAAGTAGACCTTGACGCCGGCCTGCGCGCGCTCGCACAGCAGCGCCTGCAGGCGCCGGCCCAGCGCATCGTCGTGGACGATGAAGAACTGCACGATCAACACTTCCCTGGCCTGGCCGATCGCGGCAAAGATGGCATCGAAGGTCTGCGTGCCATTGACCAGCAGCCGCACGTCGTTGTTGGCCAGGCATGGCATGCCGGTCAATCGCGGCAACGCGCGCATGCAGACCTGCGTTGGCTCGTGCACCACGCAGGCGCTGCGGGCCTCGCGTTCGCGCGGTGTCATGCCATGGCGGATCTCGCGCAGCCGGTCGTCATTGAAGCGGCGCGCATCGACATAGCCGGCAAAGGTGCTGCGTCCGAAGATCAGGTAAGGGACCAGCGTGACATACGGCATCATCAGCAGCGACCCCGCCCAGGCGATCGCGCCAGGCGCGGTGCGCACCGTCATGACGGCGTGCAGCGCCGCCACCAAGCCGACGACGTGAAAGGCCAGGAGGATGAAGGCGATGACACTCGGGCTCTGCAGCATCGGTGGCTTGAGTCCCTGGACCGGAACACGATGCGCGCTATTTTGGCACACCGCGGGCGGGATGTTGATGCCGCGGCGCACGCCTGCCTTCTTTTTTGGCACGCCGATGGGATGACGGTGCCATGCGGCCGCCAGGCCTGGGGCCGGCCCGTTGTCCACAGGATCTGTGGACAACTTCGTCTCCCCCCCGGCCCCGGCCGGCCATCAATGGCCGCCATTTACCGCGCTGCCACAAAAAGGGCAAAAACGGCGAGCTTCTCGGAAACATCTGATTGTTCCACGGCACGCGGCTTTTTACGCTTTGAGGCCGGTCCGATCCCGTTGAAGCGCTGTCCGGTATCTGCCCGCCAAGCGTCCGCTACCCGTCCTGTTCCTGCGGTTCTCACACGCCGTCACGCTCGCTTCGTATGCCGTCGCCGATCACTATTGCGCTGCTGCTGGGCAGGTCGCCCCAGCTCCAGGACGTTCCAGACCTGCTGGTGCGCTCGGGTTTTCGCTGCAGCATCTTCGACGCGGGCCGCGACCTGATCCACAGCGCCCTGCAGCAGACCTACGACATGCTGCTGCTTCCCGACGAAGTGGCCGACATCCCGGCCATCGACGTGATCCGCGCGGTGCGCAGCGCGCGCTCGCGCGATGTGCCGATCATGATGCTGGGCAGCGACAGCAGCGAAGACCGCCTGGTTGATGCGCTCGACGCCGGTGCCGACGACTACATGTGCCGTCCGCTCAGCCACCGCGTGCTGCTGGCGCGCATTGCCGCGCTGCGCCGGCGCGTGACCGGCGAGCGTTTGCGCCAGGGGCTGGTGGTGCGTGCCGGCCCGTACCAGCTCAACAGCATCGGGCGCTTCGCCACGCTGCGCGACGAGCGCATCGCACTGACGCCGAAGGAATTCGACCTGGCCATGCTGTTGTTTTCCAATGTCGGCAGGGTGATGCCCAACAGCCGCATCGAGCAGACGGTATGGCGCCATGAATTGCCGCCGCTGTCACGGGCGCTGGCGGGGCTGATGTCGCGGCTGCGCAAGACGCTGCGGCTTGGCATCGAGAACGGCATCATCGTCACCGTCGTCTACGCCCATGGCTATCGGCTCGATGTGCTGGAGGAAAGCAGCCTGCCGCGCCTGCCGGCAGCCGGTCGCAAGCCCCCCGGTTGCTAGCCCTGCAGCGCAGCCGCCAGCGACAGGAACTCGAGCACCGCCATGCCCGTGGCCGAACGCTTGGCCTCGCGCTTGGCGACTGCCGCGGCGGCGCCGATATGCTGGCTGCCCAGGCGCTGCAGCGCAGCCACGCCCTCCCCGCTCACGCACACCACGCCCGCTGCCATCGATACCGGCGGAAAGAAGACCGGCTGGCCGTGCCTGTCTTCGCCCTGCATGCCGCCTGCGGCACGATCCCCCGGTGCATACATGGCGAGGGCCGCATCGTTGAAGCGCCGGATCGCCTCGTGCATCCGTGCCGGCCAGTCGCGGCTCTGGAACAGCACCAGGAAGTCGTCGCCGCCGACATGGCCAAGGAAATCGCGCGCCGGATCACATGCCTCGGCCAGGATCGCGGCGGCGCCCTTGAGCATTTCGTCGCCCTTCCAGTAGCCGTACTTGTCGTTGAACGGCTTGAAGTGGTTCAGGTCGACATAGCACGCGCGGAACTCGCTGGCGGCTTCGATCAGGCGCTCGATATGCTGGTTGAGCGGGATATTGCCCGGCAGGAACGTCAGCGGATTGGCATAGCGGGCCGCCTCCATGCGCACTTCGGTGATCGCGCGGATCAGGTCGGCGCCGGTGCCCAGCCCGATATAGCGCCCTTGCTCGGTGATCAGGAAGCCATCGGCCAGCGAGCGCGTATTCTCTCCGGACAAGATCTGCGCCATTTCCTCCAGCGTCGCGCGGCGCTCGAAACAGGCGGGTTCGCGGTTGGCCATGGCAATGCAGGCCTTCTTGCCATACAGCTCGCGGTGGAACGGTGCGGCGTAGCGGTCGATAAAGCCCTGGCGGCCGATGATGGCAAGCGGCCGGCCATCGTCATGGACCACCGCCACGGCGTGCAGCTCGGGCTGGTCCTGGAACATGCGCAGCACCGCGTCGTTGCAGGTGGAGGGCGATACGGTCGGTGCCGGGCGCAACAGCCGCCCGGCAGTCATGCCGGACCAGCCCGAGCGCACCACCTGCGGAAACACGGCAATATGCCGGGATGCCAGCGTGCGCCGCACCTGCGGTGCCACCTGCGTATCCGGGCGCGCCGACGGCCGGCCGATGTAGTAGCCCTGCGCGCAGGTCACGCCGAGGTCGCGGACCACCGCAAGTTCGTCCTCATGCTCGATTCCCTCGGCAATGACGCGCCCGCCGAAGGCACTCATCATGCGCATCACCGCACGCAGTATCTCCAGCCGCCGCGAGCACGAAGCGATGCCGCATACCAGCGACTTGTCGATCTTGACGAACTGCGGCGACAGATGCGCCAGCAGGTCGAGATTGGCATGGCCGGAGCCGAAGTCGTCCAACGCATACTGCATGCCCAGTTCGCGCAGCAGCGACATGGCCGCGCCGAAGCTCGCGGCATCGCCGATCGGGGTCTGCTCGGTGACCTCGACCACCAGCCGCGACGGTGCGATACCGGCTCGCAGCAACGCCGCCGACAAGCGCTCGCGATCGGCCAGCAGATGTCGCAACGTCATCGGACTGAAATTCAGGAACAGCTTGCCCGGCAGCTCGAGGCCGCGCCAGGCGGCCAGCGCGGTGCGCGCCGCCTCGATTTCCAGCGCAATCGTGTTCTCGACGCCCTGTGCAAGGCGAAACAAGGCTTCCGGCAACGCGTAAGGCGAGCCTGCCGGGCCGCGGACCAGGGCTTCGTAACCGAGCAGCTGGGCATTGCCGGCCTGCACGATCGGCTGGAACACCGCATGTAGCGGCGGGATCTGCGCGCGGGGCACCGCAGGCGCGGCAGGTACGCCTGTTGCGAGGTGGAACGGTAGCAGTGCGGCGTCGTGGCCGGGCATGAATGGATCCGGGAGGCGAAGCAGATTGGCAGGGCACAAGACCACAGAGGCGGGCCACATTGCATGACATAAATGTGACAGCACGATGACAGTCCCCTGCCTGTCATGTCACGCCGGCGTCACGTTGATCGGCCACCATCCGTGCGCCGCCAGCGACCCTCCCGCACGAGGAAGGCGCGACGGCAAACCGGGTCAAGCCCGGGCTGCGCTGCCGCCTGCCGCGGTTGGCTGGACGCGCGCCCGTCAGGAGTCATCTCCGTGTTGCACGTCATCAAGTCAAGCCTGCCGGGCCGCCGCCCGGCTTTTGCCGTACTGGGCCGGGCCGCCTCGCGCCTGAACCGCCTGCCGCTGGTCGCACGCGTGTGCGCCGCCTTTGCCCTGGTCTACCTGTTCGGGGCCGCGGTCGGGTTGACCGGCATCGCCAACCTCGTTTCGATCAAGGCGCGCACCGATACCCTCTACCAGCAGGACATGCATGGCGCCATGTCGGCCGAGCGCGCGCATTCGGCGCTGGCCGCACTCGGACGCGCCCAGCTGGCGCTGACCATGGCCACCAGCGGCGCCGAGCGCGACACCGCCGCCGCCGAGATCGACCAGGCGCTGGCGCGGCTCGACACGGCGCTGGGCGGGGTGCGCCAAGCCAGTGCCACGCAGGCCGTGCCGCTGCTCGACGCCAGGCAACGCGCCGCCGGGCTGGTGCAAGGCTATGTCGCGCTGCTGCGCAAGCAGCCGCTCGATCCGTTGCAGTTCGACAGCGCGGTCTCGGTCGAGGGCCACTTTGTCACCGAGCAATTGCAGGCGCTGAGCCAGCGTATCGAGGCGGTGCGCGTGCAGCAGGAGCGGCAGGCCGCCGCCACCGTGGCAAGCGTCGCCAGCAGCCAGTTGCGCGCGCAAGCGTGGATGGTAGCCCTGCTCGGCGCCAGCCTGCTGGCCGCCGCAGGGCTGGCGTGGATCGCGGCACGCAGCCTGCGTGCCGAACTGGGCGGCGAGCCGCGCGACGCCGCCGAGATTGCGCGGCGCATTGCCGCCGGCGACCTGACCGCCACGATCGCGCTGCATCCGTCGGATCGCAGCAGCATGCTGCATCACGTGGCGGGCATGCGCGACCAGCTCGCCGGGGTGCTGGCGCGCATTCATGGCTCCGCGCAGGAGGTCGCCGCGGCCAGCCAGCAGATCGCCGCCGACAATCACGCCTTGTCGGCCCGGACGCAACTGCAGGCCAGCGCACTCGATGCCGCGGGCGCCAGCATGGAGACGCTGGCGGGGCGCGTTGCCGACGCGCACGCCCAGGCGACCGAATCGAGCCTGCTGGCCGACCAGGCGCGCGCCGCCACCGATGCCGGCGCAGACGTGGTGCGGCAGATGCGCGGCGCCATGGACGCGCTGCACGGGCACTCGCGGCACATCGCGGAAATCGTCAGCGTGATCGAGGGCATCGCGTTCCAGACCAATATCCTGGCGCTCAACGCCGCCGTCGAGGCGGCCCGAGCGGGCCCGGCCGGGCGCGGCTTTGCCGTGGTTGCGCAGGAAGTGCGCGCGCTGGCCCAGCGCAGCGCCGATGCCGCGCGCGAGATCGGCGGCATCATCGGCACGGCCACACATGAAATCGGACTGGGCGCGCGCCTGAGCGGAGACGTGGTTGCAGCCATGGAGCGCATCGCCACCGCGGTCCGGCACAGCCATGCGCTGGCCGGAACCCTGTGCGCGCTGGCCGACCAGCAGGCCGCCAGCGTGCAGGCGGCTGCAGGAGCCGTCACGCAGCTGCGCCTGACCGCACAGCAGAATGCCGCGCTGGTGGACGAACTGGGTGGTCAGGCCGGTCGCCTCGATCACCAGGCCGCGGTCCTGGCCGAGGACGTGGCGCGTTTCCGCTTCTGAGCGGCAAGCTTTATTGCTCCCCGGTCTCGCTTGTCCGTCAGGCAGCCGTCACCGTCAGGCAGATGTGTCAGCGCGAAACATTTGTCATGGCGAAGTAACCGGCATTTACGTCTTCCTCGACAAAGTTACAGATCTGTTTCAACTGAAGCGGTGCCAGTTACGTGCAGGCCGCTGCCTGCCTAGTAATCTTGCCTCACACCAACTGAACTGGCATCCGCCCAGGAAATCATGGCTGAACGACTGATCATGCTGGACGTACCCGGCGTCCTGTACTCCGACCGCTCCCGCGCCCGCCTCGGCGGCATTCCGGATTCAGGCACCCTGCGCGATGTCAGGTTTTTTGACCCGATCGCGCTCGGATTCGTCCGCCGCCTGTTCGGTGTCGCCGGTGCGCGCGTGGTGGTGTCCGATGCCTGGCGTCGCGGCACGCCGGCCGCGATCCTGCAGCAGCTGGACCTGCAGGTCGAAGCCATGACCCCGGCCGCCCCGGGCGGGCACGGCGCCGAGATCGCCGCCTATTTTGCGCAGGCTGCGGCGCCCGTCCATTACGTGATCCTGTCATGCGCCGCGCCCGAATCCATGCCGGAAGCCATTCGCGATCACCTGGTCAGCGTCGATCCGGCGCTCGGCCTGACCCTCGAAAACTTCCAGCAAGCGCTCGGGATCCTCGGGGTGGCCTGCCCGTCCACGGTGATGCCCGCGCCGAAGCTCGATGCCGGGCTGAAGGCGAAGCTGGAACAACTGCAGCAACTGGCGCGCGAAAAACCGGCACGTTTCGCCACGGAGCAGGCTGCGCAGGTCATGCGCGAGTACGTCCACGCCTGATCCGCAGCCACCTTTTCGGCAAGCCAAGCGGGGCGCCTTCGGGCGCCCCGTTGCATTCCACGTAACGCGCGATCCCGTATCATGCTCGCTGCCGCCGGCATTCCGCCGGCACCACCGCCAGGATCATCCAGGATACAGCCATGCCCCACCTCGTCATCGAACTCACGGAAAACACCCGCCTGAACTGCTCGCAGGAAGAGTTGCTCGATGAAGCCAATGCCGCGCTGCTGGCGTCGGGGCAGTTCCAGGAGGCCGATATCAAGTCGCGCTGCATCACGCTGTCGACCTACCGCCAGGGCGTGGATGCCGCGGATCGCGCCTTCGTCCATGCGCGCCTGTCGATCCTCGACGGCCGCGACACCGCCGTGCGACAGGCGCTAGGCCAGGCCGTCTGCGACGTGATCGCCGATGCCGTGCGCACGGGCGTGGACGGCGGGCAATCGGTGCAGGTTTCGGTGGAAGTGTGCGAGATGCAGCGCGCGACCTACGCCAAGCAGGTCATTGCCTGAGCCGCGACTGCGCCCCAACGATTGGCGCACCCAATAAAAAACCCGCGGCCTTCTCAAGCCGCGGGCACCAGCTTCGGGGAAGACGCCGAAGCCTGTCACGGGGAGCGCCCCCGCACCCATGACGTTTGGGATTCTAGGACGATGCCCGCGCTGGCGGATTGACCTGGATTAAATGCCCGACATTGTCCCCAGCCGTAAAAAAGGAGCCGCGAGCGGCTCCTTTTTCATTGGGACAGGCTGTGGCGCAAATCAGGCCGCGGCGTCCTTCAGCTTCTTCAGCGGGCGCACCTTCACCTTGACGCTGGCCGGCTTGGCCGGGAACCAACGCTCTTCACCGGTGAACGGGTCCTTGCCGAAGCGCTTCTTCTTGGCCGGGACTTGCTGCGCCGTCACCTTCAGCAGGCCCGGCAGCGTGAATTCACCAGCGCCCTTCTTGTTCAGCGCGCTGACGATGGTGTTTTCCAGATGGGCCAGAACCGTCTTCACGGTCTTGGCTTCCAGTTCCGTCTGAGCTACCAGATGAGCGACCAGGCTCGACTTGTTGAAGGTGTCCTTCAGCGGGCGCGCAACGGGCGCAGCGGCGGGAGCAGCCTTCTTGGCCGGCGCGGCCTTCTTGGCGGCAGCCTTCACGGGTGCCTTGGTTGCCGCAGCCTTCTTGGCAGCGGGCTTGGTTGCAGTCTTCGCGGTCGGTTTCGCTTTGGTCGCCATATCGATATACGTAGGTTGAACGATGGATGCCGGCTCGTCGTCTTGCATCGCTCAGCAGCGCTACGCAAAACGCCTTGTCGGCGCCCACTGAATCATAGCGGAAACAGCCATAAGTCAAGGGGTTTTCGTGCATGCGAAACGCAAAACCCCGTGAAAACCCCGGGTTTTGTCGCGGCTTTACCTCAGTAAAAACGCAAAGAGGGCCTACGTACCCCCGTTCTGGCGCTTGCGCACGCTGCGCGACGCGAACGTGCAGACCCGATTGCATGCCTCGGGCGCGCACCGAAAGCGCAAGCAACGGGCCCGCAAACAGCGCGCCGAGCGCGAGCAGCGGCAGCGATGCATCAGCCTGCGCCCATGCGTTCGACAGTGCCGCCAGACTTGCCTGCATGCCGAACACGCTGGCCACGCTCAGCAGCGAAACCGGTGCAACGGCGACAAGCGACAGCGTGCGCAGGGACCTGCCGCGATGGATCGGCGAAACGCTGGCGAGGGTGTCGGATCGGGACATGTCCGCTTCCTTGGATGGGATGCGGGCATTGCCGGCGGCGCTGCCTCAATCCCGGCCTGAGCGTTTCGTTCAGCCCGCGTTCAGGGTTTTTGATGCAAACTTCGGGCCATGAAGCGTTTTTCCGCGCTGCTGTGGCGCCCCGCCCGCCTGCTGTCCGCTGCCGCACTGGCAGCGCTGCTGGCGCTCGCGGCCGTGCCTGCCGCGCATGCCGACAAGGATGCCGACCGCGCCCGCGCCGCGGTGCAGTCGGGCGAAATCCTGCCGCTGTCGCGCATTCTCGAGACCGTCTCGCGCCAGTATGCCGGCGACGTGATCGGCGTCGAGCTGGACCGCGACGACGGCATCTGGCAATACGAAGTCAAGCTGCTGCTGCCCGGCGGCTCGGTGGCCAAGCTGGAATACGATGCGCGCACCGCCGCGCTGATCAAGGCCAAGGGCCGCGGCCTTGAAGAGGCGCGCAAGAAGCCGTGAGCGCGCGCCGGCCGCCAACCTGCCCACCGGAAGACACTGATGCGCATCCTGCTGGTTGAAGATGAAGCGACCCTGGCCGCGCAGGTCCGCGCCAGCCTGGCCGACGCGGGCTACGCGGTCGACGTAGCCGCCGACGGCATCGATGCCTGCCACATGGGCGAGCAGGAACCGTACGACGCCGTCATCCTGGACCTGGGCCTGCCCCGGCTCGACGGCCTCTCCGTGCTGCGACGCTGGCGCGCCGGGCAGGTCAATGTGCCGGTACTGATACTGACCGCACGCGACAGCTGGACCGAAAAAGTCGAAGGCATCGACGCGGGCGCCGACGACTACCTGGCCAAGCCGTTCCGCATGGAGGAGCTGCTGGCGCGCATCCGCGCGCTGATCCGGCGCGCGCACGGCATGGCCGTGCCGGAGCTGCAATGCGGGCCGGTGCGGATGAACCCGCGCGCCGGCACCGTCTCCGTCGACGGCGCGACGGTGGTGCTGACCTCGCATGAGTTCCGCGTGCTGGACTACCTGATGCACCACCCGGGCGCGATCGTCAGCAAGACCGCGCTGACCGAACACATCTACGCCCAGGATTTCGACCGCGACAGCAATACCATCGAAGTCTTCGTCGGGCGGCTGCGGCGCAAGCTGGGCGTGGACGTGATCGAGACGGTGCGCGGCCAGGGTTACCGGCTGCGGCCTGCTGGACAACGCCTGCCAGTGGGCGCGCACGCGTGTGCACGTCACGCTGCGCGAGGCCGGCGGCGAACTGGAAATCCTGGTCGAGGACGATGGCCAGGGCATGCCGCCAGAGGCGCGCGAAGGGGCCACCGCCCGCTTCGGCAGGCTGGACGAGGCGGCTGCAGGCAGCGGGCTGGGTCTGGCGATCGTCACCGAAATCGCCGCGATGTATGAGGGCAGCCTGGCGCTGGCGACCAGCCCCATGGGGGGGCTGTCGGCGCGCTTGCGGCTGCCGGCGGGCCTGCCCTGAATTCCCCGTCAGTGCGCGCGTGCCGCCATCGCGTCGCGCGTGTCGCGCGCCAGCCCCAGCGCGAAGGCGGTCTCGGCGACCAGGAACAGCGGGCCGATCAGCAGGCCCACCAGGTCGTCGACAAACGCCGGCTTGCGGCCTTCGTAGTAATGGCCGACGAACTGGATAATCCACCCCACCACGAACAGCCCGACCCCGACAGCCAGCCACGCAGCGGTCGGCATGGCGGCGATGTGCGCCCCGGCATAGAGGAACAGCGCCAGGATCGACGCCATCGCCACGCCGAAGCCCAACGACAGGCGCAGGTAGAACAGGCACGACAGGATATACACCAGCATCGCCGGTGTGAGGTGGGCGGAGCCGTCGCCCAGCGCCATGGCCGGCCGCGCCAGCAGCGTGGTCACCGCCAGCACGATCATCGGGATGCCAACGAAATGGGTGACGATATTGCGCGGATCACGGTGGTAGGCGGCATAGTTGGCCAGGTGCTCGATCAGGGTTTTCACGGGGCGTCTCCTTGTATGCGCAGGCGTGCGCGGAAACTGCCGCCTGCTGCTGTGCGCGCTCAGGTCGCGATGTGGATTTATAGTAGTGGGCGTGTACCGGCGGGTCTGTCTGGTTTTTGACAATCTGCCGGCACACCGGCTTTGCCACGACACCGGCCTTGCCACGACCTTTCGCCCCACAGGAGACCGGCATGGGATCCGCGCCCCCGCCGCACCGCCACGCGCCGCAGCCGGCCAATGCCGCGCACGCACGCGCGCGGCCTGACACCGCCTCACCGGGCCACGACCCGCTGGCCGCGGTGCGCGCCGGCGCCTGGTTCAGCCAGTCGCCGCCGGCGTTGCGCCAGGCGCTGCTCGACGATGGCTGCCTGCACCGGCTGGTGCCCGGCCAGACCCTGTTTGCCCGTGGCGACCGCTTCGACGGCCTGTACTGCGTGGCCAGCGGCACCGTGCAGATCCATGCCAGCGGCGAATCGGGCAAGGCGGCGCTGCTGGGGCTGCTCGAGCCCGGCACCTGGTTCGGCGAGATCTGCCTGTTCGACGGCCTGCCGCGCACGCACGACGCACGCGCAGTCAGCGCCGCAACGCTGTGGCACGTGCCGCGCGCGCCGCTGGAGCGGCGCCTCGCGCAGCATCCGGCATGGTGGCAGGCATTCGGGCGGCTGCTCGCGGCGAAGACGCGCCAGGCCTTCGACTATGTCGAGGAAACGCAGCTGCTGCCGCCGCCGGCACGCATTGCCCGGCGCCTGGCCGCGATCGCGCATGGCTACGGCAACCTGCCGGCGCATGCCGATGCGGTGCTGCACGTGCGCATCCCGCAGGAGCAGCTGGCGCAGATGCTGGGGCTGTCGCGCCAGACCGTCAATCACGCCCTGCGCGAACTCGAAGCCCGCGGCCTGCTGCGGCTGGAATACGGCGGCATCGAGCTGCTCGACCTGGCCGCGCTGGAAGCGCTCGACTGAATCCACCACCGTGGAGCCTTGCCTGCCATGAACACACTCGATGCTGCCCAGCTCGACGCCTATTGCGGGCGGCTGGGCATCGCCGCCCCGCCCTCGCCCACGCTGCAGGCGCTCGACACCGTGCTCGGCGCACAATTGGCCAGCATCCCGTTCGAGAACATCGATCCGCTGCTGCGGCGGCCGGTCAGCATCGATCTCGACACCGTCTTCGACAAGCTGGTCACGCGCAGGCGCGGCGGCTACTGCTTCGAACTCAATACGCTGCTGGCGGCAGCGCTGGGGGCGCTCGGCTTCAGCGTGACGCCGCTGGCCGCGCGCGTGCGCTGGGGCGTGCCCGATGCGGTCGAGACCGTGGTATCGCACATGCTGCTGCGCGTGGAAGTGGCGCATCGCAGCTATCTCGCCGACGTCGGCTTCGGCGGACCCACGCCGTTCCGCGCGATGGCACTGTCCGCGCCTGCCGAGGACGACTTCCCCTACCGGCTCGCCAGCTCCCCGCCGGAAGCCGCCGGCAACGCGTTCCACAGCTTCGACCTGGAGGCGCGCGGCGCTGCTGGCTGGATCAAGGTCTACCGCTTCGACCTGACGCCGCAGCCATGGATCGATTTCGGGCCGCGCAACTGGTATGTCTCGACGCATCCGGACAGCGTGTTCCTGCGCCGGCTGATGGCCGCGCGCACCGATGGCGGCACGCGCGTGACGCTGGCCGATGGCGAGCTGGCCGAACGAGCGCCCGACGGCAGCGTGCGGCACCAGCGGCTGGCAACGCCTGAAGCCGTGGTGGGCGCCTTATCCGAACGCTTCGGCATACGGCTTGACGATGCGCTGCGGCATGGGCTGATGGCGGCGCTGCCACCGCTGCTCGCCACTGGCCGGCACACGTAAGCGCATTCAGTGCGCGGCTTGTGCGCCACCTTCGCGTGAAGCCTGCCCCGCTGCTGCAGCCCTCCATGCACGCCGCGCATTGCCCGCAGAAAGAATGCTGATATGGCGGCCATCCGCACCGCGGCGCTGTGGACTCGGCCGCCGCGGCACCACCATAATGTCCCGTCGATGCTGCGTTTGCGCCGCATCGCCAGGACCACAGCGCGGCAGCCCCGCCGCCTGCATGAAGCCGGTCGCTGACGCCGGCGCAGCTATACAGGAGACTCCATGTCATTGTTCGATCTGACGGGCAAGGTTGCCATCGTCACCGGCTCCTCGCGCGGCATCGGCCGCGCCATTGCCGAGCAGATGGCCGTCCAGGGCGCCAAGGTAGTGATTTCCTCGCGCAAGGCAGAGGCCTGCCAGGAAGTGGTTGACGCCATCAATGCGCGCCATGGCGCCGGCACCGCCATCTCGGTGCCCGCCAATATCTCGTCGAAGGAAGACCTGCAGCGGCTGGTCGACGAAACCAATCGCACCTTCGGCAGGATCGACGTGCTGGTCTGCAATGCCGCGTCCAACCCGTACTACGGGCCGATGGGCGGTGTCTCGGACGACCAGTTCCGCAAGGTACTGGACAACAACGTCATTTCCAACCATTGGCTGATTCAGATGGTGGCGCCGCAGATGATCGACCGCAAGGACGGCTCGATCATCATCGTGTCGTCGATCGGCGGCTTGCGCGGCTCGCCGACCATCGGTGTGTACAACATCTCCAAGGCCGCGGATTTCCAGCTGGCGCGCAACCTCGCCGTGGAATTCGGGCCGCACAATGTGCGCGTCAACTGCATCGCGCCGGGCCTGATCAAGACCGACTTCGCGCGCGCGCTGTGGGAAGACCCCGAGCGCTACAAGCAGTCCACGCAGGGCGCCCCGCTGCGCCGTATCGGCGAGCCCGTCGAGATCGCCGGCGCGGCCGTATTCCTGGCCTCCGCCGCGAGCAGCTTCATGACCGGCCAGGCGCTGGTGGTCGACGGCGGCGTGACGATCTGAGCCACGCCTCTGAGCCGCATTCTGAGTTGTACCTGAGCTTCTGACGCAAGCGTTGCGCGTGCGCCGGCCTGTCCGGCGCACGCCGCTTTCTTTGCATTGCCCTCAACCTGCAGCGCAGTCACGGGAGGCAGTCATGTCAAGCAATCCGCAAGTGGCCGGCAGCTGGCCGGTCATGTCCCTGGCCGAGGCCCATGCCCGGCTGACCGCGTCCGGCTCTCCGTTCGAGACCGAGACACGCGAGATCCGCGGCATCCCTACCACAGTCTGGAAGCACGCACCCGCCACGCTGTGCGACCTGTTCCACGCGACCAGTGCCTTCGGCGACCGCACCTTCGTGGTCTACGAGGACGAGCGCGTTTCCTACGATGCCTTCCGCCGCGCCGCCATCACGCTGGCGCACGCGCTGGTGCGCGATGGCGTGCGCAAGGGCGACCGCGTGGCGCTGGCGATGCGCAACCTGCCGGAGTGGCCGGTGGCGTTCTACGGCGCGCTGCTCGCTGGCGCGATCGTGACGCCGCTGAACGCGTGGTGGACCGGCGCCGAGCTGGAATATGGCCTGGCCGATTCCGGCAGCCGCGTGGCCATCGTCGATGCCGAGCGGCTCGACCGCATCCTCGAGCATCTGCCCGGCTGTCCTGCGCTGGAACGCGTATACGTCTCGCGCGCCGGCGCTGCGACCGGCGATCCTCGCGTCGCCGCACTGGAAAACTTGATTGGCAAAAGCGTCGACTGGGCCGCGCTGCCGCAACAATCGCCGCCGCAGGTCGAGATCGATCCGGAGGACGATGCCACCATCTTCTATACCTCAGGCACCACCGGCAAACCCAAGGGGGCCTTGGGCACGCATCGCAACTCCGCCACGGTCGCTGCCGCGGGCAGCTTCAGCCCGCTGCGCAACCTGCTACGCCGCGGCGAGCCGATTCCGGCGCCGGATCCCGCCGCCCCGCAGAAGGCCATGCTGCTGGCGGTGCCGTTCTTCCATGTCACGGGCTGCATGGCGGTGCTCAACGGCGCGCTCGCCAGCGGCGGCAAGATCGTGCTGATGCACCGCTGGGACACGCTGCGCGGCATGGAGCTGATCGAGCGCGAGCGCTGCACCGCCGCCGGCGGCGTGCCCACCATCGCCTGGCAGATCCTGGAACATCCGGAGCGCGCGCGCTTCGACCTGTCTTCGCTGGAGAACGTCAACTACGGCGGCGCGCCGGCATCGCCCGAACTGGTGCGGCGCATCGTCGACGTGTTCCCGATGGCGGCACCCGGCATCGGGTGGGGCATGACGGAGACCTCGTCGACCTTCACCAGCCACAGCGCCGAGGAATACGTGCTGCGCCCCGACAGCAGCGGTCCGGCGCTGCCGGTCGGCGAAATGAAAGTGGTCGACGGACGGGGCCAGGCGCTGCCGCCGGGCGAGACCGGCGAACTGCTGGTACGCGGCGCCAACGTCGTGCGCGGCTACTGGAACAAGCCCGAAGCCACGGCGCAGACCTTTGTCGACGGCTGGCTGCGCACCGGCGACATCGCGCGGCTGGACGAGGAAGGCTATGTCTATATCGTTGACCGCATGAAGGACATGCTGATCCGCGGCGGCGAGAACATCTACTGCATCGAGGTGGAAAGCACGCTGTACGAACATCCGGCGGTGATGGACGCGGCGGTGGTCGGCATCGCGCACAAGACGCTGGGCGAGGAACCGACCGCCGTGGTCAGCCTGAAGCCAGGCATGCAGGCAACCGAGGCCGAACTGCAGGATTTCGTGCGCGAGCGGCTGGCGGCGTTCAAGGTGCCGGTGCGCATCCTGCTGTACCAGGAGATGCTGCCGCGCAATGCCAATGGCAAGATCCTCAAGTCGAACCTGCGCAAGCTGTTCGACCCGGCAGCCTGACCAGCCGGCGGCAAACCATCTCAACAAGGAACAAGAATTGACGGACCTAGCAAAGCGGAATCGAACCCTGTCCAATCCCTTGCGCCTTGGCGCCGCTGTCGCAGCAGCCGCGGCAGCCGCGCTGCTGGCCGGCTGCGCGGCCGGCGGCACCAACCTGTCCGCGGTGCCGGAATTCCGCCCGGGCGTGCCGGCCGGCTACCTGCCGGCCGATGCGCGCCCGGACAGCCTGAAGCTGTTGCCCGCCCCACCGGCACAGGGCTCGCCCGCGCAGGCGCTGGATGACGATGCCGCGCGCCAGGCCGGCACGCTGCGCGGCTCGCCTCGCTGGCAGGTTGCCGCCACCGACGCCGTACTCACGTTCCCGCAGGCGGCCAGCGCGTTTTCATGTGCGCTGGGGGTGCCGGTCAGCGCCAGGGACACGCCCTACCTGAATATTTTGCTGCGCCGCAGCCTGGTCGATGCCGGCCTGTCCACCTATGGCGCCAAGGACCGCTACAAGCGCACGCGGCCATTCGTCGCCAACAAGACCGCGATGTGCACGCCAGACGAAGCCCCCAAGCTGGAGAAAGACGGGTCCTACCCGTCGGGCCACAGCGCCATCGGCTGGGCCTGGGCGCTGATCCTGGCCGAGGTGGAACCCGCCCGCGCGGACGCCATCCTGGCGCGCGGGCGCACCTTCGGCCAGAGCCGGGTGGTGTGCAACGTGCACTGGCAGAGCGACGTCAACGAAGGCCGCATGATGGCCGCCGCGACCGTGGCGCGCCTGCATGCCGACCCGACCTTCCGCGCAGACCTTGAGCAGGCGCGCCGCGAAGTGGCCGCCGCACGCGTCGCCGGCGCCCGAGCGCCGGGTGATTGCCAGGCCGAAGCCGCGGCGCTGGCGCCGTGATCGGGCCGCCAGCGCTTACTTGACGGGAATCGCCGTGCCGGCCGGCACCGGCACGGCGGTCACGCTGTTCTGCGGGCTGCCGCTGACGATGCGGTCCGAATAGGTCAGGTAGACCAGCGTATTGCGCTTGCGATCGACCGCGCGCACCACATGCAGGGTCTTGAAGAGCACCGACATGCGCTCGGAAAAGACATGGTCCTGCTGCTTCAGCGGCCCCTTGAAGGCAATGGTTCCCACCTGCCGGCACGCGATCGAGGCTTCCGGCGGGTCTTCCGCCATGCCCAGCTGGCCCTTGATGCCGCCGGTGCGGGCCCGCGACACGTAGCAGGTAATGCCGTCGACCTGCGGGTCGTCATAGGCTTCGATCACGACCTTGTCGGAGCCGGTCACGCGGAAATTGGTGCTGACGCTGCCGATCTCTTCGGCATGCGCGCCGCCCGTGGCCGCCGCGCAGGCGGCCAGGACCAGGATCGTGCAGGATCGCTTCATCATGGCGGTAGGCAACGTGTCAGGTCACCGACGACTTGATGTCGCCGTGGCGCTTTTCCATTTCCTGGCGCAGTGCACGGCGCTGCTGGGCGGCGGCGAAGCGCTGGCGCTCGACCTCGTCGCGCGGCTCGAGCGGCGGCACCTCGGCCGGGGCGCCGTTGTCATCGACCGCCACCATGGTGAAGTAGCAGCTATTGGTATGGCGCACCAGCTTGCTGCGGATATTCTCGGTCACGACCTTGATGCCGATCTCCATCGAGCTGCGCCCGGTAAAGTTGACCGAGGCCAGGAAGGTTACCAGCTCGCCCACGTGGATCGGCTGGCGGAACACCACCTGGTCCACCGACAGCGTCACCACGTAGCGTCCGGCGTAGCGGCTGGCGCAGGCATAGGCGACCATGTCCAGATACTTCAGGATGGTGCCGCCGTGGACGTTGCCGGAGAAATTGGCCATGTCCGGCGTCATCAGCACGGTCATGGAAAGCTGGTGGGACTGGTCGTTCATGATGCGGAGGGTCTGGATTGCGGGGGCGGTCGCCCGGGCCGGCTGGTCGGCATCCGGGCGCCGGCAGTTTAACCCGGATCGGCCCCGCCGTTGCCGGTCATCGCGGCACGGCACCCAAACAAAAAAGCGGCCTGCCTGGCCGCCTTTCACGCTGTGGACGCAAACTGCTTACTTCTTCTTGTTCACCGCGTCCTTGAAACCCTGTCCGGCGGAAAACTTGACCGTCTTGGCGGCCGGGATCTTGATGGTTTCGCCGGTGCGCGGATTGCGTCCGGTGCGGGCTGCGCGCTTGCCGGCGCTGAAGCTGCCAAAACCTACCAGCGTGACCGAATCACCCTTTGCCACTGCCTTCTTGATACTGTCCAGCGCCGCGTTGAGCGCGCGCTCGGCGGCGGCGTTGCTCAGTTCTGCTTCCGTGGCGATGGCCGATACCAGTTCACCTTTATTCATGGCTGATTTCCCTTGTTGGTCGTCGTCACCGATGTGCCTGCCTGGCGGCAAAACATCGATCGGCGCAGTCTAATCTGCCCCTTGTGCGTTGAGCAATCCCCAGTGGCACCAATGCAACGAAAAAACCCGCAAATCCTTGCTTGAGGCCGGTTAGCGGGCAATTTCCCGCTCTTTTGGCGCTTGTCACGAACCGGATTTGCCTGGCTGCGGCGTTGTGCCGCAAGGCGTCGCCGGCATGGACCGGACGGGACAAATGCCCGGAATTGGGGCGCCGCACCATAACGGGTCATCCTGGCATGCCGGCGACGCGCCATTCTGGCGCATTTCCGGCACAACCAGTGGCGCCTGCCTCCCGGCGTCCTGCGTGCCCGGTTCCCTGCGCGCGGCATTCCGGTGCGGATTTTGCCCACTCCGGTGCAGCCGGCACCAGGATGTAGCCGAAACTGGAATGCTTTTTGCATTCACATGCGCCCATTTTGAGCATGAGGTCACTATGGACAACTGGAAGACCGGCACCGACGCCATGTTTATCCTGCTTGGCGCCATCATGGTGCTGGCCATGCACGCCGGCTTTGCTTTCCTCGAGCTGGGCACGGTGCGCAAGAAAAACCAGGTCAATGCACTGGTAAAGATTCTGGTGGATTTCGCAGTTTCCACGATTGCCTATTTCTTTATCGGTTACACCATTGCCTACGGCGTGCAATTCATGTCCGGGGCAGAAACGCTGGCCCACAAAAGCGGGTACGACCTGGTCAAGTTCTTTTTCCTGGCGACTTTTGCCGCCGCCATTCCGGCGATTATCTCGGGCGGTATTGCCGAACGTTCGCGCTTCAATCCGCAACTGGTGGCGACATTCGTGCTGGTCGGTTTTGTCTATCCGTTCTTCGAAGGGATTGCGTGGAACCAGCGTTATGGGGTCCAGGACTGGATCACGCAGGTTGCCGGTGCGCCCTTCCATGACTTTGCCGGCTCAGTGGTGGTGCATGCGCTGGGCGGCTGGATCGCGCTGCCGGCGGTGCTGCTGCTCGGCGCGCGGCGCGGGCGCTACCAGAAGGACGGGCGCATCAGCGCCCATCCGCCCTCCAATATCCCGTTCCTCGCGCTGGGCGCGTGGATCCTGGCGGTAGGCTGGTTCGGCTTCAACGTGATGAGCGCGCAGACCGTCGACAAGATCAGCGGCCTGGTCGCGATCAATTCGCTGATGGCGATGGCCGGCGGCACGCTGGCGGCCTGGGCCGCCGGGCGCAATGATCCGGGCTTTGCCTACAACGGCCCGCTGGCGGGGCTGGTGGCGGTATGCGCCGGCTCGGACCTGATGCACCCGCTGGGTGCGCTGATCACTGGGGGCATTGCGGGCGCCCTCTTCGTCTATATGTTTACGCTGGCGCAGAACCGGTGGCACATCGACGATGTGCTGGGCGTCTGGCCGCTGCACGGGCTGTGCGGCGCCTGGGGCGGCATCGCCGCTGGCATCTTCGGGGCCAGGGCCCTGGGCGGGCTGGGCGGCGTGTCGCTCGGCGCGCAGCTGATCGGGACGGCGCTGGGGATCGTGGTGGCGCTGGTGGGCGGCACGCTGGTATACGGTGCGCTCAAGAAGCTGGTCGGCATCCGGCTCGATGCCGAAGGCGAATTCAACGGCGCCGACCTGACGCTGCACCGCATCTCCGCCACGCCGGAGCGCGAAACCAACTGGTAAGGCGGATGCGCCGCCCGGAGGGGCCTGGACAAGCTGGCCTGCCGGCCCGCTTGTCTTGACAATTATTTGCTTGCAGTTCCACGCACGGCATTCCAATAATTGCCGTGCCCACGTATTGCGCCGCGTCAGCGCGCAGGGCTTGCACCACTCACCCAAACCGAGAGGACACGCCGATGGATGCCACGACTTTCGACAACCTCAAGACCCTGGTGGTCGCCTATGCGACGCAGTTCGGGGTCAAGATACTGGCAGCGCTAGCGTTCTGGGTCATCGGCCGATGGCTGATCCATTTTGTGGTACGAATGGTGCAGAATGCGCTCACCAAACAGAAGGTCGACCCGACGCTGCTGCGCTATGTGGGGTCGATCGTCACGGTCACGCTGAACGTAGTGCTGGTGATCGGCATCCTCGGCTACTTCGGCATCCAGACCACTACCTTTGCCGCGTTGATTGCCGCGGCCGGCGTGGCCATCGGCATGGCGTGGTCGGGACTGATGTCGAATTTCGCGGCGGGCGCCTTCCTGGTGGTACTGCGGCCGTTCAAGGTGGGAGACTTCGTTACCGTCGGCGGCGTCACCGGCACGGTGCGCGAGATCGGGCTGTTCGCCACCACGCTCGACACGCCGGACAACGTGCAGACCGTGATCGGCAACAACAAGATCTTCAGCGACACCATCCAGAACTTCACCGCCAACCCGTTCCGGCGCGTGGAACTGAAGGCGCAGCTCGCTGCCAGCACCGACGTGGCCGATGCGGTGGCGCTGCTCAAGTCGCGCATCGCGCAGATCCCGAACGTGCTGCCGGAACCCGCAGTCGACGTGGAGATCCTGGAGTTCACGCTGGTCGGGCCGGTGCTGGCGGTACGCCCGTATTGCCACAACGACAATTACTGGCAGGTCTACTTCGACACCAACCGCATCATCCGCGAGTGCTTCGGCCAGGCCGGCTATGCCGCACCCATGCCGGCACACATGGTGGTGGTACAGCAGGCCGCGGCCTTGCAGCAGGCCGCCGCCTGAATCGTCAGGCAGCCGCCCGGCCAGCGCCGGAGCGGCCGTAGTAACGCATCAGCACCGCGCCAGCGCCGCATAGCGCCATCACCACGGCCAGCGGCAGCGCGGTGCCGTCGCGCCATACGCTGACGGCCGCGCCGCCAAGCGTGCCCAGCGAAAACTGCAGCGTACCCATCAGTGCCGAAGCCGTGCCGGCGCGATGCCCCTGGTGCGCCAGCGCCAGCGCGGAAGCATTGGGCGTGACGCAGCCCAGCGCACCGATAAAGACGAAGAACGCCGCCAGCAGCATCGGCAGCGTCGCCCGTCCAGCCAGCGCCGCCACGGCCAGCACCACGCCGGCGGCGCAAGCCGCCAGCAGCGCCTGTCCCAGGACACTGTCGAGCGTACGGCCGTGCACCAGCCGGCTGTTGAGCTGCGACATGAGGATCAGGCCGAGCGCATTGGCGCCGAACACGAAGCCATAGTGCGACGGCGCAATGCCGTGCAGCTCGATCAGCACGAACGGAGAACCCGAGATATACGCGAACATCCCCGCCGACCCGAAACCGGCCGACAGCGAGTAGCCGACGAATTCCCGGTCGCGCAGCAGTTCGCCATAGCTCCTGGCAACGGTGCCAGGCCGCAGCGGTGCCGCCCGGCGCCGGTCCAGAGACTCCTCCATGCGCCAGTGCACCAGCAGCAGGATGGCCAGGCCGGCCGCCGCCAGCACCCAGAAAATCGCCCGCCAGCCGGCCGCAGTCAGGATCGCGCCGCCGATGACGGGCGCAAGGATCGGTGCCAGCCCCATCACCAGCATCAGAGACGAAAACGCGCGCGCCGACTCATGGGCCTCGAGCCGGTCGCGAATCACGGCGCGCGCCATCACCATGCCGGCGCAACCGCCCAGCGCCTGCAGGAAGCGCCACAGCATCAGCGTCTCGGCACTGCGCGCCAGTGCACATCCGATCGCCGCAACCACATAGACTGCCAGTCCCAGGTACAGCGGCGGCTTGCGGCCAAAGCGGTCGCTGAACGGCCCGTAGAACGCCTGCCCCAGGGCAAGGCCGACCAGGAACGCGCCGAGGGTCAGCTGTACCTGGCCGATATCGACGCCAAGATCGCCTGCCAGCGCGGGAAAGCTTGGCAGGTACATGTCGATCGACAGCGGCGCGATCGCCATCAGCGAGCCGCAAATCAAGAGCCAGGCAGGAAAGCGCGCGGTCGAGGCAGCGCTCGGGGAACGGGACATGGAAGAGATCCGGTGCACAGGGTTGCGCGGCGCGCACCGCCGCGGGCAATGCCGGGGTGCGGGAGCAACCTGTGGAAAGGTGCAATTGTTGCACAGCATAACGAAAGCGATGCCGCAGTGGGTTGCGCAGGTTTGAAACACTCGTTCAGGAATATTGCCCTGCCAAGGTCGGGTTCGATGACGTTGGCAGGTTTGGCAAACTTGCCAGATAGTGCTCAGGCGAGCAGCAGCCCGGCATGCATGGCGCGCATTGGGCTGACGCAGACCAGGATGGCAAGTGTGGCGCGCCTTTCACGCCTGGCAGGGTCGAGGGTACAATGCGAGCCTGTCGGCGTGAGTGTCGCGTGACATGCGCCGCCGGCCACGCAGAGACGGACGACAGTACCGCTCCCGGCAACGTTAGCCTGCATGAGAACACGACACACGCCGATTTCCGCTTCGCCTGGCCTGGCCATCCTTGCATGGGTGGCCGCGCTGCTGTTGCCTCTGCCTCTGCAAGCGGCGCCGGTGCCGGCGCGCAATGCCGCCCCGGCGTCGGCGCCGGCTCCCACGGTCGACGAAGCCGAAGCCCTGTCGCGCATGCTCAAGGGGGCTGCCACGGGCCAGAATACCGGCGCCGCCGGCGTGCCGGAACTGTTGCGCAACACCACTCGTCCCGACAGCGTACTGGCGCGCGCCTGCCGCCAGCTCAACGATGCCCTGCCAATCGAAATCGACGGCGAGACGCGGCTGCGCCGCTGCCAGTCGGTGCCCGGCAAGCACGTGCTGTTCCAGCTGGAGTTGACCAATTACCGCGGGCCGATGCTGGACCTCGCCAGCTTCGAGGTCAACTATGCCGCGCCGTTGCAACGCAATATCTGCGCCAACCGCGACGTGGAGATCCTGACCAAGCTCGGCGTCAGCCTGATGTTCCGCTACATGACCCGCAAGGACCGCGGCGAGCGCCGCATCGGCGATGTCTACATCAACGCGCCGATCTGCACGTCGGCGCTGCGCTGAAGCAAGCAGGAAACAAGAATCGGTTGCAAATGGGGTAGCTGGCGCCGGTGCCCTGCGCAAAATGAAAACGGCCCGCATCTAGCGGGCCGCAGCTTTGTTTCGCAGACTTGTCAAAGGCTGTAGGTTTACTCCCTCTCCCATAGAGGGGAGACAATAGCCACCACCGTCACGCCGCGCGCGGCCGCAACGGCAGCACGTTGGCCGCCCTGCGCACCAGCAAACGCGTGTCCTTCCAGCCGGCATCGGCCAGCGGCGAACCCCACACCAGCTCATGCAGCCGGGCCAGCGCGAACGGGTTGTCCAGCAGCAGGTGCTTCTGCGCCGGCGTCAACGCGCGCGGACCATGGGTCAGCGCATGCTCGACCAGCGTTTCGTGGCGCCGGCGTGCCGCTTCGGGCTGCACCAGGCGCGCCGTCGCGGTCGCGCACATCAGCGCATTGGTGACCGGGTCCACCACCGCATCGACAAAGTCAGGCGTGTCCGCGGCGTTCTCGACATGCTGCTGCGTCTCGACGATCTCGCGCGGCACCAGCGTTTCTTCCGGGATCATGAACAGGCCCGCATTGCGCGAGGCACGGCCCAGCGACACGCGCGACAGCATCACCGACAACGGGATCGACAATGCCAGCGACCCGACAATCGGCAGCAGCCACAGCACGTAAGACGGGTTCAGCCAGTAGACCAGCCCGCCCCACGCAAGCCCCAACGCGGTATGCCAGCCATGGCGGCGAAACGCCTCGCCCCAGGTGGTCTCGGCGTCTTCGCGCGGCGGCGATTTCCACGAGATGCCCCAGCCGCTGTAGGCGGCGATCACGAACTTGGTATGGAACAGCATCCGCGTCGGTGCCAGCAGCGCTGACAGCAGCACCTCGATCAGCATGCTGGCAAACAGCTGCACCGCGCCGCCGTAGCGCCGCGCCTGCTTCATCAGCAGCACCACGCTGGCCAGCTTGGGCAGGAACAGCAGCGTGGCGGTCGCCGAGAACAGCGCCAGCGCCTTCTCCGGATGCCACTCGGGCCAGGTCGGGAACAACTGGTATTGCTGCGTGAAATACTCCGGCGGCACCAGCGCATGCTTGGCCAGCATCGCCGTGGACAAGAGCAGGAACAACAGCCACAGCGGCGCCGACAGGTAGGCCATGATGCCGGTCAGGAACACCGCGCGATGCACCACGTGGAAGCCCTGCTTGAGCCAGAGCCGGAAATTCATCAGATTGCCCTGGCACCAGCGGCGGTCGCGCTTGACCTCGTCGAGCAGGTTCGGCGGCAGCTCTTCGTACGAGCCTTCGAGGTCGTAGGCAATCCACACGCCCCAGCCGGCCCGGCGCATCAGCGCGGCTTCGACGAAGTCGTGCGACAGGATCTCGCCGGACAGAGGACCGCGCCCCGGCAGCGGAGCCAGCGCGCAATGCTCGATGAACGGCTTGACGCGGATGATGGCGTTGTGGCCCCAGTAGTGCGATTCGCCCAGCTGCCAGTAGTGCAGGCCCGCGGTGAACAGCGGCCCGTACACGCGCGTGGCGAACTGCTGCACGCGCGCATACAGCGTCTCGCGGCCCACGGCCAGCGGCGCGGTCTGGATGATGCCGGCGCCGGGGTTGGCCTCCATCAGCCGCACCAGCGTGGCCAGGCAGTCGCCGCTCATCACGCTGTCGGCATCGAGCACCACCATGTAGCGGTACTTGCTGCCCCAGCGGCGGCAAAAGTCGGCGACGTTGCCGGTCTTGCGCTTGACGCGGTGGCGGCGCCAGCGATAGAAGATACGGCCGAAGCCGCCGACCGCGCGGCACAGTTCCATCCACGCGTCATGCTCGGCGGTGCGCAGGTCCGGGTTGCCGCTGTCGGACAGCACGATGAAGTCGAAATTGGACAGATGGCTGGTGCGCGCCAGCGATTCATAGGTCGCGCGCAGCCCCGCGAACACCCGCGTCACGTCCTCATTGCAGATCGGCATGATGATCGCGGTGCGCGCCTCGGGCGCGAGCGGCCCCTCGGGTGCGGCGGAGCGCGAAATCAGATGCCGGTCGCCGCCCTTGGCGAGCACGAGGAAGCCCATCATCGCGGTCCAGAAGCCCGCCGACACCCACGAGAACAGGATGGCGAACAGGCCCAGGATCGCGATCTCGAGCGGATCGACTCCGTGGTATGGCAGCACGCTGGTCATGAAGTAGGTGGCCAGCACGGTCTGGACCAGGACCAGGCCAAGCAGGACCCAGCGCCGGTGCGAACCGGCCGGATGCCACTTGCCTTCGGCATCGGGACCGTCGTGGAGCGTGTCCCAGGTCTCGGGCACGGGCGGACGGCCCAGCATGCGGCGCCAGGTATTGCGCAGCCAGCCGGTGACGATATGCGGCGGCCACTGGCGCGGCACCATCGAGCTGCGCTCGGGCTCGGGGCCGGTGTCGACCTTGACGGTGCCGTCTTCGCGCCGCTGCAGCAGCGGCTCGCCGCCGATCTGCGGGTTGCCGTAAGCGATGGTGAAACGGCGGCCGACCGAGGCGTAGGCGCTGCCGCCCTGCGCGGCGGGCGTGTCCTTGGCGGCAAGGCGCGACTGCAGGCGCGAGATCGCCTCCTGTGCATCGCGGCCGTCGCCGCCGACCGGCATGACAGGGCTGGCCGTACTCAGCGGCGCCAGCGACGCCACCGGCGCCGCGGCCGCGCCGGGCATGTCGGCCAGCAGTTCGCTGCGGATTTCAGGCGATATGGGCAGGCGGTCGACATAGCGCTCGCATGCCGCTGCCTGGGCCGGCCGCTGCTTTAGCCTGGGGGTAAGATGTAGCTCCACGTCTCGGATAGGGTTGTATTGCCGTTGCGAAGATAGCCGCGCAACTCTACCGGCTTGGTTTCATCCTTGCGGCGCATCACCATGGTCATGCGCCAGCCGCCGGTCGCCTCATTGCGCTGCACCGACGTCTTCAGCAGTTCACCGTTGGCATCGGCCGAAACCACCGGGTCGATGCGAACGTCCGCGGGCAGCTTGCGAAAGCCCGGGCCTTCGAAGTCCACCACCAGCGAAAAGCTCGTGTCCTCCTTGCTGGCCGACTGGCCCTGGCCCAGCCGGGTCTGGCTCACCCACGACAGCGGCGGCAGTTGTTCGCCGTCCTTCTGCCACAGCAACCGGTACTCGTAGTCGAAGGGCTGCTTCGGCCTGGGCGGGTTGTCCGGCACCCAGTACGCGACGATGTTGTCGTTGGTCTCGTCCGGCGTCGGGATCTGCACCAGCTCGACCCGGCCCGAGCCCCAGTTGCCGCGCGGCTGCACCCAGCCGCTCGGGCGGCGCTCATACCATGCGCCCAGTTCCTGGTAGTTGTTGAAGCTGCGGTCGCGCTGCATCAGCCCGAAGCCCTGCGGGTTGGTCGCCGCGAAGGACGTCACCAGCAGGCGCTTGGGATTGACCAGCGGGCGCCAGACCCATTCGCCGGTACCCAGGTGGATCGACAGGCCGTCCGAATCATGCACCTCGGGGCGGAAATCCCGCGCCGGCGCCGGCTGGTTCTCGCCAAACAGATACATGCTGGTCAGCGGCGCCAGGCCCAGCTTGGTCACGTTCTCGCGCAGGAACAGGCGCGACTTGACCTCCATGGCGGTCTCGGTGCCCGGCTTGATGGTGAAGCGGTAGGCGCCGCTCATGCGGCGCGAATCCATCAGTGCGTAGACGATAAGCTCCTTGGCATTGGGACCAGGCCGCTCGATCCAGTATTCAACGAAGCGCGGGAATTCCTCGCCGGAATTGAGCGCGGTGTCCACCGCCAGGCCACGCGCCGACAGGCCGTACCACTGGTCCTTGCCGAGCGCGCGGAAATAGCTGGCACCCAGGAACGACGCGAGTTCGTCCTTGCGCTTGCCCTGGTTCAGCGGATACAGGATGCGGAAGCCGGCGAAACCCAGGCCCTTGAGCTTGGCGGCGTCGACCTTGTGCGGCCCGTAGTTGAATGCGGCGGGATCGAAGCGGAATTCACGCACGCTGTTGCCCACCACTTCATGGATGCGCACCGGCTGGTCGAACACCATGCCCTCATGGAAGAACGACAGTTCGAACGGCGAGCGCGTGCCGCGCCAGGCGAAACGCTCGGGCTTGTATTCGATCTCGCGGTAGCGCTCGTACGAAAGTTCGCGCAGTTCGCGCGGCAGGGTCTGCTGCGGTGCCTTGTATGGCGATGCTGCGAGCTGCCTGGCACGCGCGGCGACGGTATCGAAGTCGAACGCCTGCGCCGTCATGGCGCACAGTGCGAGGACGCCGCCGCCCAGCCATGCCGCGATCCGTACGCCGGCGCGCGCGCTGCGGCGACGGGCAGGCACGGTAAACAATGCGGATAAACGTAGCGTGGCGATCTGTGACATGTATGCCAGGGGAACAGTTAAAACGGGGTGACCGGCATCGGCGGTCGGGACGAAGAGCCTTGCAGGCGGTGCAGCAAGACACGACACAGCAAGAGACGGGCCCGGCCAAACTGGCGTGGCCTTAACACGGGTCTCGGGGCCGGTGGGGCGCTGTATCCGGTTTGTTGCGATGCGCAATAAACCATAACAATTCGAGACGCGGAAGTCACGTTTCGATCACGCAAGGTTTGCAACAAAATGTTGGTGAGGTTGCCCGAAAGCCGCTCCGGGCAAGGCTTTGCGGGCGTTCGGGTCACACCGGCGCAGCGCAGGCGAGCGCCAAGCTCGCCGGACCTCCGACCAGCGTGATGGGCGGGGTGCCAGCCGGCACCCCGCACTCGACACTTTTAATACAGCGTTACTTTTTCGCGCCTTCGCTATAGGGATCGAACTTGCCGCTCTTCATGCCGCCCTGGCTGAATGAATCGAACGACTTCTGCGCTCCGCCCTGGATCGGTTCCATCTGATCAGGCCGCGCACCGGGGTTGAGCGAGGTCACGTTGTCGCTTTTTGCGCCATCAGAATAGGGACTGAACTTGTCCTGCTTGGCCCCATCGGTGTACGTGCTGAATTTGTCCTGCCTGGCGCCGTCGGTATAGGGGTTGAACTTGTCGGCCTTGCCGGTCTGGGCATGCAGTGTGCCGAACGCACACGCACCGGCCAGGCCGAGGATGAGGTAGCGCAGCTTCATGGGATCTCCTCTCGGGGGAAAGGCGCTTGCCTTGCGGCGTGCACCGCCGACAGCCGCTGCGGAACAAGGGATGGCAAGCGTTGGGGCAGCAATCAACGCTAGGTCAGCGCTACGCCGGTGTCAACCGCGCCGGCGCCGCCGCAATGCGGCAAAGTGGTCGTCGCCAGCCCGGCATTGCGCTTACAATGCCACCCAAACGACCCATCCGGCTTGCCCGCGCAATGCCTTCCCTCGGCTCGCGGCACGCCAACACGAAGCCAAAGGAATCGCCATGCTGCCTCGGCAAACAGACCGCCCGTTCCGCCCTGCCATCCGCGCCGCCACTCGCGCCGCCCTCGCCGGCGTGCTCGGCTCCACGCTGATGCTCGCCATGGCCGCGCCGGCCCACGCGTACTTCGACAACTACCTGAGCGGATCCATCATCGGCACGCTCAACGAGAAGGAAGGTGCCTCGCTGTCGCAATCGGTGCGCAAGGCCCTGAACGATACCGCGGATGGCCAGTCGGTGACTTGGACCTATCCGGCCAACGGCCGGCGCCCGCAAGTCGATGGCACCATCACCCCGGTTGAAAGCAAGACCGACAAGGGCCAGCAGTGCCGGCGGCTCGAGTCGGAGCTCAAGCGCGGCAGCTCGCAGGAACACTGGAAAGGCTGGTTCTGCAAGCAGCCCAGCGGGCAATGGAAGGCCCGCCACGTCGACGGCTGAGGCAGGCGCCCCGCTGCGCGTACGACCTGTGCACCGGCCGTGCTCATGCGGCGCGCGACGGTGCCCGGTGTGGCCGCGCGGCCGGATCGATCTGAGCGCTGCCGGGCTGTTCGAACCACTTGGCCTCTGGCACGTAGACCGTCTTCTCCGGCTGCGCCATGAAGTGCGGCGACATGATCTGCACGCCGTGCGTATTGAACTGGTCCTGGATCGCCGCGTGGAGCGCGGATAGCGCATAGAAGCGATTGCGCGGATCATCGAGCGCGGCAAACAGTTCATACTCGACGTAGAAATCCGACAAGCCACGCTGCAGGACGAACGGCGTCGGCGACGCCGCCACGTGTCCGGCCTGCGCGGCCGCAGCCAGCAGCATGGCATGGACCTGCCGCCAGGGCGTGTCGTAGCCGATGGTGACCGAGGTCGAAATCATCGCGGCCTGCCAGCCCTCTTTCGTGCCGGCATCGCGCACGCTGCCGTGCCGCGTGTAGTTGTGGATCGCGCTGCCGACCACCACCGCGTTCGGCAGCGTCACTTCTTCGTTGCGCAGGTTGATGACCTTGACCGACAGCGCGTCGAGCGAGGCCACCGTGCCGACGGTATCGCCGATACATACCATGTCCCCACGCCGCAGCGCGCGCGAGTACACCACCACCATGCCGCTCATCAGCTGGTTGACCACATTGGCCGAGCCCAGCGTCACCATAAAGCCGAGCAGCACCGACAGGCCCTTGAACACATCGCTTTCCGAGCCCGGGATATACGGGTAGGCGAAGGTGAAGCCCAGCACCCAGATCAACGCCGCGGCCAGGCGCCGCGTGGCGCCGGCGGTCTCGGCATGCAGTCCGGGCACCGAGATCTGGCCTTTCTGCACCGCCTTGAAGATATTCGATACCAGCCGCTGCACCGCGCGCGTGATCAGCAGGATCACCACCACCGTCACCAGCCCTGGCACCGCCCCCACCATCGACAAGGCAATGCCCGACAGCAGGTGGAGGATGAACACGCCCATGCGGTCGCCCATCGGCTGCGTCAGCGGAAACTGTTCGAGCGCGAACTCCAGCCAGGCAAAGGCCAGCACCAGCACCACGCCGACGGCAACGATCTGCACCAGGCGCGCCACCAACTGGTAGAGCGTGCCGGTCCAGTCGAACTGGCCGGCCCGGCGCTCAAGGTGCAGCGCCACGTGGCGCTGCAATGCCGTGCGCAGGCGCGTGCGCAGCGTCACGCTGGCGCGCGAGACGCCCCAGGCCAGCGTAGCCAGCACGCCCAGGCCGAGCAGGCTCAGCGCGGCCCCGCGCATCAGGGTGGGCCAGTGCAGGTGCGCGCGCCGCGCGGCAATGGCCTGGCGCAGCGCCGCCGCGGCCTGCGCGCCGGCAGCCTCCAGCGTGAGGTTGTCTTCCGGGGAAAGGTCTTGCACGGCCAGGGCGAACAGCAGCCGGTCGCCGAGCCGGAAGGCGATCATCGGCGCATCACCGAGGGTGCCGCTGAGCTGCCCGACCGGCTGGGCCAGTTCGGCTTCGGTAAGACCGTCGAACAACTGCTGGGCGCGCGCTACGCGCATGGCCGGTGTCGCACCGCCGATTGCTGCGCGCAGCATGGCGATGGGACGGTCCATCAGCCTCAGTTCCGCGACTTCGCCGCTGGGCACGGCGATCGGTACCGGCGCTGGTGCGGGTGCTGGTGCCGTTGCCAGCGTGGCCGCCCATGCCGGCAGGCACGGCAGCGCCAGCGTCCACAGGATTGCGATTTGCCGCCACCATGCTGCAAGCGCTGCCATAGACGCTCCTGTCCGAGGATTGCTTTGCGCCGGCGCGGCACCGCACGCCAGCCCGGGCACGTTGCCCGCTAGCATAACGTGCCCGGCTGCGCACGCAAAGCCGTCGCGCAAGAGCAATCGGCATAGGGGGCAGCCGCACTGGCTGCGCCCCTGCCACACCACCCGGCATGCGGGTCCGCACCGGGCGGTTCGAGAGGTTGAGGTTAAGTGAGGCGGGGCATGCCCAACTGATCGAAGTAGGCGATGGTCAGGACTCGGTTCAGCGAGTCCCCGCTGTTGCGCCACCAGCACCGGCCACTCGCCGCTACTTGCCTGGCGGCGTCAGCTGTAGCACCCAGGGCACGCAACTCTCGGTAAATGACCCGACCACGGCGCCAGTGCTTGAGCTGGATGGCTCGCAGCCGGTGACGCATCCACTTGTCCAGCTCT